>NZ_BAEE01000068.1 GCF_000241265.1 Gordonia araii NBRC 100433
AGGCTGTTCTCCGAACCGGTGTCCACCGGCCAGCGCCGGTAGTCGGAGTTGCCGCCGAGCGGGTCGACGCGAATCACGTCGGCGCCCAGCTGGGCGAGCGTCATCCCCGCCGACGGGCCGGCGACGAAGCTGGCGAACTCCACGACCCGCAACCCGTCCAGCGGGCGCGCATTCTCCGACAAGGTCGGCCTCTTTCGTCGAGATAGATTCTGGGTGCGAGGCTACGCTTGGCTCTCCGTCCGGGTTGTAGACCGGGCGGTCACGCTGAAGTCAACCGAACTCGGTGCGGATCGCCTCGGTGTCGGCGCCGAGCGCGGGAACCGAACCGGAAACCGTGTCCCAGTGCCGGGCCGCGGCGGGCGGCTTCAACGCAGGCACCGCACCGCCGGGCGTCCCGACATCGCGCCAGCGGTCACGCGCCCGGAGCTGCGGATGCTCGACGAGGTCGCCGACACGGTTGAGCCGCGCGTTGCCGATCCCCGCTTCGTCGGCGGCGGCCTGAATATCTTGGAGACTGCGCCCAGCGCACCACTGCGCCACCGCGGCGTCGAGATCCCCGCGGTGCTCGACTCGATCGGCATTGTGCGCATAGCGCTCGTCAACCGCGAGATCCGGGCGATCGATGATCGCGCACAACCGCTGCCATTCGCGATCGCTGGTAGTGCCGAGCACGGCGGTCTGACCGTCGGCCGTCGGGTAGGCGCCGTAGGGGACGATCATCGGCGAGCCCATCCCCACCGGATCCGCGTCGACGCCGGCGTGGATGTACTGGTTGAGGACCGGCCCCATGAACTCGGCGACGACGTCGAGCATCGAGATCTCGACGACGGCCCCGCGGCCGGTTTTCTCCCGCTCGTACAACGCAGCGAGGACGGTCGAGTAGACGTACATCGCCGTGCCGCAATCGGCGATCGGGATGCCCGGCTTCGCGGGATGGCCCGGTGTACCGGTGATCGTGCAAGATCCGCCCTCGGACTGGACCAACATGTCGTAGGCCCGCTTGTGGTCGAGCGGTCCACCCTTCCCGTAACCGGAGACATCGACGACGATGAGCCGCGGATGCGCGGCCGCCAGCTCGTCGAGACCCAGCCCGAGACGGTCGATGGCGCCGGGAGCCAGATTGCTGACGAAGACGTCGGCCCTGTCGAGGATGCCGCGCAACACCGCGAGATCGGCATCGGACTTGAGGTCCAGCGCGGCGGACTCCTTGCCGTAGTTGAGCCACACGAAGTGCGCGCTCATCCCGTCCACCACGCTGTCGTAGTGACGAGTGGAGTCGCCGGTCCCGGGTTGTTCCACCTTGATGACCCGGGCTCCCAGGTCGGCGAGGTGCCGAGTCGCCAGCGGCGCCGAGATGGCCTGTTCCAGGGAGACGACAAGGATCCCGGCGAGTGGTTTGCTCACCAGCTCCACCAACCTCCCTCGCCATACACGTCCACGGTTGTCACGTCGTTCGCTCAAAGATCGCCGCAAGACCCTGCCCGCCGCCGATGCACATCGTTTCCAGCGCGTAGCGACCGTCGCGCCGGTCGAGTTCGCGCAGCATCGTGGACAGGATTCGGACACCGGTCGCGCCCACCGGATGGCCCAACGAGATACCGGAACCGTTGACGTTCACCCGGTCGAAATCGTCGGCGCCGAGCTCCAGCGCCGCGGTACACGCCAGCACCTGCGCGGCGAACGCTTCGTTGAGTTCGATCAGATCGAGGTCGCCGAGACCGATTCCGGCGCGTTCCAACACGGCCTTAGTCGCGGGAACCGGCCCGATGCCCATCCGGGACGGCTCGACACCCGACACCGCCCACGTGACCAGTCGCGCCAGCGGCCGCAACCCCAACGCCTCTGCCTTCTCCCGGGTCGTCACGATGCAGACCGCGGCACCGTCGTTCTGGCCGCTGGCATTACCGGCCGTGACCGTGGACTCGGCGTCGATCTTCGCGCGGACCGGGCGTAGCGCCGCAAGGGAGTCCATCGAGATGTCCGGTCGTGGATGCTCGTCCCGCTCGTGTGTGACCTCGCCCTTTCTCGTGGTGACGACGACCGGCACGATCTCGTCGTCGAACCGCCCGTCCTCCTGGGCCGCGACCGCTTTCCGATGCGAGTTGTAGGCCAATTGGTCCTGCGCTTCGCGAGCGATCGAGTACTCGGCGCGCAGATTCTCCGCCGTCTCCAGCATCCCGCCGTCCACCGGATGAAACTTCCCGCCAGCGGTCACCCTCCCCCGGTTGATGCGGTCGGACAGTTGGGTATCGAGACCGCGCAGCCCGAACCGCAGTCCCAGCGCGTAGTGCTCGGCCTGGCTCATGCTCTCCGCGCCACCCGCCAGAACGAGGTCGCAGATCCCGGTCTGCACGCGCATCGCCGCGTCGATCACGGCTTGCAGCCCGGATCCGCACCGGCGGTCGAGCTGCAAACCCGGGACGGAGACATCGAGCCCGGCGTCGAGGACCGCGACCCGCCCGATCGCCGGCGCCTCGCCGTTCGGGTAACACTGACCGAACAGGCAATCGTCGATGTCGCCACTGGCGATGCCGGTCCGCTCGACCAGCGCCCTGACCACCGTCGACGCCAGATCCGCGGTGGGCACGGTCGCCAACATGCCGCCATAGCGACCGACCGGCGTACGAATCGGCTCACAAATCACTGCATCGCGCACAACCGCCTCCGAGAACCCGGCGCCAACTTCTCAATGTTCGTAAAATATACTATGCGTACGAGCGACCAAGCGTCTCGCACCGCGCACGAACCTCCGAGAGGCAAACAATGGGCAGACTCTGCGATACCGCAGACCTAACCGATGTCCAGCGCGACATGCTGGTCACGATCCGCGCGTTCGTCGATGAGCAGATCCTCCCGGTCGCGACCGAACTGGAGCACCGCGACGAATACCCCACCGCGATCGTCGAGCAGCTCAAACAACTGGGCATCTTCGGGCTGACCATTCCCGAGGAGTTCGGCGGCCTCGGTGAATCGCTGCTGACGTATGCGCTGGTGGTCGAGGAACTCTCGCGTGGCTGGATGAGCGTGTCCGGCGTGGTCAACACCCATTTCATCGTCGCCTATCTGCTGCAGCAGCACGGTACCCCGGCGCAGCAGGCCGAGTACCTGCCCCACCTTGCCGCCGGAGAACTGACCGGCGCCTTCTCCATGTCCGAGCCGGCCCTGGGTTCCGATGTCGCCGCCATCACCACCACGGCGACGCGCGACGGCGACGACTACGTCATCAACGGCCAAAAGATGTGGCTGACCAACGGCGGTACCTCCAGCCTCGTCGCGGTCCTGGTCCGCACCCCGCTCGGCCACGAGCGCTCCCACCAGAACCTCACGACCTTCCTGATCGAGAAATCGCCGGGCTTCGGCGAGGTCGCTCCCGGTCTGACCATTCCGGGGAAGATCGAGAAGATGGGCTACAAGGGGATCGATACCACCGAACTCCTCTTCGACGGCTTCCGTATCGGCGCCGACCAAATCCTCGGCGGGGAACCCGGACGCGGCTTCTATCAGATGATGGACGGTGTCGAGGTGGGGCGCGTCAACGTCGCGGCCCGCGGCGTCGGTGTCGCTCATCGCGCCTTCGAACTCGGCGTCGCCTACGCACAGCAGCGGGAGGCCTTCGGCAAACCCATCGCCGAGCACCAGGCCGTGCTGTTCCGGCTCGCCGAGATGGGCACCAAGGTCGAGTCCGCTCACCAGATGGTCGTCCGGGCCGCGCGCCTCAAAGACGCCGGTAAGCGCAACGACCTCGAGGCCGGGATGGCCAAGTACCTCGCATCGGAGAACTGTCGCGACGTCGTCGAGGACTCATTCCGCATTCACGGCGGCTACGGCTTCGCGAAGGAGTACGAGATCGAACGGCTGTACCGGGAGGCTCCGATGCTGTTGATCGGGGAGGGCACCGCCGACATCCAGCGGATGATTGTCGGCCGCAGGCTGTTGGAGAACTACGCGCTATAGACCCACGACCGCCGAACCACCCGACTAGGAGACATCGATGCCAGAAGCCAGCCCGGCCATCGCGGGTCCCGAAGTGGACGCCGACGACTTCGCCCAGATCCGCGACTCCGTGCGTGAATGGGTCCGCACTCGGGTGGTTCCGCGTGAACGCGAGATCGCCGACAACGACGCCATCCCCGACGATCTGCGGCAACAGGCCAAGGACATGGGCTTGTTCGGGTACGCGATCCCGCAGGAGTGGGGCGGGTTGGGCCTCGACCTGGCCCAGGACGTCGAGCTGGCCATGGAACTGGGCTACACCTCGCTGGCCGTGCGCTCGATGTTCGGCACCAACAACGGCATCGCCGGACAGGTCCTGGTGAACTTCGGCACCGACGAACAAAAGGCCCAGTGGCTGGAGAAGATCGCCTCCGGCGAGGTCGTCGCCTCCTTCGCCCTCACCGAACCCGGCGCCGGCTCCAACCCCGCGGGTTTGCGCACCCGGGCCGTCAAGGACGGCGACGAGTGGGTGATCGACGGCGAGAAGTGCTTCATCACCAACGCCGCGACGGCGAACCTCTTCGTCACCTTCGCCCGCACCCGCCCCGCCGACGAGAACGGCCCCGGCATCGCGGTATTCCTCGTCCCGGCCGCCACCGAAGGCGTCTCGGTGGCCCCCCACGACGAGAAGATGGGCCAGCAGGGCGCCTGGACGTCGAACGTCTCCTTCAGCGGTGTCCGGGTGCCCGACTCTGCGGTCGTCGGCGGCGACGTCGACACCGGCTACCGAGCGGCGATGGTGTCGCTGGCCCGCGGCCGGGTGCACATCTCCGGCATGGCCGTCGGTGCCGCCCAACGCGCCCTCGACGAGTCGCTGCGCCACGTCGCCGTCACCACCCAGGGCGGCGTTCCCATCGGCGACTTCCAACTCGTCCAAGCCCACCTCGCCGACATGCAAACCGGCATCATGGCCGGCCGCGCCCTCGCCCGCGACGCGGCCGCCAAATGGGTGAGCGGCGAAGACCGCCGCATCGCCCCGTCGGTCGCCAAACTCTTCTGCACCGAAATGGTCGGGCAGGTCGCCGACAAGGCGGTCCAAGTCCACGGCGGCAGCGGCTACATGCGCGAGATGCCCGTCGAACGCATATACCGCGACGTCCGCCTCCTCCGCCTCTACGAGGGCACCAGCGAAATCCAGCGCCTCATCATCGGCGGCGGCCTGGTGAAGCAAGCCAAGCACGACGCCCAAGCCTGATACCGAGCATCGGACAAGAGAAACGGAGTTGTCATGTCTGACCTTCTCGCCGGCAAGACCGCCGTCATCACCGGCGGCGCCCAGGGCATCGGCCTGGCCATCGCCAAGCGCTTCGTCGACGAGGGCGCCAACGTCGTCCTCGGCGACATGAACGACGATGCCGTGGCGGCCGCCGCGGCCGGGATCGGCGGCGACGTCGCCATCGGCGTCGGTTGCGACGTGACCTCGTCCGACGACATCGCCAAGCTGCTCAAAGCGTCGGTGGACCGCTTCGGCACCCTCGACGTGATGGTCAACAACGCCGGCATCACCCGCGACGCCACGATGCGGAAGATGACCGAGGAACAGTTCGACCAGGTGATGAACGTGCACCTCAAAGGCACGTGGCTGGGCACCAAGCTGGCCGCGGAGATCATGCGGGAACAGGGCAGCGGCGCCATCGTGAACATGTCGTCGATCTCGGGCAAGGTCGGCAACTTCGGCCAGACCAACTACTCGGCGGCCAAGGCCGGCATCGTCGCGTTGAGCAAGGCCGCGGCGAAAGAGGTCGCCGCCAAGGGCATTCGGATCAACGCGATCCAGCCCGGTCTGATCCGCACGCCGATGACCGAGGCGATGCCCGAGCAGGCGTGGGAGTCGAAGATGGCCGAGATCCCGATGGGCCGCGCCGGCGAGCCGGACGAGATCGCCAAGGTCGCCGTCTTCCTGGCGTCCGACCTCTCCTCGTACATGACCGGAACGGTCCTGGAGGTTACCGGCGGAAGGTACATGTGATGGCCGGGTTCTCCGACTGGGAACCGCACACCGTCGTCTCCACCGAACTCCTCGACCCCGGACCGGTGGCCGCCCTCGCCGCACTCTTCGACGACGGTCTCCCCGTCCCCGGCCCCGGCGATCCGCTGCCGACGCTCTGGCACTGGGTGGCGCTGCCGCGCTGGGCGCCGTCGTCGCGACTGAGCATCGACGGCCACCCGTTCCGCGGCTCCTTCCTGCCGCCGGTCGAGCTGCCGCGCCGCATGTTCGCCGGCGGATCGGCAACTTTCGACGGGGAGCTGCGCGTCGGTGACGAGATTCGCCGCGAGGCCAGCGTCGAGTCGGTGACTGAAAAGCACGGTCGCAGTGGGCGACTCGTCATCGTCGTGACGTCGACGACCCTGCTCGCCCCCGACGGAACCCCCGCCGTGATCGAGAAGCAGAACATCATCTACCGGGAGGCCGCCGGTACATCCGGCGACCAATCGCCGTCGCCCGCCGAACCCGCGGCGATGACGCCGGCCGGCCCGCCCATCGTCCACGCCGGGGACGGTCGGTGGGAGTTCCGCACCGATCCGACGCTCCTAATGCGGTTCTCCGCGGCGACGGCCAACGCGCATCGCATCCACTACGACTGGCCCTACGCGACCGGCGTCGAGGGTTACCCGGGCCTCGTCGTACACGGTCCGCTGATGACACTGGCGCTGGCCGAGACCCACCGCTTGGCCGGCACCAGCCGGGTCACCGCGCTGGCGCACCGGAACTCCGCGCCTCTGTTCTGCGGACAATCGGCACAACTGGTGGCCACACCGACCCCTTCAGGAACTACCGTCGAACTACTGGGTCCCGGCGGCAGCGACGCCGGGGCGCACACGACTGTCGAACTGGAACTCGCCTGAACCGCTAGGAGCCACCATGTCCCGTACGTTCACCTCCCTCGACGAAGCACGCGCCGCGATCGGCGAGGAGATCGGCCCGAGCTCGCCGCTGGTCATCGATCAGGAGCGGATCAACGCCTTCGCCGACGCGACCGGCGACCACCAGTGGATCCACGTCGATCCCGAGCGCGCCAAGGCCGGCCCGTTCGGCACCCCGATCGCGCACGGCTTCCTCACGCTGTCGCTGATCCCACTGTTCGGTGCCGACCTGTTCAACCTCGATTTCGGGGGCGCGCGAATCAACTACGGCGCCAACAAGGTCCGCTTTCCGTCGCCGGTGCCGGTGGACAGCTCGCTGACGGCGACGGCGACCTTCACCGATCTGAGCGAGAGTGCGGCGGGTGCCGTGCTGACCGTGAAGTACGTCGTGTCCGCCGACGGCGCCGCCAAGCCGGCGTGCGTCGCCGAGACACTCGTCGTCATCACCCCCTGACGGCGTGTCAGCGGCTCACCGTGCCCAGAATCTCGCCGACCGTGCCCACTTTTGCGCCGACCGTGCCCAGATTTCCGCCGACCGTGCCCAGAATCTCGCCGACCGTGCCCGCCTTTGCGCCCACCGTGCCACGACGGTGGCTATTAGCTACTCAAGATCTGCTTTGCTCGGAGCTCCGCTTGCAAGGAGAGGGCCGCTTCGCGCGCACTGTCCGGACCGCCGGCCGAGGCGAGATGGGCATGCAGTCTGGCCTTCGCCGCGTACCACTCCGAGATGACATCGGGGGCTGCATCGGGGGAAGGGCGCGCGACCGCCAGCTGGGTCATCTCACTGACTACGTTCACTGCCCATCGCCTTCTCACTCTGACGTGCGATCTCGCATACGGTCGTTGACAAGCGTGATCGTCAAGCGGTAGATCGGGCTCCTCCCCCTGGTCGGGGGTGAGTCGATCCCGGATGAATCCTGCCAGCGCAAGATCGCGAGATAGTCAAGAAAGTTGAACACTCCAGTAGCGCTTTGTTATCTAGTGTGATTCCTGAGGTTGGCGAGTACCAATCCGCCGCTAACGCCTGTCGGATGATTCATCGTGCTGGTCGTGCGCTCCGTAGTCCGGCGCAAGCCGGCGCGGTGGCGATTGGGCACGATCGCCGGAAATCTGGGCACGGTCGCCGAAAAAGTGGGCACGGTCGGCGAGATTCTGGGCACGGTCGGCGAGATTCTGGGCACGGTCGGCGAGATTCTGGGCACGGTCGGCGAGATTCTGGGCACGATCGGTGGCACGTCGGGCTCGGGTGTGATCACGGACTCTCTGCCCAGAGCCCCTGCTTGGACAACTGTGAGACGAGTTCGTCGGCGCCGGACATGATGTGCGCGCGCATGAGTTCGGCGGCGAGTTCACCGTTGCGCGATGCCAGCGCGTCGATGATGCGCGGATGCGCCTCCATCGTGTCGTCGTTGTGGCCTTCGATGTCGTTGTAGAAGCGGTTCGGCAGCTGCTTGACGATGCCGCCGAGCATCATCGCCAACCGTCGCGAATCCGCGGCGAGATTGATCGTGCGATGAAAGTCGTGGCCGCAACGGACGGTCGTCTCGTGGTCTCCACGTTCTAGCGCCTTCTGGTGCAGATCCAGGACTTCGCGCAGGTGGTCCAGCTCGGCCTCGGAAATCTTCTCGGCCGCCCGCTGGGCAAGTTCTCCGGCGAACGCCGCCTGTGCCCAGAACAGGTCGCGCACGTCCTGTGGACTGAACGCGCTCACCACGAACCCGCGCCGCGGCACCAGCTCGACGAAACCCTCACCGGCGAGGATCAGCAGCCCTTCCCGAACCGGCGTGTTGCTGACACCGACCGCAGCGGCGATCGGCTCGGTGCGCAGGAATTCGCCGGGGAGCACGCTGCCGGAGATGATCAACTCGCGGACGTACGCCGCCACGTCCTCGGATAGTTGCTGTCGCGCACCAGAAGGACGGGGCAAGGCCCCATAGGTCTCCACCACCCGCTCAACCTTTCCCTTGGGCTGCAAGCTTTATCCATTATGCCGAATCTGCCGGCTGCTGGGGCCGGTGCCGCACCGGAAGTGACCTGGTTGATCCGGTCGAACTGTGCTGTCAGATGCCCTCGAACGTGGCCGCCAGCCCCTGGCCGCCGCCAACACACATGGTCGCGAGTCCGGTGCCGCCCCCGCGACGCTGCAGTTCGTGCAGCATCGTCGTGACCATCCGGACGCCGGTCGCGCCGATCGGGTGTCCGAGCGAGATGCCCGACCCGTTGACGTTCACCCGGTCCTGGTCGTCCCAGCCCCAGCCCTTGAGTACGGCGAGCACCTGGACGGCGAATGCCTCGTTCAGCTCGACGACGTCGGTGGCGTCGAGCAGCCCGCCGACGGTCGTGCCGGCGCGCTGTGCGAGCTTGGTGACGGCGGGCACCGGTCCGATGCCCATCCGGGCCGGGTCGCAACCGGCAGCTGCCCAACCGGTGAGGAAGCCGATCGGCTGCAGGCCCAGGGACTCCAACCGGTCTTCGGCGACGACGAGCAGCCCCGCCGCCGCGTCGTTCTGCTGGCTGGCGTTGCCCGCCGTGACGGTCCCGTCGGGCATGATCGTGCGCAGCGTCGCGAGCGACTCCGGGGTGGTGTCGGGCCGGATGCCCTCGTCGCGCGCGAACACGACGGGATCGCCTTTGCGCTTCGGCACGGTAACCGGCACGACCTCGGCGTCGAACTTTCCGGCATCCCAGGCCGCCGACGCGCGCCGATGGCTGCGGGCGGCGTAGGCGTCGGCTGCCTCACGGTTGATGCCGTAGTCGCTGGCGAGGTTCTCCGCGGTCTCGATCATCCCGGAGATCTTGCCGAACCGGTCCTCCGGCTGGGACCGCTCGCGGCCCCGGTCGAGCCGGTCGTAGAGCACCGAATTGCCGCTGCGCGCACCCCACCGCTGCGTCGTCGAGTAATACTCGATCCGGCTCATCGATTCGACGCCACCGGCCAAGACAACATCGGCAGCGCCGGTCTGCACCATCATCGCCGCGGTCACGATGGCCTGCAGCCCGCCGCCGCAGCGGCGGTCGAGTTGCATGCCGGGCACCTCGATCGGCAGCCCGGCGTGCAGCGCCAGCCACCGGCCGACGCACGGCACCTCCGAGTTGGCGTACGACTGGGCGAACACCACGTCGTCGATGCGTCCCGGGTCGATGCCGGAACGTTCGACCACGGCCCGCACCACGGTGGCCCCCAGGTCTTCGACGGGCAGGTCCTTGAGCGCACCGCCGAACGTGCCGACCGGGGTGCGCAGCGGGGCGACGATGGCCGCGCGGCGCAATCCTTGGGCTGTCATCTGTCAGTCCTCTCAGATCTTGTTGCGGGCGATCAGCTGCGCCGCGATCACGTTGCGCTGGATCTCGTTGGTGCCCTCGCCGACGATCATCAGCGGGGCGTCGCGGAAGTAGCGCTCGACGTCGTATTCCTTGGAGTAGCCGTAACCGCCGTGCACGCGGATCGCGTCGAGCGCGATCTCCATGGCCGTCTCGGAGGCGAACAGCTTGGCCATGCCGGCTTCCATGTCGGCGCGCACGCCGTGATCGAGCTTGTCGGCGGCGTCGACGGTGAGCAGCCGCGCGGCCTGCTGCTTGGTCGCCATGTTGGCGAGCAGGTTGCCGACGGACTGGTGCTTCCAGATCGGCTGGCCGAAGGACTCGCGCTCCTGCGCGTATCTGGTGGCGGCTTCCAGCGCGGCCTGCCCGACGCCGAGCGCGCGGGACGCGACCTGGATGCGGCCGACCTCCAGCCCACGCATCATGTGCGCCCAGCCCTTATTCGGCTCCCCGCCCAGGACGGCATCGGCGGACACCTTCATGCCGTCGAACACCAGCTCGCAGGCCTCGACGCCGCGATAGCCGAGCTTGGGGAGCTTCTTGGAGATGGTGAAGCCCTCCCCCGGCTCGACCAGAAGGACGCTCATGCCCTTGTGCGCCGGCTTGGCGGCGCGGTCGGTGAGGCACAGCAGTCCGAATAGACCGGAGTGCGCCGCGTTCGAGATCCACGTCTTCGACCCGTTGATGACGTAGCCGTCACCGGACGGTGCCGCATTGGTGCGCATCGCCTGCAGGTCGCTGCCGCCACCGGGCTCGGTGAGCGCCATGGTCGCGCGGATCTTTCCCTCCGCCATCGGCACGAGGTACTTGTCCCGTTGCTCCTGGGTGCCGAAGGTCTTGATCAGATAGGTGATCACCGAGTGGCCGCCGATCGCGCCCGCCAGGCTCATCCAGCCCCGGGCGAGTTCCTCGCACACGCGGGCGAAGCAGGCCATGCTGACGTCGACGCCGCCGTATTCGGCGGGAGCGAGAAGGCCGAAGAATCCCAGCTCCTTCATCTCCTCGATGAATGCCTCCGGGTACACATCGGGCTCGTCGAATTCCCGCACGTTCCCGACGACCCGCTGGTCGATGAAGTCGCGCACCAGCGCGACCATCTCTTCTTCGTCCTTGGTCAGCGCCATGCGCCACCGTCCTTGAGCTCAATCATCTCCCGTGAATTGTATATAATACGCAGCACCTCGGCGCTCGCAGCCTGCCGCCGATCTCACCACTCTGAACACGGCAGAGTTTTAGAAGCCGCCGTCGAGGAACTCCGCGTAGGCGGGCAGGTCGAGCTGGCCGTGTCCGGACAGGCCGATGACCACGACCTCCTCGTTGTCGCTGTCGGCGACGCGGGCGGCACAGGCCGCGATCGCGTGCGTCGATTCCGGCGCAGGCACGATCCCCTGGGTGCGGGCGAACTGCACCCCGGCGGCGAAGGCGTCGTGCTGGCTGATCGCGACGCCCTCGACCAGGCCGAGTTCGACGGTGTGGCTCAACGCCGGCGCCATCCCGTGATAGCGAAGGCCGCCGGCGTGGATCGGGTCGGGGACGAAGTCCATCCCGAGGGTGTGCATCTTCAGCAGCGGCGTCAGCCCGGCGACGTCGCCGTGGTCGTAGCGGTACTCGCCCTGCGTGATCGACGGACACGCGGCAGGCTCGGCCGCGACGATGCGCGGGCTGGACCGGCCGTGGATCTTCTCGCGGATGAACGGGAACGCCAAGCCGCCGAGGTTCGATCCGCCACCGGCGCAACCGAAGACGATGTCGGCGCCGTCGGGCTCCACGCGGTACAGCTGCTCGACGGCCTCCTGGCCGATGACGCTCTGATGCAGCACGACGTGATTGAGGACGCTGCCCAGAGCGTAACGGGCCGCCGGGTCATTGGCCGCGACCTCGACGGCTTCGCTGACCGCCATCCCCAGGCTGCCCGTTGTATCCGGGTCTTTGGCGAGCATGGCCCGGCCGGACTCGGTGAGGTCCGACGGGCTCGGGTGCACCGTCGCCCCGTAGGTCCGCATCAGATAGCCGCGGTAGGGCTTGGAGTCGTAGGAGGCCCGCACCTGCCACACCTCGACGTCGATGCCGAACTGGGCGCCGGCAAAGGCGAGCGCACTTCCCCACTGGCCGGCACCGGTCTCCGTCGTCAGCTTGGTGACTCCGTCGACGTAGTTGTAATAGGCCTGCGCGACAGCGGAATTCGTCTTGTGGCTGCCGACCGGGCTGACGCCTTCGTACTTGACGTAGATCCGCGCCTTGGTGTTCAGCGCCTCCTCGAACTTGCGAGCGCGCAGCAACGGCGACGGCCGCCACATCTTGTAGATCTCCCGCACTGCTTCGGGGATCTCGACATACGGCTCGCTCGCCACCTCCTGCGCGATGAGTCCCATCGGGAAGAGCGCGACGAGATCGTCGGGACCGACCGGCTCCTTCGTGCCGGGGTGCAAGTGCGGCGGGATGGGTTCGGACAGCTCGGCGGCGAGGTTGTACCAGTGCGTCGGCACGTCGACGACGACGATGTCGGACGTTTCGGTTGCGGTCATGGGGGCCACTGTAGGCCAGCGTCACCGGGCCGAGTGCGGGTTTCACCCGGGACGAGAAGCCCTCAGTCCGGCAGCATCGGGGCGTCGTCGCCGTGGTGGCGTCCGACGAGCCGGCCGCGGGTGACGGCATCCCGGCCGTATCGGGTGCGCAGATCGTCGATCGCCACGTCGAGTTCGGCGTCGTGATCCTCCTCGAAGGGCAGGACCAGCTGGACCGCGTCGTAGGAGCACAGGTTCGTGAGCGACAGCCCGACGAGGGTGCAGCCGCGCTCGCGGATGAGGGGCAGTGCCTCTTCGAACAGTCCGCGGGCGACGGCCAGAACCACGGCCGTCGAGTCGGTCGGCTCACCGATCGAACGGGAGCGCGTCACCCGTTCGAAGTCGTCGAAACGTAGTCGCAGCACCATGGTTCGACACAGCCGCCGTGCCGTGCGCAGCCGCTTACCCAACCCGTCGACGATGGCGATCAACGTCGCCTCGATGTCGTCTTCTGACTTGATCCGGCGCCCCAGTGCGCGTTGGGCCCCGATCGACTTCCGCCGGCGTCCCGTCTCCACCCTGCGCGGGTCCCGCGCCATGGACAGCGCGTACAGATGCCTGCCGGCGCCCGGCCCCAGCAGCCGGCCGAGATGCTGCTCGCCGAGCGCGGCGAGGTCCCCGACCGTCGCAATCCCGGCGTCGGCCAGACGCGCCTCGGTCTTGGCGCCGACACCCCACAGGCGTCGCACCGGCAACGGGTGGAGGAAATCGAGCTCGCCACCCGGCGGCACGACGAGCAGTCCGTCGGGTTTGCCCACGGCGCTGGCCACCTTGGCGAGGAACTTGCTGCGCGCGGCCCCGACGGTGATGGGCAAGCCGACTTCGTCGCGGACCCGCTCGCGCAGGCGGGCGGCGATCTGCTCGGGCGTCCCGGCGATCCGGCGCAGCCCGCCGACGTCGAGAAAAGCCTCGTCGACCGAGATGCCCTCGACGACCGGTGTGGTGTCGTGGAAGACCTCGAACACCGCGCGACTGGCCTCGACGTAGGCGGGGAACCGGGGCCGCACGACCGCGGCCCGCCCCCGGCACAGGACCCGCGCCTCCCGACCGGGCATGGGGGTGCGGACGCCGAGCGCCTTAGCCTCGTAGCTCGCGGCGAGGACGACGCCCCCTCCGACCAGCACGGGCCGGCCTCGCAGGGTCGGGTCGTCGCGCTGCTCGACCGACGCGTAGAAGGAGTCCAGGTCGGCGTGCAGGATCGATGCCTCGCTGCGTTCACCCGGACCGATTCTCATTCCGGAATGGTGTCACCCGGGTCGGACACGGACCCGTACAAAAACGTCGCCCAGGGCCGCCGTGATGGACGATATGACCACGACGGGCCGCTACGAGGACGATTTTGGCCGGCTAGGCCGCGTACCCGACGATGGCCCGCGCGAACCGGAGGTTCTCGGCGACGATTTCGTCGGGGGTCATCTCGCCGTCGGACCGGTACCAGGTGGACACGCCGATGCACATCGTCGCGATCGCGCGGCCGGCCCCGCCAGGGGACGACGTGGCGAAGTCCCCGCTGGCGATCCCGGCGACGATGATGTCGTCGACCATGTGCTGCAGCCGGTCGCGGTAACCGATATAGGTGGCCCGGTAGTCGTCGTTGATGCTGCGGATCTCCGATGAACCGATGAAGGCCTGCTTCTGGCGGAACATGTGAAAGCGCAGCAGCGCCTCGACGATGGCGTCGAACTGCCCGACCGCGTCCGGCCCGGCCTCGGCGACCGCGCTCTCGCACCGTTGCAGCAGGTCGAGCATGGTCAGCTCCATCAGCCCCTGCAGCAAGGACTGCTTCGACGGGTAGTGGTGATACAGGCCGGGGACCGACAGATTGGCCCGCGAGGCGATCTCCCGGACCGAGGTGCCGTGGTAGCCGTGTTCGGCGAAAGCCTCCAGCGCCGCTTCGAGCGGCGCAGGCAGGGAGCGGGGGGCGTACTCCCGCCACGCACCCCTCGCGGAGTCGGCGGCGGGTGCGGAATTAGCCACCGAGAAGCAGCTCGGTGCAGGCGTCGATCAGCTCGTCACGCTTCATCTGGACCCGGTCGTCGAGCCACGCCGCCAGCAGGTTGGCCAACCCCCCGACCCGGTAGTAGGCGGCCGCGACGTCGGCGGGCGACGCCGTGTGGTGCGCGCCGGCGGCGGACTGGGCGGTTATCGCGGCCAACTTCTGGGTGGCGGCCAGCCGGCGGGTCGCCAGCGTCGCCGACACCAGCGTCGGCGAGAACAGCAGCCGCCCCTTGCGACGGTCGCCGTCGATCACGGCGACGATGGCGGCGACGGCCTCGCGGACCCGATCGCGAATATTGGTCCGCCGGGAGAACGCCTCGCTGGCGTTCACCATGATCTCTTCGATGACCCGGTCGTAGGTCGCCGCCACCAGATCGTCGGCCGACGCGAAGCTCTCGTAGAAGTAGCGCGCCGTCAGCCGCGCCTCCCGACACACCCCGCGAACGCTGATCGAACCGCCGTCGCTGGACCCGAGGGTTTCCAGCGCGGCGTCCAAGAGCTGTTGGCGACGACGGGCGACGCGTTCGTCGCCGTGTTCGCCGGCGTACGTACGCAGCGCGGTCATTGACTGGGAAGGCATGCCTTCCATTGTGTCATCGACGCCGACGAGGGCAACGGCGTTCCGGCCACGCGCCCCACGCGCCGTCGGATCGGCATACCCGGGACCCACGGTACTGGACAACGACGGGCGGCAGGCGTTCAATGCGAAGTGGGCACGGTCGTTGTCAGTCGGCGACGCCCGGGTTGCAAGGGAGCAACACATGACCGCATCGACCAGCGCGACGACAATCGAGACGCCCGCGCGGATGAGCCGGGAGGAACGCGACGCGCTGCAGGCCGCCAACCTCAAGATGTACGCACCAGGGATCTTCGCCGGCATCGCCAACGTCATCATGCAGCTCGCCAACGCCCCCGTCGGCCGCGGGGTCGTGGAGAGCAAGGTCGAGTCGGGCAGCGCCTTCAAGCACCCGATAAAACGCGCCCGCACCACCGCCACCTACCTGGCCGTCGCCGCGATCGGCACGCCCGAGGACCGCAAGGCCTTCCGCGACGCGGTCAACTCGGTCCACCGTCACGTCCGGTCGACGAGCGAGTCGCCGGTCTCCTACCACGCGATGGACCCCGAGCTGCAGAAATGGGTCGCGGCCTGCCTGTACAAGGGGTGGGAGGACACCGTCCGACTCAACGGTTGGCCGTCGGACCTCACCGAAGAGGCCTACCGGCAGGGTGCGGTCATGGGTACGACGCTGCAGATGCCGTACGAGATGTGGCCCGCAACCCGCGCGGACTTCCAGCAGTACTGGGATGAAACGGTCGCCCGGATCGAGATGGATCCCGAGGTGCGCGACTATCTCGCCCGGCTCGCACGCGTCGCCAACCTCGGGCCGGTCGTCGAGGCGCTGTTCGGCTGGTTCTCCGAGGCCATGACGATCGGCTACCTGCCCGCCGAGTTCCGCGACATGATGCGGCTGCATCCGACGCCCGCCCAGAAGAGACTGTTCGAGGCCATGACGTTGGTCGGACGCACCACCGGCCGAGTCACCCCGCAGGCGATCCAGCAGCTCCCCTTCCGGTTGCTTCTCGTCGACGTCCGACTGCGCCGTCGCCTCGGCTTACCGCTGGTCTAGCTGCCATCCGTTGACAACGCCCTCGCACCGGCGTTGAATTAAGTGATAACGAACGTTGTCACACCAAATCCGTTCGGCAGGTGGGACAATCGGCCATAGAACGAGGAGCGACCATGACTGCAATGACGCACGTCCCCGCCGACCAACGCCCCAAGCGGATGTCCCGCGACGAGATGGATGCGCTGACGTCGCCCGACATCAACCTGTACATCGCCGCCCTGCTGGCCGGACCCGCCAACGTGGTCATGCAGCTCGCCAACGTGCCGGTCGGCCGCGGCGTCGTGGAGAGCAAGGTCGAGTCCGGCAACATCCTCAAGCACCCGGTCAAGCGGACCCGCACCACCCTCACCTATCTCGCCGTCGCCGCCATCGGGACGCCGGAGGACCGCAAGGCCTACCGCGAGGCGGTGAACTCCTCACACCGCCAGGTCCACTCCACCCACGATTCGCCGGTCAAGTACAACGCGATGGACCCGAAGCTGCAGCTATGGGTGGCGGCTTGTCTCTACCGCGGGTGGGAAGACATCGCGCGGCTCTACGGCCGCCCCTCCGACCTCTCGGAGAAGACCTACCGGCAAGCCGCGACGATGGGCACGACACTGCAAATGCCCTACGAGATGTGGCCGGCGACCCGCGCGGACTTCCAGCGGTACTGGGACGAGACCGTCGCGGGAATCGAGATGGACCCCGAGGTGCGCGCCTACCTCACCAAACTGGTCAAGCTGACCTTCACCGGCAAAGTGCCGGCCTTCCTCTTCGGCTGGTTCGGCGAAGCCCTCACCCTCGGCTACCTGCCGCCGGAGTTCCGCGACATGATGCGGCTGCACCCGACCCCGGCGCAGCAGCGATTCTTCGCCGCGCAGAACGTGGTGCTCCGGGCGGCGACGCGGCTGACGCCCAAACCGTTGCAGGAGTTGCCGTTCCGGCTGCTGCTGGCCGACGTCCGCCGTCGGCAGCGGACCGGCCGCCCGCTGGTCTAGTCGACCTTCTTCAGCGCTCCGCGGTCCAACGCGGCCACGTCGGTGTGGCCGGACAGTCCGACGGTGAGGTCAAGTTCGGCCGCGATGTTCGCCAGGACGTCGCGCACTCCCGCCTCGCCGTCGATGGCCAGGCCGTACATGTGCGGCCGACCGATACAGGCGGCGTCGGCGCCGAGTGCCAGCGCCTTGAACACATCCGCGCCGGTGCGGATCCCTGAATCGACCAGGACTTTCGTACGCCCCGCGACCGCGTCGACGACGTCCACGAGCGCGTCGATGGACCCGATCGATCCGTCGATCTGGCGTCCGCCGTGGTTGGAGACGAGGACTCCGTCGACGCCTAGGTCGACGGCCTGCCGTGCATCGTCGGGGTGCAGCACGCCCTTGAGCACGATCGGCAAACTCGTCCGCTCCCGCAGTCCCTCGATGTCCGACCAGGACAGGCTCGGACGCGAATAGATCGACAGGAAGGTCTCGACCGCGGCGCGCGGGTGCTTGTCGACCAGGTTGCGCCACCAGCTGCCCGGCGCGTTGCGGGCGATCGACACCAGCGTCTTGATCGCCCCGACCGACGGTTTCGGCTGCTGCGCATCGGGGTCGGGGTTGCGCACCTTCTCGTCGACGATCGCCCGGAAACGCTCGTCGCGGGTGTACTGGGCGATGCCCTCGCCGCGCGCGAACGGCAGCGACCCCAGGTTCAGATCCTGGGGACGCCACCCGAGCATGGTGGTGTCGAGGGTGACCGCGACCGCGGCGGCACCCATCGCCTCGGCACGCCGCAGGAAGCTGTCGACGAGATCGTCGTCGACCGACCAGTAGAGCTGGAACCAGCGGGGCGCACCCAGTGTGACCGCGTCCATCGCCGCCGCGACGTCCTCCATCGCCGCGCTGCCCTGGTTGGACAGGATGTAGGGCAGGCCCAGCGCCGCGGCGGCCTTGCCGATCTCGACGTCGGCGTCGCGCTTGACGAGTCCGCCCGCCCCGACCGGGGACACGAGCAGCGGAGCAGGCAGCGTCTGGCCGAACAGCTCGATACTCAGCGATCGCTGCGAGGTGTCGCGCAAGACCCGGGGCACGATGGCCCACCGGTCGAGCGCGCGCCGGTTGGCGCGCATCGTCTCGCCCTCCCCGGCACCCCCGGCGATGTAGGCCCATGCCTTCTCCGACATGGCGTCGCGCGCGCGGCGCTCGAGTTCGGCGAAATCGGTGGGGATCTTGGGGCGGTGGTCGGCTATGCCGGCCCGATAGATGGCGTCTTGGCGTGCGCGTCCGAATCCCTGATCCACGTGGATCAGCCTAGTGTCACCGGGCACCTGGCATCGCTTCGCCCGCGAAGACGGTGCGCCAGTCGTCGCGGATGCTCGCCACCGTCCACCCGCGGTGCGCGGCCTGCTCGAGCGCCTGCTCGGCGCCCGCAATGTAGTCGAATTCGCGGTCGGGGTCGTCGTGACGGACGAGCACGCCCAACGACGGCCGGGATCCGGCCGTGGCGTATTCCAGCATCTGCAGATCGCCGTTGGAGTTGCCGACGGCCAGGATCGGCCGCCGGCCGATGTGGCTCCAGATGGCGACCGGCTTGCCCGGCCCGTCGTCCATGAACTCGAACTTGTCGGTCACCGCGATGTCACCGTCGCCGTAGGTGACGCCGACGCTGCTCCCGACGACCCGCTCGGGCGGTATCCCGTAGAGCTCGCCGGTGACCGGGCGCATGAAGTCGCGGCCGCCACCGGACACGATGTAGTTGGTGAACCCGTTGGCCTCGGTGTAGCGCAGCAGTTCGATCATCGGCGCGTAGCCGCACGCCCGGTACGGCCGGTCGAGGGTCGGGTGCGTTCCGTCTGCGAAGAACGCGGCGACCCGACTGGCGAACTCGTCGGTGGTGGCCGCGGCATTGGCCTTCAGCAGCGCGGCCGCCATCGTCTTCAGATCACTGTCGTCACCGTTGTAGTGCTTCTCCACCGCGTTGCCGAACCACGCCAGATCGCCCGACTGCGCTGCGGCATATGCGGGGTCAGTGGCGAGCGACGGATCCGCGGCGACCTGGTCTGCCGCGCGTCGGACCAGGTAGTCGAGCTGGATGTACGCGGGCTTCTCGCACCACAGCGTGCCGTCGTTGTCGAAGACCGCGACCCGCTCGTCGACCGGTACCGACTGTGCCGAGCCCTCGACGAAGTCGACGAGCGCGGCCTTCGCCGCTCCGTTGTTCCACGATTCGAGCACCGTACTCCACCACCCTCGGGTCGTCCTACTGCGACTCTAGAACGCCCGGCGATCGGCCCGGACGTCGTTAACCCGCCGGGGGTGGTTCAGTCCCGCACGAGGTAGAAGTAGAAGTGCTTGTCCCGCACCAGCGGCGACTTGCCGTTCATGATGCCCATCAGTGTGCGGTCATCGACGCGTTTGAAGTGGTCGATGACCGCCTGGCCGTCGTAGACCATCGACGCCGTGACCTCGCCGCGGAACTCCACATGCCACAGACTGGCCTCGCCCTTGCCGAGTTCCTTGTTGGAGTACAGTTCGCCGTCGGCGCCTCGGCAGACCAACGGCTGGACATCGGTCGGCGAGATGAAGTTCTTGCCGTACCAGCCGACCTGCTCCAACTGACCGTCCATCGGATGCCCGGTCGGCAGCTCACCGCCGCGCCACGAACCGAGGATCTCCTCGACCCGCACGGTCGGAAGCTGTGCCCACAACTCGTCGAGCGCCTCGGCCGAATTCAGGTCGCCGGAATCGATCCGGGCCAGGATCTGCCCGGCGGCGTCGACCTCAGGCACTGACCGCCGCCGGCTTCTCCACCGTGCCGAACACCATCGATTCGGTGATGTCGTAGCGCCGCGCGTCGTAGGCGTCGAGTACCAGGTTGTGCCGGACCACCCAGGGCTGCGTCCGAGCCGCCTTCGGGATGTTGCCCTGTGCGCGCTGGACGTAGCCCGAGTCGAGCTCGAGCAGCGGGGCGTCCTCGAGGATCGCGCCGCCGGTGCTCGGGTACGCGTGGGTGTAGCCGCGTTCGCGCATGTGCGCGATCAGCTTGGCCACCGCCTGCGCGGTGAGGTCGACGCGCAGCGTCCACGAGGCGTTCGTGTAGCCGACGGCCCACGCGAGGTTGGGCACGTCGTTGAGCATGTAGCCGCGGTAGGCGTACTTTTCGCCCGGCTTCTGCTCGACGCCGTCGACCGAGAGCGCCGCCCCGCCCATCGCGACGAGTTCCAGGCCGGTCGCGGTGACCACGATGTCGGCGTCGAGGTGCTTGCCCGACTTCAGGTCGATCCCGTTCTCGGTGAACGTCTCGATCTGATCGGTGACGACCTCGGCCTTGCCCTTGCGGATCGCGGTGTACAGGTCACCGGCCGGGATCACGCACAGGCGCTGGTCCCACGGTTCGTACTTCGGCTTGAAGTGCACGTCGACGGGATAGTTCTTCGGCAGCTGGAACTTCGCCATGCGCCGCAGCGTCCGGCGCGACAGCTTCGGGAACAGTCGGCAGTACTGGTAGAAGGCGTAGGTGCCCAGCGCGTTGCGCACCCGGATGAGGTGATGGGCAGCCTTCCCCGGGAGCACCTTGAGGGCGACCTTGGTCATCGGGTCGTCCCACGGCAGCGACAGCATGTAGGTGGGCGAACGCTGCAACATGGTGATCTTCTCGACGTCGTCGGCCATCGACGGAATCAGCGTCACGGCGGTCGCGCCCGAGCCGATCACCACCACCTTCTTGCCCTGGTAGTCGAGATCCTCCGGCCAGAACTGCGGGTGCACGACCTGCCCCTTGAACTTGTCGATGCCGGGGAAGTCGGGCTCGTAGCCGCGGTCGTAGCGGTAGTAGCCGGCGCAGACGTAGAGGAACCGTGCGACGTACTCGCGCTTCTTGCCGCCGACCTCGGTCTTCACGGTCCACAGGTCGGTCGAGGTGTCGAAGTCGGCGGATACGACCTTGACGCCGTAATCGATGTGCTTGTCGATGCCGAAGTGCGCCGCCGTGTCCTGCAGGTACTCGCGGATCTCGTGGCCGAGGGCGACGGTGCGGGTGCCCTTCCACGGGTACCACGGAAAGCTGAGGGTGAAGATGTCGGAGTCGCTGCGCACGCCCGGGTACCGGAACAGGTCCCAGGTGCCACCGATCTGGTCGCGCTGCTCGACGATCTTGTAGGTGAGGTCTGGGTTGCGCTCGGTCAGCCGGTAGGCGCTGTCGATGCCGGACAGGCCGGCGCCGACGATGAGGACGTCGAGGACGTCGGTTTTCGTAGCGGGCATGAGTTTCTCCCTCGATCGGTGCTCTGCGAATCGTAGCCCAATGTGACAATCCACATTGTCATACCCGTGGGGTCGCCCGCCTAGCTGGCGGCCTTCTTGGCTGCCGCCTTCTTCGCGGGCGCCTTCTTAGCAGCTGCCTTCTTGGCGGCCTTCTTCGCCGGCGGTTTGGCGCCCTGCGCAGCCGACGACTTCGCGGGGCCGGCCCGGTCTTTCACCGAGGCGCGCAACGCGGCGAGCAGATCCGCGACCTCGCCGTCGTCCGCCGGTGCCGGCGCGTCATCCTCGGTGAACGCCGGCGTCCCGCCCACCTTCGATTCGATGAGCTTGCCCAGCTCCTCGGTGTAGGTGTCGGAATATTCGTCGGGTTCGAAGTCGTTGGCCATCGTCTCGATCAGCGACTTGGCCATCTCCAGCTCCTGGTCGCGGATCTCGACGTCGGAACCGAGGAAGTCGAAGTCGGGTTTACGCACCTCGTCGGGCCACAACAGCGTCTGCAGGGTCATCACCCCGTCGACGACGCGCAGCGCGGCCAGGCGCGTGCGGTTGCGCAGCGTGAAATTGGCGATGGCCAGCCGGTCGGTGCTCTCCAGCGCCCTGGTCAGCAAGACGTAGGCCTTCGGCGATTTCGACGACGGCTCGAGGTAGTAGGGCTTGTCGAAGTAGATCGGGTCGACCTGCTCGGCCGGCACGAATTCCAGGATCGAGATCTCCGGGCTGCGCGTCACCGGCAAGGTCGCAAGGTCCTCCTTGGTGAGGATGACCGTCTCGCCCTCCTCGGATTCGTACGCGTTGGCGATGTTCGAGAACTCGACCTCGGTATCCGTTCCCTCGCGCACACGCTTGTACCGAACCCTCGTACCGTCCTTCGCATCGACCTGATGCGACTTCCGATCGTGGCTCTCCGTCGCCGAATACACCTTGACCGGCACGTTGACCAGGCCAAAGCTCAGATCGCCGTTCCAGATCGAGCGCATGACCCCAATTGTGCCATTGTCGGCGGGGATTACGCGGTGTTGCGAGAATGGTTCAAGCGAAGCGAGGGAGGTGACGGTGTGAGCAGTGGCGGGGTGTTGGACGTCGACGGCCGCACGATCAGCGTGACCAACCTCGACAAGGTGCTGTATCCGGCGACGGGTACCCGCAAATTCGAGGTCATCGACTACTACACGCGCATCGCCGAGGTCATGCTGCCGCACGTGCGCGACCGCATCGTCACCCGCAAACGCTGGCCGTCGGGAGTCGGGGCCGCGCCCTTCTTCGAGAAGAACCTCCCGGCGGGAAGCCCCGATTGGCTCGACCGGCACACGGTCGGCCACAGCCAGCGCGCCATCGTCTATCCGGTTATCACCGGCCGCGCCGATCTGGTGTGGCTGGCGCAGATGGCCGCCCTGGAACTCCACGTGCCGCAGTGGCGGGTCTCCGACGATCTCGCCAACCGGATCATCTTCGACCTCGACCCCGGACCGCGCGTCCCGCTGCACCAGTGCGCTCAGGTGGCCCTCCTGATCCGCGACGTGCTGGCCGACGTCGGCCTGAGCTGCTGGCCGGTGACCAGCGGCGGCAAGGGTATCCACCTGTACGCGCGGATCGATCCGCCGGTGGCACCGAACTCCGCGCGGACCGTCGCCCGCGAAGTGGCCGAAGCGCTGTCGTCGGCCCATCCGGACTCCATCACCGCGTCGATGACCAAGGCGGTGCGCGACGAGCGGGTCTTCGTCGACTGGAGCCAGAACAGTGGATCGAAGACCACTCTGGCGCCGTACTCGCTGCGCGGGCGCGAACGGCCATGGGTCGCCGCCCCTCGCACGTGGTCCGAACTCGCCGACGACGACCTGCGCCAGTTGACTTTCGACGAGGTCCTCGAACGCGTGGAAGCCGACGGGGATCTCCTCGTCGGCCTCGACGGGTCTCCAGGCCCGCCCTCATCTCGGTCGAGCGCCTTCGAGCCGACCGACGATGCGCATCGCGACCAGTCCCAGCCCGCGCCGGCCGCACCCGTCGTGAACCTCGGCGAGTACCGGCGCAAGCGGACGCCGGGCCGGACTCCCGAACCCGGCGTCGAATCCGGGGTCGTCGACACCGAGGACATCGGAGACGAGCCCGAGCAGGAACCCGCCCGTCGCGACGGCCCGATCTTCGTCATCCAGGAACATCACGCGCGGCGGCTGCACTACGACTTCCGGCTGGAGCGCGACGGCGTGCTGGTCAGCTGGGCGGTGCCGAAGAACCTGCCGGACGACCCGACGCAGAACCGGCTGGCGATCCGGACCGAGGATCACCCGCTGGAGTACGCCGAGTTCTCCGGCGACATCCCCAAGGGGGAGTACGGCGGCGGACACGTCGAGATCTGGGACACCGGCACGTTCACGGTCGAGAAGTGGCGCGACGACGAGATCATCGTCGTGCTCCGCGGCGAACGCGTGCAGGGCCGTTACGTACTGATCCGCACGGGCGAGAAGAACTGGCTGGTCCATCTCATGGCCGACGAGCCACGGCCGCTGTTGCCGGGATCTTTGAGCGACCCGCGGCCGATGCTCGCCACCGACGAGACGATCGAGCATCTCGACGACCGGTGGGCGTTCGAGGGCAAATGGGACGGGTACCGGCTGATCGTCCGCTACGTCGGCGGGAAGCTGCGGTTCACGTCGCGCTCGGGGATCGACATGACCGAGGACTTCCCCGAACTGGCGGCCATCGCCGAGGACCTCGGGCTGCTCGACGTGGTCCTCGACGGGGAGGTCGTCGCCCTGGACTCGTCGGGGCGGACCAACTTCACGCTGCTCTCGGCGCGCCGCAACACCGACGAGCCCTACCAGCTGAAGCTCTTCCTGTTCGACATCCTCGCGCTGGGCGGCAAGTCATTGCTGTCGACGCCGTGGGAGGCGCGCCGCTCGTTGCTCGAAGAACTCGGCCCCCTGTTCCGCCGATCGCGCTACGTCGAGATCCCGCCGCTGCTGCCCGGTCCGGGGAAGGCGGCGATGGCCGCCAGCCGGGATCGCGGCTACGAAGGCGTGGTCGCCAAGCGGCGCGACTCGACCTATCAGCAGGGGCGCCGCGTCAAGTCGTGGCTCAAGCACAAGAACTGGTCCGACATCGAGGTCGTCGTCGGCGGATGGCGGCCCGGCCGGGGGAACCGCGCCAACACGATCGGCTCCCTTCTCGTCGGACTTCCGGAGGAGACCGGCTTGCGCTACGTGGGCCGCGTGGGCACCGGATTCACCGACGCGGCACTGAAATCCCTTGTGGCAGAACTGAAACCGCTAACAATCAGTCGCAGCCCGTTTCTCGATGAGATCGATTCGCCGGTCGCATCCAGTGCGACCTGGGTGTTGCCGAAAATCGTCGGCGAAGTGCAGTTCCTAGACTGGACCTCGACCGGGCACCTCCGCCACCCCAGCTGGCGGGGGATTCGACGCGACAAGCTGCCCGGCGACCTGTAGGGAGGCGACGCCAAACCGATGTTCGTCATCGCCCATCTGTCCGATCTCCACGTCAACGGGACCCACCACAACCGCGCCCGGATCGAGGCCGCCTTCGAGTACGTGAACTCGCGCGCCGACGGCATCGACGCGCTGCTGGTGACCGGTGACCTGACCGATCACGGCAGCGCCGACGAGATGCTCGAGGCGCGCAAGCTCATCACCAGTCCTCTGCCGATGTTGGTGACCATCGGCAATCACGACGCGCGACCGTCGTTCAACGCAGCGTTCCGGCCCGACGCCGAGCCGACGGCGCCGGTGAACGAGGCGCTGACGGTCGGCGACGTGACGCTGCTGTCCGTCGACAGCTCCCTGCCCGGCGAGCGTCGGGGGTTCCTCGACGACGAGACGATCGGCTGGCTCGACGAGCAGCTCGCCGGCGCAGGCGACCGCGTCGTCGTGGCGTTCCACCACCCGCCCGTCACCCTCGGCATGCCGATGATGGACTCGATCATGCAGAGCAGTCCGGAGCGGCTGGGCGCCGTCGTCGACGCCCACCCCAACATCGTCGCCCTGGTCTGCGGCCACGCCCACTCCGCGGCGGTGACGACCTTCCACGGCCGCCCGCTGTGCCTGGCGCCCGGTGTCTCGTCGACGCTCAATCTGCCCTTCGAGGGCAGCTCGGTGGTCAATCGCGACCAGCCCGCCGGCGTCGCCTTCCACCTAATCGACGACGACGGGCGAGTCATCACGCATTTCCGGGCCATTCCGTAGCGCGCACAAATCCGCCGAGTGGGCACCTCACCTGCGCCGACTGGGCACCTGACCCACGCCGAGTGGGCACCTCACCTGTGCCGACTGGGCAGCTTTGGGCGGGCGGAGAAGACCGGCTTGCGATGGTCTCGATACACCCGACTCGGCTAGCGCCTCGTCGGGCACTCGACCACCGTTCAACGCCGAGTGGGCACCTCCGCGTGCCGCGCCCGGACCGATCTACTTCTGGCCCGACGACCCGCCCTGCATCAGCTCCTTGATGAGCTTGTCGGCAAGGTCGCCGATGATGCCCGGACCGGTGTCGGGGAGCATGTCCGCCGGTCCCTTCGTGACCGGGATCTTGGCCGACCGCGTCGCCTCATAGCGGATGCCGGCGACGCTCTTTCCAGTCAGCGGCTTGCTGTACCTGCTCAGCTCGGTCGGCGTGGTCACCGTGCCGACGACCTTGGTGCCCGTGCCGGCGAAGTTGGCGGCGCCGCGTCGGATGTGGTTGGGGGAGGTGATCAGCACGATCTGCGAGATTCCACGCATCCGGAGCAGGTCGGTGGTGTTCTGCGCGTTGGAGACGGTCGACGTCGACTTGTCCTCGGTGGTGATGCGCGACTCGGCGATCCCTCGGCCCACCAGCCACTTCTTCATGGCCGCCGCCTCGGTGATCCCCTTCTTCGGGACGCCGCCGGTGACGAAGATCGGGGTCTGCGGCGACGACTGCGCCTGGGCTAGCCCGGCTTCGAGTCGCTTCACGAGTTCCGGTGCCATCGAGCCGTTGGGGCGCAAGCCGTAGCCCAGGATCACGATCGCCGAACCGGTCGGCGCGCTCACCGGCGAGGTCGACGGAATGATCGCCGCCGCGCTGGCCACTCCTTCGACGAGGCTGCGGGCCGCGCCGGCCGCGCTCGGACGCACGGTGGTGAGCTTCTGCAGCGCAGCGTCGCGCGTGGCAGCGTCGGACTCCTGGTCGGCCCACACCGCCTGCAACGTGAGCGCGTCGGGATCGTTGGTCGTCATGGCCAGCATGGACTTGAGGTCGGCCAGACCCCCGGTCACGTCGCGCGCGGCGAACTTCTTCTGCGCGCTGTTGTACAGTCCGGCCGGATCGATCGCGTCGGCGGTCCGCACGACCGTCGGCGATCCGTTGGGCAAGGTTCCCAACCCGAGGCCGCCAAGTCCGGCCACGGCGACGGCCACTACACCCGCTACGACACGCTTCTTCATACTAGTCTCACTAGTCACTTGCGTAACAGTAGCCACGGTTTGCTACGCGTCCGGTTCAGTCCGATATCAGATCGGCAACATCCGGCAAGCACAAATTCGCCGATCCCACTTCGATCGAAGTGGGATCGGCGAATTGGTGATGGTTCGCGTCAGAGCGCGGCGATGATGTCCTCGACGCGGTCCTTGGCGTCACCGAAGAGCATCTGCGTGTTGTCCCGGAAGAACAACGGATTTTGCACACCCGCGTACCCGGCGGCCATCGACCGCTTGAACACGACGACGTCCTTGGCATTCCACACTTCGAGGACGGGCATGCCGGCGATCGGGGAGCCCGGATCCTCGGCAGCCGCCGGATTGACCGTGTCGTTGGCGCCGATCACCAACACGACGTCGGTGTCGCCGAAGTCGTCGTTGATCTCGTCCATCTCCATCACGATGTCGTAAGGCAGCTTCGCCTCGGCGAGCAGCACATTCATGTGACCGGGCAGACGACCGGCGACCGGGTGGATGCCGAAGCGGACGTCGACACCCTTCGCGCGCAGCTTGGCGGTGAGGTCGGCGACCGGGTACTGCGCCTGCGCCACGGCCATGCCGTAGCCGGGCGTGATGACGACCGACTTCGCGTCGGACAGCAACTCGGCGACGGCGTCCGCCTGGATCTCGCGGTGCTCGCCGTAGTCGGTGTCGTCGGCCGGACCCGCCTCGATGCCGAAACCACCGGCGATGACCGAGATGAACGAGCGGTTCATCGCCTTGCACATGATGTAGCTCAGGTAGGCACCCGAGGAGCCGACGAGCGCGCCCGTCACGATCAGGAGGTCGTTACCGAGCAGGAAGCCCGATGCCGCGGCGGCCCAGCCCGAATACGAGTTCAGCATCGACACGACGACGGGCATGTCGCCGCCGCCGATCGAGGCGACCAGGTGCCAGCCGAGCAGCAGCGCCAGAACGGTGATCGCGGCGAGCAGGATCCACGGCTTGGTTCCGGTATGGCCGTCGGTCGTCACGTAGAGCACAGTCAGGACCGCGAAGGCGATCAGGGCGCCGATGTTGATGAAGTTCTTGCCCGGCAGCATCAGCGGCGCCGACTTCATCCGCGCGGACAGCTTCAGATTGGCCACGATCGAACCGGTGAAGGTCACGGCACCGATGAAGATGCCGATCGCGATCTCCGCCTCGTGGACATTGGTCAGCGTCCGCACATTGCCCGGATCGATGCCGTCGCCGTGGAAGCCGGCGATCGCGCCGTTCCAGCCGATGAGCACGGCAGCGATACCGACGAACGAGTGCAGCAGCGCGATCAGTTCGGGCATGCCGGTCATCTCGACGATCCGTGCGCGCCACAGACCGATCAGGGCACCGATGGCGATCGCGCCGACCAGCAGGCCGATCGGAATCCACTTGTCGGTCAGCACGGACATATCGTCAATCGACAGCGCGATGGTCGCCCCCAGCGCGAGCGCCATACCGACGATGCCGTAGGTCAGGCCACTCCGGGAGGTCTCATGCTTGGACAGCCCGGCGAGGGAGAGGACGAAGAGCAGCGACGCGACGATGTACGCCGCCGTGGCGATAGCGTTAATAGTCACGATCAGGCCCCCTTGCTGAACATCGACAGCATGCGACGGGTGACCGAGAAGCCACCGAAAACGTTGATAGCGGCGACCAGAATCGCGATCGTCGCCAGCACCCGGATCGTCAGGTTGTCAGTGGCGACCTGCAGCAGCGCGCCGACGATCACGACGCCGGAGATGGCGTTGGTGACCGACATCAGCGGCGTGTGCAGCGCGTGGGCGACGTTTCCGATGACGTAGTAGCCGATCACGATGGCCAGCATCAGCACCGTGAAGTGCTGCGGGAGCGGAGGCGGCGCGAACGCGATCAGCACGCCGAACAGAATGATGCCGACGAGAGCGATCCCGACCTTCTTCGCCGGGGACATCGGCACCTTGGGCTCGGCGACCGGGGCGGGCTCAGCAGCCGCGGCCTGGGGAGCCGCGGACACCTGGACCGGAGGCGGCGGCCACATGCCCTCGCCGTCGCGGGCGACGGTGATGCCGCGCTGCACCACGTCGTCCATGTCGAGGGTGAGTTCGCCGTCCTTCTCCGGGGTGAGGAGTTTGAGCAGGTTGACGATGTTCGTGCCGTACAACTGCGAGGTCTGCGCCGCGAGCCGGCCGGCCAGGTCGGTGTAACCGAGAATCGTGACGCCGTTGTCGGTCACGACCTTCTCGTCGGCCACGGTGCCAGCGGCGTTGCCGCCGTTCGCCGCGGCCATGTCGACGATCACCGACCCGTTGTGCATTCCGGCCACCGTCTCAGCGGTGATGAGCTTCGGCGCGGGACGACCGGGGATCAGCGCGGTGGTGATGACGATGTCGGCGGCGCGGGCCTCCTCGTCGTACATCGACGCGGTGGCGGCCTCCTGCTCGGCCGTCATCTCCTTGGCGTAGCCGTCCTCGGACTTCTCCGCCTCGAAGTCGACGTTGACGAACTCGGCGCCCATCGACTCGACCTGCTCGGCCACCTCGGGACGCACGTCGAACGCACGGACCACGGCGCCCATCGCCGACGCTGCGCCGATGGCCGCGAGGCCTGCGACACCCGCACCGACGACGAAGACGCGGGCCGGCGGGATCTTGCCGGCCGCGGTCACCTGACCGGTGAACATCCGGCCGAACTCGTGGGCGGCCTCGACCACCGCGCGGTAGCCGGCGACGTTGGCCATCGAGGACAGCACGTCCATCGACTGCGCGCGTGAGATGCGCGGCACCGCGTCCATCGCGAGCGCGGTGACACCAGCCTGCTGCAGTTTCTCCAGCAGCTCCGGGCTGCGCGCGGGCGCCATCATCGAGATGAGCACGGCTCCGCGTCGCATGCGGGCGATCTCGTCGTCGGTCGGCGCGTTGACCTTGACGACGACGTCGGCCGCCCACACCTCGTCGGCGGAGCCGACGCGCGCACCCGCGTCGATGAACGCTTGGTCAGCCTGCTCGGCGCGTTCACCCGCACCGGATTCAATGATGACTTCGTAACCGAGTTGCTGCAGCTGCGCCACCGTCTTGGCGGTGGCGGCGACGAGGGTCTCGCCCGCCTTCGATTCCCGGGGGACACCGATCAGCATGTCACTGCCTTTCCGGCCGCCTCGCGCACGACTCCGACACTCATGTTGCTTCCTTTGCTGACTTCGTTGTCATTGGCGTCGCCACGGGCGTGCGCACACCTTGCTCGGCATGCACGAGAACACCGGATCGCGCTTTACCGCAAGCCGGTGATCAAAGCCAGGCGACACGCTGCGTGGAGCCTGACGACTGCCACGTGGGTCACAAACTGAGGATGAACATAACACGCATGCCTGCTTGCTCTAGCACGCAGTCGGGTACCTCACACTCTTGATGAGATCAGTGCGCGGCCGACGAGGTGCTGCTATCCGGCGCGCCGTGCGACGGCGACGAGACGGCCGGCGGGCCGGGGCTCCATGCCCGCGGGGGCTGCCACCGCGAGTACCCGGTCCGGCCGCCGTTCGGCGACGGCGCACCTGTGCCGGGTGCACTCTCGGTGCCCGCGCTCGCCCACGGGACGCGGGGGCGGCCCCAGGAGGACGGCGGGGTGCCCGCCCGACCGTACCGAGGTGCCCACTCGGCGGGTTTGGGGCGCCCACTCGGCGCGGGTGAAGTGCCCACTCGGCGGGTTTGGGGTGCCCACTCGGCGGGGTTGAGGTGCCCACTCGGCGCGGGTGAGGTGCCCACTCGGCGCGGGTGAGGTGCCCACTCAGCGGGGCCCGGCTGCTTAGTCACGTCGGGGTCGGTGACCGGCATCGTCAAGCCCACACTGCGGTAGAACGCCGCCTGCAGCTGGCGCGGCGTCGGGACCTCGTGACCGAACACGGTGCTGGCCTCGCCCGGCATCTGTCTGGGAACCAGGAAGTTCATCGCCTCGTCGAACTCCTTCGGGACGGGCACGCCGAACTCGCGCAGCACCATCCCCCAGGGATTGCCGCCGTCGAGGACGACGAAGGTGGTGTTGCCGTCGGCGCTCTTCTTCTCGCTGACGACCTCCCATTCACCGGCGTGCTGATACATGTTGCCGTGGATGTAGAAGCCGGGGACGAAGTAGACGAGGAAGCCCACCGGGTCGGCCAGCGGATTGGCCATGCCGCACGTCTGATCGCCTATGACGCAGATAGAGGTGACCGCGATGCCACCGGTCCCGGCCGGATCGCGCTCACCGTTGGTGTAGAGCCCGGGGATGATGCTCGGCAGAACGACCTCGGCTCCCGTCTTCGGGAAGCGCGGGTCGGAACCGATGATGACCTGGATATCACTGTCGGGCTTGGTGCCCGATTGGTGCAGGAGATAGGCCGCACTCATCACCGGGGTGGCGCTCTGGGAGAAGCCGTTGAGCACGACGGGCCCCTGGTGTTCGTTCGCCGCGGCGACCAGGTTCGCGGTCCCGATCGTCGCCGACTCGTTGTAGGTACCCGTTTCGACGATCGGGATGAGGACGCCGAAGATCCGAGCGCCGAACGCCGCCGGGTAGTCGATGACGACGACGCGGCCGTTCTCGACCGAGGCGTCGCCGAACCAGCCGACGTCGACCGTCCGCCCGATCTGGTCGGCACCGTCGCGATCGCCGGTTCCGGGAAGGAGCAGCACCGTGGCACCGTCGGTGTCGGGAAGGAACGCCGGCCGCGCGGCAGTCGGACCGGCGACGAGGACGGTTACGGCCAGCACAGCTGCCAGCGAACCCGCGATCCGACTGCTCACACGCGGAGTGTAACTACGCATCCGGGCCGCGTGGCGCGTTCTTCCCGCACCGATCGACAGTTCCCGACGAGATTCCTGCGGGAAGTGCGAATCGAGTCGGGAGGAAGGCCCTATCCGTTCGCGGCGGCCGCGTGCCGTCCGGCCCGCCGACCGAAGTACGAGCCCTCGCCGAGTTGCGTGCCACTCGCGTACCCCTTGCCGTCCTGCGCGAGGTTCGCGGCGCAGGCGCCGGCCGCGTAGAGACCCGCGATCGGCTTCCCGTCGCCGTCGACGACCTCGCCGTCGACGCTGGTCGCCATGCCGCCGATGGTGAACCCGGCGTACATCGCCTTGCCGAGACTCATGTCGAAAGCGGCCCACGGCCCCTGGTCCTGGGGGGCGAGGAATTCCTCGCCCTTGTGGAAGTCGGGATCCTCCCCCTTCGCCGCGTATTCGTTGTAGCGGTTCAGCGTGGCGACGAGGCTGCCCGTCGGCAACCCGAGGTCCGACTCCATCTCCTCGACGGTTTCCCATCCGTCGATGAAGGGCACCAGGGGCACCTCGGGATGCTTCATGTGCGCCTCGTCGACGATCAGATACGCCACCGAATCCGGCTGCTCCATGACGAACTGCGACGTCCGCGAGTGGTAGCTGTCCTCGGTGACGAAGCGCTTACCTTCCTTGTTGACGATGATTCCGGTCAGCAGGATCGACGGCGGGTAGACCGGTGCCGTGACGAATGCGGAGTCCATGTGCTTGAGCGCGGCGCCCACCGAGGCGCCCATCCGGATACCCAGCCCGTCGTCGTAGGTGCTGCCGAGGACGAAGGGCTTCTCGGCCATCTGCGGCACGTGTTCGGCGACCATCTCGGGGTTCATGACGAAACCGCCGGCGGCGATGACCACGGAGCCGGCGCGGATGTAGCCTTCGCCTTCGGTGGTCTTCCATCGCACGCCGACGACCGTGCGGCCCTCGGGGCCCTCGTCGACGACGAGGTTGCGCGCACCGGTCTCGTAGCGCACCTCGACGCCGAGGCGGTCGAGTTCGGCCTGCAGGAGGTCGATGACCATCGACGCGCCGCCCGTGTCGCCCGGCTTGGGAACCTTGTGGCCGCGAGGCGCCGGCTTGGCGATGTTCTTGAACGGCCACACCTTCTCGTTGCCGGTGAACATCAGCCCCTCGGTGTTGGGCTGGATGACCGCCTTCCCCGGGAAGTAGGATCGTTCGAACTTCAGCCCGAGGTCCTCCAGCCAGTCGAAGTGCTCGACGCTGTCGACGCAGTAGGCGTGGATCTTCTCCGGCTCCGGATCCGGGGACACCGCCGTCAGGTACTTCTCCATCTCCTCGGCACTGTCGTCGTGGCCCGTCGCCTGCTGGACGCCCGTGCCGCCGCCGAGATAGAAGTGTCCGCCGGCCATTCGCGTCGTGCCACCGGCATCGGCTCCGCGTTCGAGCACCAACACCTTCGATCCGGCGCGGGCGGCCTCGACCGCCGCGCACCCGCCGCCGATGCCGAAACCGACGATCAGCACGTCGACCTCGTCGGTGAATTCGGTGACGGACGAGACGTCGATGACGTCGGGCAGCGCAGTGCCCTTGGCCTCAGCGATAGTCATGCGGACAGAGTACTGCACAAGTTAGAACACGTTACAGTTCTGGTATGTAGGCCGGTCCGAGCCCGCAGGGAGCTCAGGTAGTGCGCGATCGACTCTCGCGACATAGGCAAGCCAACTACGCGACGGGCGCCATTCTGGCTGTCATGGCGGCCATCTTGTTCGCTGCAGGGGTCAAAGTGTGGCAGGTGTTCCAGACCGACAAGGTGTTCTGCGAATGGCGCCAGATGCGGCCGGGGGAACGGTGTCGCTACAACACCCGCGCCGGTGTCACCGACTTCACCTACGAGCAGGCAATCGGTCACGAGGGCCCGAACTGGGTGGCGCTCGCCGTGATTGTGGGGCATGCGCTGTTCGTCATCGTCGCCGCGGTAGCCCTCATCCGGTACGTCCGCCGGGAGTTGGTGACCAACCGACAGGACGCGCCCGCTCACTGCGCCGCGCCGGGTACCGGTCCGACCATCGGCAACGAACCGGTCGGCGCACCCCCGGCCGCCACACCGCAAAACTACGTCCACGATCCCCATTGGCGGCGCTGATACCCCGCAGGGCCGCCTTCGGCCTCCTCGTCGAGCCCTACGTCACGAACCTGGAGATCGCCGCCATCGCCTCGTCGATCTTGGCCTGGCCCTCGTCGCCGCCCTTGGCTGCGGCGTCGAGGACGCAGTGGCTCATGTGATCGTTGAGCAGGCCGAGACTGACCGATTGCAGCGCTTTGGTCATCGCCGACACCTGGGTCAGGATGTCGATGCAGTACGCGTCTTCCTCGACCATGCGCTGAAGCCCGCGTGCCTGCCCCTCGATGCGGCGCAAACGCTTGAGGTAGTCGTCTTTGGCCGCGATGTAGCCGTGCTGGTGGTGCGCGTCGTCGCAGTGGCAGCTGTCGGACTCGGCGGCGGCTCCGGTTTCGGTGGACTGGTCTGTCATGGCTTCTCCCATCGCTCGCTGGCGATATACCCCCCTATGGTATCTGATCAGCGTCGGGGAAGTCCGCCTCGAAGCGCCTCGGCGAGATTCTCGATGGCGGTGGCCAGCTCGGCGAGCGCCGCGGCGACCGCGTCGGGTTCCCGCTCGGCGGTCGGCGCCGACGCCGGAGCCGCCTTCGAGACCGGGACTGAGTCGGGGGCCGGGACCGAGTTGGGGATGGGCGTGGAGTTGACGGGCCGGGCGGGACCGCGAGGCTCTCCGGTGCGCGCGGCCGGATTCGGATTCGTCGGCGGGCCGCCGGTGGTCTCGACGTCGATCGGCTCATGCGGCATCCGCGGACGCGACCCGGCCGCCGTCGGGGCGCTGGCGGTCGAGGACACGGGCCGGTGGCGATTGAGGTCGGACGGGCCGGTGGGCATGCGCACGTCGGCGGATTCGATGGCGCTCGGCGCGGGGGGCGACCCCGGCGATGCCGGCGCCCCGTAGTAGTGCAGTCCACCGTGCCCGCCGAACAACAGGCAGGGCGTACCGGTGCGGCTGCGCACCGGGCACGGGTCGGCGTCGATGAGCCGGTGCAACGGCGCGGGGCTGTCGTCCCACGTCAACCAGGTGCGGCGATCAGACCGGGCACGGGCGCTGGCGTCTGTCGCGTGGTCGCCGGGATGGCCGTCGGAGAGACGGCAGGTGAGCAGCCACTCGCCGTCGGACGCCAGGCCCAACGCCCGACGCTCCGCCTCCGTGCAGACAGCAGTCGACCAGCACGCACCCGTCATAGAGAATTCACCTTTCAACCCGGCGTGTGATCCGGGGAACTCCGTCCGAGGGTAGTCGCGAACCTGTTACAGAGCGAGACCCTGTCGCGCGATTCTTTCGACTGTGACGAGATCCAAGTCGTCAGCGGTTTCCCCCATCGCGAAGACATTCGACCGCGCCTGCCCGGGGTCGGTGCCGGGGTAATCCACGCGGGCATGGGCCCCGCGTGATTCGGTGCGCTCGACGGCTGCCGCGCACACGGCCGCGGCGACCAGCGTCAGCGCCGCGTCCTCGTACTCCGCGCGCCCGGCGGGCTCCACGAGAGGAGCGTCGCGGAAGGCGGCCAATTGCTCACTCAATCCGTCGCGGGTACGGCTCAACGCGGCGAACCTGCTCATCCGGTTCTGAAGATCCGTGCGCGGCATGACCCGCATGGCGGCGGGTTGCCGATCGTCGCCCACCGCGCGCGCAACTGCTGTTTCGCGCCTGTCGACGGCCTCGTCGGCGGCGCGCGCCCCCATCACCAGTCCCTCGAGCAGGCTGTTCGACGCCAGCCGGTTGGCGCCGTGCAGACCGGTGCGTGCGGTTTCGCCCGCCGCGAGGAGACCCGGCAACGAGGTGCGGCCGCGATCGTCGGTGACGACGCCGCCGCACAGGTAGTGCGCGCCCGGGATGACGGGGATCAGACCGCCGTCGATCTCGACACCGGCCGCCGCGATGCCCGCACTCACCGTCGGGAACCGACCGTCGAAGTCGGTCATACCGCTGATATCGAGATAGACGCAGTCCGCCCCGGTCCGCTCGATCGCCGACGTCACCGCCCGCGCGACGACATCGCGCGGCGCCAGGTCGCCCATCGGGTGGACGCCCTCGGTGACCGATCGGCCGTCGGAGTCCACCAGCCGCGCGCCCTCACCCCGCAGTGCCTCACTGACCAAGGACCGCCGGCCGCGAGCACCCGGGACGTAGAGCATCGTCGGGTGGAACTGGATGAATTCAAGGTCGGCGACCCGCGCGCCGGCCCGCAACGCTAGCGCGATCCCGTCGCCGGTGGCGGCGGCCGGGTTGGTGGTCGCCGAATAGAGGTGCCCCGCTCCACCGGTCGCGAGCAGCACCGTCGGCGCGGTGATCGTCCCGCTCGTCGGACCGCCCGACGAGCCGTCGTCGACGAGGAAGGAAACGCCGGCCACCGAGCCGTCGTCGGCGCGCAGGATCGACGTCGCCATCGCATGGTCGAGACAAGTCAGCGCTAGTCCGGCGGCGATCGCGTCGACGGTGGCGCGTTCCAGACTGCGCTGCACCTGGGCGCCGGTCGCGTCGCCGCCCGCGTGGATGATGCGCCGCACGCTGTGGCCGCCTTCCCGCGTCCGCAGCAGCCGCCCGTCGGAGTCGCGGTCGAACTCGGCACCGTCGTCGATGAGAGCGGCGACCGCCTCCCATCCGGCGGCGACGATCGTCTCGGTAGGTCCGGCCGCGACGAGTCCCGCGCCGGCGGCCAGCGTGTCGGCGACGTGAAGGTCGACTGAGTCCTCGGCATTGTCGGGCAGGACGACCGCGATCCCGCCCTGCGCGTAAAACGTCGACGTCGGGCGTTCGGCATCGCCGGCGTCTGCACCGGCGCCCTTGTTGAGCACGACGACGCGGAGTCCGGCACGGGCTGCGCGCAACGCGGCGGTCAGTCCGGCGACTCCCGCCCCGACGACGACGAGGTCGGCACTGCGCATGATCGACTCCTCTGGGCGGTTTCGCTTCTGGGCGGCGCTCATCGTTGGTGGCGCTCATCGTTGGTGGCGCTCAATTCTGGATGGCGCTCGATCTCCGGTTTTCGACTATCAATCGAAAACTCTACTCTCCCCGCCGACCGTGCCCACTCTCCCGCCGACCGTGCCCAGCATCTTGCCGACCGTGCCCAGTTTCTCGCCGACCGTGCCCAATATCCCGCCGATCGTGCCCAGTTTCTCGCCGACCGTGCCCAGCTTCTTGCCGACCGTGCCCAGCCTCTCGCCGACCGTGTCTTTGTCGAGCGGCGGCGAAGACACGGTCGACGGAAATGTGGGCACGGTCGGCGGAAATGTGGGCACGATCGGCGGAAATGTGGGCACGATCGGCGGGATATTGGGCACGATCGGCGCAAATGTGGGCACGGTCGGCGGAGGTGGTGGTGGTGTCGGTGTTGGTGGTGTTGTTCTTGCTACCGCAGGAACGCGGCGGCCCGATCGCCCCAGGTCGCCAACTCGGCGGGCGTGTTCGCGACGACCAGCTCCGCGTTCGGCAACGTCTGCGCCAGTGCCTCCCCCGACGACACCGGATGCGTTCCATCGCCGGTCCAGCACAGCACCAGCACGGGAAGCTCCAGCTCGGCGACCCGCTCCCGGGGCGGGAAATCGGTCTGCGCCGACCCGCGGAACACCGCGGGTAGCCGCTTCGCCGACACCTTCACCGGGTTGATGTTCCGGCGCGAATCGACCAGCGCGGGCGAGGCCGGCTCGTCGACGCTGAGGGCCACAAGCGCCGCGACGCCCTTGTCTTCGACGAGCTGCGCCGACCCCAATCGCATGCCGTTGGCCGCCGGGCGCGTCTCCCAGCACGTCGGTGGCGTCGTCAGGACCAGGCGGCTGAACCGCGTCGGCCGGTCCAGCGCCGCGTACAGGATCGACGCGGTTCCCATCGACGACCCGATCGCCCCGACCTTGCCTTTCAGCACGACGACATCGAGCAGCCCCAGCAGATCCTTCCCCAGCTCGGACCACGTGTACTCGACCGGATCGGTGCCGCCGGTCGAGCGGCCGTGGCCGCGCGCGTCGTAACGGATCAGCCGATGGCTGGCCGATACTGGCCGCCAGTCGAAGTGCCCGGCACGCTCCTGGGTGTAGGCGGCCGAGGTCATCCCGTGCGCCCACACCACCGGATCCCCCTTGCCGGTGACGTTGTAGGCGAGCCGGGCGCCGCGCACGTCGGCATAGGCGAAAGCCGGGGTCATGTGGCGCAGCATACGGCGGCAGATTCGAGTTCGCAGGGATCAACTCGTAGAATCCACTGCGGTGACCACAGGACGAAACAGTTCGCCCGGCGCTGGGAACGGTAGCGCGCGGGCCGGATCCAAGCGCGACGCGCCGACGCGGCGTCGCGCGACCTTGCCGTCGGTGTCGCCGCTGCACGAAGTCGCCCGCGCCGGCCGCACCGGCCTCGCCGCGGCCGCCGGCGTCGGACGGTTCGTCGTTCACACCGCCGCCGATGCCGTACGCCTGCGACCACCGTCGAGGGCGGGCATCGCCCACGAGGTCCGCACCACGTTCGAGCATCTCGGACCCACCTACGTGAAGCTCGGCCAGCTGATCGCGTCGAGCCCCGGCGTGTTCACCGAAGAAATGTCTGCGGAGTTCGAATCGCTGCTCGACCGGGTTCCGCCCGCCGACCCGAAGGCGATCGCCGAACTATTCGTCCAGGAGTTCGGCGCCCGCCCCGACGAGGTCTTCGCCTCCTTCGACCCGGAGCCCATCGCCTCGGCATCGATCGCGCAGGTTCACACCGCGACCTTGCACGACGGCCAGGAGGTCGTCGTCAAGATCCAGCGCCCCGGCATCGCCGACCGGCTGGCCCCCGACGTCGCCATCCTCGAGCGTGCCGCCGGACTGGTCGAGATCAGCGAATACGGCCGCATGCTCTCCGCGCGCCACATCGTCGAAGACTTCGCCAACGGGCTCGACGAGGAGCTGGACTTCCGCAACGAGGCCGCCGCCATGCGCGAGTGGTACGAGTGCCTGCAGCCGAGCAAATACGGTTCTCAGGTCCGCGTCCCCAAGGTCTACGACGAGTTCACCACTCCCAAGGTGCTCACGATGGAGCGGATCTACGCGCTCCGGATCGACGACGCGGAAGCCGTCAAGGCCGCCGGGCACGACGGCGTCCAGCTGTGCCGCACCCTGTTCCTCTCGCTGCTCGAGTCCGCTTTCCACGGCGGACTGTTCCACGGCGACCTGCACGCTGGCAACGTCCTCGTCGACGCCGACGGCAAGCTGGTGCTGCTGGACTTCGGCATCGTCGGACGGTTCACGCCGCGGACCAGGCGGATCCTGCGCCAGCTCGTCGTCGACCTGATCGTCCGCAAGGACTACGACTCGGCCGGGCGCGCCATCTTCCTGCTGGGCGCCGTGCACAAGCCGGGGTCGACGTCCAAGGGCGGCGCCGACATCAAGAAGGTCGCGATGCCGCTGACGAGCACCGAACTCGGCGAGATGTCGTACACGGATCTGGGCCGACAGATGGCGGCGGTCGCCAAGGCCCACGACGCCCGTCTGCCGCGTGAACTCGTCCTCGTCGGCAAGCAGCTGCTGTACGTCGAGAAGTACATCAAGTTGCTCGCGCCGCGCTGGAAAGCCATGTCCGATCCCGAGATCTTCGGCTACATGGCGTCGATCATGAAGGAAGCCGAACGGGACCGGCGCGCCGACAAGGCGACCGACGGGGCGGAAGGCTAAGCGTCGTCCCAGGTTGCTCCCGTTAAGGTGGTCCGCATGAAACGTTACGGCCTGGGTGTGTTGGCCTTCCTCGGTTTCGCTTGCCTGACGGCAGCGGTCGGAACCAAGTTGTTCCTGGTCCCGCAGCTGCGCGTGGTACCCCTCGATCTGGACATCACGTCCGTCGCCACGACCGTCGCCCCCGACGGCAAGACGGGCGAGCGCTTCCCCGCGACGCTGTTCGACCGCTGCTCGATCAACGAGCGCAGGGCAAAGACCTTCGACGCCCATCTGACCCAGCAGCGCCGTTCGCGCGTGGTCGATCCCTCGGACCGGCGCCAGGCCACCGTGCAGTCGGCTCAGACCGTCCGCATCGACCGGATCCGGGAGCGCGACGGCAAGGAGACCGCGCCGACGATGGCCAAGGCGGGCGAGGAGCGCACCTGCACCGACGCGCTGCTGACGGCCAGCATCGACCGCGTCTCGGTCGACCGCAAGACGTCGGTCCCCAACGGGGCGGTCAACGCGATCCAGACCGAGGCGGCGCCGGAGGGCACCGATCCGAAGACGGTTTCCGTCGAGGCCAAGCGCCAGGGCTTCCAGTACAAATTCGGCTTCAACGTCAAGAAGCGCGACTACCTCTACTACGACCTGAACACGCGTCAGGACACGCGGGTGCGGTTCGTCGAGGAGAAGGAGATCCACGGGGTGAAGGCCTACCACTTCGTCACCGAGGTGCCCGAGACCGATCTGGCCGATCTGGAAACCCCGCAGGGTGAGGCAGCGCTGGGCACGATGGTCTCGAAGCCGGCGCGGTGGTGGGGGGTCGCGGGTCGCGGCGTCAAACCGACCGAGACGCTGACCATGCACCGCTATGCGACGTCGACGCGCCACGTGTGGGTCGAGCCGTCGACCGGCACGATCATGGACGGCCGGGAGGACCAGCACCAGTACTTCAGGTTCCCCGACCAGAGCGAGGAGACCCCGGCCGCAGTTCGCGACTTCCGGATGGACTCCCTCAAGGCCACCTTCCAGTGGAGCCCGGAAACCGTGAAGGCGCAGGCCGAACGCGCCGAGACCTACGCGTCGAAGCTGCGTTTCGGTCAGGACACCCTGCCGCTGATCTTCGCCGGTGCCGGCGGCGTCTTCCTGCTGCTGTGGCTCGTCGGGCTATTCGTGACCCGGCGCTCCTCCGACGACGATTCGCCCGCGGTCACCAAGACCGCCAAACTGGACCGTGAGGCCGTCGACGACCAGTGGCGCGACGACGAGCCGACCGCGGCCGTCCAGCCGAGTCCCTGGCGAGACGAATCGCCGTGGCAACGCAGCGACGCCGGTGGTCCGAGTGCGGCACCGACGACGCAGTTCTCCACGGGCTACCCGGCCGAGCCGCAGGGACCGGTGCCCGACGAGCATTGGCACTACAACCAGCAGGGCCAGTACGTCGCCGACCAGGACCAGCCGGACCAGGGCTACTTCAACCGCGACGACCGCTGAGGGGCGCGGCTTCGACCGCAGGCTCGGCGTCGTCGTCGGGATCGCCTTCGGCGGAACGGTCTGAGGCGGTTCGCCTGGCCTCCTGCCGTGCCCGCAGTTTGGCCTGCTGCTTAGCCCGTTCCTGACGGATCACCAGCACGCCGAGAGCGACGATCGACACGACGAGCGCCAGCACGCCGATCACCAGCCGGACGTCCGCGCCCTCGAGGCCCTTGTAGATCAGCCAGGCGCCGAAGGCGAAGAACAGCGCCGCCGCGCCGCGGCTGATGACCCGCGGGGGCAGGTGGCGCGCCATGGCTGCGCCCAGCGCGATCGCCAGCGCGTCTGCGGCGACCATGCCGAGCGTCGACCCGATCCACACGCCGAACCAGTCGTTGTTGGTCGCCAAGGCGACCGTCGTGAACATCGTCTTGTCGCCGAGTTCGGCGAGGAAGAACGCTCCCGTGACCGCCGCGAAAGCCGAGGGGCCGATCTTCGCCGGCCGGGTCAGCCCCGGGTCGATGGTGTCGCCGCGAATGGTCCACAGCCCGAAGACGATCATCGCCAGGCCCGCCACCACCGAGGTGAGGTGCGTGGGAATGGACGCGCCCAGGAAGTGCCCGACCCCGACCGAGACGAGGTGGATGAGCGCGGTGGCGGTGGTGATCGCGGCGATGACCATCCACGAGCGGTAGCGCATCGCGAACATCACGGCCATCAGCTGCGATCGGTCACCGAGTTCGGCGACGAAGACGACGCCGAAACTGAGGATCAAAGCTGCAATCACGCGACCGACAGTATGGGCCGAAACGGCGCCGCGCAACAGATGGATTGGCCGCATTTCCGCAGGTAGGGGGTACAAAATCGCGGTTTTGGCTACCCTAACTTATTTGGTTGTCAGCCCTCGGGGCAATGACCTGCCGAAAGGCACGAAAAGGCTCGGGGCCACCGATCGAAATCGGCGGCCCCGAGCCCTGTTGTCTCGTCACATCAGCTGCGTTAGCTGCTGCCCATGCTTCCGGTTCCGCCACCGCGCACGGGTGCACCGTTGGGGGTGTAGAACGACGGGCGGTAGGTCTTGTACCAAGACTCCTTGAAGCGACGCTGCCAGTAGTCCCACCAGTGTCCGCCGTCGGGCGAGATGTGGGTCGTCAGGCGCACACCGACGGTCTGCAGCCGCGTGATGTACATCTGGCTGCTGATCGACGCGGCGGTCTCCAGGGGGACCATCTGGACGAAGCGCATCGGGTCGAAGTTCGGGCTGCCCGGGTTGATCGCGCTGTCGTACTTACTCGTGATCCCGGTGCCCGAGGACACGTACACCCACTTGCCGGCGAGGTTGCCCGCCGAGAGGAACGGATCGTTGGCGAACCACTGGCCGGCCGGGTAGATCCCCCACATGTTGTTGGGGTTACCGCCGACCTCGGCCACCGAGGCCTGGATTCCCTGGGTGAAGCCGGGCATGGTCACCGTCGGGTAGCCGCTGTAGGAAGCGACCGAGCGGTACAGGTTCGGGTGGCGCGATGCGATGTTCAGCGCCGACGTGCCCGACATCGACAGACCGCCGATGCCGTTGCGACGGTTGTCGGCCTTGTACTTCCGCTTCATGTAGCGCGGCAGCTCGCGGGTCAGGAAGGTCTCCCACTTGTTCAGGCCGAGCTTCGGGTCGCGCTGCTCCCAGTCGGTGTAGAAGCTGCCGGCGCCGCCGAAGGGGAGCACCAGGTTGACGCCCTTGCCGCGCATGAAGCGGGCGACGTCGGTGTTGATCAGCCAGCCGGTGTCGTTCTTGGGGGCGCGCAGGCCGTCCAGCAGGTAGATCGTCGGAGCGTTCGGCCGATTGGCCGGCACGACGTACACCGGGATCGACTTGTGCATGGCACGCGAGTAGACGCGGTCGGTGGCCGATCGGGCCTCGGCCGACGGCGCGCTGACTGCGCTGGCGAGGCCGGCGCCGACCATCAGGGCCATGGCACCGGCGACGAGCCGCGTGCGTGGTCGAGTCAACATTCGTTGTTGTCCTTTGATTGGACAGCCTTGCGCACCGTGGGCGGGCCGGGCTGCTTCGTCTTCTGGAATAGCGCGGATATCACGTCGACGATGACGTGACTCCGGTCGCAGACGAGTGTAACGGCTCGATAACAAGGGGGCAAAAGATCCTCGTCCGCCTTGAGCGCCGCGATCGCATCCAGACTCACCCGTCCACGGTATGACGTGCAGATATGGCGACGGCACCGGATCCGTCACAGATTAGCCACACCGCCTCCTCCGCCACACCCGCCTCATGCACCCCTCTCCGCAGAGGCCCGAATTGGCCGCAGCCGTCCCGTGCGGTTGGATCGGTGGTCGGACCCAGACCCGGGGACCCGCCTCGGGAGCGAACTGTCAGGAGCAGCAGTGATGAAGAATGTCGGAGTTATCGGCGGCGGCACGATGGGAGCCGGGATCGCCGAGGTGCTCGCCCGCGCCGGTTCGACCGTGCGAGTCGTCGAGCGCGCCGAGGCCATCGAAGCCGCACAGCAGCGCATCGAGAAGAGCCTGGCCCGCGCGGTGAAGTCCGGCCGCCTCTCCGACGACGACGCGAAGGCCGCACTCGACCGGATCACCATCACCTCCGACCTCTCCACCTTCGCCGACGCCGAACTCGTCATCGAGGCGATGCCGGAGATCGAAGAACTCAAGGTGGAGTACTTCACCAAGCTCGACGAGATCGTGTCACCCGACGCGATCCTCGCCACCAACACCTCGTCGATCCCGGTCATCCGCCTGGCGAACGCCACCAAGCACCCCGAGCGCGTGCTGGGCATGCACTTCTTCAACCCGGTCCCCGTCATGGCGCTGGTGGAGATCGTGACGACGCTCAAGGTCGACCGCACCGTCGTCGACAAGGTCGCCGCCTACGCCCGCGACACGCTGGGCAAGCGGACCATCGAATCCAAGGACCAGGCCGGCTTCATCGTCAACGCGCTGCTGATCCCCTACCTGACCAACGCGATCCGGATGTACGAGACCGGTTTCGCCAGCGCCGAGGACATCGACGAGGGCATGGTCAGCGGTTGCGGCCACCCGATGGGCCCGCTGCGCCTGTGCGACACGGTCGGCCTCGACATCTGCCTGGCCGTCGCCGAATCGCTCTACGCCGAGTTCGGCGAGCCGCAGTACGCGCCGCCGGTCCTGCTGCGCCGCATGGTCGACGCGGGCTACCTGGGTCGCAAGGTCGGGCGCGGCTTCTACGAGTACAGCTAGCCGCCGCTCCGCCGACTGGGCACCCCACCCCCGCCGACTGGGCACCCCACCCACGCCGACTGGGCACTACCCGGTGACGCGCCGTACGAACTCGATCGACTCGGCGAGCGCACGTTGCCCCGCGGGGGTGCCCAGCTCGAACTGGAACTCGTGACCGAGTTGTTCCGGCGTCGCATCGTCGTAGATGAGGGTGGCGACGTCGACGCCCCGTACCCGTAGCGCGGCAGCCAGCGGCACGCTCTGCTTCGCGGTCAGCGCGTCGGCGTTGCCGGCACCGATCCACGTCGGCGGGAACTGCGCCGTGACGTGCCGGATCGTCGACATCTGGTCCAGCGCGGCCGACGGCGACTGCCGTGACCCGGTGTAGGCCCACAGCGTGTTGTTGACGCCCCAGCCGAGGATCCGCGCCGGCGTGCTGTTCGGGTGGTCGGTGGGGCGCAGCGCGTAGGCGTCGTACACGCCGCAGTTCAGCAGCGCGCCCCGCAGACGCTCCGGGCCGATCGCCCGAGTCACCCCGACCTCGTGCGCGAAACCGGGGTTGGTGATCATCGCGGCCAGTTGCGACGCGAGGTTCGCTCCGGCGGAATCGCCGGCGAGCACCAGGCGCGTCGGATCGATCGTGTACTCGCCGGCGTGGTCGACGACGAATCTCAGCGCCTCGTTGAGCTGGGCGATCGCCAGCGGGTAGCGACGTTCGGGGGCGAGCGAGTAGTTCAGCGACACCACCGTGAACCCGGCACCGGCCAACCGCGTCAGGTAGTGCCCGGGATCGCCCTTGTCGCCCGACACCCAGCCGCCGCCGTGGATCCAGACGACCGTCGGCATCGGCACCGGCGAGCGCGGGTGGGTCGTCAGCGGCTGCCGCGCCAGATAGACGTCCAACTCGGTGTCGCCGGGATCCTTGCCCGCCAGCGGCGACCCGTCCGGCACATAGCTGATGTCGCGTTTGACCGTGACGTTCGGATCGGCGAACTGTGCGTTCCGCTCGCGCATCGAGGCCGCACCGTCGTCGAAGACGCGGCGGGTCAGCAGGGCGCCCGGCGTCGGCGTCACGTTGAGCACGCACATCGCGGTGACGAGGAGGAACAACACGAAGCAGACGGCCCACCACAGCCATTGGCTGGTCAACACACGGCGCATGCGTTCAGCATGCCCGACGACGAGCCCGCCGCGACCGAAATCCACTACGCTCAACGATCATGGGTTCGCAGAAGGATTTAGGCGCCGACGCCATCGTCGTCGGGTCCGGTTTGGCCGGTCTCGTCGCCACCTACGAATTGTCGAAAGCCGGCAAGCGGGTTCTGGTCGTCGATCAGGAGAATCGGAACAACCTTGGCGGCCAAGCCTTCTGGTCGCTGGGCGGTCTGTTCCTGGTCGACACGCCCGAACAGCGGCGCCTGGGCATCCACGACTCCGAGGAGCTGGCACTCACCGATTGGATGGGGTCGGCCGGCTTCGACCGCGACGACGAGGACTACTGGGGACGGCAGTGGGCCCGCGCCTACGTTCACTTCGCGGCCACCGAGAAGCGCGGCTACCTGCACGACCTGGGTCTGCGCATCACCCCGATCGTCGGCTGGGCCGAGCGCGGCGGAGGGTTCGCCGACGGGCACGGCAACTCGGTGCCCCGCTTCCACCTCACCTGGGGCACGGGACCGGAGGTGATGCGCGTTTTCGCCGAGCCCGTCCTCGACGCCGAGCGTCGCGGCCTGGTCTCCTTCGCCTTCCGCCACCGCGTCGACGACCTGATCGTCGACGGGGGCGCGGTCGTCGGCGTGCGCGGGTCCGTTCTCGAACCCACCGACGCCGAGCGCGGCGTCGCCACGTCCCGAGAAGTCGTGGGGGACTTCGAGTTCCGCGCACCGCAGACCATCGTCACCACCGGCGGAATCGGCCACAACCACGAGCTCGTGCGCGCCAACTGGCCCACCGACCGCCTCGGCCCGGTGCCCGAACACATGATCTCGGGAGTACCCGCCTACGTCGACGGCCGGATGCTCGGCATCGCCGAGAACGCCGGGGCCAACCTGGTCAACCGCGACCGCATGTGGCACTACACCGAGGGCATCCACAACTGGAACCCGATCTGGCCGGACCACGCCATCCGGATCATCCCCGGCCCGTCGTCGCTGTGGCTGGACGCGAACGGCGAACGCCTCGAACCCCCCAACTTCCCCGGCTTCGACACCAACTCGACGATGAAGGCGATCCTGGCCACCGGCCACGACTACTCGTGGTTCATCCTCACGCAGTCCATCGTCGAGAAGGAGTTCGCACTGTCGGGCTCCGAGCAGAATCCCGATATCACCGAGAAGGACCTCAAAGTCACCGCGAAGAGCCGGCTGGCCAAGGGGGCGCCCGGGCCGATCAAGGCCTTCCTGGAACACGGCGAGGACTTCGTCACCGCCTCCAACCTCGCCGACCTCGTCGCCAAGATGAACGAGATCGGCCGCGGAGCCGTGCTCGACCTCAACCAGGTCGAGCGGGTCGTGTCGGCGCGCGACGCCCAGATCGACAACAAGTTCTCCAAAGACGCACAGATGATGGCGATCACGAATGCCCGCCAGTACCTCGGCGACAAGGTCGTCCGCGTCGCCAAGCCGCACAAGCTGACCGACCCGAAGCACGGCCCGATGATCGCGGTGCGGTTGAACATCCTCACCCGCAAGACCCTCGGCGGCATCCAGACCAATCTCGATTCGCAGGTCATGGGAGCGGACGGCAAGCCCATCGAGGGGTTGTACGCGGCCGGCGAGGTCGCCGGCTTCGGCGGCGGCGGCGTACACGGTTACAACGCGCTGGAGGGGACCTTCCTCGGCGGGTGCATCTTCTCCGGTCGCGCCGCGGGCCGGGCCGCCGCCCGCGACGCGTAGTTCATCTGCTCGCGATGAGGTCGGCGATGCCCGTACCCGCGCGGAGCAGGGCACTCGACCGTTCGGCGATGGACCGCAACCGGGCCGCGAGCGCCTCGCGGGCGGCAGCGGCGTCGTCGAAGTCGCGAATCGACTCCAGCACCTCACGCACGGCGGGGATGCGATAGCCACCCGCCCGCAGCGCGGCGATGATCCGCGCATCCCGGATCGCGGCGAGCGGGTAGCGCCGAATGCCGAGGCCGGTCGCGCGTTCCGGAAGCAACAGCCCCTCCTGTTCCCAGAAGCGGAGAGCCGACGAGCGAACGCCGATCGCCTCCGCCAGTTCGGTGATGGTCATGACGTCGGCCGGCGTCGGCTCCGCTTCGATAGCGTTCTCGCGGAGGATACCGTCGAGCGCCCGTAGCGCGGCCAGGGTGCGCTCGCGCGAACGGGCCAGTCCGACGTGGAGTACAACGATCCGGGCGACCGCCTCGTCCTGCGGCAGCGTCTGGGCGTCGCGCATCGCGTCGCGGGCCACGACCGGGCCGACGGCGGTCGCGACATCCCGGTACGCGCGCAGCGCGGCTAGGTGACGGGATCCGAACCGACGATATCCGTTGGCCCCGCGCTGCGCCGGCGGGATCACCCCGAGCCGTTCGAGGTCGCGGACCTGTTGCACGGAGTAACCGGCCGCGGTCGCCAGGCTCCCAGTCGTGTAGCCGCCGGACGGAGCGTCGATCTCCTCCATCGCCAAACCCTCCGTTAGCACTTTAAGGACAGACTTGAACCATGAGTATGAACGAGATTCTGGCGACGATTCGAGACTTTCCCGGCGTTCTCGAGCTGGCCCCGATGCCGGGCAGCGACCATCCGGAACTCTCCTGGGGCGATCACTTCTTCTACTGGGCCCCCGACGGTGCCGTGCCACGGAACAGGCAGCCCTACGCGACGATCGTCACCAAGGACTACCCCGGCGACGACGCCTCCCGTCTCGACGACCCCGGTCGATGGCGCCTGAACGTCCACGTCGGCTCGAAACGGTTCGCCGAACTGGTGGGCCACACGCCTCGGGAGAGCGACGCCGAGTCCGTCGACTTCGCCGCTACCGACACCTTCTTCCCACATCCGGTCTACGGTGCCGCCGGATGGGTCGCGGTGGTCAATCCCGGGCCGCGAACCACGGCCCGCGCCCTCGCCGTCCTCCGTGAGGCACACGACGCCGATCGGTGTCGGACCGAACGCCGGTCGACGGATCGCCGCCCTCGTCCCGGCGACTAGTGCGACGAACCCGGCCGGTCCAGCAAAGGGTGCCCTGACCACGTAATTCCCATCACGGTTATCGCCATGGGACCGGCACGCCCGCCCGGCTTCCACTAGCCTGGGCAACTGTGGCCACGCCGCAGATCATCATCACTCGCAAGCATCCGTATGCGATTTTTCTCGTCTTGACACTCGCCGACGACGCCGATGTCGAGCAGGTGCACGACGTCATTTCCGGGTTCACCGGCACCGTGCGTTCGGTGTCCTCGCGCGCCCCGGAAGCGAACCTGGTCGGCATCCTCGGGGTCGGCTCGGCGGCCTGGGACCGGCTTTTCACCGGCCCGCGGCCCGCGTTGCTGCACCCGTTCAAAGAACTCCACGGTCCGCACACGGCGCCGTCGACACCCGGCGATCTGCTCATCCACATCAAAGCCGATTCGGCCGGCCTCTGCTACGAGGTCGCCAGCAAGATCACCGACGATTTCGGCGCCAACGCGACCGTCGTCGACGAGACGCACGGCTTCCGCTACTTCGACCTGCGCGACCTCATCGGCTTCGTCGACGGAACCGAGAACCCGACCGGCCAGGATGCGATCGACGCCATCACCGTCACCGACGACGACGCGGCGTTTCAGGGCGGCAGCTACGTCGCGGTACAGCGCTATGTGCACGACATGCCGGAGTGGACGTCGCTCTCCACCGAGGACCAGGAGGCCGCGATCGGCCGCAGCAAGGCCGACAACATCGAGATGGACGACGAGACGAAACCGTCGAACTCGCACATCGCGCTCAACGTCATCACCGACGACGAGGGCAACGAACTGGAGATTCTGCGCGACAACATGCCCTACGGCAGCGCCGAAGGGGAGCGGGGCACACTCTTCATCGCGTACTCCTCCTCCCCCGAGATCACCGAGCGCATGCTGGAGAACATGTTTCTCGGCGACCCGCCCGGCAACACCGATCGGCTCCTCGACTTCACCACGGCCGTCACCGGCAGCCAGTACTTCGCTCCCCCCGTCGACTTTCTCGACGACCCGCCGCCGCCTCCCGAGGCCGGCGAAGACCTCGTCGCGGATTCGCCGGAACCGCGACGCGCCGACGGTTCCCTCGGCATCGGATCGCTGCGTTGAACCCATCCCGTCAGACCCCCACCCCGCACAGGAGGACACCATGAACAACCTGCATCGCGAACTCGCGCCCATCTCCGCGGCGGCGTGGGAAGAGATCGAGACCGAGGCGTCGCGCTCCTTCAAACGCAACGTCGCCGGCCGCCGGATCGTCGATATCGTCGGCCCGCTCGGCCTCGACGCCGCCTCCGTCGGCACCGGCCGGACCCACAAGATCGACTCGCCGACCGACGGCATCTCCGCGTCGCTGCGCGATTCCCAGTCCCTCGTGGAGCTGCGCGTGCCGTTCACCGTCACCCGCGAGGCCATCGACAACGTGGACCGCGGCGCCAAGGATTCCGATTGGGATCCGGTCCGCGACGCGGCCCGCGATCTCGCGCTGGCCGAGGACCGCGCCATTTTCGAGGGCTACGAAGCCGCGGGGATCGCCGGCATCCGCAGCCAGGCACTCGGCCCGATCAAGCTCCCCGAGGAGGTCGTCGACTACCCCGAGGCGCTCGCCGAAGCACTGTCCGCGCTCAAGCTGGAATCGGTCGACCACCCCTATTCGCTCGCCGCGTCGACGACGATCTACAACGCGATCAGTGAGACGTCCAACCACGGTTACCCGATTCGCCAGCACCTACAGCGACAGCTGGTCGAGGGCGACATCCTCTGGGCGCCCGCTCTCGACGGCGCCTACGTCGTGTCCAAACGCGGCGGCGACTTCGAGCTGACCATCGGCCAGGACGTGTCGATCGGCTACGACTCGCACACGGCCGACGTGGTCAACCTCTACTTCATCGAGTCCTTCACTTTCCTCGTCTACACCGGCGAGGCGGCCGTCGCACTCATCTGAGCGATTGTAGCGCCGCCAGCCAATAGCCCGGATTGGCCGATTCCCGCAGGTCCGCGGCGTAGTCGGCGAGTGAAATCCCGTGGCACGGCCCGCCGCGGCGCAGTACCGTCGTTCCAGTGCTGACACGCCTGCTGCGCATCTACCTGTCGCGGTACAAACGCGAACTGGCGATCGTGATCCTGCTCCAGCTGATCGCGACCGCCGCCATGCTTTACCTGCCGACGCTCAACGCCGACATCATCGACTTCGGCGTCGCGCGCGGCGATACCGACTACATCGTGCGCGTCGGCGGCATCATGCTGATCGTGACGCTCGTGCAGGTCGTCTGCAGCATCACGGCCATCTATTTCGGCGCGCGCGCCGCGATGGGTGCCGGCCGCGACATCCGCCACGACCTCGCACACCGGGTCAACTCGTTCTCGCAGCGCGAGGTCGGTACGTTCGGCGCACCGTCGCTGATCACCCGGACGACCAATGACGTCCAGCAGGTCCAGATGCTCGCGGTGATGAGCGTCAGCCTGCTGGTGATGGCCCCGATCATGTGCGTCGGCGGCATCATCATGGGGATCAAGGTGGCGCCCGGCATGTGGTGGGTCCTCGCCGTCGCCGTTCCGTTGCTCGGCCTGTTCATGACCGTGGTCATCTCCCGCATGATCCCCGGTTTCCGGGCCATGCAGGAACGGATCGACGCGGTGAACCGTGTGCTGCGCGAACAGATCACCGGCATCCGCGTGGTCCGCGCCTTCGTGCGCGAGCCGGAGGAGATCGCCCGCTTCGGCGTGGCCAACACGAATCTCGCCGACACGTCGTTGCGCGTCGGCCGGGTCTTCGCGCTGATGTTCCCGACGGTCATGGGCATCACCAATCTGACGATGGTCGCGATCATCTGGGTCGGCGGGCACGAGATCGCCGGCGGCGACATGGAGATCGGCGCCCTGACCGCGCTGATGAGCTATGTCATGCAGATCATGATGTCGGTCATGATGGCCTCGTTCCTGGCGATGATGGCTCCGCGGGCGGCCGTCTGTGCCGAACGCATCATGGAGGTGCTCGACACGCGCACGAGCGTCGAGCCGCCCGACTCGCCGGTCCCGTTCCGCGGCGACCCGTCGACGGTGGCGTTCGAGGCGGCCGCGTTCGCCTACCCGGGCGCCGACGAACCCGTGCTGGCCGATCTCTCCTTCGAATGCCGGCCGGGCACGACGACCGCGATCGTCGGGTCGACCGGATCGGGAAAGTCGACGCTGCTCTCGCTGATCCCCCGCCTCATCGACACGACCGCCGGCACCGTGACGGTCGGCGGCACACCGGTTGACGACCTCGACCCCGACCTGCTGCGTTCGGTCATCGGCTTCGTCCCGCAACGCCCGTATCTGTTCTCCGGGACGGTCGCGTCCAATCTGCGCTACGGCAAGGCCGACGCCTCCGACGACGAACTGTGGGAGGCGCTGCGCATCGCCCAGGCCGACGATTTCGTCAGCGCCATGCCCGACGGCCTCGAGACGGTCGTCGCTCAGGGCGGCACGACGGTCTCCGGCGGCCAGCGCCAACGGCTGGCCATCGCCCGCGCCCTGGTCCGGCGACCGTCGATCTACCTGTTCGACGACGCGTTCTCGGCCCTCGACGTCGCGACCGACGCCCGCCTGCGCGCCGCCCTCGCGCCGGCCACCCGCGAATCGACGGTGATCATCGTGGCCCAGCGCATCTCGACGATCGCCGACGCCGATCAGATCGTCGTTCTCGACCGCGGGCGCATCGTCGGCCGGGGACGTCACGAGGACCTCCTCGCCGGCTGTCCGACCTACGCCGAGATCGCCGAGTCCCAGCTCGCCGTCACCGGAAGCAGTCCGCGATCCGATACCGGGAGGACCTCATGACCGGGCCGGCCGGCGCCGCGATGATGCGCGGTCCACAGGAGAAGGCGCGGTCGTTCGGGCCGTCGATCAAGCGATTGATCGGCCTGCTCGCCCGACACCGGGTGGCGATGATCGTCGTGCTCTCCTCGATCGTCGGGTCGGTGCTCGCGACCTCGGTCGCGCCGCGCGTGCTCGGCCACGCCACCGACCTCATCTTCAATGGCATCATCGGCTCTCGCCTGCCGGCGGGCATCACCAAGGGCCAGGCGGTCGCCGGGCTGCGCGAACGCGGCCAGAGCACCTTCGCCGACATGGTCGCGTCTATGGACCTCACCCCCGGCGTCGGCGTCGACTTCGGCGCCGTCGGACGCGTGCTGGCAATCGTGCTCGCGCTCTACGTCGCGGCCAGCCTGCTCAGCTGGCTGGCCGCCTACCTGCTGAACATCGTCGTCGTCGGGACGATCACCCGCCTGCGCGCCGATGTGGAGGCCAAGGTCCACCGGCTGCCGTTGCGCTACTACGACGAGGCACAGCGCGGCGACCTGCTCAGCCGCGTCACCAACGACCTGGACAATCTGTCGCAGACGCTGCAGCAGACCATCATGCAGTTCCTCAACTCGGTGCTGATGGTCGTCGGGATCCTCGCCATGATGGTGTGGATCTCGCCGTTGCTGTCGATCATCGCGTTGCTGACCGTTCCCGCTGCCGGGCTCGCCACCGCCATGATCGCCAAGCGCTCCAAACCGCATTTCGGTAGGCAATGGGCATCGACGGGCACGCTCAACGCGCAGATCGAAGAGGCGTTCACCGGTCACGAGCTGGTGACCGTGTTCGGCCGCCAGCGCCAGGTGATGGGCGCCTTCGACGATCGCAACGAGAAGCTCTACGACGCCAGTTGGCGGGCCCAGTTCATCTCCGGGATGATCATGCCGACGATCATGTTTCTCGGAAACGTGAACTACGTGGTGGTTGCCGTCGTCGGCGGGCTGCGAGTCGCCTCGGGGTCACTGAGCCTCGGTGAGGTGCAGGCCTTCATCCAGTACTCGCGCCAGTTCACGCAGCCGCTGACTCAGATCGGGTCGATGTTCAACCTGATGCAGTCCGGCGTCGCCTCTGCCGAGCGCATCTTCGATATCCTCGATGCCCCCGAGGAAGTCCCCGACCCGTCGGCGCCCGACTCCCCCGACGACGATCGCGGCCGTATCGAGTTTCGCGACGTTTCGTTCCGCTACCTGCCCGACGTCCCGTTGATCGAGAACCTGTCTTTGGCCGCCGAACCCGGCCATCTCGTCGCGATCGTCGGCCCGACGGGCGCGGGCAAGACGACGCTGGTGAACCTCATCATGCGGTTCTACGACATCGACGACGGTTCGATCTCCCTCGACGGCGTCGACACCCGCGCGATGACGCGCCGCGACCTTCGCTCCCGCACCGGCATGGTGCTGCAGGACTCGTGGCTGTTCGGTGGCACGATCTACGAGAACATCGCCTACGGCAACCCGGCGGCGAGCCGCGAGGAGGTCATCGAGGCGGCGAAGGCCAGCCACGTTCACCATTTCGTGCGGACGCTGCCCGACGGCTACGACACGATCATCGACGAGGAGGGCGGTGGGGTGAGCGCCGGTGAGCGCCAGCTCATCACGATCGCGCGCGCTTTCCTGGCCAAACCGACGATCCTGATCCTCGACGAGGCGACCAGTTCGGTCGATACCCGCACCGAGTTGCTGATCCAGCAGGCGATGGCCGCCCTGCGCAATGACCGCACGTCCTTCGTGATCGCCCACCGCCTCTCGACGATCCGCGACGCCGACACCATCGTCGTCATGGAACAGGGCCGGATCGTCGAACAGGGCACGCACGACGAGCTGCTCGCCGCTCAAGGCGCCTACTACCGGCTGTACCAGGGCCAGTTCAGCGGGGCGCTCGACTGACTCCCGCGGTCGCGTTCGGATCGTGCTCCTTCGGCCGGGGGCGCGTGGTCGAGCCGAGGGAGCGCGAGGAGGACGCGGAACCGCCGGACCGGCATATGCGTCTAAGAAGGCATGACGCGCTTCCCTTGTGACAGACACGGATTGGTTCGGCGTTCCGCCGCATTGGCCGCGGATATCTCCGACGACGAGCTGCGCGCGGCCGTCAGGTCCGGTGGTCTCCTCCGGCTGACACCCGGAGTCTTCGTCGAGCCCAATGAGCGATTCCGCGGTCCGGCCGGTTCCGACCGGCTATACCGACTGCGTTCGATCGCGGTCGCCACAGCCGAGATCGGCAGGTCGTTCCCTCTCAGCCACGTGTCTGCCGCCGCACTGCACGGCATTCCCCTGCTCCAGCCGCAACGCTCCCGGGTACACCTCACCAGCGGGAAAACCAGCGGCGGGAAGACGACCAAACTGCGTCATTTGCACGCCGCGCCATTGGACCCCGGCGACGTGACGGTCGTCGATGGCGTTGCCGTGACGTCGGTCGGCCGCACCGCAGTCGATGTCGCATGCTCCGGCAACTTCGCTCAGGCACTCACCGTGTTCGACGGCGCTTTGCGCGCGGAGGCCAGTCGCGAGGAGATGGCGGTCGCACTTCGCCGACGGCGCGCGGGCGCACGTCCGGCGCGACGGGCACTTCCGCTTGCCGACCGTGCGTCGGAGAGCGTCGGCGAATCGTGGAGTCGTGCACAAATGATCCAAGGCGGCCTGCCGACTCCCGTCTTACAGCGGCGGTTTCATTGCGCGAGCGGAAGAAGCTACCGATGCGACTTCTGCTGGGGAGACAAGCTGATCGGTGAATTTGACGGCGCCGTCAAGTACGGGCGACTACGCCGGTCCGGTGAATCCGTCGCCGACGCCGTCGTACGGGAGAAGCAACGCGAGGACGAATTGCGATCCATGGGCTTCATGGTCGTCCGGTGGACGTGGGGAATGCTGGAAAGCGGCGGGATGCTCGACTTGTTGCATGCCTGGCTGACACGCCTCGATCTCATGCCGACGTAGTCCCGCTCCCCGGTTCGGGTCGCGCGCCGTCGGCCGCCGGTGCGGGATCGAGACGAGGCCGCGGGAGCGACGATCCCCACTGGACGCCGGACCTTACCGCCGAGTAAGGTATCGCCCATGGCAATCAACACCGAGCTCCCGGAGAAGCTGAACTCGACGGTCGAGCAGGCCCACCTCGCGGCCGAACACATCTTCCGCCCTATCTCCCGCAAGTACGACAAGGCCGAGCACGAGTATCCGGTCGAACTCGACGATTTCGCGAAGCTGGCCAAGCAGGCCGCCGAGCGGGACAAGGCCGAGAACGCCGAGAACAAGCCCGCCGCCGGCGACAACGTCAACAGCACCAACATGCGCGGCGTGCTCTCGGCCGCCGAGATGAGCTGGGGCGATGTCGCCCTGATGCTGTCGATCCCCGGCCGCGGCCTGGGCAACGCCGCGATCGCGGCCGTCGCCAACCCCGAGCAGCTGGAACGCTTCGGCGACGTGTGGGCCGCCATGGCGATCACCGAACCGTCCTTCGGTTCCGACTCCGCCGCCGTGTCGACGACCGCCACCCTCGACGGCGACGAGTACGTCATCAACGGCGAGAAGATCTTCGTCACCGCCGGCTCGCGCGCCAGCCATGTCGTCGTGTGGGCGACGCTGGACCGCTCGATCGGCCGCGCGGCGATCAAGTCTTTCGTCGTACCGATGGATGCGCCGGGCGTCACCGTCGCCCGCCTCGAACACAAGCTGGGCATCAAGGCCTCCGACACCGCCGTCGTCGTCTTCGAGAATGTGCGCGTGCCCAAGGAGAACCTGCTTGGCACGCCGGAGATCGACACGAAGAAGGGCTTCGGCGGGGTCATGCAGACCTTCGACAACACGCGGCCCGTCGTCGCCGCGATGGCGGTCGGGCTCGGCCGTGCCGCCCTGGAGGAGATGCGCCGCCTGATCGAAGAGGCCGGCCACGAGATCGACTACGACAAGCCGGCGGCGGCCCAGCACGCCGCTGTCGCCGAGTTCATCCGGCTGGAGTCGGACTGGGAGGCCAGCTGGCTGCTCACCCTGCGTGCCGCGTGGATGATGGACAACCGCGAGCCGAACTCACTCGAGGCGTCGATGTCGAAAGCCAAGGCCGGACGCACCGTGACCGACGTGACCAACAAGGCCGTCGAGATCGGCGCGACCGCGGGATTCGCCGAGACCACGCTTCTGGAGAAGTGGGCGCGCGACGCCAAGATCCTCGACATCTTCGAAGGCACCCAGCAGATCCAGCAGCTGATCATCTCCCGCCGGGTTCTCGGCAAGTCCAGCGCGGACCTGAAGTAGCCGCCCGACGGCGTGCGTCGGAGCGCCCCGTCGTCAGTGCGAGTTCGGCGTGAACAGCGCCTGCTGCAACCGTTGGTTGCGGGCGATGCGAGCGGAGTCGCGCCGGTACCGTTCAGCCGCGATCGCCGAGAGAACATCCCTCGGCGGCGCTGCCGCGGGCGGGTTCGGCGACACGTAGGGCAGGACGCGCGCCACCAACTGCTGACCGGTGACGACCTGGGCTTGCGGCGTGAACGACTCGTAGCGCTCGAGGTAGCCGCGGATGCCGTTGGCCAGCGTCGGCGGGAGCGGCGCGAAGTCGGCGGTGTCGGCCCACTCGGCCAGTTCCGGCGGCATGAAGACGTGTCGCTTGGCCGGCACCCTAGTCCGGTCCCGGATCACGTAGGTGCCCGCGATGAGATCGCCGAGGCGTTTGCTCTTCTGATTGACCGCCGCGCTGATCAGCGCCACCACGCCACCGGTGATGTAGATCTCAACGATCCCCAGCAACGCGCGGCCGAACGCCTGACGCGCGGTGATGGGGCCCGCGTCGTCGTTGACGGTGCGCAGACCCATGACCAGGTGACCGAGCGTCTTCCCACGCGTCAGCGTCTCAACCAGCGTCGGCAGACCCAGCACCGCGAAGAGCGTCCAGGCCGTTGTCAGTCCGTAGAGGAACGCGGAGTCGAGCTTGACGTCGAGCGCCAGCCACGGAAGGGCGACGATGATCCAGAACCAGATCAGCGCCCACCCGACGGTGACGTCGATCAGCCCCGACACAATGCGCAGGCCGATGTTGCCCGGCGGCAGATCGAGGGCGACCGCCTCGCCGGCGACGAAATCGTCGCGTCCGACTCCGCGGGTGCCGCTGTGCGACGGTGAGACCGGAGGCGGCAGCGGGCGCAGCGGAACGCGCGGCGCCGCATAGTGTCCGGGCGCGGGATACGACATGACCACGACTCTAGGTCAGGTAGTCGGGTGGACGACACCGCCCACCCCGCTGACTAGGGTTATGGGCGTGGACCTAGACGCCTACCTCGATGCACACCGGGCCGAGTGGAATCGCCTCGATGACCTGGTGCGGACCCGGTACCTCAACGGTGCCGAATCCGACGAGCTGCTCGACCTCTACCAACGCGCCGCGACGCACCTGTCGGTCATTCGCTCGACGTCGCCGGACGCCGAGACGGTCGAGTACCTGTCGATGCTGGTCGCGCGAGCACGCTTTCGGGCCACCGGCTCGCGGCCGTTCTCCTGGTCGATCGTCACCGACTATTTGACACGCACGCTGCCCGCGGGCCTCTACCGGCTCCGCTGGTGGTGGTTGCCGATCATGATCGGTTCGGTGTTCGCGATGGCCGTCATCGTCGCGTGGTGCCTCAACCACCCCGACACCATGGCTTGGCTCCTGAACAAGTACGGCCAGAAGTACATCGACAGCTCGTTCGCCAACTACTACTCCGACCACGAGGCCCAGTACTTCGCGTTCCAGGTGTGGGTCCACAACTTCCGCCTGGCGCTGCTGGCGATCGCGTTCGGCGTTTTCCTCGTCCCCGTGCTCTACGTGCTGTACGAGAACGTGGTGTCGCTCGGGCAGGTCGCAGCGCTGATGATCGGCAATGACCGTGGTGACGTGTTCTTCGGCTTGATCCTCCCGCACGGGATGCTGGAGATGACCTGCCTGTTCGTGTCGTCGGGCATCGGCCTGAAGCTGTTCTGGACCTGGGTGTCCCCCGGCCACCGCACACGGTCGCGGGCGCTCGCCGAGGAGGGCCGCACCGCCATCTCCATCGGGATCGGGCTCATCGGCCTGCTGCTGATCTGCGGCATAATCGAGGCCGTGGTGACCCCGTCGCCGTTGCCGACGTTCGTTCGCGTCGGCATCGGACTAGCCGCGTGGCTCGGCTTTCTCGCCTACGTCTTCATCCTGGGCCGCAAGGCCTACCGCGACGGAGCCACTGGCGACCTGGAGCGCGAATCCGACCGCGGGTACGAGGCACCCGTCGCGGCCTGAACTGCTTACCGCCATTAACGGCCGTATCTCTGACGTCAAATGCTTGCGCGCCACCAGGTGACCCTCGTCGAGCCGGGCCGGCAATTTGGTGTCACGTGAATCGAAGTCTCTACGCCATCATCCCCGGTCGATCTGATCTCGAACGCACGCAACGCTGCATTGAGATCAAGCGGCGCAGCGTCTCCCTCGCACGATACCTTCGACGGTCCGCACGTGTAGCCGCCCGAACTGGCGCTCGGTTGCACGGGGACCGGGTGGTTGGACTCTACGAATCGCCGCCATTGATCGTTCGGAAGCAGAAATTCGACCGACGTGCACGTCCCTTGCCAATCATCGTGGCTGGCATGCACTTCGGTCGCTGACGTCGGGATTTGTATACCTAGCTTCGCGGCCGCATCGTCGGGTTCGATGCCGCGCGGAATCAGTCCCCATTCCCTCGCGAGAAGGAAAGCCGCCGCCGCGAATACGACGAGTAGGAGAACCAAGCTCAGAATGATCCACTTGACGAGCTTCTTCATCCCTGCGGCACCACCCTCGGCGTCTCTGTTCCATGACTGACGAAATTCTGTGCCATACCGGCTCTGTGCAAGTGACCCAGATCCGACGGTTGGGGCACCCGTTTCGGATCCGTCGAGTCCCAGTTGTAGTAGTCAGATATCGACGTTTGGGCTTTCACGACGAGATTGCCGTTCACATCGGTATAGCAGACGCCGCTCTCCTGAGAGCTGAAAGCACCCAAGCCGTTTCTGTAGTCGGCGTCGCTGACAGGATTAAGACGGTTGACCTGCCAATCGGTCTGGAATGCCACCGGACCTTCGTACCCCGCCGGCATCGCTGCGCGAGCTGCCGCGAGACCAGTCATTGCTGACTCGTTCGAACTAGCCGCAAAGTGCGGCAATCGCTGCTTCATTCTGTTGACATCCACGCGGAAGTCTGTGCCGGTCCCCCTAAGATAGTGAAACAGCATCTCCGGGGAAATCTTCAAACCCGCCTGCTTGGCCGCGCTCGCACCTTCCCAGCCCATTCGATATGTCCGATCGAGAAACTCGCGCTCCTCTTTGCTGCCAGCCCCAGCTGTTGAGCAGCCTTTTCTAAGATGGTGGCCGCGGCATCCCAGCACTTCGCACGCTCACCTAGAATTCCGTAATGATCCATCGCCCTAACTAGGCCAGCTGTGGCAGCCTCGCCGTGCCAATGATTGCGGACGCCGGTGACCGAATTGAGGATCTGTGTCGCCCCATCGTTAAGCCGCTTCGACCCCGATTTCAGATCTGCCGCAGTCTGCTCCAGCTCACTTAGTCGCCAGCCCTCCACCTCCGAGATTGTGGTCGTCATGCCTGCCCTTGAGGTCGGCCCGATTGAGCGATGCGTGATGCCGTCTCGTCCTCAACACGTTGGAAGTCCCGCACCGCCTTCTTGACATCTACGCCGAGGGCTTCGAGGTCGGCTACGACACGGGACACTACATCTCGCTGCTCCACCGAGTGACGTGCGAGGTTCTTACCAAAGCCGGACGTCCCCAGTGCTGTACTGCCCGCCGCGAAGACCTGATCGACTCGCACGTTGTCGACATCGTCGGCCACCCGCCAGATCCTACGACCGAATTCCGTCACATCATCGGGGTCGAGAAAGAACTCCCCGCTTGCGTTCTGATTCATCAGGCGATGCTAACTTGTATCCGGCTTTGCCGGACCTGGGACGACGAGCGATAGGTACAGAAGCCAAGTAGGTGCGACAGCCCGCACGCTTGTTCCAATGGGTTTCGGCTACAGGAGGCCGCGCGACTTCAGCGAGAGGTAGTGGTCGGCCAGCGCGGGAGGCAGATCCTCCGGCCCGCGGTCGATGACCATGACTCCCAGCCTCGCCAGCACGGCCGCGGTCTCCTCGCGCTGGGTCAGGGTCCGCGCCGACGCCGCGGCGCGATACGCCGCGGAGGAATCCGCACGGTCGGCCAGCATGTCGTCGAGCTCCGGATCGGAGACCGAGGCGATCACCACCTGGTAGCGCTGCGCCAGCACCGCCAGCGTCGGCAGCAACGACTCGGCGATCGCCGACGGCTCCAGCGGCGTCAGCAGCACGACGAGCGCGCGCTGCCCGACGGTCCGCGCGACTTCCGCTCCGAGCAATCCCCAATCGGCTTCCAGCAGCGCTGATTGCAGGGGCGCCATCGCGGTCACCATCTCGTTGAGGAGATTCACGCGGCGAGTGGCGCGCACCTTCTTGTGAATCGCCCGATCGCCGGCGATGAAGTCGATGCGGTCACCCGCGTGCGACGCGAGCGCCGCCAGCAGCAGGGCGGCATCCATCGCTGCGTCGAGGCGGGGCTGATCGCCGATTCGACCGGCGGACGTGCGCGACGTGTCGAGCACCAGCACCACGTGGCGGTCGCGCTCGGGCTGCCACGTTCGCACCACCGTCGAACGCCGCCGCGCGGTCGCGCGCCAGTCGATGGACCGCACGTCGTCGCCCTCGACGTAGTCGCGCAGCGAGTCGAACTCGGTGCCCTGCCCGCGGGTCCGGACCGCCGAACGACCGTCGAGCTGCCGCAGCGACGCCAGCCGCGACGGCAGATGCTTGCGCGAGTCGAAGGCCGGCAGCGCGCGCACCGAGCCGGGATGGAAATCCGATCGCTGGGTTCCCGCCAGCCCGAGCGGGCCGTTGCGGCGCAAAGTGACTCGGATGGCGAGACGGTCACCACGACGCGTCGGGCGCAGGCCGACGTCGATGAACTGGCGCTCGCCCGGCGCCAGGTCCAGGTCCTGCCGATTCGCCAGCGGTCCGGGCGGACCCGGGTCGCCGGCCAACTGCCACCTGGCATCCTCCCACCAGTTCAGCAGCGTCGTGAGGAGACCGGGGTCGCGCGCGACTCGCCGGTTCGGCTGCGCCGAGGCACCGGCTCCGGCCGAAGGCTGCCAGGCGTCGCGGATCCGGCCCCGGTAGCGCCGACCGGACGTGTTCACGAGCGACAACTGCGTCGTGGTGTGCTCGCCGAGGCGGATCGGCGCGGTCTTCGCACGGGTCACCGCGATCGCCGACGTCGAGCCGGTCAGCGAAAGATCGATGGCGGCGGCCAGCAAGACGAAGCAGACCCACCCGAACACGACCCACCACGACGGCCAGATCACCACGGGGATCACCCCCAGCGCCATGAGCAGCGCGAAGCGCCCGGTGACGAACATCAGCGCGGCACGGGAACGGAGTTGATCGCGGCGTCGAGGACCGCCGAAACGGACACGCCTTCCAGCTCGGCCTCCGGGCGCATGCCGAGGCGGTGCGCCAACGTGGACTGGGCGAGCGCCTTCACGTCGTCGGGGGTCACGAAGTCGCGGCCGGAGAGCCACGCCCATGCCCGGCTGGTCGCCAGCAGGGCGGTGGCGCCGCGGGGGCTCACGCCCAGCGACAGCGACGGCGACATGCGCGTCGCGCGGGCGATGTCGACGATGTAGGCGAGGACGGCCGGCGCGACCGACACGGCGCGGACCGCGGCGACGCCGGCGGCGATGTCGTCGGGGCTGGCTACCGCGCTGATCCCGGCGCCGGCCAGGTCACGAGGATCGAATCCGGCGGCGTGACGGGACAGGATCGAGATTTCGTCCTCGCGCGGCGGTAACGGCAGGGTCACCTTCAGCAGGAAGCGGTCCAGCTGGGCCTCGGGCAGCGGATAGGTGCCCTCGTACTCGACCGGGTTCTGCGTCGCGGCGACGACGAACGGCGCGGGCAGCTCGTGCGGGTGCCCGTCGATCGACACCTGGTGCTCCTCCATCGCCTCCAGCAGCGACGCCTGCGTCTTGGGCGGCGTGCGGTTGATCTCGTCGGCGAGCAGCAGGTTGGTGAACACGGGGCCCTCGCGGAAGGTGAACTCCGACGTCGCGTTGTCGAAGACGAGCGAACCGGTCACGTCACCGGGCATGAGGTCGGGGGTGAACTGCACACGCTTGGTGTCCACATCGAGGGCGGCGGCCACCGAACGAACCAGAAGCGTCTTCGCGACGCCCGGCACGCCCTCGAGGAGGATGTGACCGCGGCACAGCAGCGCGATGAGGATACCGGCGACGGCGGAGTCTTGCCCCACGACCGTCTTCGCGACCTCGCCGCGCACCGCGGACAGTGCGGCGCGGGCCCGGTCGGAGTTGGATCGGACTTCGGTTGGTGTCGTCATAGTACGGGTCGGACTTCCTCTTCAAGGGTGGACAGGTCGGTGGCGAATTGGACGAGGCCGGCGTTGTCGTGCGGCAGCGGCCCGGCCAGCAACGCCGCCACTTCGGCGGGGTTGCGCCCGGTGGCCCGGGAAACAGCGGCGATGACGTCGTCGACCGGAGCATGCCGCGAGACGCCCAGGCGACGCGGGATGGTCCGCAGGGCGTGTTCGCGCAGCTGGGCCGCGGCGCGCGGCGCATCACCGGACGCCTCGTAGAGGCGGCCGCGCGCCTCGGTGGTCTCGGCGGCCTTCACGACGGCGGGCAGCGGCTCGGCCACCAGCTGCCCGAAACGTCGCCCGCGCCACAACATCACCGCGAACAGCACGAATACGCCGAGGCCGAAGGCCCGCCAGAACCAGCGCGGGACGTCGGGCCCCGACTTGGCCTGCGGTTGCGGCTTCTGCTCGTTGTCGTTCGCCTTGTCGCCGTAACCCGGTGCGAACCAGTGCACTTGAGTGCCGGCACCGATCATCCGGATCCCGATACCGGCGTGGTCCTGCTCGCGAATCTCGGCGTTGCTGAACCAGGACGTCGGTGCCAGCACGATCTCCGGGCGCGTCGCGGTCGCGGGAATGACGACGACCGCGTACCACCGTCCGCCGTCCGCTCCGTCGCCGCCCGGGAAGCATCCGGTGAGGGTTTCGCCGACGGTCGAAACGTAGCCCAGCCGGAAGTAGCCGGCGGTGTCCGTCGGCGCTATCCCGGCAGCCGAGCACTGCGCCGCGGTCGACTGGCCGCCTGAACCCTGCGAGACGGCGACGTCGATGCCCCACTGATCGAGAATCTCGTTACTGGGATCGAGAAGGACGACCCGCCGCGCGTCGCGCGACTGCTGCCGCACGATACGGGCACTGCTCTTGGCGGAGAGCTGCGCGTTGGAGACGACGACGACGGTCGACGACGAGGCGCGCCCCAGCTTGCGCAACTGGGCTTGCTCCCGGACGACGTCGACTCGCACACCATGGGTCCGCAGTGTTTCAGCGAGAGCGGCGCCGCCCAGTGCCCGGTAGTTCCCCGGATCGCCGAGGGTCGTGTGCTGCCCCTGCTTCGGCGACTTGGAGGCACCGCTGACGATGAGCGCGACCAGTCCCAGCGCGCAGGCGAGTCCGACGACCACCACGATCACGACGGCCACGATCGTGCCGGTCTTTCGCGGAGACCTGCCCGTCGCCGGTCCGGCGGCGGGCACAGCGGACGTCGCCGGTGCGGGTGCGGCCGGGGCGCTCATCGGTGCACCGGGGGCAGCAGGGGCAGGGACATCTCGGCGGACTCGTCGTCGACATAGCCGGTCGGTTTGGAATCGCGCAGGTCGGCGTCGAGCGCCACCATCGCGGCCGCCGAGTTCGCGTCGGCGTGGCGACCGCCGTAGGCGACCGCGTCGAAGACATCCGCGGCTGCGTGCAACGACTCGGCGTGCGCGGGGAACACATGGCGCAGGCGACGGGCGATGTCGTGTGCGGTCGCCGATCGAGCACCCAATAGCAACGACCGATCCGACGCCGTCTGCGCGATCGAGCGCATCGCGTTCAGCACGGCTTCGTCGAAGCTGCCAGCCGCCAGCGCGGCCTCGGCGGCCGACCGGAACTGGTCCTGCGTGCCGACGATCCCGCCGAGAACCGCCCCCGGTTCGGCGTCGTCCGCCTGCTGGGTACGCGACTGCGATTCCGACCACACTCGGTACGCCACGTAGGCGGCACCGGCGATCAGCAGCACCAGCACGATCAACCCGATGATCTTGGGCAGCGAGGAGTCGAACAAGCCGGAGATCCAGTCGCCCAGCCGTTCGATGAAGCCGGGCTCGTCAGACTTCGGCTTGGACGACGGGGCCTGCTCGTCGTATCGCGGCTTGGACAATTCGTCGAGCACCCAGCGGCGTGCGGTGTCATTGTCCGGGTCCAGCGCGAGAATCACTGTTCCTCCCCGGCGAGCAGCTCCACGTCGTATGCCTCCTGGCGGATCCGAGCGTCTATATAGGCCATCACCGCGGCGCCGGCGACGATCGGCGTCACCGCCACACCGGTCGCCAGGACGACCACCGGCGCTCCGAACGACCGGAACATGAGTATGCCGCTGACGAGGGCGACTCCGATGGTGGCGTACAGCAAGCCGAACAGCGCACAGGCGCCGAACTGGCGAAGCGCGCCGCGGCCGACGAGTCGCAACGCCCTGGGCACCGCGTCACCGATCGCGCGGCCCTCGACGGCCACCACCGTCTGCACCATCTGCACGGGCGCTGCGAGGGTCGAGTACAGCATCACCGGCACCGCCACGGCCAGGGGCAGGAGCACGATGGCCGAGAACGATCCGATCACCCACTCGGTGACGGCCACGACCGCGAACCCCGCGGCGATCGCGGGGGCGGAAAGGATGCACAGGTCGGCGACACCGAGCGCGCCCAGCGCCCCCAATCGGTTCGTCACGGCGCGCAGCGCGGTCCGCGTCGGCCACGGCCGGCCGGTGGCCGATGCGTGCAGCGGACCGGCAAGCACCGCGGTCAGGACCACCGGCAGAACGAAAGCGGCGATGCTCGCGACGATCAGCCCTAGTCGGTCGTCGACGCTGTTGGCCACGATGCCGACGGCGATCGCCGGAACCCAGAGCGCGGACACGGCGATGGCGAGGATCCCGGCGTTGCCCCGGCTGGCGCTGACGGCGCCGCTGAGGATGTCGGCCAGCCCCAACGGTCGCAACGGTGTGGTCCCGGGCTTGTGGGCGGCGAGGCCTGCGGTCGGAGCGGGTTGCGGTTCCGGGAGCGTCACGGGCAGGTCGACACCGGGCAGCGAGGGGATCTGGGTCGTCGGCTCAGGACTCGCGTACGCGCGGGGCTGGGCATCCGCGGACGGCCAGGGCGAGGCCTGCTGCCACTCGTCGCCGGCGGGTATCGCCGCGGGGGCGGCCGGTTCGACGTTCGGGGCCGTCCAGCCGGGGTCGGACGAGGGGTTGTCATCGACCGGCATCACGACCACTCCCCTCGTCTGCGAATCCCCGGGTCAACCGGATGGCTCCGGCGAGAGTTCCAACTGCTCTCTAGAACCGCGAACCTACCAAAGCAAACACCATCCGGCTGCTACGGTGACTAGAACACGTTCTAGTTTGTCATTCGAGGAGAGCACCAGATGGCCGACGCCGCCACCACGGACCTGACCGCGACGATCAACGGTGTCGTCGACCGATACATCGAACTGCTGACCAGCGGAACGGCAGAACAGATCGCCGATCTGTACGCCGAAGGCGCCAGCGTCGAAGACCCGATCGGCGCACCGCTGCGCACGACTCGCGACGAGCTGGTGGAGTTCTACGGCCTGATCTGCAATCTCGACGAGCACGTCGCGACCCTGAAGTGGAAGAAGGTCGTCGGCGACACCGCGGTCTTCGAGTTCCACCTCTTCACCAAGGCCGGTGACTCCGGCTTCGAGATCCAGCCGATCGACATCATGACGTTCGACGAGAACGGCAAGATCGCATCGATGCGCGCGGTCTGGGACCCGGCCACCGACCTCAAACAGGTCTGACGCCCTGGTTGGCAGGCCGCCTCACGAGGGTTTCGATACACCCGACTCGGCTGGCGCCTCGTCGGGCACTCAACCACCGCGATACACCGACCCACCTGCGGCCGTAGGCACTCAACCACCGCGATACACCGACCCACCTGCGGCCGTCGGGCTCAACCATCGCGATACACCGACCCACCTGCGGCCGTAGGCACTCAACCATCGCGATACACCGACCCACCTGCGGCCGTCGGGCTCAACCATCGCGATACACCGACCCACCTGCGGCCGTAGGCACTCAACCATCGCGGTACACCGACCGCCTAGCGGGTCGTCGGGCACTCAACACCGCGATAAGCCACCGGCCAGAATTTAAGCACCGCGCCCGGTCGGACGCAGCACCACCTCGACAGGGTGCGCGTCGGCGGGCGTGTGGATCGCCGACGCCACCGCCGCCGCGACCGTCATGGGATTCAGGAATCTGTCCGGGTTGTATTCGTCGCCCTCGATGGCGACGATGTCGCGCTGCATATCCGTGTCGATCCGGCCCGGGTAGATCGAGGTGACCCGCAGGCCGGGCTCCTCCAGCCGCAGCGCGTCGGCGAGGGCCCGCAAACCGAATTTGCTCGCCGCGTACGGTGCCCACCCGGGGTTGGCCCGCATGCCCGCGCCCGAGTTGATGAAGACGACGTGTCCGCCGGCCGCGCGCAGCGCCGGCAGGAGCAGGCGGGTCAACTCGGCGGCGGCGACCAGGTTCACCTCCAGGACGTGCTGCCATTCCTCGACCGGGGTATCGGCGACGCGCCCCAGATTCGATGCCACCCCCGCGTTGTGGACCAGCACGTCGAGTTCGCTGATCGCCTCGGTCGCCGCGGCGACCGCGTCGTAATCGGTCAGCTCGACGTCGAACGTCGTCGCACCGTCGAGGGACGTCGCGAGGGCGTCGAGTTCGGCCGACGGCCGTCCGCCGAGGATGAGGTCATGGGTGGGCGCCAAGGCATTCGCAATGGCGGCGCCGAGGCCGCGACTCGCGCCGGTGATGAGAGCGGTGGGCACGACTCGACCCTACTGGGCCGCGATCGCCCGAGACAGCGGTGTTCCCAGGGCGTCTTCCCTCGGTCCGCCCCTATTCCAGACGCCGTTGGCGGATGATGAACCCGTGCGCGCCACACCATCGGCCCATCCCGTTGACACCAGCGGTTTCTCGGCGGCCGGCCGCCGGCGTCGGCCGGAGGTCGACGCGGCGCTGGCACTCGCCTTCCTGGTCGGTCTCGCGCTCAGCATCTGGTTCGGTCTGCGCGCCTACGACCCCGACATCCTGGTCTACGAATTCACCGGCGATCCGGGTGCACGTGCGGCAGAACTCGACCGTGCCGTCTGGAACGACTTCGGATTCATCGTCGGGTACACCCTCGCCCTCGGCGCGATAGGACGGTTCCTCCGTTCACGCGCCTTCACCGGCGCGTTCCGCGGCACCATCACCGTCCTGCTCGCCATGCTCGTCGTCGCGGCCCTCGCCGACGTCGGCGAGAACATCGCCCTGCTCGCGCACAACGGCGCATGGTCGGCTCCGTTCGCGACGCTCAAATTCGTCGCGGTGGTGCCGGTGCTGTTCCTCATCCCCGGCTTCATCGCGTATGCGGGGCGCGCCCTCTTCTCGCGGAGATGGCTGAAACGCGGCGAACCCGGCGTGGCGGCGCACGTGTTCCGCGGCGCTGGTCACGACGAGCTACCCGAGCAATACCGCTGGCGCCGCGCGTACTGGGTGCCGACCGTCGCCGATCCGGTACACACCGATACGACGGCGGTCTGCCTGTCCGGCGGCGGGATCCGCGCCGGCAGTGTCGCACTGGGCGCGCTGCAATCGCTGTCGGGCAGCACGGACGCGAACGCCGACTCGTCCGGCCGCAACGTGCTGCGCGACGCCGATTACGTGATTTCGGTGTCCGGCGGCGGATACCTCGCCGGGGCGTTCCTGCAAGCCGCTCACCGGCCGTCGTCGGAGTCGGTCTGGCCCGACGAGCTGTGCGAGGCGCTCGGTGGCGAGAACCCCGCCGATGTCCCGGTCGAGGCACTGCCGATCGACGAGTCCTTCAAGCGCGGCTCGGTCGAGTACGACCGCGTGCGCCGCCGCGCCAGCTACATCGCGGATTCGCCGCGCGAACTCGCCGTTGCGCTGGCGGTCGTCGCCAAGAACATGCTGCTGTCGTTGGCGGTCGTGTTCACCCCCGCGGTCATCCTCGGAGTACTGCTCGGGGTGCTGTACGCACAGATTCCGCTCTCCGCCGTCGAACTCGACGACGCGGGGTCCACGACGACGGCGAACACCAGGCCCTCGCTCATTCTGCTCGGCGTGCTCGCGGCCATCACCGTGCTCGCCCTCGTCGCGGCGAACCTGGCGGAGGCGGTATCGACGCGGCGCTGGGCCCTCGATCTCAACGCGACGCTGACACGCGTCGCGCAGGTCGCCGCGGCCGGTACCGCGATCGTCGCCCTCGCGACCTTCGCCATCCCGTGGGGGATGCGCGTCGTGTGGTCCGCGACCGGCGAATCGGGCCCGGGCGGGATCGCCGCACCGGTGTCCTCGGTCCTCGCGCTGAACTATGCGGCCGTGCTGGCCGCGATCCTCTGGCGCAACCGCGGCATGCTCGCGGCGCTCGTCGCTCGACTGCGCGGCAGGTCGGCGCCGCAGCGGCGCGCCGTCCCGCAGGGCGCGCTCCAGCTGGCACTCGTCTTGTTCACCCTGGTGGTTCTGCTCGCCACCTGGCTGCTCACCGTCGCCGGTGTCGCGGCCTGGGCGGTGCGCGGCGCGACGCCCGGTTCTCCCGATACCGTCCGCGTCGCCGCGGTCGGACTCGTCGCGATCGCCGTGCTCGCGGTCCTCGCCCTGTTCGACGTGACATCGATGAGTCTGCATCCGTTCTACCGCCGGCGGCTGGCGGGCGCCTTCGCCATGCGCCGGGTACGACTGCCCGACGGGGAACGGCGCGCGGTCGCCTACCCGCCGTCCGAGTCGACCGAGCTGTCTCTGTTCGGCGAACCGCGTCGCACGCGGCTCGCGTGGCCCGTACCCCCCGAGTCCTCGGCAGCGGGCATCTCGACACCGGCCTTCGTCTTCGCCGCGGCGACCGCACTGTCGGGGGAAGACAAACCGGCCAGCGGGCAGAACGCCGCGTCCTTCGTCTTCACCGCGGACTATGTCGGCAGCCCCGACCTGGGCTGGCTGGAGACCGAAGCGCTCTCGCGCGTCGTGCCGACGCGCATCCGGCGCGACCTCACCGTGCAGGCGGCCGTGGCGATCAGCGGCGCGGCCTTCGCGTCGGCCATGGGCCGGGCCGCGCGCGGCTACCAAACGCTGCTCGCGATCTCCGGTGCGCGGCTGGGGAGCTGGCTGCCGAATCCGCGGTTCCTCCACCAGTCCCGGTTCGAACGCGACAACCCGGCCTGGCCGCACGGGCTGCCCAGCTTCCGCGGGATCAGCTACCTGGCACGAGAGGTCTTCGGTCTGAACTCCGGCCGCGGCCGGCTGGTGCAGCTCACCGACGGCGGACACTACGAGAACCTCGGCCTCGTCGAGGCCCTGCGCCGACGATGCACGACGATCATCGCGATCGACGCCAGCGGTGACGCCCCGCCCAGCCTCACGACCTTCGCCGATGCGATGCGCCTGGCCGAATCCGAACTCGGCGTGCGATTCGACGTCGACGAACGGCACTCCCCCACTCAACTCGTGCCCGGCTCCGCGTCGCCCGTCGACGACACCGGCATCACCCCGGAACTGCAGCGTCGCCTGGCCGACTCGTCGATCGTCCGGGTGCGGTTCACCTACCCCGACGTCGCCGGCGGCAAGTCCGGCACCCTCCTTCTGGCCAAAGCGGTGCTCACCCCGGACCTGCCGCCGTGGCTGCTCACCTACGCCGACAACAATCCGGTCTTCCCCCACGATTCCACCTCGGACCAGTGGTTCAACGAAGGCCAGTTCGCGGCCTACACCGAACTCGGCCGCCACCTCGGTGCCGCCGCGACCGAGGCGCTGAGTACAAAGGACACATGACCGCCGCTGCCTTCCGCCGGCTCGCCGCTTACGGAGCGATCACCCGTCTGACCGGATCCGACGACCTCGTGACCCTCGACGGCCACGACCTCCTCGTCGACGACGGTGCCGGCCGCACGGTCCGGTTCGTCCTCGACGATCACGACACGTTCGAGAGCCCGTCCCGAGAGCAGCAGGACGACCGGCCGGACGAACTCCCGGCGCCGTGGTCGAGCGATCTCGCCGCGCGGCGCGCGGTCACCGCCTGGGTCGAGCGCTATCTCGAAGAACGCGCGATGGACGTGGCCATCCGCCGCGACGACCTCGACGAGCTGGTCGCGCATCCGTTCTCGCCGACCAGCGTCGAACGACTCGCGCACCACTTCCCCGGCGCCGACGCCGAGACGACCCGCGACTTCCTCACCTCGGTGGAAGCGATCATCAGCGCCTAGAGGGACGTTCTACATCCCCGCGAGTTCGACCGTGATCAGCTCACCTGACGGCCGCGGCTCGCGTGACGCCGCGTTCCACGATCGTGCGGAATAGTTGCTCGTCGTCGGTGCCGGCCACCCGGTAGTACAGCGCGCGGTGTCGGACGTTCACGTGCGCCTCGAAGGCGGTTTCCTTCGCGCCGTCGAAGCCCGTGGTGACGGAGCGAGTCGCGAACGTCTCGACGTCTCCCGATATGCCGAGGTCGACCTCTTCAAATGTGGTGGTGGCCTTCTGCGTTCCGGCGGTCATGTCGATCTTGGCGCACTTGGTGACTTGATTGCGCAGGGTGGTGTGATGTTCGGGAGCAGGCATCACGATGTTGGAGGCGATGACCTGCCGCGCGCCAGGCTGCCGGATGCTCACCACGATCTGCGGTTGTTTGCCGGCGTTGTTGAGCTGGGCGGTCCAGTCCTTCTCGTTGCACTCTTTGGGCTCGACTTTGATCGAGTTCATGGTGCTGAGCACATGGTCGGCCAGCTTCTTCGGCACCCGGACCTCCTTAGCTCCGGACCCGAAGTCTGCCGGTTACAGGAGGAGTTCGTTCAGTTGACCGCTGGGCTGCTCCAGGCCGCTGGGCACCGTGACCGTGCTGCGAGTGTCGTCGTCTGGCGAGCAGGCAGGTAACAGGGCGATCGCCGCAACCGCTGCGACGGTGGCCAGCGCCCGCGACCGAACGGGAAGGCGTGTTGCGGTCATCGGTGTTCCTCGCTCTCGGCCGCGCGCCGATCCCGGCGCCACCAGACGAATACCAGCAGGTTGTAGCCCAGGAAAATCGACGCGAGAGTGATCGCTTGCACCCAGCGGTCCACGTGGGCGGTCAGCACGCTGGCGACGAGAATGGCGACGATTGCCAGAACTAGTACGAGTATCCGAATCGGCGTCTTCCACGGGGTGCGATACGTTCGGAGCAATGGCTGCCGTTTGGTCATCTGATGCTCCTACTTGCAGTCGGGGCCGCTGTAGATGTCCGGCCAGGCGGCTTGCGCCGATGGAGGTAAGGGAGTCCATGGCCACGTTTGTGTGTATTTGATCTTCAAGCACATCTGCCGCCTCTGGGCGCGCCCGGCCTGCGTGATGATGGCCGATGCCGCGATACCGCACAACGCTGCCCCGGTGGGTTTTGACCAGAGCAGTCCGCACGTACTCAACGCGGTGAGGTCGCCATTCGCAACCTCATCCGTCTCCTCCTTGTTGAAGTAGATCGTGCCAGTAACCTTGCCTGGGTCGACTCTCGCCGCCGGAGTGGGCGCTGGCGCCTGCGGTGCCGGGTTCTGCGGCGCTGGCCGCTGTTGGCCTGTGGTCTGCGCCGGGGGCCGTGTCTGCCCGGGGAGTCCCGGCGCACGGTAGCCAGGGACCGGGATGATCGGGGTGCCATTGCCGGTACCAGGGCCAGGGCCGGGGGAACCGCCCGCGTTCGGCCCTGAGCCGGGTCCGCCGGGAGTCGGCGCCGTCGGCGGCGGGGTGTTCTGCGTCGGCTGCGGGGTGTAGGTCGGCACGTTGATGCACGGCCAGTACGGTCCGTGCTCGCGGCGCATCTGGTCGCACAGCGCATCGGCGTTGGCGGTGGGCGGCGCGTTCGTCGCCGTCACAGCCGTCACTAGGCCGACTCCAAGCATCACCGCTGCGGCTGCCGCGAGCCAGTAGCGCGCGCGGGTCTGGGCGTCGTCATCTTGCTCCCCCTGTTGGACAAATCACATATTGTGTCGAAGAGTAGCGCATAGTTCATGATCATGCATGACGAAATGCGCGATCACGCATCGGCACGCGTGCTGGTACCCGCCCATGGAGGCGATTATCAGCGCCTGGTGCGACCAGCCGCACGCGGGTGGCACGGATCACGCCGTCTCCACTTTTATTTCGTAAGCCTAAGTAATATTCTGACCTGGTGAGTTCGAACGATGATCTGGCCCGCGACCTGCGTCCGGCGATCACTCGTCTCTACCTGGCGTTGCGCCGCCGCGCCCCGATCGCGGGTCTGAGCGCCGCCCAGTCCTCGGCGTTGTCGACCCTGCTCTTCCACGGCCCGCTGCGGATGGGCGCGCTCGCCGAGCGCGAGGGCATCCGGATGCCGACCGCAACGGCTCTGGTCGACGGTCTGGCCAAGCTCGGCCTGGTGACCCGACGCCCCGACGCCGACGACCGTCGTGCCGTCGTCGTCGAACTCACCGCGCAGGGCCGCACGACCGTCGAACAGGTCCGGCGCCGGCGGGACGACGCCCTCGCCCAAGCGCTGGCCCAGCTCTCCGACGACCATCGCGACGCGCTGGCCGCCAGCGCCGATGCCCTCGCCGAACTACAGCGCCGGCTCGACGACATCCCGATCATCCCCGAAGCCGCGTCGACCGACGAGTAGCCGAACAGCACCAGTGAAGAAGGATTCAGTGACCGCAACGATCGACCGCGACCAGCGCACCGCACCCACCGAGCCGAGCGGGGCGCACCCGTCGCTCATGGACACCTTCCGCCAGCAGCCCAAAGCCGTCTGGGTCACGGCATTCGCCGCGGTCATCTCGTTCATGGGCATCGGTCTGGTCGACCCGATCCTCAACACCATCGCCGAGGCACTCGGCGCCCCCGAGTCGAAACTGACCCTGCTGTTCGGCGTCTACCTCGGCATCCAGGTCTTCGCCATGCTGATCACCGGCTGGGCCTCCTACCGCTTCGGACCGAAGAAGACGCTGACGGTCGGCCTGCTGCTGATCGTCTTCGCCGCCGGCGTCAGCGTCCTCGGCACCAACATCGACCAGCTCATCGCCCTGCGGGTGTTCTGGGGCCTGGGCAACGCGTTGTTCATGGCCACCGCCCTGGCGTTCATCGTCGGCGAGGCCAAGGGAGGCGAGCGCGGAGCGATCCTCCTCTACGAGGCCGCCCTGGGCGCCGGCCTGGCCGTCGGACCGCTGCTGGGCGCGTTGCTCGGCACCTTCGCCTGGCAGGCACCGTTCGCCGGAACCGCGCTGCTCATGCTGATCGGCGCGATCCTGTGCGCGATCATGCTGCCCACCGACAAGCCACGGGCCGCGCGCCCCGCGGTAGGGTTCACCGCCCCGCTCAAGGCGCTGCGCAACCCGACGCTGGCCATCACCGGCGTCGGCGCTGCCTTCTACATGGGTGCCCTGTTCACCGTGGTGGCATGGTCGCCGCTGGCGCTCTCCGCGGCGAGCAAGGCCAGCGGTCACGGCGGCGTCGGCCCGATCGGTGTCGGACTCGTGTTCTTCGGCTGGGGCGCTCTCACCGCGGTCACCGGCGTGTTCCTGGCCCCGCGCATCGCCGACGCGCTCGGCCAGAAGGCCGGAGTCATCGTCAGCATCGCCCTGTACGCGATGATCATGGGCGTCGCGGCCATCGGCGTCGGTATCCACTCCGTCGAACTGATCGGCGCCGCGGTGATCGCCTCGGGCATCCCCGGTGGTGTGCTGAACAGCCTGTTCACCAGCGTCGCGATGTCCAGCGGCTCGGCCGACACGCCCCGCTCGGTCTCCAGCGCCGGCTACAGCTTCCTGCGCTGGATGGGCGGCGCGGCGTCGGCGATGGTCGTCGCCTTCATCGCGTCGAGCTTCGGAGCTCCCGCCCCCTACTGGTTCGCCGCGGCCTACTGCGTCATCGCGATCGCGGTCGTCTCGCTGGTACGCCTGGGCAAAGCCGACGACGAACCTGTCGCGCCGGACGCCGCGCTCATCGGCGCCGAGGAGATGTGACGACGCCGGTCAGTCGAGGGTGACCTTGACCGACGTGCCGCGCTCGTCGCGGCGCGCGACCGCGAATCCGGTGCGGTCACGGCCGTCGAGGTGCACGGTGATCGGAGCGCCGTCGGGATAGAAGTTGCGCCACCACGTCTTCTGATCCGCCGCTGCCACGCCGATGAGCACCACGTCGTCGCCCTTGCGACGGTAGGAGACGATCAACGTGATCGGTCGCCCGCTCTTGCGCCCGACATAGGAGATCTCCGCCATCGAGCGGCTGAGCACGGGGCCCAGCACCGGTGCCGACAGCAGTGGTGCGAACACCGTGTTCGCGAGCTTGGCCGCACGTTGGAATGCGTTCATCGTCTACTCCACCGTCGCCGAGCAGTTCAGCGGGCCGCCCGAGCTGGTGCCCTCGGTGACCACCGCGCCGCCGACGAGGATCTGGCAGGTCACCGAGCCCCGCACGACGATCGCGTCGAAACTCGCCGCTCCGTCGGGCACGTTGGCCGTCACCGACCACGGGGAGCGCACCGTCGCCAGCGTCTGCTGCCCAGCACCCTGGTTGTAGCGCACGACGATCAGGTCGCCGTCGCCGACGAGGCGGTAGACGACCTGTCCGGCCGGTGCCGGCGGGGACGTCTCGGTGCTCGTCTCCTCGCTGGTCGTCGTCTCCGAGGTCGTGGTCTCCTCGGTGGTCGTCGACGAGGTCGTCTCCGACGTCACGGGGACGGGCTCGTCGGATCCCTTGCCTCCCGTCACGGAGATGAGGAAGGCGACGAGCAGGATCGCCAGGAGTGCGGCGACGATGGACCCGATGAGGACCTTGGTGCGCCTGGAGCCGCCCCCGCCGTTGTAGTCCTGACCGTACTGTTCAGCCCCGTACTGGGCGGTCCCGTACTGCTGCCCGGCATCCGGGTAGGGCTCCGACGGGTACGCGCTCGTCGGCTGGTCCGGATCGAACCGTCGCGTCGACGATGCGAACGGATCCTGCGGATTCTGCGGTTGGGTCATGCAGCCATTGTGGCACCACACACCTGAGAGGCGCCCCAATCCGTGGGGGCGCTCACTCGTCGGCGATCGCTTCGAGCGGCTTGGTGCGCGCCGCCCGGATCGCCGGCCACACCGCGGCGATCACGCCGACGACGGCCGCCCCGACGAGGGTTTGCACGATCAGCGGCCACGGCAGCACCGGGTTGCCGATGCCCCATTCGCGCAGCGTGCGCACGACGGCGACGGCCAACCCGGTGCCCAGCGCGACACCCAGGAGTGCGCCGAAGACCGCGATCAGCACCGACTCCAGGTAGATCATCCGGCGCACCTGACCGCGGACCATGCCGATGGCGCGCTGCATTCCGATCTCCTGGCGGCGCTCCACCACCGACAGCGCCAGCGTGTTGATGATGCCGAGCACGGCGACCAGCAGCGCCAACCCGAGCATCGCGTAGAGCACACCGAGCATCTGGTCGATCATCGACGAGACCGAACTCTTGAACTCCTCGTTCGTCTGCACCTGCACCGTCAGGTACTTCGCCGTGGCGTCGGTGAGAGCCTGCTTCACCGCTTCGGGGTCGGCGTTCGGGTCGGCCCGCACGAAGACGCCCATCAGCAGCTGGGTCGACGGCGGCATGATCCGGTCGTACGCGTCGCTCCCGACCAGCCAGGCGCCCAGCGCGTCGTTGCGCTCGAAGGTCCCGACCACGGGCACATCGACCGTCGCGCCGTCGGCGCGGGTGAACGTGACCGTCTTGCCCACCGTCCACCCCTGTGCGCGCGAGGTCGGCTCGTCCACGAGCATCCCGTCGGGCGTCACGTCCGTGCCCTCGACGACCGTGTAGCGCACCAGGTCGCTGAGGCGGCCGCCGACGACCGCGTTGCCCATCACCTGTTTGCCGCCGACCGTGCTGACGACCATTCCGGCGCCGACCGCTTCGGCGACCCCATCCGCATCCCGGGCGGCCTGCAGCACCGGCGGTGGAACCGGGGCGTTGTTGAGGCCGGTGACGAAGAAGTCGGCGGCGACGTTGCTGTCCAGCGACTCGTCGATGGTCGCCTTGAAGGTCGAGCCGAGGGTGCCGATCACCGCGACGAGCATCAGCCCGATCGTCAGGGCGAACGCGGTGGCGGCGGTGCGACGCGGATTGCGGACGGCGTTCGTACGGGCCAACTGCCCGATCTTGCCGAACGGCCGGGTGATCAGACCCAGCGCGGCGATCACGGGCCGCGAGAGCGCCGGTGCGACCAGCACGACCGCGACGATGAGCAGAATGGCGCCGAGTCCCACCGCCAGCGCAGGGCCGACGCCTTGGCGCAGGGCGGCCGCGACGGTGACCGCGATACCGGCCGCGCCGACGACCAGCCCGGCGATGGTGCGGATCCGCAGCGACCGCGGCTCGGCCATCGTCGCGCGCATCGCCTCCACCGGCGCGACGCGTGCGGCCCGCCGTGCCGGCAGCCACGCGCTGAGCATCGTCACCACGACACCGACGACGAGGGTCGCGATCACCGCCGACGGGGTGATCCGCAACCCGCCGTCGGGCAATCCGGTGGTGGCGATCGCGATGGCCCGCAGGCCAGCGGCCAAGCCGATCCCGGCGGCCAGTCCCGTCGCCGCGCCGAGCAGACCGACGATGAAGGCCTCGGTCAGCACCGACCGCGAAACCTGACGTCGACTGGCCCCTACCGCGCGCAGCAGCGCCAGTTCGCGGTTGCGCTGCGCGACGATCATCGCGAACGTGTTGTAGATGATGAACGTCCCGACGATGATCCCGATGCCGGCGAAGGCCAGCAGGATGTAGGTGAAGATCTGCAGGAACGTGTTGATCGCGTCCTTGGCCTCCTGCCGCACCTCGTCGCCGGTTTGGATCTTGAGCGGAGTCGGACCGATGAGGTTTCGGACGCGTTCGGCCAGTTCGGCGTCGGAGACCCCCGGGCGCGCCGAGAGGGAGACGGTGCCGGCGTGCCCGCCGTCGGAGAAGATCCGGCTGGCGGTCTCCTCGTCGAAGGCGACGTTGACGAAGCCGCCGACCTCGAACGGCCAGTCGAGCAGCCCGACGACCGTGACGTCCTGCGGCTCGGACCGGCCCTGGCCGGTGACGATCTTGGTCTTCGACCCGACGCGCAGACCGGCCTTCTCGGCGGCCGTGGAGTTGATGGCGATCTCGCCGGCCCGTTCCGGACCGCGTCCACCCGGCAGGATCCTGCTCTCCTCCAGCGCCACCGCACGGTCGGGCGGGAGGTAGGTGGTGCCGACGCTCGGGGCGTTGCCGGTCTGCAGCGCCTTGCCGTCGGCGGTGGCGACGGCCACCAGCCCGTTGTAGTTCACGGCCAGCCGGTCGTACCCGAGCTGGTCGCGGTTGGCGCGCAGTTTGTCGACGATCGCGTTGGGCACGCCGGGACTCGCCTGGGCGCCCGACGCGGCCATCTCCGAGGGGTTGCGCGGTGCGACCTGTACAGCGACGCCCTGGGCGGTGTTGTCGAAGATGCTGGTGAACGCGTGCGAGATGCTTGAAGTGAAGATCATCGAGCCGGCGACGAAAGATGTCCCCAGCACGACGGAGAAGACAGTCAGGAACAGCCTGACCTTGTGGGCACCGAGGTTGCGCACCGACACGCGGCGCATGACCGATGCCACGGCTACTTGTCCGCCCCGGTCGCCGCGGTACCGGTCCCCCCGGGATCGTCGGTCGCCGCCCTCGCCGAGCGCACCACGTTCGGTACGACGTTGGGCGTCGCCGCCGTCGAACCGCTCGAGCCGGCGGCCGTCAGGTCGCTGCCCGGGCCGGTCTTGTCGTCGAGGTGGCGCATGACCTCGAAGACCCCGTCGGCGTCCGGGTTGCGCAGCTCGTTGACGATCTGGCCGTCGGCGAGGAAGACGACGCGGTCGGCGTAGGACGCCGCGCGCGGATCGTGGGTGACGATGACGACGGTCTGGCCGAACTCGTCGGTCGCCGCCCGCAGGATGGACATGACTTCGCCCGACGACCGGGAGTCGAGGTTGCCGGTGGGCTCGTCGCCGAAGATGATCGCCGGCCGGCCGACGAGGGCCCGGGCGCACGCGACGCGCTGCTGCTGCCCGCCGGACAATTCGCTGGGCCGGTGCTCCAGCCGCTCGCCGATCCCGAGCCGCGAAACGACGGTGTCCATCCACCCCTGATCGACGTCCCGACCGGCGATATCGCACGGCAGGGTGATGTTCTCCCGCGCGGTGAGAGTCGGGACGAGGTTGAACGATTGGAAGACGAATCCGATGCGGTCGCGCCGCAGCACGGTCATCGCCTTGTCGCCGAGACCGGTGAGGTCGGTGTCACCGATGCGGACCCTTCCCGACGACGGGGTGTCCAGGCCCGCGAGGCAGTGCATGAGCGTGGACTTGCCCGAGCCGGACGGTCCCATGATCGCGGTGAACTCGCCGGCCGGAAAGTCCACGCTCACTCCGCGCAGCGCGTGGACCGCCGTGTCGCCGGATCCGTAGACCTTGGTCAGTTCGGCGGCGCTGGCCGCGGTGGAGGTGGGGGCCGCGTCGACTGAGGTGGCAGACATGGGTTCCACGGTGCCACAAGTTGCCGTCGCTCGCGGGTGAGGCTCCTAGTCGGCGAGCCGCTTCGTCAGCGCGTCGAGCTCGTCAGCCAGCTGTGCGGGCAGCTTGTCGCCGATGAAGTCGAACCACTCGTTGATCGACGGCAGCTCGTCCCGCCACTCCGCCTTGTCGACGTTGAGCGCCTCGGCGACGTCGGCCGGGTCGACGTCGAGCCCGTCGAGATCGAGAGCCTCCGGGGTGGCGACGATGCCGATCGGAGTCTCCTGACCGTCTGCGCGACCTTCGATGCGGTCGACGATCCATTCCAGTACACGGCTGTTCTCACCGAAGCCCGGCCACAGGAAGCGCTTGTCGGCACCGCGGCGGAACCAGTTGACGTAGTAGATCTTCGGGAGCTTGTCGGCGTCGGCCTTCTCGCCGATGTCGAGCCAGTGCTGCAGGTAGTCGCCGACGTGGTAGCCGATGAACGGCAGCATCGCCATCGGGTCGCGGCGCACCTTGCCGACGGTCCCTTCGGCCGCCGCGGTCTGCTCGGAGCCGACGGTGGCACCCATGAACACACCGTGTGCCCAGTCGCGGGCCTCGGTGACGAGCGGAATGGTGGTCTTGCGGCGACCGCCGAACAGGATGGCCGAGATCGGCACGCCCTGCGGATCGTCCCACTCCGGGGCGACCGAGGGGCACTGCGACAGCGGCGTGCAGTAACGCGAGTTCGGGTGCGCGGCGAGCGTCTCGGTCTCCCGCAGGAACCAGTCATTGCCCTTCCAGTCGATCAGGTGGTCGGGCTCGCCTTCGAGACCTTCCCACCACACGTCGTCGTCGTCGGTGCGCGCGACGTTCGTGTAGATCGTGTTACCCGCCTCGATTGTCTTCATCGCGTTCGGGTTGGAGCTGTGGTTGGTGCCGGGCGCGACGCCGAAGAACCCGAACTCGGGGTTCACCGCGTAGAGGCGACCGTCCTCGCCGAAGCGCATCCAGGCGATGTCGTCGCCGACGGTTTCGGCGCGCCACCCGGGGATGGTCGGCTGGATCATCGCGAGGTTGGTCTTACCGCAGGCACTCGGGAAGGCGGCGGCGACGTAGTAGGCCTTGTCCTCCGGGGAGATCAGCTTGAGGATCAGCATGTGCTCGGCGAGCCAGCCCTCGTCGTGGGCCATCGCCGACGCGATGCGCAGCGAGTAGCACTTCTTGCCGAGCAGCGCGTTGCCGCCGTAGCCCGAGCCGTAGGACCAGATCTCACGGGTCTCGGGGAAGTGGGTGATGTACTTCTCGGTGTTGCACGGCCACGGCACGTCCTCCTGGCCGGGCTCCAGCGGCGCGCCGACCGAGTGTAGGCCCTTGACGAAGAACCCGTCGTCGCCGAGTGCCTCCAGCACCTTCGGGCCGACGCGGGTCATGACGCGCATCGACAGCACGACGTACTCCGAGTCGGTGATCTCGATGCCCAGCTTCGGGTCGTCGCTGCCGAGCGGGCCCATGCAGAACGGGATGACGTACATGGTGCGCCCGCGCATGCTGCCGCGGTACAGCTCCGTCATGGTGGCCCGCATCTCGTCTGGGTCCATCCAGTTGTTGGTCGGGCCGGCACCCTCTTCGGTCTTGCTGCAGATGTAGGTGCGCGACTCGACGCGAGCGACGTCGGCGGGGTCGGACAGGGCCAGGAACGAGTTGGGCTTCTTCTCCTCGTTGAGCTTGACCATGGTGCCGGCCTCGACGAGCTGCGCGCTCAGCCGGTCCCACTCCTCGTCGCTGCCGTCGGACCACACGACGCGTTCCGGCTGGGTCAGCTCGGCAACCTCGGCGACCCAAGCGAGCAGGTCAGCGTGTTTCGTGGGCGCGCTGGCGGCGTCCAGACCGGGAATCGTGGCAGAGGTCATTGAAGCGTCTCCTGAAGTCGACGACCGCCTGCAACGCGGTCGATCCGCCCCTCAGGATACGCGATCTACCTGGTCGATCGGGAGCTGGGTTGAGCATCGGCGGATTGGGTGGGCATGCGGTTCTACCGCAGCCGGCCGGGCTTCGCCGCGCTCCAGCGCCCGGTCTTCTCGTCGTAGACCGACGACGCCACCGAGCCGTCCGCGCCGACGCGGGTGATGAGGTCCACCCGGCCGTCCCGATCGGTGTCGGTGAAGACGGTCAATCCGTCTCGGTCGTTGCGGGCGAGGCTGTCGTGGACGCCGTCGGCATCGGTGTCGGCGGTCGCCGGACCGAGATCCCACAGCCGTCCGGACTCGGCCAGCCACAGGTGCTCGGCGACTCCACCGGCCGCGCCGTCCTCGGGAGTCGCACCATCCGTCCAGTCACCGTCCATCAGTACTTAGACGCAGCGGCGCGCCGTTCGGTTCCCTCCGATCGGGTGGCCGTCACGCCGATGCCGCCCGTCGCACGCGCGCGGTGGTCGCCGGCTCGACTCCGTTCAGCAGCGCGGCGGCCCGCCACTCGGTCCGCGCCCGAGCATCCGCCACGACCTCGCTTACCCACGCGTGCGCTTGCCCGCGCAGCAGGACGCGCCGACGCAGCGCGACCGCGCCGGCCGCCACCGCGACGCCGACCAGCACCGCGAGCACCACGGCGGTCCAGCCCGTCATCCACCCCGACAACGAACCCGCGGCCAGACGCCCGACGCCGAACCCGCTCGAAGCCCCGATCAGCACGATCACCGCGTCCTCCGCGCCCCACGTCCGGCGGGGCCAGCCATGGGCGGGCGGCGCGGTGGGAGGCGGAACCGGCTCGCCGGACGGGTCGTCGGCGGGCAGCCCGACCAGCGCCGTCGCCCGCAGGTGCGCGGCCTGCTCGGCGACCGCCGCCACCATGCGCTCCTCGAAATCGGCGGCGGACCAGCGCACCCATCGGACGAACGCGGCGGTATCGGCGGCCCGCAGCGACGCCGCCTCGCGCTGCGCGGCCGAAGCCACCTCGCGAAAGCCGCTGTGAATCCGCGCGCCGGCCCAGCTGCGCACGGCGGCCGACCCGACGCGCAACCCGGTGAGCCGGTCCGCGGCATCGCGACGGGCCAACTCCGCGCCGGCGATCGCGTCGGCCTCCGCAACGGCCCACGCGACGAGTTCGCCGAGCCCGGACGCCTCGACATTCCCGTCGGCGGCGATGTCCAGGGCGACGGCGAACACCGGCAGCGATCCGTCCGGGTCCACCGCCGACGCCAGCCGCGCCATCCGGGCCGGCCAATCGGGACAGGCTTCGATCCCCACGCCGACCAGCGCCACCTCGTAAGCGCGCTGCCCGATCGCGCGCAGCTGTGCCGCCACCCCCTCGGCGTCGAATTCACCGCCGTGCACGTCCTCGCCGACGTCGACACAGCACAATCCGACGGCCCCCGGCGCCTCGACGTCGAGCGTGAACCCTTCCGCCGTCAACGCGGCGGCCAGCACCGGATCCGGCATCGTCACCGCGATCCGGCCGAAACGCGCGTGCCTGCGCTCGCGCCGTGCCGATTCCCCCATGGTCTGGTAGCTCCCCCGATCCGGCCGACCTCCCCGGTAGTCGACGACCACCATGTAATCAGGTGAGACGATGGTCGGGTGAGCGATACCGTCGATCAGTCCCGGCTCTATCCGCGCGTGACCAGCTTCCGGTTCCGGCGCGGCACCCTGACGCCCGGCCAGCGCCGGAACTGGGAGAACCTCTGGCCGGAGCTGGGTCGCGACCTGCGCATCGGCCGCGACCCGGACGGGACGGTGACCGAACCGCCCCTGAACGCGGCGGAATGGTTTGGCCGCGACGCACCGCTGATCCTGGAGATCGGCTCGGGCACCGGCATCTCGACGGCAGCGATGGCGGCCGAGGAACCGGAGTTCGACGTGATCGCCGTCGAGGTCTACCAACCGGGTCTCGCGCAGCTGGTCGGACTCGTCGACCGCGGCGGACTCACCAATGTCCGGATGATCCGCGGTGACGCGGTCGTCGTGCTCGACGAGCTGATCGAACCGAAGAGCCTGCTGGGCATCCGCGTCTTCTTCCCCGACCCGTGGCCCAAGGCCCGTCACCACAAGCGGCGGCTGCTGCAGTCGGGGACGCTGGCGATGATGGCCGAACGGCTCGTCGACGGCGGGGTGCTGCACATCGCGACCGATCACGCCGACTACACCGAGTGGATTCGGGAGCTGCTCGACAACCAGGACACCAGCCGTACCCACCTGGTTCCGCTGGCCGCCGGGAGCAGCGCGAGCGGGGCCGATCACGCGCTGGCCACCGAGAGTCCGATCTCGCTGGCGCGTCCGACCACCAAGTTCGAGGGACGTGCGGCCGACGAGGGCCGCGTCGTCACGGAGTTCATCTACACGCGGGCCGAGGGGGAGAAATGAGCAGTACAGAAGGTTCGGTGGGCGAGATCATCTCCGGTCAGTCCCGCGCCCGTCGCGTGTTGCTCGTCTGGGACGCGCCGAACATGGACATGGGTCTCGGCGCCATCATCGGCGGCCGGCCGAATGCCGCTCACCGGCCGCGCTTCGACGCGGTCGGCCGGTGGTTGCTCGGCCGGACCGAGGCGCTGCGCTCCGCCGGCGATTCCCCGCCCCTGCCCGAGGGGGTATCGACCGCGATCGAGCCCGAGGCGACGGTGTTCACCAACATCAGTCCGGGTAGCGCCGAGGTGGTCCGGCCGTGGGTCGACGCGTTGCGCAACGTCGGGTTCGCGGTGTTCGCCAAGCCGAAACTCGCCGACGACACCGATGTCGACCAGGACATGCTCGACCACATCGCCCTACGCCACCACACCACCGGGCTGGCCGGTCTGATCGTCGCCTCCGCCGACGGTCAGGCGTTCCGCGAACCGCTGCTCGAACTCGCCGACGACGGCGTGCCGGTGACCGTGATCGGATTCCGCGAGCACGCCAGCTGGGCGCAAGGGGTCGACAACCTGACCTTCGTCGACCTCGAAGACATCCCCAACGTGTTCCGGGAGCCGCTACCGCGGATCTCCCTCGACGCGCTGCCCGACGACGGCGCCTGGCTGCCGCCGTTCCGGCCGCTCAGCTCGCTGTTGCGATAGCCCTCACCCTGCGCGGAGCAGTGTTGCCCTAGTCATAGAAAGGCGCCGAATTTCCGGCCTGCTCAGTTTGCATTCAGGCGTTTCCTGGAAGAATGGGCCGACGTGGGTTCAGCCGGTACGCGGTCGGAGCCTGCCGGGTAACGAAAGGAACCGAAGGTGTTCGGATGGATCGGCGCGTTTGTTCATCGAATGCGGTACACCGTCATCGCCGTCATGGTGGCGATGATGGCCGGTCTCGGCCTCTACGGCCTTGATCTGCCCAATCACCTGTCGCAGAGCGGCTGGTTCGACCCGGGATCGGAGTCCGTGAAGGGCTCGATCATCGCCGATAAGGCGCTGGGCCGCGACCACAAATCCGACATCGTTCTGATGGTGACTCCCCCGGAGGGGCAGAAGATCACCGATATCGAGTTCCAGACGAAGATGGAGAACTTCGTTCAGGATCTCGTGACGGGCGAGAAGACCAAGCACCTCGTCGGCCGCGACGATCCCGGTATCTATGACCCGTTCAACGCCGGTGACGGCAGTCCACTGGCGCGGGAATCCCAGCGTCAGATGCAAGAACGCATGTTCAATCTGGACGAGAACAAGGCGTTCGTCAGCATCGGCGTCGTCGGGCACGACGACACGTCGATCCTCAACAACTTCAAAGAACTCAAACCGGCTTTCGACAACATCGGCGAGCGTTTCGACTTACCCGGCGCGAGGTTCGACCTGGCCGGCCTCCAACCCATCGCCAACTCGATGAGCGAGGGCATGGCGCGCGACATTCATCGCGCCGAGGTCATCGCGCTGCCCGTCGTCGCGATCATGCTCTTCTTCGTTTTCGGCGGCGTCGTGGCGGCCGCGCTGCCCGTGTTGATCGGTGGTCTCACCATCGCCGGATCGCTGGGCATCATGAAATTCCTGGCGACGGTGACCGAGCTGAACATTTTCGCCCAATCGGTGGTCACGCTGATCGGGCTGGGTATCGCGATCGACTACGGCCTGTTCATCGTCAGCCGGTTCCGCGAAGAATTGGCCGAGGGCTATACGACGAAAGCCGCGGTCCGAAGAACCGTGATGACCGCCGGCCAAACCGTGTGGTTCTCGGCGACGATCATCATCGCGGCGATCGCCTGTCTGCTGATCTTCCCGCAGGGCTTCCTCAAGTCGGTGGCGTACGGCGCGATCGCGTCGGTGGCCCTTGCCGCTTTCCTGTCGATCACGGTGCTGCCGGCGATCCTGTCGATCCTCGGCCGCCGCATCGACGCCTTCAGCTTCTCGTTCCTGCGCCGGACCAAGACCAAACAGGAAGTCGAAGACGGCTTCTGGGGCAAGCTGTCGGGCTGGGTGATGAAGCACCCGCTCAAGACCGCGGTTCCCACCGTGCTGCTGTTGCTCGCATTGATCATTCCATTCGGCAACATCGCGTTCGGCGGTATCAGCGAGCGGTACCTGCCGCCGGACAACCCGACGCGCCAAGCGCAGGAGGCCTTTGACAAGGCCTTCCCCGCCGCACGTACCGAGGAAGTCAAGATCATCGTCCTCTACGACGGCGACACCGCCGACACCGAGGCGCTGAACACGCTGGCCGCCGAGGCGAATGCCCACGACCGCGGGGTTCCGGACGACCAGAAATACTTCACCAAAGAGTTCACGATGTCGCCCGACAACGCTGGCGGCGGCGGCAGCTCCGCGTCCTGGGGCGATTCCAGCTATGTGGTCTCGCAGATGGCCGCCGGTTTGCGGGACCCCTCGCAAACCGACGTGACGGCGGAAGCGGTGAAGTACCTGCGCTCGCTCAAGCAACCCGACGGCATGCGCATGTACATCGCCGGGACGCCGACGCTGACGCAGGACTCGATGGACGCGATGATGGCCCGATTGCCGCTGATGACGGTGATCCTGGTGCTCGTCACCGGCTTCTTGATGTTCCTCGCATTCGGGTCGATCGTGCTGCCGATCAAGGCCGCACTCGTCTCGGCGCTCGGTCTGGGTGCGACGCTGGGCATCCTGACGTGGATGTTCGTCGAGGGCCACGGCTCCAGCCTGCTGAACTTCACGCCGGGCGCGCTGTTCGCGCCGGTGCTCGTGCTGATCATCGCGATCGTGTACGGCCTCTCCACCGACTACGAGATATTCCTGCTGTCCCGGATGGTCGAGGCGCGGCAGAAGGGGGCGTCGACCACCGAGGCGATCCGTGTCGGTACCGCGCACACCGGCCGCATCATCACCGCCGCCGCCGCGATCCTCGTCGTTGTGACCGGGGCATTCGCCCTGTCGGAGATCGTGATGATGAAGTACATCGCCTTCGGCATGATCGCGGCGCTGATCCTGGACGCGACGATCATCCGCATGTTGCTGGTGCCGTCGACCATGAAACTGCTGGGCGACGATTGCTGGTGGGCGCCGCAGTGGATGCAGACGCTGCAGCGCAAACTGGGCCTCGGCGAGACCATCCTCGACGTCGAACCGGATCAGATGGTCGACGCGAACGTCGCAGCCTCACGGTCGATGTCGGCGGGCACCTATATCGCCAGCGCGCCGACCTCGGCGATCCCCAGCGCGAACTCGACGTCCCGCCGTTCGCGGCGGGTGGCTCCGGCCGCCCCGACCGGGGAGAGTCCCCGGCCGGGTCCGGCCCCTCAGCAACCGCAGGCGGTCCCGGCGCCACCGCAGCGGCCGAGCGGTCCCGCGGCGCAACAACCGCCGGCCGGACCCCCGGGACAGCCGCAGCAGCAGCCGGTGACCCCCCGGCAGCGTCCGGCGACGCCGCCGGTCACCCCGCGAGCGAACCCTGCCGTTCCGCAGCAACCGGTGACGCCGCGACCGAGCCCGGCCGTCGGCGACCAGCCGGTCTCCCCGCGCCAAGCACCGGCGCAGTCTCAACCAGTGACGCCGCCGCCGACTCCGCGTGTCTCCCGTCGGCCGGTGACCCCGACCCCGACCTCGGAGGACACCCCCGACACCGGCGCTTGGCGCCTGGGCGAAGGCGGCATCCGCTTCGAGGACGCCACGGTGCCCGCGGCACCGCCGTCGCCGGTCACCCCGCCGATCACGCCCGCGTCGGGATTCGGCCAGGCCGAGGCGGAGTTCGACGACGACGATCAGGACGGCAAGCGCGCGGCGGGCAATCGCGGCGATCAGGAGATCAGCGTGCAGGATCTGCTGCGCCGCGCCCGCGACAAGGGCGCGGACGAGTAGCGGTCGGGCCGGTCACTCCTCTTCGGGCTCGTCGAGCCCGTGCTCGATCGCGTAGCGGGCGAGTTCGACCCGGTTCGCCAGCTGCAGTTTGCGCAGCGAGGACTGCACGTGGTTCTCGACCGTGCGGTGACTGAGGAACAGCTTGGCCGCGATCTGCTTGGCGGTCATCCCCTTGGCCACATACCGCAGCACCTCGGTCTCCCGGGGTGACAGTGCCGGCTTCTCCGGGTCCTCTCCCCCGGCCGACATCCGGCGGAATTCGCCCAGGACCAATCCGGCCAGTCCCGGGGTGAACACGGCCTGCCCGTCGGCGGTCGCCCGCACACCGGCGATCATCTCGTCCCGCGACGCGCTCTTGACCAGGTATCCGGTGGCGCCGGCCTTCACCGCCTCCAGCACGTCGTCACGCTCGTCGGACGCTGACAGCACCAGGACATGCGACGACGGCGAGACGGCCAGTACCTGTGCCGTCGCCTCTGCGCCGTTCCCGTCGGGCAGCTGCATGTCCATCAGCACGACGTCGGGCCGCACGGCGCCGGCCCGGCGCACAGCGGACCCGACGCTGTCTGCGGTGGCGACCACCTCGAATCCCTCGTCGGTGAGGTCGCGCTCGATGCCGTCGCGCCACATCGGGTGGTCGTCGACGACCATGACTCGGATCGTCATCGGTCCTCCTGGTTTCCCCGGTCGAAGTTCTCCGTACCGGCCGGGAGCGATCGCGGCACGATCAGCTCCCATTCGGTTCCCGCGCCCGGCCGCGAATCCAGTTCGGTGCGGCCGCCGAGCGCCTCGATGCGCCCGATGATGGCCTGCGCGACACCCAGCCGCCCCTCGTCGGCGGCGGCCTCGAGCCGGCCCGGCTCGATCCCGACACCGTCGTCGCGGATGCTGATCACCAGCTCGTCGCCGAGATCCTCCAGCAGCACGAACGCCCGCGCCTGCGGGCCGGCGTGCCGCTCGACGTTGTCCAGCGCGTTGCGGACCGCCGCGTCGATCTCGGCACCCACCTGGCCGGCCACCCGAACCGCGTCGCGCGGGGTGCTGACCAGGACCGCGGACCCGGCGTGCTTGCGCAACAGCTGAACGAGGTCGACGTCGCCGGCCGCGGTGGCCGCGATCCGCTCCCGGTAGGTGCGGTCCTCCTCGGCCGTATCGGTGAGGAAGCGGCGCAGTTCCTGCTCTTGTTCGCCGGCAAGGTCGGCCAGTGTGGCGGTGTCCCCGCCGATCTCGCGGCCGCGCCGGGAAATGAGTGCCAGCGCCTGCAGCACGCCGTCGTGGACGTGGCGGGCCAGTCGCTCGCGTTCCTCGGCGGCCGCGGCATAGCGCGCGGCCTGGGTGAGCAGCTCGTGGTTGCGGCGGGCGCTGGTCGCCGCCCAGCCCACCACCAGACCGAGGAACAGCAGTTGGATCAGCAGTGCGTTGCGCCCGAGGTTCAGCGAGGCGCTGCCCTTGACCACGACCGAGGAACCCCACACCAGCAGCCCGATCAGACCGCCGCCGCTCGCGCCGCCCAGGATCGCCGCGGAGATCACCGCGTTGCAGGCCCACAGCGTCGTCGGCCAGGGCTGGTTCTCGGCGATCCACTCCGACGAGGCGACGTACGAGGTCGACAGCATCAGCGCGCAGGTGATCGCGATCTCGGCACCGACCCACTTCCAGTTGCGGCCGAAACCCACCAGGTAGGCGACTCCGCACGCGACCGTCCACCCGAGGAGGACGGCGAAGAGCAGCGCGACCGTGCGCCGGCGGTCCAGGTCGTCGTTGACGGCGAGCTGGAAGCCGACGGTGTACACGACCGACAGCGCGCGGAACACCTGCGCCGCCCGCCACAGCGGAGCCGAGGCGTCCTCGTCGACGCGCGTCCGCACCTGCGCCAGCCAGGCGCGGCGCACCGCGGCGCGCGAAGAGCCCGTCTCCTCCCGCGGCGTCATCGACTGTCCCAGGTCGGCGGATCCGGATCGGCGGCGAGCACCACGCCGCGCACCGCGTCCGCCTCACCGTCGTCGACCTGCCGCTGCGCTTCCGGCCACCGCCGCAGCTCCCTGATCGCCGTATTGGCGAAAGCGATCAGCGGCACCGACAGCAGACCCCCGATGATGCCCGCGAGCACGATGCCCCCGGCGATGCCCAGCACGACCGCCACCGGATGCAGTCGCACCGACCGGCCCAGCAGGAACGGCTGCAGCACATGGCTTTCCAGCTGCATGACGGCGACGACGATCGCCAGCGCGATCAGTGCGGCCAGCCAGCCGTTGGTGATCAGCGCGACGAGTACCGCGACGCCGCCGGTGACCAGGGCGCCGACGATCGGGATGAAGGCACCCAGGAAGACCAGCGAGCCGAGGGGCAGGGCGAGCGGCACGCCGATGATGGCCAGACCGACGCCGATGCCGACCGCGTCGACCAGCGCCACCGCGACGGTCGCGCGGACGTAGCCGACGAGGGTGCCGAATCCGGCGTGGCCCGCGGCGAACACCCGCTCCCGGTTGGCGGCGGGGACGAGGTTGGTCAGGAACGCCCAGATCTGGCCGCCGCCGTACAGGAAGAAGATCATCAGGAACAGGGCCAGCAGCGCTCCGGTGATGATCTCGGTGGCGGTCGTCGCCGTGGCGAGCGCCCCGCTGGTAACCCGCTCCTGGTTGTGGTTGAGAAAGTCGACGATGTCGGCTCCGACGTTGTCGACCTGCTTCGCGTCGAGGGAGAACGGTCCTTCGACCAGCCACTTCTTCACCGAGTTGACCGTGCCGGTCACCTGCTGGGTCAACTCGGGAAAGCCCCGGATGAATTCGCGGATGACGAAGGCGAGCACCAGCCCGAGGACGCCGAGGACGGTGACCATCGAGGCGACGACGGCTAATGCCCGCGGGACCCCGTGACGATTCAGGAAGTCGACGATCGGCACGAGCATCGCCGTGCCGAGCACCGCGATCGCCACCGGAACCAAGACGGTCTTGAAGTGCATGAAGCCCGTGAAAAGCGCGACGACGAGCGCCCCGATCACCAGCAGCCGCCACGACCACGCCGCTGCCGCCCGGACTCCGGGCGGGACGGGATGCTCGTCGGGATTCGACGTCGTTGCCACGGGACCAAGACTAGGCAGGTCGCGGGCATTTCGGGGTTAGGTACCCTGACCGGCATGGCAAAATCGCCGCGCGCGATCTGGCACAAGAGCAAGGGATGGCTCCGCTGGATCATGCTGGTCGGGATCATCGCGGTGCTCGCGATCGAGGGCTACCTGGTCCGCGACCAGTTCTCCGCAGCGTGGAGCCGCATCGGCGATATTCATTGGGGCTGGCTGGCCGCGTGTTTCGTGGCGTCGATGGCGAACCTCGACAGTTTCGCGCGGGTGCAGCGCGCACTGTTGCGTTCGGCGGGCGTGCTCGTCTCCCAGTGGCGGTCGCTGTCGGTGATCCTCGCCGCGAACTCGCTGAGCCAGACGATGCCGGGGGGCCAGGTGCTGGCACCGGCCTTCACCTACCGCGAGACCCGTCGCTGGGGGGCCAATCCGGTGGTCGCGTCGTGGCAGGTGGTGATGTCGGGCCTGATCGCCGGCGTCGGTCTGGCCACACTGGGCATCGGCGGCGCGGTCATGGCGGGCGCACGCACCAACCCGTACTCGACGATGTTCTCGATTCTCGGCTTCATCGCTTTCGTCGCCGTGCTGCAGTACCTCTCCGCCCACCCCGCGACGGTGCACGCGTGGGGCCAGCGGATCCTCACCTGGTACAACGAGGTGCGCAACCGTCCCGAGGACGCCGGCCAGGAGCGGTTGAGCCGGCTGATCGACCAGCTCGGCGCCGTCGCGCTCACCCGGCGCGACGCGGGCGTCGCTTTCGGTTGGAGCCTCTTCAACTGGATCGCCGATGTCTGCTGCCTGATGTTCGCCTGCTGGGCCATCGGATCGCACCCGTCGATCGCCGGCATCGCCGTGGCCTACGCGGCGTCGAAGGCGGTGGGCACGGCAATTCCGCTGCTGCCCGGCGGACTCGGCGTCGTCGACGCGGCCATGGTCGCCGCCCTCGTCCCGGCCGGGATGACCACGGGTGACGCGGTCGTCGCGGTCATCCTCTACCGGCTCGTCAGCTGGGCGCTCGTCTCGCTGATCGGCTGGGTGGTCGTGCTGGTGATGTACCGCAGCCGCATCCGCAGCGACGACGACGAGACCGACGACTTCGAGGAGGGACTGCGCACCGCCGCCCCGGCCGGCCCGGACCGCCCGCTCCTCGACTTCACCGACGACCAGCGCCGGCTGATCCTCGGGCACCCGCTGCCCGACGGGGAGCGCGAACTCGACGCGGACGCCGACAGCGACACCGACGATGGGCCCGACGACGGGCCCGACGATGGGCCTCCGGTGGAGGACAACGCCTGGAAGCTACCGTAGGAACAATGACCTCACAGCTTCGACCACAGCGTCGGCGACTGCACCTGCCGTTGCTGGCAACAGCGGTGCTCGACGCGGTCATGATTCTCGTCTTCTCCACCGGCGGTCGGGAGAGCCACGAGAAGGCGCTGAGCGCGGTCGGAGTCGTTCAAACCGCCGCGCCCTTCCTCGTCGGCGCGGCGCTCGGCTGGGTGCTGGCCTACGTCCTGGTGCGCATCGAAACGCCCTCCTGGCTGCGGGCCGAGGAATTCCGACCCGAGCGCATTCTGCCGTTCGGGATCGTCGTCTGGATCAGCGCGGTCGTCGTCGGCATGCTGCTGCGCGCCCTGTTCCACACCGGTACCGCGCCGCAGTTCATCGGCGTGGCGACGCTGTCGCTGTGCGTCCTGCTGCTCGGCTGGCGTGCCGTGGCCGACCGCGTCTATCGCATGTTCGCGCGCTAACCGCCGACCGTGCCCACATTCCCGCCGACCGTGCCCAGTTTCTCGCCGACCGTGCCCACATTCCCGCCGACCGTGCCCACATTCCCGCCGACCGTGCCCAGATTCTCGCCGAGCGTGCCCGGGATTCGACCTACCGGATCTTCAGGTACTTCTGCGCCGCCTGCAACGCTGCCGTCCCCGACCGGCTGCCCTCGGTGTAGATGACGATCACCTTCTTGTCGACGATTCCCAAGAACCATCCGGGCCCATCCGGGCCATTGGTGCCGACGAGGGCGCGCAGCCCCTTGGCGTCGGTGAGATCACTCGCGTCTCCACGTCGGGCGGTACGAGCCATCGCGTCGAGGATAGGACGCACCAACTCGCCCTGCACCGGTCCCAGCTTCCCTTCGTGAACACGGGTCTGCTGCCCCTTGATGACGAAGGGCGGCACCGACGTCTTCTCACCATTCGTCGCGCGCGCCAGGGCGACTCCGAGCGCACCGACGTTCAGCATCGACGCACGCACCTCGCCCGGGCGGAAGTCGACCCGCTCGACGCCGATCCCGTTCCGCTGCGGCGACGATGCGCCGGGCACGGTGAAGACGACGCCGAGGCCGAGCCGGTCGAGTAGCTCGGCGGTATCGACCTCGTTCTTGCTCGCGTAAGCGGTCACCGCGTCGAAGACCGGCGCGAGCGACGATCCCGTCGTGTACTCGCCGTCGATGCTGATGCCGCGATCGGTGGCGGCCTTGTTGCGGCCCATGCCGAGGATTCCGCCGGTCTTGCCGTCGAGTGCGAGGATCGTCGTCGGCTGAGCCACCTCGATGGCGGCGTCGCCCACGGCGCGCTGCACGCGCGGGTCGATCGTCGTGGCGATGTTCGGTCCGGCCGGGCCCTGCTCGCCGTCGAGACGCTGGGGGGCCTCCCCCGGCTGCGCGACCACGATTTTCCACCCGGCGGTGACGTCGCGGATCGCCTGCCAGTAGTTCGTCAGCCCGTCCTCGAGCGGTGAGCTGAGCTGGCGGTTGGTCATGACGAGTCGCTCGGACTTGTGCACGGTGACTCCCCGGATCTTGCCGGGATCGGTGGTGAGGACCTTCATGTCCGGATCCCGGAGCGTGACGGCGACGACGGGTTCGCCCGGCTGACCGGAGATCTTCTTCAGGATGACGTCGGAGGTGATCTGCGGGGCCATCGGAGCGATGGCTCGCGCGACCGCTTGCACGGTGCGGCCGAGATCGTTGGTCTGGTCGGGGTTGATGATGACTTCGTTGACGGGTTGCATCACCATGAACGGTTTCCCGCTGCGCGACAGCACGCGCGGCGCGGGGCGCGCGTCGGTGCGGACCTGCTGAATCCGGCCGCCCGGCCGTAGACCGGAGTAGATGACCGAGGGCTCCCATTGGACTCGCCATCCCGAGGAGAGGTTGCGCGCCGTGCCCTGCGTCGCGGTGACGAACTGGCGGCCGCCCTCCCAGCGGTAGGTCGTCTTGAGTTCGAAGCCGGCGGTGCCGTCGCTGTAGTCGACGGTCCTGACGACTTCGGTCTCGACGCGCATCGCGTGCATGCCGTCCATCGTCGCCGTCAACGCGTCACTCGCTTGACCGGGTGCGGTGGTCAGCGATGCCGCACGCTGGATGTTCTGCTGCGACACCGCGTTGGCGTAGTCGTGTATCACCGCCGCGGCACCGGCCGGCGACGACGAGCACGACACGAGTGCGACGGCGCACGCCGCTGTGGCGGTGACGGCCAAAACAGCTCTCGGTGCCCAGATCCTCATAAGTCACAATTTTCACATCTGTCACACCACTGCGTCGACCTGAGCGCGCACCGGCTCCGTCACAACACCGTCACGCCGCCATAACACCCGCCGACCGTGCCCACTTTCCCGCCGACCGTGCCCAGTTTCGCGCCGATCGTGCCCACCTTCCCGCCGATCGTGCCCACTTTCGCGCCGACCGTGCCCACTTTCGCGCCGATTGTGCCCTCGGGCTACTCCCCGATGGTCTTCCCCATCACCCAAATGAGTGCTTCGGACGCCCCTTCGGCGTCACCGACGAGCTCACCGCCGCCCAGGTCCCCACCGCGCGCAGCATCTCCTGCGGCCAACTCCACCTCGTCGAACCGCAGACGCCCGTCGCTGACGAAGATGTGTGCGAACCGCCCCGCCGGAATCCGCGCTCGTTCGCCGCGCTTGAGCCGCGCGACCCAAAACGTTGCCGACCGACTCGCGATCCGGATTGCCGAATCGAGCGCAGGATCCCCCGACGCGATCGGGATGAGCCCACCTCGTTCGAGTTCGGCCGAAACGTCGGCCTGGTCGTAGCCGGGATCGCGCCCGAACTCGTCGGGCATCACCCACATCTGGACATAGCTGACGTCGACCGTGCCGGCGCCCTCGACGCGCACCCCATCCGTGGCGGACCACGTGTCGTTTCGTTCCGAGTGCTCGATCCCGGTTCCGGCGCTCATCCGCTGCGCCAGACCCGGGTACACGATGCCGCTGTGCCCGTGCGAATCCTGATGCACGAGGCTGCCGGAACGGACCCATGTAATGATCTCGGTTTCACGGTGCGGGTGAGTATCGAAGCCTTGTCCCGGCCGCAATACCTCGTCGTTGTGGACCAGTAGAACGCCGTGGTGGGTGTTCTCCGGGTCGTAGTGATCGCCGAAGGAAAAACTGTGCGCCGACGACAACCAGCCCGTCGTCGTGGTGAACCGATCGACGGCGCGGTGCACCGTGTAGCTCATCCGTCCAGTGTGGCACCGCGGGCACGATCGGCGCGAAACTGGGCACGCTCGGCGAGAAACTGGGCACGATCGGCGGAAAAGTGGGCACGGTCGGCGACGGGATGAGGGCTCACGGGATTTCGGGCAGGATGGAAGCCGTGACTGCGACGACTCCCCATTCCGGCATCGACTTCTCCTACACCGACGACGCGGTGCGCGCCCAGGACGACCTTTACGCCCATTTCAACGGCAAATGGCTCGCCACCCACGAGATCCCCGCCGACCGCAGCATCGACGGTTCGTTCATCGTCCTGCGCGACCGGGCCGAGGAGAACGTCCGCGACCTCATCATCGCCGCATCGGAGTCCGCCGCGGAGTCGGGCACCGACGAATGCAAGATCGGCGACCTCTACGCCTCGTTCATGGACACCGACCACATCGAGGCGCTCGGCATCGGACCCATCAGCGACGAGCTGTCGGGGATCGACACCATCTCCACGACGGCAGAGTTCGCCCGCCGGGTCGGCCGGCTGCAGCGCCACGGCGTTGCCGGCCTGATCGGCCTCTACGTCGACACCGACGCGAAGGATTCGTCGCGCTACCTCGTGCACCTCACTCAGTCGGGACTCGGCCTGCCCGACGAGAGCTACTACCGCGAGGAGAAGCACGCGCAGACCCGCGATGCCTACCGGGCTCACGTCGAGAGGATGTTCGCCCTCGCCGACCTCCCCGATCCGGCCGGCTCGGCGTCGACCGTCCTCGACCTCGAGACGGCCATCGCCGCCCGCCACTGGGACGTCGTGGCGCGCCGCGACGCCGAGCGCAGCTACAACCTGCGCACCTACGCCGACCTCGCCTCGGCCGCGGGCGGCTTCGACGTCGACCAGTGGATCGCCGGACTCGGCACCACCCACGACCCGGTTTTCGCCGAGACGGTCGTCGGTCAGCCCGACTTCCTCTCGGGCGTGGGCGAACTCGTCGCCGACCGCTCCCTCGACGAGTGGAAGACCTGGCTGCGCTGGAAACTCCTCCACTCCGCCGCGCCCTATCTGCCGCAGCGCTTCGTCGACGAGAACTTCGCCTTCTACGGGCGGACGCTCTCCGGAGCCCCGGAGCTGCGCGAACGCTGGAAGCGCGGCGTCGGGTTCGTCGAAGGGGCAATGGGTTTCGCCGTCGGGCGGCGTTACGTCGACGAGCATTTCCCCGCGTCGGCGAAGGCCCGCATGGACGAGCTCATCGCCAATCTCATCGAGGCCTACCGCCGCAACATCTCCGAATTGGAGTGGATGACGCCGACCACGCGCGCCAAGGCGCTGGCGAAGCTTGAATCCTTCAACCCGAAGATCGGCTACCCGAAGCACTGGCGCGACTACTCGGCGCTGCTCGTCGACCGCGGCGACCTGATCGGCAACGTCGCCCGCGCATCCGCCTTCGAGCACAACCGGGAGTTCGGCAAGATCGGCCAGCCCGTCGACCGCGACGAGTGGTTCATGACGCCGCAGACGGTCAACGCCTACTACAACCCGGGCATGAACGAGATCGTCTTCCCCGCCGCGATCCTGCAGCCGCCGTTCTTCGACGCCGAGGCCGACGACGCGGTCAACTACGGCGGCATCGGCGCGGTGATCGGGCACGAGATCGGGCACGGCTTCGACGATCAGGGCGCCAAGTACGACGGGGAGGGCAACCTGGTCGACTGGTGGACCGACGAGGATCGCACCGAGTTCGCTTCCCGCACGCGCGCCCTCATCGATCAGTACAGCGAATTCACACCGACCGGGCTGGACCCCGAGCACAAGGTCAACGGGGACTTCACGATCGGTGAGAACATCGGCGACCTCGGCGGTCTTTCGATCGCGCTCGTCGCCTACCGGATCGCCGACGCCGAGCCGCCGGTGATCGACGGCATGACCGGGCAGCAGCGGCTGTTCTACAGCTGGGCGCAGATCTGGCGCAGCAAGACGCGGGACGAGGAGGCGATCAAGCGGCTCGCCATCGACCCGCACTCGCCGCCGGAGTTCCGCTGCAACGGCGTCATCCGCAACATCGACGCGTTCTACGACGCCTTCGACGTCCAGCCCGGTGACCGGCTCTACCTCGAGCCGGCTCAACGCGTCCGCATCTGGTAGCCCGGCGGTCGCCGCACCCGACCCGGCACATCGAGACACACGAAACTAGAACGTGTTCTAGTATGGCGGACGTGGATGTTTCCTACGACGCGACCAAGCGCGAACTGGCGACCGACAAGGGCACGATCCAGTACCACGAGGCCGGCGACCCCGACGCTCCCCCGCTGATCTTGCTGCACGGATCCGGCCCCGGGGTGACCGGCTGGCGCAACTATCGCGGAAACCTGGGCTTCTTCGCGCAGACCCATCACACGTTCATCGTCGAGTTCCCCGGTTTCGGTGTGAGCGATCCGGTCGAGGGCCACCCGGTGCTGACCGCGGGCAGCTCGGTCACGCGATTCATGGACGGCCTGGGCATCGAGTCGGCACCGATGATCGGGAACTCGATGGGCGGCGTCGTCGGCATCAACCTGGCGATCAAGAAGCCCGACCGCGTCGAGAAGCTCGTGACCATCGGCGGCGTCGGGCCCAACGTCTTCAGCCCCTCCCCCAGCGAAGGCCTGCGACTACTGCAGGAGTTCACCGACGCCCCCGACCGCGACAAGCTGATCCGCTGGCTCAACTCGATGGTCTACGACCGCTCGATCGTCACCGACCAGCTCATCGAGGAGCGGTGGGAGGCGGCTACCAATCCGGACGCCCGCCAGACCGCCGCGATGATGTACGGATCGAAGGCCTTCGAGATGCAGCAGCAGTTCATGGCCGCTTCCGACACCCCGCCCTACTGGTCGATGATGCACAAGGTCGCCTGCCCGACGCTGCTGACCTGGGGCCGCGACGACCGCGTCTCCCCGCCCGACATGGCGATGGTGCCGATGCGCCTCATCCCCGACGCCGAGCTACACGTCTTCCCCCGGTGCGGTCACTGGGTCATGATCGAGGCGAAGCAGGCCTTCGAGACGACCGCCGCCGCTTTCCTCGCGCGCTGATCAGGCCTTTCGCAGGATCGAAACGGCGAAGTCCGCGCCGTCGTGCCAGGGCCGGACATCCCAGGTCGACAACCGCAGATCCAACCGGAGGCCCGCCTCGGCGACAGCGGCGTCGAAATCCGCCAGTGCGAGGTCGCGGTTGGTGTGGAATCCGACGACGAGAACGCCGTCGTCGGCCAGGTGCGCCGCCAACCGCTGCAACACCAACGCTTCGGTGCCGGGCGCGAGGAAGACCATGACGTTGCCCGCGCACACGATCGCGTCGAACGGCTCGGTAATACCGCGGGCCGCCAAGTCGAGCTCGGCGAGGTCACCGACCAGCCACGTCGGCCCCGGATGATCCTGTTCGGCCGCGGCGATCAGCGCCGGATCGACGTCGACGCCGACCGCCCGGTGACCGACTTCGTGAAGGTATCCGCCGATCCGGCCCGGTCCGCAGCCCGCGTCGAGGATGCGTGAGCCGCGCGGAACCATCGCGTCGATCAACCGCGCCTCGCCCACCAGATCGGCCCCTTCGGCGGCCATCGTGCGGAACCGCTCGATGTACCACTCGCTGTGGCCTGGTTGGGTTTCGGTGATCCAGCGGGGTTGCGGCGTCGGCATGAGACCAGCCTAGGCCTCGGCCCGAGCGCTCTATTCGACCGTGCGCAGCAGGACCCGGAACCGGGCGCCTCGACCGGGTCCGTCGCTGGTGGCGGTGAGGGTGCCGTCATGCGCCTCGACGATCGCGCGGGCGATCGTCAGCCCGATGCCGGTTCCGCCCGCCTCGCGGGTGCGCGACGCATCGGTGCGATAGAAGCGGTCGAACACGTGCGGCAGGTGCTCCGCGGCGATCCCGTCACCGGTGTCGGCGACGGTCACGGCAACGTGGTCGGGGCCGGCGAGCCGAGCGGCCACGGTCACCCGGCCGCCGCGCGGAGTGTGCCGCGCGGCATTGTTGAGCAGGTTCTGCAGCACCTGGGAGATCCGCTGCGGATCGACGTCGATCGGCGCCGCGACGGTCGGCCCGACCACCAGGTCCACTCCGTCGTCGGCGAATCGGGCGCGCGCCTCGCCGACCGCGGCGTCCACCAGCTCGTCGGCCCGCATCCGCTCCAGCCGCAGCGACGGCACGCCCTCGGTCACGTCGGAGACCTCGGCGATGTCGTCGGCGAGGCGCTGCAACCGCACTGCGGCTCCACGCACGACGCCCAGCGTCCGCTCGTCGGGCTCGCGGATCCCGTCCTCGATCGCCTCGAGCGTCGCCGTGATGGTCGCCAGCGGGGTGCGGATCTCATGGGCGAGATCGGACAGCATGCGCCTGCGGGTGTCGTCGACGTGCTGCAGTCGCTCGGCGAGCGCGTTGACCGTCGCGGTGAGTTCGTCGAATTCCTCGGCCACCCCGGAGGGCGCGACGCGCACGCGGTAGTCGCCCGCCCCGATCCGCGCGGTCGAGGTCGCGACCTGCGACACCGATCGCTGCACCCGGCGCGATATCACCCAGCTGACGCCGGCGGCCAGCACCACCGACACGCCCACGCCGACGGCGATCGCGATGACCATGGCGAGCGCGAACGCGTGCTCCACGTGCGCGGCCTGCTCCGACCCCGGTTCCAGATGTGCGTGTTCGAGATGGCTGTGGAACACGGTCGGAGCGATGAGATAGGCGACGATCCCCGCCGTCCCGGCGCACACCGCGATGAGCAGGCCGAGCAAGGCCAGCAGCCGCCCCGCGACCCCGCGCGGCGAACGCGACTGACGAACACCATCCTCAGTCGCCGTCATCGGTACCCGCTCCCATCCGGTAGCCGACGCCCCGGACCGTCCGCACGTATCTCCCCGTCGACGCGGAATCGCCGAGCTTGCGACGGAGGCTGGCGATGTGGACGTCGATGAGGTGGTCGTCGGCGACCCAGTCCTCGCCCCAGACGCGGCCGATCAGGTCGGCCCGCCGAAAGACGATGCGAGGGTTGCTCGACAGCGCGTCGAGGAGGTCGAACTCCGTGCGGGTCAGTCCCACGGCTCGTCCGTCCACCGTCACCTCCCGCCCCAGCGGATCGACGACCAGATCGCCGACCACGCGCCGGTCCCCGGCGCCCGGCTCGGCACTCGGCGACCGTGGCCGGCGCAGCATCGCATCGACCCTGGCCAGCAGTTCGCGCGGACTGAACGGCTTGGTCACGTAGTCGTCGGCACCCACCGACAGCCCGATCAGCTTGTCCACCTCGTCGGCCCGCGCCGTCACCATGACGATGTACGCATCGGTGAACGTGCGCAGACGGCGGCACACCTCGACGCCGTCCATCGACGGCAGCCCGAGATCGAGGATCACGACGTCCGGCGGGGTGGCCTGCGCCTTCCGCACCGCTTCCTCGCCGTCACCGCACACCTCGACGTCGAACCCGCCGCTCGCGAGATACTCGCGCAGCAGGTCGCGCAGGTCTCGCTCGTCCTCCACGACGAGCGCCCGCAGTCCGAGGGCGCCGCGCCGGGGTTCGGGATTGCTCACGACTCCATCGTGACCGGTCACGGGCCCGACGGCCGCCCCGGGGGTCGATCTTGACGAGATCTTGAGGTCGCGTCCCGGGGAACCTTGAGCGTCGCCGGGCACCGTGGTCGCATGCCCCTTCGCGTGAACGGATCCCTTGCCCCCGAGCCCGATTCCCGAGTACCCGCGACCGGCCTGGCCGGTCTCGTCGGCAACACGCCGGTCGCCCGCATCGACGAACCCTTCGCCTCCGACGGCTCGGGGTTCTGGGCCAAGCTCGAATGCTTCAATCCTGGCGGAGGCATGAAGGACCGCCCCGCGCTCCACATGGTGGCGCGCGCCCGCGACCGGGGCGAGCTGCGACCGGGCGCGCGGATCGTCGAGTCCACCAGTGGCACGCTGGGGATGGGGTTGGCGCTGGCCGGCATCGTCCACGGCCATCCGCTCACCGTCGTCACCGATCCCGGACTGGAGCCCATCGTCGTGCAGATGCTCACCGCCTACGGCGCGACGATCGACGTCGTCGAACAGCCCTCGCCGACCGGCGGATGGCAGCAGGCCAGGCGGGAACGGGTCGCCGAGCTGCTCGCCGACGATCCGACCGCGTGGTGCCCGGACCAGTACAACAATCCCGACAACGTCGCCGGCTACGAGTCGCTCGCACTCGAACTGTCGGCGCAGCTCGGCGACATCGACGTCCTGGTCTGCTCGGTCGGCACCGGAGGGCACTCGAAGGGGGTGGGCCGGGTGCTGCAACGCGCCAACCCCGACATCGAGATCATCGGCGTCGACACGGTCGGGTCGACCATCTTCGGCCAGCCCGCCCTGCCGCGGATCATGCGCGGCCTCGGTTCCAGCATCTACCCCGCCAACGTCGACTACGACATGTTCACCGAGGTCCACTGGGTGGCCCCGCACGAAGCGGTGTGGGCGTGCCGCGCGCTCGCCGCCAACCACTACGCGTCGGGCGGGTGGAGCGTCGGCGCGGTGGCCCTCGTCGCCGGGTGGGTGGCCCGCACGCGCGGTTCCGGCGCCCGCGTCGCCGCGATCTTCCCCGACGGGATGCAGCGCTACTTCGGCAGCATCTACGACGACGAGTACTGCACCGAACACCGGTTGCTCGGCGGGCCTCCGGCGCAGTCCCCCTCGACCATCGACGACCCGTTCGCGACGACGGTGCGTTCGTGGACGCGCTGCGCCAAGCCGCGCAATCCCCGGTCGTTGCCGGCTCCGGTCGACGAGGCGACAGCATGAGCGGGCCGACGGCACCGGCCCGGCCGACGTGGTGGACGACGTTCCGGTCCTTCGACCGGCCCAGCAAGGTGCTGATGGTCAACCAGTTCACCATCAACCTGGGCTTCTACATGCTGGTGCCGTATCTCGCCGCCTACCTGGGCGGCACGCTCGGCCTGGCGGCATGGCTGGTCGGATTCGTGCTGGGCGTGCGCAACTTCTCCCAGCAGGGCATGTTCCTGGTCGGTGGCACACTGGCCGACCGCCTGGGTTACAAGAAGCTCATCGTGGCCGGCTGCCTGCTGCGCACCGGCGGGTTCGCGTTGCTCGCGACCGTCGAGTCGGTCCCGGGGATCCTGGTCGCGGCCGCCGCAACCGGGTTCGCCGGGGCGCTGTTCAACCCCGCGGTCCGCGCCTATCTGGCCGCCGACGCCGGTGAGCGTCGCGTCGAAGCCTTCGCGGTGTTCAACACCTTCTACCAGGCGGGGATCCTGCTCGGCCCGCTCGTCGGGGCCGTTTTGGTGAGCGTCGATTTCCGTGTCGCCGCCTGGGTGGCGACGGGGGTGTTCGCCGTGCTGACGGTCGCGCAGTTGCTCGCCTTGCCGGCCGACCCGGTCCACGACGGCCAGCGCCGCGCCTCCGTACTGGAGAACTGGGCCTCGGTGATGAGCAATCGGCGGTTCCTGGGTTTCTCGGCCGCGATGATCGGCAGCTACGTGCTCAGTTTCCAGGTCTATCTCATCCTTCCGATGATGGCGCAGCGGTGGAGCTCCTCCCCCCGGCTGGCCTCGATCATCACGTCCGGCGTCTTCGTCGTGACCGGCATCGTCGCGATCGCCGGTCAGATGGGCGTGACCGCTTGGGCGGCAAGACGTTTCGGCGCGACCCGGGCACTCGTCGTCGGCATGGTCGTCATGGGATGTGCCTTCCTGCCGCTTCTCGCCCCCGCCTTCGGCGGCGGCACGGCGGTCCTCGCCGGTGCGTTGACGTTGACGGCCGTCGGACTCGCGATCGCGACGATCATGATCTTCCCGTTCGAGATGGACACGATCGTCGGCCTGGCCGGCGACAAGCTCGTCGCCACCCACTACGGCATGTACAACACGATCGTCGGCGTTGGCATCCTCGTCGGGAACATCTCGACGGGTGCGCTGTTCGGCTGGGCGGTGGGGCACGGTGTTCCCGCCGTCATCCCCGTCGTCCTGGCGGCCGTCGGCCTCGTCACCGCGGCGCTGCTGGCGCGCTGGCGGCGCGGCGAGACCCGGGTCGGCCCGGCCGAGGAGGAACGGGAAAGCCGGGACGGCGCCGCCCGGTCATTTGCGCGCTGACGGCCGCAACGACGCGACGATCCGGTCGGCGATCGCGGGATCGACCGCACCGGCGACGCCCTGCTTCAGCGAGATGATCAGCACCACCGATCCCGGCTGGCCCAGGATGGTCGTGGCGACCATGATGTGCTTGGCCGAGGGCGCCCCACACTTCTCCTTCCCGATCTGGGTCACGTCGGCGTCGACGCGCAGCGCGGGCCGGCCTTTGACGGTCAGCGCTTGCGGAACGGAGAACTCGACGACCGGCGTGACCTCGTCGTCGGTTGTGTAGACCCGCTTGACCGTGCGCTTCTCCAGCCGTATCGCGTCCTCGACCGTCGGGGCGTCCGACGAGCCGGCGAGGCCGGTCAGCGCGACCGACTCCTCGCGGCACTCGGCCGGTTCGGGCATCGTCGACTCGGCGGCACTGTTCATCGCCCGGACGATACAAACCCCGAAGGGGCCATTCTCACACTTGGTCTCCCACCCGACGATGGTTCCGCAGGTCAACGCCTTCCACTCGGCGGGGACATCGTAGGTCAGGCCGCGCGGCCCGACGATCGTCTGCCACCCGGGCGGAGTCGCCGCACTGGCGAGGGGTGCGTACCGATCGCATCGCGAGGCGGCCGACGGGACACGAGGCGTCCGCGGCGTCGGAGGCGCGGTGACCGAGTAGTCGCTACTCGCCCGGTCGTCGACTTTGCTCTCCCGGTCTTGCAGCATTCCGGCGATCCCGGCCCAGAGGACTCCGGCGACGAAAAGCACGCCGACGATCGCTGCCGCGATCCACCCCCGGCCCGCTCCCGATGACTCAGGCGTCGGTGCCGACGAGTCCAGGCCCCGGTACGGCTGCGCCGGCGACGGATCGACCGGCGCCCAAGACGGAGATGGTGCCGGAGACGGAGATGGTGCCGGCGACACCGGGTACTGGCAGGGCGCCGTGTCGGTCGAATCGGCCACGGACTGCCAGGTGTCACCGTAGTCGTCGATGTAGCCGGGCTCGTCCCCGCGCCCTTCGGCTGGTCCGGAATCGGCAGGCATGACCCCAGCGTATTCAGCGGGGTGGGCGCGGCACCAACGGGCCGTCCGCCTCTCGATCGACGTAGGGGGTCACCGGCTCCCCCATGATCACGGCCACCAGGTTCTTGAACGCGTCGCTGCCCGGGTCGTCGAAGTAGTCGCCGTGCCCGGCAGCACCGCGCACGCGTCGACCGTCGGAGAAGTCGCCGGTGTCCATCCGGACCACTCCGGGCGTAGCGTCCGGATCGCCGCCGTGACGTCCCGAGGCCTGGAACGGATGGATCGGGTCTCCCGGTGCGGTGATCGAAAACCTGTGGGGATCAGCGGGATTGGTCCACGCATCCGCTCCCCCGGGCAGCACTCCGGTGCCCGACGCGGACGCGTAGACCACGCGGTCCGCCCGGAGGCCCAGCTGCTCGGCGGTCCCGACGACGGCTCCCCCGTAGGAATGACCGATATAGGTGGTCGCCGCGCCCGGCGCGTGGGCGGCGATCTCCGCGTCGAGCGCCCGTCCGAAGCCGACGAGGCTCGGAGCCATCGACGTGGCGAACCTCGGCGAGAGGGCGTTCGCCAGATCCGGCGGGAAGTCCCCGTCCATGAAGAGGAAGACCGGTGCTCCGCTGCGATGGGCGAGTTGCCACGCCGCGGCGCGATTGGATGCCGCACCGTCCATGGTGGTTCCGGTGCCCGGCACATACACGCCGACCCCGCGGGTGGCCGGGTGCAACTCACCGAACATCTCGACCGACCGCCCATTCGGGGTGTTTGCGAAGGAGACGAACCGGCGTCGCACACGACGGCCCGGCTCGTGTGGGTCGGGGATGGTCCCGAGCATCGACCTCAACTCGGTCGCCCGCGCCTGATCGCCCGCGCCCCGGCGAATCTCGGCCTCCAGCGCCTCTTCGATCGCCCGCCGATTGGCCGCCATCCGTGCGGGGAACGCGACCGCCTCCAGGTTTCCCATCGCCTGCGGGTTGGCGATGATGAGCCGATCGATGTCGGCCGGGCTCATCCGCGCCAAGAACTCGCGCTGCTGGTCCGGGGTCATCGCGACCAGCCGATTCACCACGTCGTCGGGATCGCGCGGGCCCTGCGGGGTGGCGACAGCGACGTGGCCCGCTTTCATGGCCGCGAGCTCGCCGGCCAGCCGCGACAGTTCGGTGGCCCGACGGCGGTCGGTCTCGTCGAGTTCGGCCAGCGCCGAGCGGACCCGGTCGTCGGGTTCCGTCCGCTCCCCCGGTGCATCGACGCCTCGGCGTCGGGCGTCCACCCGTTCCGATCCCTGCTCGGCCGCGAGCCGCAGGACGCGGTCGCGGCCACGCGCGAGATCTGCCCCGGCGTCCTGCGCCGCGTCGGCGAAGGCGCACAGCACCCGCGCCACCTCGTCGGCGTGGTCGACCTCCTGGGCGACGCGTCGCGCCGCGGCCCGCGCGGCCACTCCGTGCCACCGCCGCAGAGCCCGCAGCTTCGCCTGCGCGCCGCGGACTTCGGCCCGCAGCGTTCGCCCGTTGGCGCGCGCCTGGCGCGCCGCTTCGTCCAGGGGCCGCGGGGGCCAGCCGGCGACCTGCTCGACGGTGAGCATCAGCGGTCCGCCAAGCTCGCCAGCGCGCGCCCGGCGGCCGCGTCGTCGTCGACGGCGGCGGCCTCGAACTGACCGAGGATCTGGCCGAGAACGTCGAGGCGGCCGGCGATGCCGAGCCCGGCACATTTGGCGGCGTCGGCGGCCGAGCGCACCGCGGTCATGCATTGAGCGTTGCCCGGTGTGCCTTCGAGGTCGCCGACGTCCAGGTTGGCCAGGACGCGAGCGCTGCGGCGCCAGTCGCCGGCCAAGGCCTTGATCTCGTCGCGGTCGACACCGAACGCGGGTTGGGTGAGTCGAGGGAACGGTAGCGGGGTCATGCACAGTTGGACGCAGCCGGCGCCCGGGCGGTTCCCTCGCCGGGGTTCAGGAACCGGTGCGGGCGAGTTCGATGAGCTTGGCGACCGTGTTCAGATTGCGGCCGGTGCCGGTGTGGCCGAGCGTGCGTTTGATGACCGCGGGCGTCAACTTGGTCCCGGCAGCCCCGTCGTCGTAACGGATGTGGAGGTCGGCACCGATCACCGCGACGTGCTCCGTCGCGGCGGCGCGCTCGGCCAGCGCATCGGCGTCGTCGGGGGTGGGAACGCCGGTGAGCGGGTAGACGTAGGAGAACTTGGGTTCCACGACCTCGAACGGGTGCGCGGCGAGCGCGGCGGCCAACTCGTCGGGGGTACGGCTGATCACCTCGCGGTAGTAGCCGAATTCCGCCTCGATCTCCCGTTCCAGCGCCGCGTCGAACTCCGCCGGCTCGCCCGGCGGCGTGTACAGCAGGTTCCCCGACGCGATGTACGTCGAAACCTCAACCGCGCCAAGACTTTCCGCGATGTCGCGCAATCGCGCCATGGGCAGTTTCGCACCGCCGACGTTGACGGCGCGGATCAGTCCGACGCGCTCACTCACCGGAAGGACGAGAGGTCCGTGCGGATGAGCATCACGTTGTAGTCGTCCCAGCGCGACGCCACGAAGTAGAGGGCGTTGCCCGTCTCCCGCGGCCAGATGTAGGGGGCGTAGAGCTTGCTGATCTGCCTCGCGGGAACGATCACCCGCGGACTGCTCCACGGTCCTTCCGGCTTGGTGGCGGTGCGCATGGTGATGTTGCCGCCGCGCGCGGCGAGCAGGACGAATCGTTTGAGGTAGTTGTTGTAGCGCACCGACACTTCCGAGATCGGCTCCGTCGCGATCTTCACCGCGTCGCCGCTGTAGCCCGACCAGCGCCCGCCGCCGCGGTAGTACTGATAGGCGTTCATGTCGAGGAGGCGGCCGGCCGGAACCCGGGCCAGGAACAACGCACCGTACCGACCGTTCGGCGTCCCGTACTGGTAGACCCAGGGGCCTCGGCGCATGAACGCGCTCACCTGGAAACGACCTTGGCCGGTGGCGGTGTGCGGAACACCCGGGATGTTCACCTCGTGGTTGGAGCGGATGGTGTTCGGTTCGACCGTCCAGGATTGGCCGTTGTTGCGCGAGGTGGCGATGGCCGAGAAGTGCGTCACCCAGCGGCCGGGTCCGCCCCATTTGTAGATCGACATGAACGACAGGTACTGCACGCCGTTGATCGAGATGCCCGCCGTCGGGATGCGGCCGAGTTCGACGTTGCGCACGCCGACCGCGTTGGTGATCGGCTGGGCGAACGTCGGATGCGCCGCCGTGACCGAGGCGCCCGAGCGCGCGTTGCCCGGTCGCGCGTTCGGGAACGTGATGCCCTTGGACACGTCGCTGTTCCCGTTGGCCCGCAGCATGGTGTTGTGCCGCCACACCATCGCACCGTTGCATTTGCCCCAGGTGTCGCCGAAGGCCATCAGGATCTGGCCGGAACCGTTGTCCCAGGGAACACCGACGTCGGTGGCCGTGATGGCGAACCGCTTGTCGGTGCGGTTAGGACTCAACGGGCCGGTCACCCACTGCACCGTCTGCGACGGGCCGCCCTTGAGCTTCTTCAGCGGCATCTGCGGCTTCTTGCCCGGCGCCGAGTAGCTGCCGAAGTCGATGCTGCCCATCCCGATCCTCGACGAACCCGCGCTGCCGGTGCTGCCGACGTCGTGGCCGACGGGTCCGAGGGCGTTGCAGGGCGAGGCCTCGGCGGTCGGCGACGCCATCGTCAGCGCGGTCACGGCCATGCCGACGGCAAGTCCGGCGGCAAGAATGCGGCGTGCGGGCATGATGAGTCCTATCGAAATGTTACTGGTGTGACAATTGTTGTTTGAGTTCGTCACTGGCGCGAGGGCCGCGACCGAATCGCAACATCGTCGTGACGGTACCCTCATTTCCCGTGAACGGCGACGGCGAGGACATCGTGGAGATGTCCACCGACGGGGCATGCCTGGGCAACCCGGGCCCGGGAGGCTGGGGCGCGGTGTTGCGCTATCGCGGCCACGAGAAGCGGATCTCCGGCGCGGCGCCAGACACGACGAACAACCAGATGGAACTCACAGGAGCGATCGAGGGCTTGGCCGCGTTGACCAAGCCGTCGACCGTCGTCCTCTATACGGATTCCAGCTATGTCCGCAACGGCATCACCAAATGGGTCACCGGCTGGCAGCGCAACGGCTGGCGTACGGCTGACAAGAAGCCCGTGAAGAACCTCGAACTGTGGCAGCGCCTGATCGAGGAGGAGTCCCGGCACCGGGTGACGTGGAGATGGGTCAAGGGCCACAACGGCGACTACTACAACGAGATCGCCGACGAACTGGCCACCTCGGCCGCGAAGGCGCTGCGCGACGGTCAGTAGGCGTCATGCTCGCGAGGCCACGGCGAACGTGCGCGTGAACGGGAAGACCGTCCCGGACTCGCGCACCGGATAGGCATCGCGCAGCGCTGCCCGGTACTCGTCGGCGAATCGGCCGCGCAACCCGTCGTCGAGCCCCTGGAGGAACGGCCGGGCGCCGGTGCCCGATACCCACTCGAACACCGGGTCGTCGCCGTCGAGCACCTGCAGATAGGTGGTCGACCAGGCGTCGACGGTGAGCCCGAGGCCGGTGAAGAATTCGAGGTAGCGCTCCGGCCCGAGCGGTGCCAGCCGTCGTGCGTCGGCGAGATGTGCTCGGTAGGGGTCGCGGTCGGCGAGGTCGTACAGCAGGCGATGCGACGGCTGGTCGGCGTTGTTCGGCACGCTGAGGGCGAGAACGCCAGCGGGGGAGAGGTGCCGGATCAGCCGGTCCAGCACCGCCCACTGATCGTCGACCCACTGGAACATCGCGTTCGAGACGATCAAGTCGGGCGGCTCCGGCGGAATCCACGTCGTCACGTCGGCGACCTCGTAGCGCACTCGATCGTCGTCGTTGCCGCTTCGGGCCCGGGCGATCATCTCCGGCGACGAATCGAGCGCGAGGATCTCCGCGCGCGGCCACCGTCGGCGCAGTAGCGAAGTGAGATGTCCGGGTCCGCATCCGAGGTCGACGAGGCGTGCCACGTCGTCGGGACCGCGGTCCACCGCGCTAGTCAATTCCACGAACGGCCTGGTCCGGTGATCGGCGAAGGCGAGGTAGGTCGACGGATCCCAGGTGGTCACGGTCGCGAGCGTAGTCCCGCCCGTCGCCGCGTGGCTACGATCGAGGAGTGGGTCCGGTTCTCACCTTCGTCGCACACTACTGGTGGCTGATCTTCCCGGTCAGCGCCATCGCTGGCCCATGGCTGCACCGTTACAACCGCCAGGTGGAGAAGCGACGCCAGTACAAGCTGGAGATGGCCCGCGCGAAGTCCGCGGCGCAGATCGAGGAACGGCGGTTGACCCGGGTCAACGCCGAGCAACTGCGCACCGCGCTGCGCACCCACGACGACGTGGACGAGCGCTGGTGGAACTACGAGATCGACCTCGCCACGATCATCAGCTATCCGATGCTCGTCGACGTGCGCGAACCGCTCACCCGCGAATTCCACAAGGCAAAGGGGCGTGCCGATATGCTGCGGCCGCCGCCGGGCGTGGAAGTCGACGATCCGGTCGCCTTCGTCGAATACCGCGACGCCGTGGTCGAGTACGCCGCAGCCTTCGATGCCGCCGAACGCGAGGCGCGCCGTCGCAAGCAGGCCGACTTCTCGCCGATCGAGCGCGAGGCGCTGGAACGCGCCCGGCGCCTGGTGATGATCGCCGCTGACGAGGCAGCCACCCCCGCCGAGCGTCAGGCCGCCTACCGCAAGGCGCGCAAAGAACTCGACGGGCTGATCGAGATTCCGGTCGTGGGAGCCCAGCAGCTCGAGCACTCGATCGCCAAGGAACTCGAAGGCTAACGCCGAGTGGGCACCCCACCCACGCCGAGTGGGCACCCCACCCCCGCCGACTGGGCACCTCACCTGCGCCGAGTGGGCACCCCACCCCGTCGAGTGGCCTATAGATATGGCGCAGTGAGGAACTCCAAGAAGTGGCCGCTGGGGTCGCGCAGATAGACGCCGCGGCCGCCGTGCCCGCTGTTCGTTTCACCGAGCTTGGTCATCTGCGGATCTGCCCAGAACTCGACCTCCTGCGCGCGCAGACGATCCATCGCGCGATCGAAGAGCCCCTCGTCGACCAGAAGCGCGAAATGTTGCGGCTGGATTTGGTCGACCGGGGGAGAGGCGAACTGCAGCATCGCCCCCGTGCCACCGTCGAGCAGCAGGTTGCGGAACGGGCCCCAGGCAGGTCCCTCGTCGAGCTCGAAGAGATCCCGGTAGAAGTCGGCCGCGGCGTCGCGGTCCGCTGAAACAACAATGATGTGGTTGAAAGTGACTGTCACAGTAGAGCTTTCACATACCGCGCCTCCATGCCTGGCGCAGTCCGCCATCGACACGCGACGCTGACCGCCACGCTACTCCGCGGCGACCAGTGTCGACAACCGCGACGACGGGGGCTGAGGTGCCCACTCGGCGTAGGTCAGGTGCCCACTCGGCGTAGGTGAGGTGCCCACTCGGCGGTTACGGGACCACGTTCACCATGCGACCCGGCACGACGATCACCTTGCGCGGCTCGCCGTCGAGCAGTGCGGCGATCTTCTCGTCGGCCAGCGCCGCCTCGCGCAGTGCGTCCTCGTCGGCGTCGGCGGGGACGGTGATGCGGCTGCGCACCTTGCCCTTCACCTGGATCGGGATCTCTATGGTGTCCTCGACCAGCCACTTCTCGTCGGCCTTCGGGAACGGCCCGCGCGCCAACGACTCGCTGTGCCCGAGGCGCTCCCACAGCTCGTCGGCGATGTGCGGCGCCAGCGGTGCCAGCATCAGCACCAGCGGCTCAACGACCGCGCGCGGCGCCCCGATGGCACCCGGCCCACTCGCGCCCCCGGCCGAGTACGACTTCGTCAGATGGTTGGTCAACTCGATGAGCTTGGCGCCGGCGGTGTTGGTGCGCAGATTCGCGAAGTCGTCGCGCACCCCGTCGATCGCTTTGTGCAGCGCGCGCAAATCATCCTCGGTCGGATCGGCGTCGGTGACCCGCACCGCGCCGGACTCCTCGTCGACGACGAGCCGCCAGACTCGCTGCAAGAACCGTTGTGCGCCAACGACATCCTTCGTCGCCCACGGTCGTGACTGGTCCAGCGGACCCATCGACATCTCGTAGACGCGCAGGGTGTCGGCGCCGAAATCGCGCGCGATGTCGTCGGGCGCAACGGAGTTCTTGAGCGACTTGCCCATCTTCCCGTACTCCTGGGTGACCTCGGCCCCCTCGTAGAAGTACTTCCCGTCGCGCTCCTCCACCTCCTCGGCGGGCACGTAGACCCCGCGCGCGTCGGTGTAGGCGTAGGCCTGGATCATGCCCTGGTTGAACAACTTCCGATACGGCTCGCGGCTCGTCACGTAGCCCAGGTCGTACAGCACCTTGTGCCAGAACCGCGAGTACAGCAGGTGCAGGACAGCATGCTCGACGCCGCCGATGTAGAGGTCGAGGCCGCCCGGGTCGTTCTCACCGTGAACGGACGGGCGCGGCCCCATCCAATACGCCTCGTTCTCCTTGGCGCACAACGTTTCCGAGTTCGTCGGGTCGATGTAGCGCAGCTGGTACCAGGACGATCCGGCCCACTGCGGCATGACGTTCACGTCGCGCGTGTAGGTCTGCGGACCGTCGCCCAGATCCAGTTCGACGGTCACCCAGTCGGTCGCCTTGGCCAGCGGCGGCGACGGCTCGGAGTCGGCGTCGTCGGGGTCGAAGGCGACCGGTGCGTAGTCCTCCACCTCGGGTAGCTCGACGGGCAGCATCGACTCGGGCAGCGGATGCGCGTTGCCGTCGGCGTCGTAGACGATCGGGAAGGGCTCGCCCCAGTACCGCTGGCGGGCGAACAGCCAGTCCCGCAGCTTGTACTGGACCGTGCCTACGCCGGTGCCGTCGGCTTCCAGCTTCTCGATGATCGCCGTCTTCGCGTCGTCGACGGAGAGCCCGTCGAGGAACCCCGAGTTCACCAGCGGTCCGTCACCGGTCCACGCAGCCTCGCCGACGCCTTGCTCGGAGCCGATGACCTCGCGGATCGGCAGCCCGAACGCGGTCGCGAACTCGTAGTCGCGGGTGTCGTGGGCGGGCACCGCCATAATCGCGCCGGTGCCGTAGCCGAGGAGCACGTAGTCGGCGATGAAGACGGGGATCTGCTCGCCGTTCACCGGATTCGTGGCGTAGGCACCGGTGAAGACACCGGTCTTCTCCTTGTTCTCCTGGCGTTCCAGATCGGATTTCGCCGCGATCGACGCACGGTAGTCGGCGACAGCCTCGGCCGGGTTGTCTCCGCCACCGGTCCACCGCGGGTCGACGTCGGCGGGCCACGCATCCGCGACGATCTCATCGACGAGCTCGTGCTCGGGGGCCAGCACCATGTACGACGCCCCGAACAGCGTGTCCGGACGGGTCGTGAACACCTTGATCGCGTTCTGCCCGGGCAGGGCGAAGTCGACGTGCGCGCCGCGCGACCGCCCGATCCAGTTCCGCTGCATCGTCTTGACCTTCTCCGGCCAGTCGAGCAACTCGAGGTCGTCGAGCAGACGGTCGGAGTAGGCGGTGATCCGCATCATCCACTGCCGCAGGTTCTTGCGGAACACGGGGAAGTTGCCGCGCTCGCTGCGCCCGTCGGCGGTGACCTCCTCGTTGGCCAGCACGGTGCCCAATCCGGGGCACCAGTTGACCAGCGAGTTGCTCAGGTAGACCAGACGATGATCGTCGACGACAGCGCGACGCTCGTCGGCGGTCAGCTCCGCCCACGACCGCCCGTCATCGAGAGTCCTTGCGCCGGAATCGAATTCGGTGATCAGCTCGGCGATGGGCCGCGCTTCGCCGGCCTCCTCGTCGAACCAGGCGTTGTAGATCTGCAGGAAGATCCACTGCGTCCACCGGTAGAACTCGACGTCGGTGGTGGCGATGCGACGACGCTCGTCGTGCCCGAGTCCGAGCCGCCGGATCTGACTCAGGTACCGCTCGATGTTGGCCTCGGTCGTGGTGCGCGGATGCGTTCCGGTCTGCACCGCGTACTGCTCGGCGGGCAGACCGAACGCGTCGAACCCCATCGTGTGCAGCACGTTGCGGCCCGACATCCGGGAGAACCGGGCGAACACGTCGCTGGCGATGAAGCCCAGCGGGTGACCGACGTGCAGCCCCGCGCCCGACGGGTAGGGGAACATGTCCTGGATGAACAGCTTGTCGTCGGGGGAGTAGGCGCTCACGTCGCCGGCGAGCGGTCCGACCGGATTCGGCGCCTGGTAGACGCCGCGCTCATTCCACTCCGATTGCCAGCGCGCCTCGATCTCGTTCGCCAGCTGCGCGGTATAGCGGTGCGCGGCAGCGGGCTCGGCGGCATTGGGCTTCGATCCAGTCACCCGACCAGCGTAAATGGTGGCCCGCACCACGACGTAGAGTGGTAGCCGTGGTTGACGTCTTCGCACTCGTCGTGGCGACGATCGCCGCCGTGAGCGGCCTCGCCTGGATCGTGTTGGGCATCGCCGGTTGGACGGGAATCTTGCGTCGCAACCGCTACTTCGGCATCCGCAGCGCCGAAACCATGCGCAGCGAACAGGCCTTCGCGACGGCGAATCGGGTCGTCGCACCCGGGCTCATCGCCACCGGCCTGTTGGCACTCGTCGCAGCCGGGCTCGCCGTCTCCGAACGCGGTCTCGCCGGCATCGTGCTCGGTGTGATCGGCACGGTCGTCGCGCTGGCCCTCGTCGGCCTCCTTTCCGGCACGGCTATCAAGGCCGCGGCCGCCGTCCCCGTGCCCGACGACGACCAGCCCGCGGGATGCGGTTCCGAATGCGGCTGCGGCGGACAATCCGGTCCGGACGCGGACGACACCGAAGCACGCGCCGACGATGAGCCCGACATCTGCGGCACCGGTACGACGTGCGGGAGTTGTGAGATGCGCGACGCCTGTTTCGACGACGCCGAGCGCGCCAGGGCCTGACGGCGTGGGCTTCTCGCCGCGCGCTCTGCTCGCCAAATCCCCGATCGACGGCTTCGTCCTCGCGATTCTCGCGGCGGTCGTGGTCGCCGCATTCCTTCCGGCCCGCGGCACCTTCGCCGAGGTCATGGACTGGGTGGTCATCGCTGCCATCGCCCTGCTGTTCTTCCTCTACGGCGCGCGACTGCATCCACGCGAGGCGCTCGCGGGTCTCACCCACTGGCGTCTGCACCTCATCATCCTGACCTTCACGTTCGTGGTCTTCCCCATCTTGGGCGTAGCCATGCGCCCGGTCGTCGAGCCCCTCGTCGGAGAGAGCCTGTACCTGGGCCTGCTGTTCACCTGCCTCGTCCCGTCGACGGTCCAGTCGTCGATCGCGTTCACCTCGATTGCCCGGGGGAACGTTCCCGGAGCCATCGTCAGCGCCTCGCTCTCGAACCTGCTCGGAGTGTTTCTGACTCCGGTGCTGGTCGTGGCGCTGATGAGCACGCAGTCCGGGATGCACATCGACGGTTCGGCGATCCTCAAGATCATGGCGCAGATCCTGCTGCCGTTCCTGCTCGGCCAACTGGCCCGACCGTGGATCACCGGCTGGCTCAAGAAGCACTCCGAGCCGACCAAACTGGTCGATCGCGGATCGATCGTGCTGGTCGTCTACGTGGCCTTCTCCGAAGGCGTGCGCAACGACATCTGGTCGCGGGTCAGCGTGGGCGAGGTGGTTTCGGTAGCCGTGATCGCCACCGTCATCGTCGTCGCGATGCTGCTCGCCACCGGCAAGCTGCCGCCCAGGCTGGGCTTCGACCGGGCCGACACCATCGCGATCCAGTTCTGCGGGACGAAAAAGAGCCTCGCCACCGGGCTTCCGATGGCGACGGTGCTCTTCGCCGGCGGGACGGTCGGCCTGATAGTCCTACCGCTGATGATCTTCCACCAGATCCAGCTCATCCTGTGCAGCATGCTGGCCTCGCGCTACGCCAAACAGGCGGACGCGCAGTAGCGCGATCAAGACCGCCATTGAGCGGCAAAGCTCAGCTGGCGGCCTTTTCCCGACGCTTGGCGTCGCGGGCGACGAGCCGGTCCCGCTGCTCCTCGAAGCGTGTGGCGTCCTCGTCGGACTTCGCCAGCCACGCCGCTAGGCTGTCGCGGGCCTGTTCGCCGCGGCCGGTGAAATCCGTGCGCTCGAAGATTTCGAGCTTGCGCAGCACCGGCCAGAGAACGTCGTCGAGGTGCTGGCGCAGGTCGTAGATCCCGTACTTGGCCATCGTCAGACTCATTTTTCGGAAGTTCGGCATCCCGATGCCGGGCATCTGGAATCGCTCGATCACGTCGTCGAGCGCCTCCATCGCCTGGTCGGGGGCGAGGTCGAAGGCCGCACTGCAGAGGTTGCGGTAGAAGATCATGTGCAGGTTCTCGTCGGCGGCGATCCGCTGCAGCATCCGATCCGCGACCGGGTCGTCGCAGGCCTTGCCCGTGTTCCGGTGGCTGATCCGGGTGCCGAGCTCCTGGATCGTCACATACGCCAGCCCGGGCAGGAGCCCGCTCGAGTCGTCGGTGTACACGCCCTTGGTCATGTTGGCCATGCGGTCGTTCTCCAGCGCGACCGGGTCCACACCCCGAGTCACGACGAGATAGTCGCGCATGACGATGGCGTGACGGTTCTCCTCCGCCGTCCAGCGCCCGACCCAGGTGCGCCAGGCGCCGTCGGCGTCGAAGTACTCGCTGATCTCGCGGTGATAGGACGGCAGGTTGTCCTCGGTCAGCACGTTGAGGACCATCGCCGCCTTGGCGACGTCGGAGAGCTGCGACTGCTCGGGCCCCCAATCCTCGCCGCCCATCGCGGCGAAGTTACGCCCGTCGTCCCAGGGGACGTAGTCGTGCGGGTGCCAATCCCGCGCCTGCGACAGATGACGGTTGAGGTTCGACTCGGCGACCGGTTCCAGCTCTTGGAGGAGTTCGACTTGGGTGAGTTCGCGCATGAGTGATCCTTGGGCTGTGATGCGGATCACTCAGCGTAACGCGTCGGGCGGGAAGTCGCGCTACTTCGCCCACTCGGGCTGCGGCACGATCCCGGGCACCGTCTTCACGTTGAACTTGCCGTCGTCGTCGGTCGCCGTCACGTTCACAATCTGCCACTGGTTGTTGAACTGAATGGCGCATTGCTGCGTCTTACCCGTCTTCAGTTCCAGGCCGCCCTGGCAGCGGAACTCATCAAACGTGACGTTGACCTGCGGTTGTAGCGCCGCTTTGGCCTTGGTTTCGAGCTCGGATTTGCTCACCGATTTACCGCCGACCGAGGCTTCGACAGAACATCCGGTAAGACCTGCGAACACGACGGCCGCGGCCGCGATTCCGCCTGCGATTCTTGCGCGCATCCTTGTCTCCTCTCCGACAGGCTGACGCTAGCACCGCACCCGGCCCATTTCGGGCAAACAGCCCTAACCGAACTCCTTCGACACCGGCACGTTGATGTAGCTGGGACGCCGCGGGTCGAGCTGGATGTGCTGGGGGCGCAACATCGACTCGTTCAGCAGCGGCCGCAGCGGAAGGCCGCGCGGCAGATTCATCGCGAAGATGTCGATCCGCAGACGATGCCCCGGCTTGAGCAGGGCTTCGGTGGGCAGCAGTCCCAGGTCGATCTGGACCGGCACCCCGGGCTTCACGCGCTTCCGCGAATTCAGCGACATCGTGTAGTACGGGTCGATCACATCGCCGTTCGCTGCGAATCCCGACTTGTCTTTGTCGATCGCGCGTAGCGAGGCCATGACCTGCCCCGACGAGATCACCGTCGACTCGCCGTTGGGCGCGACGTCGGTCAGCATCGCCGTCCAGTAGCCGTCGGTCGCGTCCATCACCGCGTTGATCCGCACGTTGGCGTAACCGGACACGCTGCGCGTCGTTCGCACCGGCGCGGTGGTGAAGGTCAACGCGTTGTGCTCGGCGATCCGGTTGTCCTTGCCGCAGAAGCGGAAGATCGACGTCACGCCCGCCGTCTGCTGGCCCGCGTCGCGCGAGCACAGCGTGAGCAGACCCGGACCGACGGTGAGCCGGCCGCGCGACCGCGGTTTGCCGACGGTGAGCCGGCCGTCGCGCACGGCGTGCGGAGCGGTCCCGCTCGGGCGGTCGGACAGGTACAGCCGCTGGCGCTTCATGCCCGGACGGGGGAAGTTCGACGCGGAGATCCAGCGGTTGCCCATCTGGTAGAGCGTGGCCGGACCGTATTCGTCGATGCCGTTGTCGATCCCCTTGAGCCACTTGTCGAACCAGGCGCGCTGCAGCACGTCCAGGCGCGGGGGCGTGCGCCGTTCGCCGTGTCCGGCTCCGGGCGTGACGTGGTAGGCCTCGCCCATGACGAGCTGCTTCTGGCCCAGCGGGAGCGGGATCTTGTTGAACATCCGCACCTCGCTGTTGGTGAACAGGTCGAACCAGCCGCCGGTGATCATCGTCGGCACCTTGATCCGGTCGGCGTGGTCGAGCCAGCCGGCACGCTCGGGCGTGCCGGGGACCAGCAGGCGTTTCATATCCGGCGGGATCGACGCCATGTCCGGCGTGAGCAGCGCCGCGAACAACTGCGGGTAGAAGGTCAGCGGATCCGCGAGACGGTCGGCCAGCCACTTCCAGTCGAAGGTACCGTTGAGCATCGATTGGACGTTCGGGACCATCTTCGTCGTGTTGACCAGGGTCAACCACATCGGGAGGAAGCCGACGCCAAGTGCGCCACCCGGCGCGACGATGTCGCGGACGAGGTCACCACCCGGCACGACCGGGAAGATGGCCTTGAGCGCTTCCGGGTTCCGGTTCGCCGCGTAGATCTGGTTGATCGCCGAGTACGACATGCCCGTCATGCCGACCTTGCCGTTGGAGAACCGCTGCTTGGCCGCCCAGTCGATCACCTCGACGGTGTCGCGTTGCTCGCGTTCTTTGAACACGTCCCACTTCCCCTGCGAGAAGCCGGTGCCGCGCACGTCCACGACGACAAAGCTGTAGCCGGCGCGTACGAGATCCTTGTCGACGGTGAAAGTGCGGAAAGCTCCGCCCGTCTGCGCCTTGAGGATGTCGCCGAGGCCCTCGATGGGCGTGCCGGTGAGGTTGATCATGTCGACGATCTGCTTGGTGATCGGCTCGAGGATCGGATGTTGCAGCGTCTCGGCCGCGATGGTGGAGATCAGCTTCGTGTAGGGCGTCATCGAGACGATCGTCGGCGTCTTCACTCGCACGGGTCGATCCGCCGCATCGCCGGGGCGGTAGACGTTCGCCCTGAGAACGGTACCGTCGCTCATCCGGATGGGAACATCCCAGTCGATGTGCACGCCCGGGTAACGCTGCTGCTTGTCATGCGCGCGCTCCCACGCCTTGCCCGCGGCACCGCCGCTCGGGCCCACCGGCGTCACCGCACCGGCGGTCGCCGCCGGGGCCATCAAAGCCACAACCAGGCCGCACGCAAGTGCAAACACCCGTTTCCCCATCAGGACACTCCTCATCCCCGCGTAAAGATCTCCAGAAGCGATCCGGCCGATCCGGCCGTCTCGAGTAGGTCATTTGACCTAGACACTGTGATGGAGGCTACTCACAGGTAACTGCCAGAATCAAGACTTGATCCCCAGATTTGGAACAAAAGTCAATTCTTGTCTCATATCGCGGCGTAGGAAATTCCCAGCACCAGCAGCGGTTTCCGCAGGTCACCGCTCAATTCGCCGTGACGTCCATCGGGTAGGTCGCCAGCAGCGGAAGCGGCCACGGTTGACGCCGCAGCGCCGTCGCCCACAGGTCGACGCCGGCGGGCGACAGCACATCGTCGGGCAGCGCCGAGGCGACCAGCCAACTGTCCTCGCTCAACTCGTCGTCGAGCTGACCGGGACCCCATCCCGCGTAGCCGGCCATCACCCGCACCCCGACGAGCAGTGGCGACAAAATCTCGGGATCGGCGTCGAGATCGACGAGCACCACGCGCCCGCTCACCGTCATCAATCCGCCGACGCCGTGCACGTCGACGCCGTGCTCGACCACTCCCAGGCACAGCGCGCCATCACGTTTGACCGGACCGCCGACGAACAGGGCCTTGGGGTTGGCGGCCAGCGACGACCATCGGGGCAACAGGTTGTGAACCGCCGAGTGCGACGGCTGGTTGATGACCACGCCGATGCTGCCGCCGTCCTCGTGCTCGATGATGTAGACGACCGTGCGCGCGAACGACGATTCGGTCAACGCCGGGGAGGCGATCAGCAACGTTCCCGCGCGGATGGCGGCCGCGCCGAACCGTCCGCCGGTGCTGCCACCGGTGCCGGTCCTCGGGTCGTCGAAGTCGTCACCGCCCACGACCTCATCATGGCACGATCGCGCATCGTCGTCGGTAGTCTTGAACGGTGAAAGTCCGGCTCCTGGCAACGCGGTTGACAGGTCAAACCGCCGACGGAATCTTCCAGGCAGCGCTCTTCGCCGCTATCGCCTTCAACCCCGATCATCAGGCCACTCCACTGCTCATGGCGGGGAGTCTCGCCGTGCTGGTCGGGCCGTACTCCCTCATCGGGCCATGGGTCGGCACCCTGCTCGACCACTGGGATCGACGCCTGGTGTTGTTGTGGGCGAACGTGATTCGCGCCGGACTCATCGTCGTGAGCGCGGCCTTGCTCGCGTCGAGCCTGCCCGAGGGCGTCGTACTCGCATCCGCGCTGGGCGTGATGGGCGCCAGCCGGTTCGTCGGCGCCGGCCTGTCCGCGGCACTGCCCCACGTCACCAGCCGCGAGTCCCTGGTCACCGACAACGCCGTGTTCACCACGCTCGGCGGGTTCGCCGTCGTCATCGGCCTCGGCATCGCCGCCGGTGCCCGCCTCATCGTCGGGGGCGACGACGTCGGGTCCGCCCTGACCATGCTCATCGGAGCCGGTTTCGCCCTGACCGCCGGTCTCCTCGCGCGGAGCTTCCCGGCGCGCTCGCTCGGGCCCGACGACGGCGAGTCGCCGCCCGCATCGTTGCCCAGCGCGCTCGCCAACGGCTGGCGCCGCGGAGCCGCCGCCGTCGTCCACACTCCGACGGTCGCGGTGGCTCTCGCCGCCATCGGCGCACATCGCTGGGTGTTCGGCATGAACTCCCTCGTCCTGCTGGTCCTGGCCAATCACGCCGGCGTCTCGACCGGATTGCGCCGATTCCTCCTGCTCGCCGGTGCGACCGCCGTCGGGGCCCTCCTCGCGGCGTTGACGACGCCGATCCTCGCCCGCCGCATCGGTCGGGGCAGGACGCTTGCTTCGGGGCTCGCGGTCGGCGTGCTGGCCCAGTCGACGCTGCTGACCTTCAACCTCGATCTACTCGTCGGGGCCGCCGTCGTCCTGGGCTGGGTCGGGCAGACCGTCAAGCTCTGCGGCGACGTCGCGATGCAACTCGACATCGCCGACGACATCCGCGGGGAGGTGTTCGCGCTCCAGGACGCCGTCTTCAACCTGACGTTCGTCGCGGCGGTCTTCACGACCGCGGTCCTACTGCCCGACGACGGTCGGGCCACCGGACTGGTGTTGCTCGGGGCCGTCGTCTACGCGGCCGCGCTGGTGGGCGTGGTGCGCCGACATCCGGCGACCATTCGATAGGGACGGATCAGGATCGGTAACCCATCGTCCGCAACTCGCTCGCGAGGCGGTCGAGGTCTTCCCTCTTCGCATCCAGGTGCGGACTCAGCCGCAGTACGGCGTTGTCGAGCATCAGCGGCGTGCGCTCGGGCAGCGCCGGTGTCACCAGCAGACCCGCGTCGCGCAGGTGGTTGGCCGCGGCGATCACGTCGGCGGCTTCGAACCCGGGCGGGGGAGCGAGGGTGACCAGCGCGGACGGCTCGTCGACCGGCTCCACGACCTCCCAGCTGCCGATCCCGGTGAGACGCTCGCGCGTGGCCCGGCCGATCGCCGCCAACTCGTCGAACACCGCCTGTGGACCCAAGCCGATCAGTTCCCCGACCGCCGCCCCCAGGCCGAGCCGTCCGGCGATGAAACCGGCCGTCGTGCCCGCTTCCATATCGGTGATCTCCACCCGGAGCCGCGAGTCGGCGCGGATCGCGACGAACCCGACTCCCCGCGGCCCGGTGAGCCATTTGCGGCTGGTGCCGTAGACGATGTCGGCGCCGGTGATCGTCGGAACGTGTCCGACCGCCTGCGCCATGTCGACGACGACCGGAACGTCGGCGGCGTGGGCGATCTCGACGATCTCGGCCACCGGCTGCACGATGCCACTCGCCGAGCCGATGTGGCACACGTGGATGAAGTCCGGCTGCTCGAACTGCAGCATGTTCTCCAGCGCGTCGGTGTCGACGTGGCCGTAAACGCTGGCCGCGGGCAGGGTGTGGACGGAGAAGCCGCGGCGTTCGAACTCGACGAGGTTCGGTCCGAATTCGTTCTTGGCCACCCAGACCGTGCTGGCGACCGGCAGGTTGGCGACGCCGAGCATCGCGCGCAGCGCCGCCCGGGCGGTATCGCGGTAGACCAGCTCGTCGGAGTGGTGGCCGATCAGCGCGGCGAGTTCACGCGACCCGCGCTCCAGCATCTGCTCCGCGGCGTCCATCGCGACGTATGAGCCGTGGCGGGACTCCTCCCACAGGTGGCCGGTGATCGCCTCGATGACGGCGTTCGACGACCGGCCGGCCGAGGCCGAGTCCAGGTGCGTGATCTCCGGCTCGATCCGCGCGTCATGCCATGCCGACCCGAGCTCGCTGAGGAACATGGCTCCAATCTAGACCGGCCCCCGATGTGCGCTGAGCCACGCCGGTCGGCTGCCGGGTGGGCGGTCGCCGACGGTGTTCGCCCAGGGCCTGCAGTCCGAGTGTGGCAACGGGCGGGCTAGCGGGGTGCTTCGATCCGATCGGAATCGGTCGAGACGATCTGCGCGCCAAGCGGCATCAGCGAGACCGGAACCATCTTGAAGCTGGCGATTCCCAGCGGGATGCCGATGATCGTCAGGCAGAGCGCGATACCCGTGGTGATGTGCCCGATGGCCAGCCAGATGCCCGCCACGATGAGCCAGATGATGTTGCCGATCAGCGACATCGTGCCGGCGCCCGGCTTGCGCTCGATCGTCCGGCCGAACGGCCACAGCGCGTAGTTGGCCATGCGGAAGGAGGCGATCCCGAAAGGGATGGTGATGATCAGGATGCAGCAGATGACACCTGCGATGGCGTAGCCGATGGCCATCCAGAGGCCGGACAGGACCAGCCACAGGATGTTGAGGATCGTCTTCATTCCCCGATTATGCCGCCGCGGGGCCGATTGCGCCCCTGGCAACGGTCATCACGGTTTCCGATGGTGAACCCGGTCGATGGTGCCGTCTCCGTCCTCGTCGACGAGGGCGGTGTCCCACCGGCCGTCGCCGTCGGTGTCCAGCCGCAGCTCCCGGCGGCCGTCGGCGTGGGTCACCAGCGTCGCGTCGATGGTTCCGTTGCCGTCGACGTCTATCGGCACCTCCATCCGTCCCGGTTCGGGCGCGGCCCGGGGAGCGGTCGGCGGGGCGGCGGGCCCGGCCGGTGGCTCGGCGCGCACGCCCCAGACTCCGTTCCCCGCGTCGGTGTAGAAGACGTCGACGGTTCCGTCGTCGTCGAGGTCGAGCGCGGCGTACTCGGCCACGCCGTCTCCGTCCAGGTCGATCATCAGGTCGTCGGCGAGGCCGTCCCCGTCGAAATCGAGGCGTATCGACTCGAGGCGCCCGTCCCCGTTCAGATCGACGTCCGCCGGGGCGTGCCACGTCGTCGTTTCACCGAAGCCCGTCCCGAAGGTGTGGGCGATGAGTGGTGGGTCCATATTCCTTGGACGCAGCCGGCGCCCGAGCGGTTCCACGGTCCCCTGTCCGGTCCGGGATGATCTCGATACACCGCCTCGCAAGCTCGGCGGCACTCGATCACCCAAGAGGACGAGCACCCCCGGAAAAGCAACCGCCGACTAGGTGGTCGAGTGACCCCAGGAGCAGCCGCCGCATTGGGTGGTGAGTGACCGCTCCCGTCGAATTGGCTGACGCTATTCGGGTGGTCGAGTGACCGCGACGGAGGAGCGGTCGTATCGAAACCAGCGGCTGACTGGGTGGTCGAGTAACCCAGGAGCAGCCGCCGGCATTTGGGTGGTCGAGTGACCGCGACGCAGGAGCGGTCGTATCGAGACCCACCGCCCGCGACAGGGCAACCATCATTGGGTGGTCGAGTGACCGCGACGCAGGAGCGGTCGTATCGAGACCAGCGAGCGCGGCCGGCCTACACCAGCGCGCTGGCGGCGATCTGCTCGACGGCCGGACGCGCGCGGTCGGCGTCGGCGGCGACGAGTCCGATCCGGGTTCGCCGGTCGAGCACGTCGTCGACGCTCAGGGCGCCCTCGTGGGTGAAGGCGAACTCGATCTCCGCGCGGGTCACGTCGATACCGTCGGCGATCGGGGCCAGCGGCTCGGCGACCGTCGCCGCTTCGACGACCCTGGGGGCTTCGGCGCCGAACCGCGCGACCAGCGATGCCGGCAACCCCGCCAGTTGCTGCCGGTCCGCGGCACTCGCTCCGACCAGCGCGATCGACGGCGTGACACAGCCGGTGGCGGCCGTGAGACCGGCCGCCTTGACCGCCGCGTCGACGGCGTCTTCAGCCATCTGCCGGTACGTCGTCAGCTTCCCGCCGACGACGCTCACCAGCGAACCGTCGGTGACCCGCACGTCGTGCCGGCGCGACACGTCCGCCAGGGTGCTTCCGTCGCCGCCCGCGGTGTCGATCAGCGGCCGCAGGCCCGAGAACGCACCGCGGATGTCGGCACGGGTGACGGGAATGGCCAGCGCCGTGTTGACGGTGTTGAGCAGGAAGTCGATCTCGTCGTCGTCGGGGGTCGGCACGTCGGGAACCGGACCGTCGGCATCGACGTCGGTGAGTCCGAGATAGACGCGGCCCAGCTGCTCGGGCAGCACGAAGACGAACCGGCTCGTCGACCCCGGAATCTGGACGGTCAACGCGGCGGTCGGGTTGCCGAACTTCTCCGCGTCGAACACGAGATGCGTCCCGCGACTCGGGCGGATGGACAGCGTCGAATCGATGTCGGACGCCCACACCCCGGTCGCGTTGACGACCGAGCGCGCCGCGACGTGGAACTCACGGTCGTCGAGCTCGTCGCGCAGCACCGCGCCGGTGCCGTCGGCCCGCAGCACGCGCACCCGCGTGAGGATCTGCGCGCCGTAACCCGCTGCCGTCCGCGCGACGGCGGTGACCAGCCGGGCGTCGTCGATCAGCTGGCCGTCGGTGGTCGACGCGCCACCGCGCAAGCCGTGGCGCCGCACGGTGGGGCACGAGGCGATCACCTCGATGGACGAGAGTCGCTTCGGGCCGGGCAGCACATCGGCCGGAGTGCGGGCGATCCGCCGCAGCACGTCGCCCGCACGGAATCCCGCGCGCACGAGGAGATCGGAGGTGCGATTGCCGAAGTCGGGGACCACCTGTCGCACCGGCCGGATGAGATGCGGGGCGATCGTCGTCATCAGGTGGTGGCGCTCGACGGCGCTCTCGTGGGCGATGCCCACGTCGCCGGAGGCCAGGTAGCGCAGACCGCCGTGGACCAGCTTGCTGCTCCACCGCGACGTCCCGAAGGCGAGGTCGTGCGCCTCGACCAGTGCCACCGACAATCCGCGGGTGGCCGCGTCGAGGGCGATGCCGACCCCGGTGATGCCACCGCCGATCACGAGCACGTCGACCGGCTCCGCCCGCGCCACCAGCGACTCCAGATCGGCGCGGCGGCGCGCGGCATTCAGTGTGGTCATCGGTTACTCCTTACCGGGTTGCTCGAGATAGCTGGCCAGTGCGCGATGCAGCTCGGTCGACCAGTCCTCGCCGAGGATCGGTTCGACGAGGGCCTGAGACTGCACCGCCGACTGGGTGATCAGCAGGACCATCGCCGCGAGTTTGTCCGGATCGCCGTCGCGCACCCATCCGTCGGCCTGGCCCTGTTCGATACCGTCGGCGAGCAGCCGCAGCAGGCTGCGCTGGCTGGATCCGAGGCGATCGAAGACATATGGCTGCAGGAAGTCCGGCTGGCCGCGCCACAGTTCGGCGAACAGCTCGTCGTCGCGGATCGCTCCGGCGACGCGGACGATCTGATCGATCTCCGGTGCGAACCCGGAACGCGTGCGCAGGGGAGTGGTCGCCTGCACCGCCTCGACGATCCGGTTGATCTCGCGATGACACAGATCGCGCACGACCTCGTCGAGGCTGGCCCAGCGCCGGTACACCGTTGGCCGGCTCACCCCGGCGGCACGCGCGACGTCGGCCAGACTGACCTTGCGGCCCTGCTGGCGCAGAATCTCCTCGCGCGCGGCGTCGAGCACCCGCGTACTCAACTCGTCCGCGGGCTCGTCGCGGCTCGATTCGGGCGAATCTGCATTACGGATTGACATGATGTGTAACACTGTATCGCATGACCGCCGGTTTTGACCCCGAATCACACCAGGTACCCGTTCCTCCCATGCGCTGGGACGCGTGGGGAGACCCCGAACTCGCCGCCCCGCTGTCGGAGGGCACCTCGACGCTGATCCGCGGAATGCTCGGGGTCTCCGGCGAGGTCACCCTGCCCACCGTCGACCCCACGACGGTCGCGGTCTCGCCGAGCCGCCTGTCCGACGCCGACCTGGCGAGCCTGCGCGCGATCGTCGGCGACGAGTGGGTATCGGCCGCCGACGCCGACCGCTTGCTGCGCGCCGGCGGCAAGTCGACGCCGGATTTGCTGCGCCGACGCCGGCCCGAGCAGGACGCACCCGACGCGGTGGTCGTACCCGCCACCGATGACGAGGTCGTCGCGCTGCTCGCCTGGTGCGCCCAGAACCGGGTCGCCGTCGTTCCGTTCGGCGGTGGCACCAGCGTGGTCGGCGGGGTCGACCCCGAGGCCGGTGAACTCCGCGCCGCGGTCTCGGTCGACCTGCGTCGCATGGACGCCCTCCTCGACCTCGACGAGGTGTCGCAGATCGCCACCCTCGGCGCCGGCGTCACCGGACCCGACGCCGAACGGCTCCTCGGCGAACGCGGCTATTCGCTCGGCCACTTCCCGCAGAGTTTCCGCTACGCCACGATCGGCGGTTTCGCCGTGACCCGGTCGTCGGGTCAGGCATCGGCCGGGTACGGGCGGTTCGACGACATGGTGCAGGCCCTCACGCTGATCACGCCGCAGGGCGTGCTGGAAGCCGGCCGCTCGCCGAAGAACGCCGTCGGCCCCGACCTGCGTCAGTTGGTGATGGGTTCGGAAGGCGCGCTCGGCATCGTCACACGCGTGTCGCTGCGGGTGCACCGCGTTCCCGAGATGACCGAATACGAGGGCTGGCGCTTCGACTCCTTCGCCGCCGCCGCGGCCGCGTTCCGCGCGGTCGCGCAGGAGGGTGTCATGCCGACAGTCATGCGCGTCTCCGACGAGGTCGAGACCGCCCTGAACCTGGCCCGGCCGACCGAGATCGGCGAATCGGAGAACAGCGACGACGACCTGCCCGACAAGGGCGTGCCGGGTGGCTGCCTGGCGATCACCACCTTCGAAGGATCGCCGTCGGCCGTCTCGGCGCGTGCCGGCGTGGTCCGCGAGATCTTCACCGCCCAGGGCGGCCAGTCGCTCGGGGACGCACCCGCACGGACCTGGGAGCACGGCCGATTCTCCGGCCCGTACCTGCGCGACGCCCTGCTCGACATCGGCGTCGGCTGCGAAACGCTGGAAACCGTCACCACGTGGGCCAAGCTCGACGAGGTGAAGGCCGCCGTCACGGCTTCGCTCACCGAAGTCCTTCCCGAGCCGACCGTCGTCATGTGCCACATCTCGCACACCTACGCCACCGGGGCGTCGCTGTACTTCACCGTCGTCTACCGCCAGGACGGGGACGCGCTGGATCAGTGGCTGGCGGCGAAACGCCAGGTCACCGCAACCCTGGCCGAGATCGGGGCGTCGATCACCCACCATCACGCCGTCGGCCGCGACCATCAGCCGTGGCTGGCGGACGAGATCGGCGAACTCGGCGTCGACGTGCTGCGCGCGGTGAAAGGCGCACTCGACCCCGCAGGCGTGTGCAACCCGGGCAAACTGGTCTGATGCCGATCCGATCACTGGCCGTCCTCGCCAATCCACTCGCCCGCAAGGGCACCGGGCTGGCGATCGCCGCCGACGTCGAACGCCTACTGCGCGCACGCGGCATACAGGTGCAGGTCCTGGCGGGCAGCGACCTCGCCGACGCGCAGCGACTCGCCGACGAGGCCGTCGCCGACGACACCGTCGATGCGCTGGTCGCGGTAGGCGGGGACGGCACCATCCGGCTCGCCCTGGAGGCCGCGGCCGGATCCAGCACCCCCGTTGGGGTTATCCCGGCGGGCACCGGCAACGACCTCGCCCGAACGCTCGGCATCCCGCACGACGACCTGGCCGGTGCGGTGGGCGTCATCGTCGACGGCGAAGCACGCGCCCTCGACCTCGGCCGCGTACGCCTCGGCGGTGTGGACGAGGCGAGTGGCCGTCCCGCCGGCTCCGGTGAGACCGCGCTGTTCGTCACCGTCGCCGCGACCGGATTCGACGCCGACGTGACCGCCCGCGCGAACCGGATGAGCTGGCCCCGCGGCAAAGCGCGCTATCTGGCCGCCGCGGTCGCCGAGATCGCGAACCTGACGTCGCGCCACTTCACGGTCGTGGTCGACGACGAGACCGTCGCCGACGGCGACGTCATCTTCACCGCGATCGGCAACACCCGCTCCTACGGCGGCGGCATGCTCATCACGCCCAACGCCGATGTCCACGACGGACTGCTCGACGTCACGGTCGCAACGAAGGAGCCCGGCGTCGGTCGCTCGACCCTGCTGCGGCTGCTGCCGAGCGTGTTCAGCGGCAAGCACGTCGAACACCACCTCGTGCGCACCGCGCGCGGCAAGACCGTGACCGTGAGTTCGGATCCGCCCGCCCTCGTGTCGGTCGACGGCGATCTCATCGGACGGCTACCCGCCACGTTCGACACGCTGCCGGGCGCTGCGCACGTCATCATGCCGCGCTGATCAATCGCTTCGTCCGTAGATCGTTACCCGATACTGGTCACGATCTACGGAGCAAACC
>NZ_BAEE01000067.1 GCF_000241265.1 Gordonia araii NBRC 100433
GGGTCGTGCTTCGACATGATCCAGCGCTTGTCGTTCGGGACGACGGCCATGTGCGGCGCGTCCCAGTCGATGTCGATGTAGGGATCGAAGTTGCGGTGCACCGAAGCGTCCGACAGATCGTCGAGCACCTGGTGGTAATCCTCGTCGGCGTTCGCCTTGGATACGGGGACGTACTCGTGGACGTCCTTGGGGTTGAGCGTGCTGGTCATCGTCGACCTCCGGGATGCGGGCCTGCGGCTGCGCAAGGGTTGGCGGAACGGGCTATATCTCAATATCCATTGTAACGGTTATCGGTGGCAACGGGAACCTCTGCCACCGACGCCCGGCCTGACCAGGACAGACCGGGCAGAATTGGGCGCGTGGAAGCGATCCTCATCATCACCGCCGGAATTCTGGTCGTCGCCGCCGCTAACGCGCTCGGTCCCCGCGTCGCGATCGCACCCCCGCTGATACTGGTCGCGGTCGGCGTCCTGGTGACGATGATCCCGGCCGTGCCGAACTTGATGGTCGACCCGGAGTGGATCCTCGTCGGCGTGCTCCCGCCGTTGCTGTACTCGGCGGCGGTGTCCATGCCGACGATGGAGTTCCGGCGCAACCTTGCCGCGATCGGCGGGCTGTCGATCACCCTGGTGGTGCTGAGCGCTCTCGTGGTGGGCGTCGTCGTGCACGCGATCATCCCCGAGATCCCGCTGTGGACCGGAATCGCCGTCGGCGCCATCGTCTCGCCGACGGACGCCGTCGCCACCCAGATGGTCAAGAAGCTCGGCGCACCCAGCCGGGTCGTCGCCATCTTGGAAGGGGAGAGTCTCCTCAACGACGCGAGCGCGCTGGTGCTGTTGCGCACGGCGGTCGCGGCGACGGCGATATCGGTGTCGCTGGGCAGCGCGGTCGGCAGCTTCGTATGGGCGATCCTCGCCGCCGTCGGCATCGGCTTCGTCGTCGGCAAGGCGAATCTGCTCATCGCCTCGCGGCTCAGCAATTCGACGGTCGCGACCGCGGTGTCGTTCACCGTGCCCTACCTCGCCTATCTGCCCGCCGAGCATGTCGACGCCTCCGGTCTGGTCGCCTCGGTCACCGCGGGCATCGTCACCGGCGTCGGCGCCGCCCGTCATCTGACCGCCGCGCACCGCATGTCGGAGATGCAGAATTGGCGCACCGTCGAACTGCTGCTCGAGGGCGGCGTCTTCCTTCTCATGGGACTGGAGCTGTCGTCGCTGATCGCCGACGTGCACCGCGACGGCGGGCGGCTCTACACGGCGCTGGGAGTGGCCGCGCTGGTCCTGGTCGTCGTGCTGGCGGTGCGTGCGGCGTTCGTCGGCCCGATGGCCGGCCTCCTGCACCGCCGCGCGCGCCGGGCCGACCTGTTGGCGCCGAGACTCCGCGAGATCGGCGACCAGCTGCCCGACGACGTCTCCCCGAAGGTGTCGCGCCGGATCAACCGCAAGATCGCCGATCTCGACTACTTCATGTCGTCGCCGCTGGGCTGGCGGGAATCGACGATCGTGGTGTGGGCCGGAATGCGGGGCGCGGTGACGGTCGCTGCCGCTCAGACGCTGCCCATCGACACCACGTCGCGATCACTGCTCGTCCTGGTCGCGTTCCTGGTGGCGCTGGGGTCGCTGGGACTGCAGGGGCTGACGCTCGCGCCGCTCGTCCGGCTGCTCGGCGTCACGCCCGACGAGGGTGAGATCGAGGCCGAGCGCCGTGCGCTGCACGAGCGGTTGCGCGGGGTGATCGAGGACGACCTGTCCGACCGTTTCGCCGCGGATCCCGAACGGTACCGGCGGGTGCGCGACGCGGTGGTGACCTCCGAGGACTCCGAGGACGGCACCGTGCGCCACGTCGGGCGCGCCGAATTCGTCGCACTCCGGCAGGCGATGATCGACGCTCAGCGCGGCGAGTTGCTCGCGTTGCGCGACGAGGGGCAGTTCAGCTCCCAGGTGCTCACCGAGGCGCTGGCCCGCCTCGACGCCGAGCAGATCACCGTGAACCTCTATCGGTGAGTCACTCCCGGAAGCCGAGGGCGGCGGGCCCGACCGTCATGAACATCACCAGGGTCGTCATGAGCAGGAACCACACCACCCCGTACCACAGGCGCCAGCGGCCGTTGCTCTTCCACGCCCGATAGGTGCGGGCCACCGCGACGAGCATCCCGACGAGCGTGATCGTCGGGCAGAGAGCGAGCAGCACGGTCCTGGCGGTGCCGTGCACCGCGACCCCGGCGGCCATCGCGGCGAACGCGAGCGCGACGATGACGGCGCCGTAGACGACGGCGTGCCGCATCGTCGGATCGGGCTGGTCGGAAGTCACGTGCGCTCCTCGAATCGGGACCCGTGGAGGGGTCGCCGGTGTGAACAGCCGATGAATTCGGCCTGCTGCGGTGGGCAATTCGTCCCGAACCAGCCTACGCCAGACCCCTTCGATTGACGGTGGTCGCGGCGACGACAACGATGGGACCAAGGGCCGTTCCGCCACCGGGATCGCCGCCGCGCCGTTCGAGGAGAAGCATCATGTCCACAGTCGTCGTAGGGGTCGACAACACCGACACGTCGCTGCACGCGACCCGCTGGGCGGCTTCCCTCGCCGCGCGCGAGGAGTCCGAGCTGCACATCGTCGGCGCGTACGACGCCAGTACGAGTAACTACGCCCCGGGTCTGGTCATCCCGCAGGACGTGGTGGAGGCCATCGCGAACGAGGCCAAGGAAGCCGTGCAGAAGGCGGCGGCCACCGCCCTGGAGGCGGAGCCCGACGTGCGCGTGCGCACCAGCGTCGGCGAGGGCGATGCCGCGCGAACCCTGCTGGAGGTCGGGAAGGATGCGACGGCGATCGTCATCGGCACCCGTCGCCTCGGGAGTGTGAAGGGCCTGCTGCTCGGGTCGGTCGGCGTGACCATCGCCGCGCACTACCACGGACGGGTCGTCGTGATCGGCGACGAAGGCGGCACCGGGCCGGTCGTCGTTGGCGTCGGCGACACCCCGATCAGCGACCCGGCGGTGAAAGAGGCCTACCGGCAGGCGGATTCGTTGCGCGTTCCGCTGCTCGCGGTGCACACCTGGGCGCAGTTGGACGCCGATGCGCTGCACGGTTTCGGGATCGAGCCGGACGCCATCGAGCGCATGAGTTCGGAGGCGACCGAAGCGGTGGCCGAGCGGCTGGCCGGCTACTCCCAAGACTATCCGGACGTCGAAGTGCGGCGCGTCGTGGTTCCCGATGACCCGGGCAAGGCCATCATCGACGCGGCCACCGACGCCAACGCGTCACTCATCGTCGTCGGCAGCCGCGGGCGCGGCGGGTTCAAGGGTCTCCTGCTGGGCTCCACCAGCCAGAAGGTGCTGCAGCACGCCGGGTGCCCGGTGATGATCGTGCGCGAGTAGGCCACGGCTGAGGGATCTGTGCCTATGGTGAGTCGGTGGAAACCGGCCATTTGCAGAACTCGAACACAGACAGCAACGAACTAGACGCCCCGTCGGGCGACCTCGAACCAGACGGGTCGGAGACCTCGAAACCGAGGCTGGACCGCACGGTCTTCGGCGCGACCGCGGCGGTCATCGCGGCCTTCGTCGCCTGGGGCATCATCTCGCCCGGCACTATGCGCAGCGTCACGACCGACGCCATGGAGTGGGTCACCGTCAACGTCGGCTGGCTCTACATCGCCGCGGCGAGCGGATTCGTCGTCTTCGCGCTGGTCATCGCCTTCACCCGCTACGGCCGCATCCCGCTGGGCCGCGACGGCGAACAGCCCGAGTACCGCACGATTAGCTGGATCGCGATGATGTTCGCCGCGGGCATGGGCATCGGGCTGATGTTCTTCGGCGCCTACGAACCACTGTTGCACTACCTGCAGGAACCGCCCGGGACCAACCTGAAGGCGCCGCCGGGGACGTTCGCCAACCACCTGCCGGCCGCCATGGCGACCACCATGTTCCACTGGGGATTCCACCCCTGGGCGATGTACGCGGTCGTCGGTATGGCACTGGGCTACTCGACCTACCGGATGGGACGCGGCCAGCTGTTGTCGGCGGCGTTCGCCCCGCTGCTCGGCACGCGGCGCGCCAACGGGCCGGCCGGCAAGGTCATCGACGGTCTGGCGATCTTCGCGACGCTGTTCGGCACGGTCGCGTCGCTCGGTTTGGGCGCGCTGCAGATCGGTTCGGGACTGGAGGCCGTCGAATGGGTGTCGAACCCGTCGAAGATGCTGCTGGTCGCCATCATCGCCGTGCTGACCGCCTGTTTCGTCGCCTCGGCGGTGTCGGGGGTGGCCAAGGGCATCCAGTGGCTCTCCAACACCAACATGGTGCTGGCACTCGTACTGGCCGTGTTCGTGTTCGTCGTCGGCCCGACGGTCTTCCTGCTCAACGTCATGCCGACGACCCTCGGCGCCTACTTCGACCAGATCATGGCGATCGCGGCCCGCTCGTCGGCGACCGTCGACGAGGCCGGCCAGAAATGGCTCGCGGCGCAAACCATCTTCTACTGGGCGTGGTGGGTTTCGTGGACGCCGTTCGTCGGCATGTTCCTGGCCAAGATCAGCAAAGGACGCACGATCCGCGAGTTCGTCGTCGGTGTGATGGTCGTGCCGACGACGGTGTCGCTGGTGTGGTTCTCGATCTTCGGCGGCACCGCGATCCGGCAAGAGAACGAGGGGGCGAACTATCGGGTGGGCTCGCCGGGCGACGAGGAGGCCCTGTTGTTCCAAGTCCTCGAGCACCTGCCGTGGACCGGATTCGCCTCGCTGCTCGTGATGGTCCTGGTGGCCATCTTCTTCGTCTCCGGCGCCGACTCCGCCTCGCTGGTCATGGGCACGCTGTCACAGCGCGGCGCCCACGAACCGAGCCGGCTGGTCACCGTCTTCTGGGGTGTGCTGACCGGCGGGGTCGCGATCCTGCTGCTGCTCGTCGGGGGCGGCGACGCCGGGAGCGCCGACGCGCTGACCGGCGTCAAACAGATGGCGATCCTCGCGGCGCTGCCGTTCGTGATCGTGATGATCGCGTTGTGCGTGTCCTTCGTGCGCGACATCCGGCGCGATCCTCTGATCCGCCGCCGCGGCGAGCGCATTGCCGCATCGCGTCTCGACGAGGAGGACGACGACCAGCCCGACGGCGCGGAGCCCGCGTCAACCCCAGCTGGGTAACCAGATCTCGCGGTGCCAGTGGATCTTCGAGATCGGCACCCCGGTCAGCACCGGCCACAGCCAGGCGAAGTTGATCACGACCAGCGCGAGATAGCAGGCGACGAAACCGACGAGCAGGAACTGCCGGTCGGGCGGGGAGCCGTCGGCGCGTTTGGGGATCGATCCGGCGTAGCGGAGGATGTCGCCGAGACACAGCGCCAGCAAGATCATCAGGAAGGGCGCCATCGCGGTGGCGTAGAAGAAGTACATCTGCCGGTCGATGTTCGCGAACCACGGCGCGAAGGCGGCGAAGTAGCCGACGAGTGCGACGCCGTAGCGCCAGTCGCGGCGACCGGCGAATGCCCACAGCGACCAGGCGAGTACCGGCAGCGCCAGCCACCAGATCGCCGGTGTCCCGATGAGCATCTGGACTCGTGCGCATTCGTCGGCCCCGCAGCGCTCGGGGCCCATCTGCACCGAGTACAGCATCGGCCGCAACCCCATCGGCCACGTCCACGGCTTCGACTCCCACGGATGGTGGTTGCCCGCGGCGTTGGTCAGCCCCTCGTGGAAGTGCAGAATGCCCGATTGGTAATGCCACAACGACCGCCACGCCAATGGCACCCAGCTCAGGGGGCCGGTGCCCGGATCGTTGACCTCGTAGCGATGCACCGCGGTCTCCGAGGCGAACCACGGTCCGAAGCAACCCAGATAGATCGCGATCGGCATGACGGCCAGGCTCAGCGACGAGGGGATGACATCGCGGCGCAGCACGCCCAGCCACGGCCGCCGGATCCCGTAGGCCCGCCGCGCGGCTACGTCGAACGCCAGCGACATGAGCGTGAACGCGACGACGAAGTAGATCCCCGACCACTTGGTCCCGCAGGCCAGGCCGAGCATGACGCCCGCGGTGAAGCGGTACCACCGGAAGCCGAATCGGGGGCCGAAGGCCGAGGCGGCGGTCACGCCGTCCAGGTAGGCCGCGTGCATCCGGCGCCGCATCTGGTCGCGGTCGGCGATCAAGGCGGCGAAGGCGGCGACGACGAAGCAGGCCTGGAAGATGTCGAGCATGCCCATGCGCGACTGGACGAACAGGACGCCGTCGCAGATGGCGAGCAGTCCGGCGATCGCACCGACCAGCGTGGAACGGGAGATGCGGCGGGCGACGCAATAGATCATCACGACGATGGCGATGCCGCACAGGGCCGGCATGATCCGCCAGCCCATCGGGCCGTAGCCGAAGACGGCCTGGCCGAGGGCGAGCATCCATTTGCCCACCGGCGGGTGGACGACCAGGCCGTAGGCGGGGTTGTCCTCGATCCAGTTGCCGCCGGTCAAGACCTGCCAGCCCTGCGGCACGTAGTGCTTCTCGTCGAAGACGGGGGTGCCCTTGTCGGTCGGATGCGTCAGATCCCACAGCCGGGTCACCGCGGCGATCAGAGCGACGACGATGCCCACCTGAATGCCGAACCGGCGGTCGGGAGCGCCGAAGACCGGATCGGGGATCGCCTTGCCCGGGCGCCTCCCCATCTCCTCGGCGCCGCCGCTCGGTCCGGCGACCGCCTTCGGGGATCGTCTCGACGGGCCGACGACCAGCCAGCTGCCCGTGGCGGAGTCGTCGGCGGTCGTCACCCGGTCGATGGTAGTGGTCGATGGCGGGTCTGCGCCTAGGCTGGTCAACCATGAGTGCCGGTCGGAGATCAGACGAGGGCGCAGGCATGCTGGTGCTGGCCGCGACGCCGATGGGTCAATACGGCGACGCGTCGCCGAGGCTGCGCGAGGCGTTGGGTTCCGCCGATATCGTGGCCGCCGAGGACACCCGCAGGACGAAGGCACTGGCCGCTGCGCTCGACGTCACGATGAGCGGCAAGGTCATCAGCTACTACGACCAGGTCGAGGCGGCGCGCACGCCCGGCCTGGTCGAGGCGATCGAGGGCGGGCAGACCGTCCTCGTCGTCACCGACGCCGGCATGCCGTCGGTCAGCGATCCGGGCTTCCGGCTGGTGGCGGCGTGCGCCGAGCGGGATCTGCCGATCACCTGCCTGCCCGGTCCGTCGGCCGTCACGACCGCCCTGGCCGTCTCCGGTCTGCCGTGCGAGCGGTTCTGCTTCGACGGGTTCGCCCCGCGCAAACCCGGGGCGCGGCGCAAGTGGCTGGCCGAGCTGGCGGAGGAGCCGCGGACAGTCGTGTTCTTCGAGTCACCGCACCGGCTGGCCGAGACACTCGCCGACGCGGTCGGCGTACTTGGCCCCGACCGTCGGGTCGCGGTGTGCCGGGAGCTGACGAAGACCTACGAGGAGGTTCGGCGCGGAACCCTCGCCGACGTCGCGCAGTGGGCCGCGGGCGGAGTGAAGGGGGAGATCACCGTCGTGCTCGCGCCGGGCGTGGTAACCGCGCCGCGGGTCGAGGATCTCGTCGAGCGGGTGCAGGCCCTCGTTCAGGACGGCATGCGTCTGAAGGAAGCGTGCGCGCAGGTCGCCGAGCAGACAGGGGTGTCCAAGCGCGAGCTCTACGAGGCGGCGCACAACGTGTGACTGCTCGCGAGCATGGCATGGCCGCGCGATAGATCGTCGAGATCCGCGTTCGCCGGGGCTGAGACCGTGGGATCTCGATACACCGGTTCGCCTAGCGGCTCACCGGCACTCGACCACCATCGATACACCGGTTCGCCTAGCGGCTCACCGGCACTCGACCACCATCGATACACCGGTTCGCCTAGCGGCTCACCGGCACTCGACCACCACTCACACTGGGCCACCATTGGCGGCGTTGGGTTGCATCGGCATCGAGATCAGCGCACGATGGCCGCGGCCTTGTCCAGGCATTCCTGCCATTCGCGGCTCGGATCGGAGTCGACGGTGATACCGCCGCCGACTCCCAATCGCATCGCGCCGTCGGGGTCGATCTCCACCGTGCGGATCGCCACCGAGAGGTCGAGCGCGTGGTCGGGGCCGGCGAGCCCGATGGCACCGCAGTAGACGCCGCGCGGCAACGTCTCCCACTGCCCGATCAGCTCGGCGGCCCGGATCTTGGGGGTGCCGGTCACCGACGCCGGGGGGAAAGTGGCGTCGAGTAGGGCGTCGTTGCCGACCTCGTCGTCGAGTTCGGCGCGCACGGTCGACACCAGATGCCACACCCCGGGTGCGCCGACGACGGTCAGCAGTTCGGGGACCGTCACCGTACCGATCCGCGCGACGCGGCCGAGGTCGTTGCGAACGAGGTCGACGATCATCACGTTCTCCGCGACGTCCTTGACCGACATCGCCAGGTCGCGGGGATCGGCGTCGGCGGGGATCGTGCCCTTGATGGGTGACGACGTCACGGCGCTGCCGCGCCGCCGCAGGAAGGACTCGGGGGAGAAGCTGGCGAGCGTCCCCCAATCACCTTGCAGGAAAGCCGATTTCACCGGCGCGGTAGCGGCCGCGACCATGCCGAAGAAGTCCAGTGGGGCACCGTCGAGGCGACCGTCGAGCCGCGTGCAGATGCACACCTGGTAGATCTCGCCCGCGGCGATGGCTTCCAGCGCGGAGGCGACGGCGGCGCGATGCGCGTCGTGCCGCTCCCGCGTCGGCGGGTGCCATCGCGCGACGACCGGCCCGGGTGCCGCGGCCGTTTGCAAAGCCTCGGCGACCCAGTCGGGGCGCGCGGCGCCGGTGACGCTCACGTAGGACCATCGCCCGTCGCGCAGCAGCAGCACCGCGTCGGTGAGTCCTCCGGCGACGGCGGGGAACGGCGAGTCGTCGACGCCGACCGGAAACCCGAGGTGGCCGAGCCAGAACCGGTCCGGATCGTCCGGCGGGGCAAGGCCGGCCACGAGCTCCAGCGACGGCGCGATCACCGCGTCGGCATCGAGCCACGACCCGATCAGAGCGGCCGGCGGCGGTAGGCCGGCCCGGCGCGCGCCGTGGTGCAGCGACCGCAGCACGTCGAGCGCGCTGGGGCTCATCGCCGCTCAGTCCTGCGCGGGCGCTTCGAGGCGCGGGAAGACGGGCGTGGGCTTCGGCAGCGCGGTGCCGGGGGAGAGCGGCTTGTCGACGGCGCTGAAGTCGCGGTCGTCGGCGGCGACGGCCAGCTGATCGAGGATGCGGCCACAGGACGTGGGCATCACCGGCTGGGTCAGCAGCGCGACGATGCGCACCACCTCGGCGCAGACGTAGAGCACCGTGCCGGTGCGCGCCAGGTCCGTCTTGGCCAGCTTCCACGGTTCCTGGGCCGAGATGTAGCGGTTGGCCTCGGCAAGTGCCTGCCAGAGGACCTCGAGGCCGAGGTGGATCGCCTGGACGTCGAAGTGGTCGCGCACCTTCGGCAACAGCTGCGCCGCCTGCGCGAGCAATGCCCGGTCGGCCTCGGTGAACTCGTCAGGCTCGGGGATCGCGCCGTCGAAGTACTTCGCGATCATCGACGAGGTGCGCTGCGCGAGGTTGCCGAACTCGTTGGCCAGGTCGGCGTTGATGCGGGCGAACATCGAATCCGCCGAGTAGGAACCGTCCTGCCCGTAGGACACCTCGCGAAGGAAGAAGTAGCGGACCGGGTCGAGGCCGAACGCCTCGATCAACTCGATCGGGTCGACGACGTTGCCGACCGACTTGCTCATCTTCTCGCCGTTGTTGAACAGGAAGCCGTGCGCGAACACGCGCTTGGGCAGCGGGATCCCCGCACTCATCAGGAACGCCGGCCAATAGATGCAGTGGAACCGGATGATGTCCTTGCCGATGACGTGGAGGTCGGCCGGCCAGTACCGGTCGAACAGTTCCGGTTCGTCGGGGAAGCCCGCGCCGGTCAGATAGTTGGTCAGGGCGTCGACCCACACGTACATGACGTGGTCGGGGTTGTCCGGAACGGAAACACCCCAGTCGAAGGTGGTTCGCGAGATCGACAGGTCGGTCAGCCCGCCGCGCAGGAAGCTGACGATCTCGTTGCGACGCGTATCGGGCCCGAGGAACTGCGGGTCCCGTTCGTACAAGTCCAGCAGCTTGTCGGTGTAGGCCGAGAGGCGGAAGAAGTAGGTCTGCTCCTCGGTCCAGGTCAGCACGTGCCCGGTGTCGGCCGCCACCCGCTGACCCTCCTCGTCGACGGTGGTGTCGCCTTCTGCGTAGAAGGTCTCGTCGCGGACGTCGTACCAGCCGGAGTACTTGTCCAGGTAGATGTCGCCGTTGGCCGACATCCGGTTCCAGATCTCGCGCGAGGCGCGCTTGTGGTCCTCGTCGGAGGTGCGGATGAAGCGGTCGAAACTGGAGCCGAGCCGTTCCTGCATCGCCTGGAACTCGTCGGAGTTGCGCTGCGCCAGCTCGGCGGTGGGCACGCCCTGCGCCTGTGCGGTCTGCTGCATCTTCTGCCCGTGGACGTCGGTACCGGTGAGGAACCGGACGTCGAAGCCGTCGAGGCGCTTGAAGCGCGCCAGGGCGTCGGAGGAAATGTACTCGTACGCGTGCCCGATGTGCGGGGCGCCGTTGGGGTAGGCGATCGCCGTCGTCAGGTAGAACGGGCGGTTGTCGCCATGCGAGGGGTGGCTGGCCATAGTGCCAGCCAGATTACTCGGGACGGTTGTACGGTGCGCAGCCCGGCGGTGCCTGCGGCGCGGCCAGCGCCGGCCGGTCCGGGATCGGTTTGGTGATTGGCGCGCCGTCGAGCACGAACTCTTCGCCGTGGTGGGCCAGCGTGATCGGCGGTCCGGATAGCAGCCGGTACGTCGCCGAATCACGGTCCACCGCAACGACGATCGACGAGTCGCGGATGATCATGCGGAACGACATGTAGTTCAGCCGCTTGGGCAGTCGCGGCGCGAACGTGATGTTGCCGCCGAAGTCGCGCATACCGCCGAACCCGGCGACGCAGTCCATCCACGCGCCGGCCAGGGCGGCGATGTGCAGTCCCGATCCGACGTTGGCGTGCAGGTCGTGCAGGTCGGTGAACACCGACTCGCACATCAGGTCGTAGGCGAGATCGAGATAGCCGACCTCGGCGGCGACGACCGCCTCGCAGCACGCCGAGAGCGACGAATCCCGCACGGTCAGCGGGTAGTAGTAGTCGAAGTTGCGCTTCTTGGCCGCGTCGTCGAAGGCGTAGCCGTGCGTATACATCGCGAATACCAGGTCGGCCTGCTTGACCACCTGTTTGCGGTACAGGTCGTAGTACGGGTAGTTGAGTAGCAGCGGATAGCGGTTCTTGGATCCTTCGAAATCCCATTGCCCGAGCAGCGTGAACGACTCGCACTGCTGGTGCACGTTGAGCTTCGTGTCGTACGGGATGGTCATCGCGTCCGCACACGCTTCCCAGCGCACGGTTTCCTCGCCGGTCACGCCCAATCGCCGTGCGACATCGGGCTGGCGACGGGTGGCCGCGACGGCGTCGCGCAGGTTCTGCTGGACGGCCAGGTTGGTGAAGACGTTGTTGTTGACGATGGCGGTGTACTCGTCGGGACCGGTCACCCCGTCGATCCGGAACTCCCCGTTCATGTCGAAGTGGCCGGTGCCGGAGAACAGCCGCGCGGTCTCGACGAGCAGTTCCACGCCGCATTCGACGTCGAACTGTTCGTCGTTCGTGGCGTTGAGATAGCGGGCGACGGCGTTGGCGATGTCGGCGCTGACGTGTACTCCCGCGGTACCGGCGGGCCAGTAGCCGGAACACTCGTCGCCGTTGATGGAGCGCCACGGGAACATGGCGCCCTTCTGCCCGAGCTCGGCTGCGCGGGACTTCGCCTTGTCCATCGTCGCGTGCCGCCACCGCAGTTCCTCGCCGGCCGCCGCGGGCAGCGTGTAGGTCAGCATCGGCAGCACGAAGCTCTCGGTGTCCCAGAACGCGTGACCGTCGTAACCCGGTCCGGTCAGCCCCTTGGCCGGGATGGCTCGCGATTCACCACGGGCGCCCGCCTGGAGAACGTGGAAGAGGGCGAAGCGCACGGCCTGCTGCAGTTCGGGATCGCCGTCGAGCTCGATGTCGGCGTCATGCCAGAAGTCATCGAGGAACGCGGTCTGGTCGGCGACCAGCTCCTGCCACCCGGTGTCGACGGCCAGCGCGAGCGCCGCCTCGACCTGGGCCCGCAGGGCCGGCACGGATCGGCGGGCCGACCATCCGTAGCCGATGTACTTGGTCAGCGTGATCTTCTGCCCGCGCGGGACGGTCGTGGAGATCGTCAGGCGCGCCAGATCGCCGTCGGCGCGGATCGAGGTCTGCGCGTCCGACGGCAGGTCCAGGGTGTGATCCATGCCGGCCGCCATGTGCAGCTGCGAATTGCGGGTGTGGTGCACCAGGACCGCGGAATGCTTGTGGCAATCGGCCAGATCCGCGACCAGCGGCGATTCGAGCGCCGCGGCGAGCCGGGGGTCGTTGCCGGGCAAGGGGATCGGCTCGTTGGCGAGCAAGTCGGACTGCAGGACGATCGTCATGTCCTCGCTGAGCGGCTCCACCTCGTAGTGGATGGCCGCGACGGCGCGTTTGGTGAACGACACCAGCCGTTCGGAGCGGATCCGCACCGTCCGCCCGGTCGGCGAGGTCCACACTGTCTCCCGCCGCAGCGTGCCGGTGCGGAAGTCCAGGGTCCGCGAGTGCGACTCGGTGGTGCCGTAGCGCAGATCCATCGGCTCGTCCTCGACGAGCAACCGGATGATCTTGCCGTCGGTCACGTTGACGACGGTCTGTCCCGACTCCGGATAGCCGTAGCCCGACTCGGCGTAGGGGAGGCCGCGCAGCTCGTAGAACCCGTTGAGGTAGGAGCCGGGCAGCTCGGTCGGCTCGCCTTCCTCGAAGGTGCCGCGCAGCCCGATGTGGCCGTTGGACAGGGCGAACAGCGACTCGGTGCGCGAGAGCATATCGACGCGCAGGCCGTTCCACGTGAGCTGCCACGGGTGGACCTCGAAACCCATTTCGCGCACGGGGCCGTGCGGGTCAGGATGCGGGTGGCTCATTGCGGTGCTCCTTCCGGCGAATCTGCGGTACCCGTGCGCAACTGGTCGAGGCTGGTCACGACCACGGTCGCGCCCGCGCCGGCCAGTGCGGCGGCGTGTGCGCTCGGCTGCGTCTCACCGGCGGTCCGGTCGACGCCGACGACCGTCGCGAAGTCACCGGCGGCACCGGCCGCGACACCGGACACCGCGTCCTCGAAGACGGCCGCCTGGGCGGGGCCCACGCCCATCAGCTCGGCGCCGAGCAGAAAGGAGTCCGGCGCCGGTTTGCCCGCGAGCCCGCGTTCGACGATGACATTGCCGTCGACGCGAACCGCGACGAACTCGCTCAGCCCGGCCGCCTCAAGAACCGGGCCGCCGTTGCGCGACGAGGTCACGACGGCGATGCCGAGCCCCGCATCGCGCGCCGCGTGCAGGTAGGCGACGGCGTCGGGGTAGGGCGTCACTCCGTCGCGGTCGAGGATGGCCAGGAATCGGGCGTTCTTGTCGGCGGCCAGCCGGTCGACGGTCTCGCGGTCGACGGTGAGGTGGCGTGCGCCGAGGAAGCCGTTGATCCCGTCCTCGCGCGGCCGCCCGTCGACGTGGGCGAGGTAGTCGGCAGGGGTGAACGGCGCCGGCGCGTCCCCGTTGTCGTCGACCGCGCCGGCGAGGAACTCGTTGAACGTCTCGGTCCACGCGGTCATGTGCACCGACGCGGTGTCGGTCAGGACGCCGTCCAGGTCGAACAGTGCGACGGTGATGGAATCGTCGAGCCCCAGCATTGGCATCACGCTACGCGAATCTCAGATGCCGCGCGCGCCGGGCACGGGTGACGAAAGTGTGATCTTCGCGCATGTCAAGATTGCAGTCATGCAGCGCGCTTTCGCCCAAGTCGACGTGTTCACCTCGGTCCCGGCCGGCGGGAACCCGGTAGCGGTCGTCTGCGACGGCGACGGGCTCGACGACCAGACGATGGCCGCCTTCGCGCGCTGGACGAATCTGTCCGAGACGACGTTCGTCCAGACCGCGGACGACCCGGCGGCCGACTACCGGCTGCGGATCTTCACCCCCGGAGGCGAACTGCCGTTCGCCGGGCACCCGACGCTGGGATCGGCGCACGCGTGGCTGGAACGCGGCGGCGCGCCGAAGGGTGAGCGCATCGTCCAGCAGTGCGGCATCGGGCTCGTCTCGATTCGCCGCGACGGCGGGCGGCTGGCGTTCGCCGCTCCACCGCTGCGCCGCACCGGCCCGGTGGACGGGGTCGTCGTGGAACAGATCCGGACCGCGCTCGGGCTCACGGCCGACGACATCGTCGACGTCCGGTGGGTCGATAACGGTCCGCCGTGGATCGGCGTGCTGCTGCGGTCGGGGCGCCGCGTCCTCGACGTGACGCCGAACCTCGCGGCGCTCGGCGAGCACATGGTCGGGCTGGTCGGGCTTTACGAGCCCGGCTCCGGTCCCGACGGAGTCGCGGCCGAGGTCCGTGCCTTCGCGCCGGGCGTCGGAGTGCCGGAAGACCCGGTCACCGGGAGTCTCAACGCGGGCCTGGCGGTGTGGCTGCGCGAGACGCATCGTCTGCCCGCGGCCTACGTCGCCGCCCAGGGCACGGCGCTGGGCCGCACCGGGCGGGTGTCGGTCGTCGACGAGGGCGACGAGATTTGGGTCGGCGGCGACACGGTGACCGTGATCGAGGGCACGGTCGCGCTATGAGCACTCGGGCGGATTTCGCCAGCCTCGCCGACCGGTGCGCCGGCTGACCGTCACTGCCGGGAGCTGCGATGCGCACATTGCGCCCACTCGAGAGGGACGTCGACCCGGTCCAGGCGCTGCGGCGGATCGCGTGGCTGCTGGAGATCCGCCGGGAGAGCACCTATCGCGTCGAAGCGTTTCGCAAGGCGGCCGACGCGATCGCCGGCCTCGACGAGCGGGAGCTGACCGACCGGGCCGCGGCGCACACCCTGACCGAGGTGCCGTCGGTGGGAAAGACGACGGCCGAGGTCGTCGCCGAGGCGCTGCGGGGCGAGGTGCCCGAGTACCTCGCGCGGCTGCAGGGCGAACCCGATCCGTACCCGGCCCAGGGCGCCGCCGCGCTGATCGCCGGCTTGCGCGGCGACCTGCACGCCCACACCTACTGGAGCGATGGCGGCGCCTCGATCGACGAGATGGCCACCGCCGCGGCGGCGTTCGGCTACGAGTGGATGGCGATCACCGATCATTCGCCGCGGCTGACCGTCGCGCACGGGCTCAGCGCGGAACGCCTCGTCGAGCAGATCGAGGAGATCGACCGCCGGAACGCGCGTCACGGCGACGTGCGGTTGCTACGGGGCATCGAGGTCGACATCCTCGACGACGGTGCGCTCGACCATCGCGACGACGTGCTCGCCCGGCTCGACGTCGTCACGGCATCGGTGCACTCGAAGTTGCGCATGGAGCGCGACCCGATGACCGCGCGGATGCTCGCTGCCGCCACCGATCCACGCGTCGACGTGCTCGGGCACTGCACCGGTCGCCGCGTCGTTTCGGGCAGGGGGCATCGGCCGCCCTCGGTCTTCGACGCCGAGGCGGTGTTCCGGGCGTGCGCCGACCACGGCACCGCCGTCGAGATCAACTCGCGGCCCGAACGGGTCGACCCGCCCGACGAACTGATCGAGACGGCACGCGACCTCGGCTGCCTCTTCGCCATCGACTCCGACGCCCACGCGCCGGGACAATTGGCGTTCACCCGTCTCGGCGCCGAACGCGCGGTCGCGCTGGGCATCGACGCCGATCGGGTGGTGAACACCTGGCCGGTCGATCGGCTGCTGGCGTGGACCGGGGCCGATGGCTGAGGGAACCGGCCGGCCACGTCGGCGCCGGTTCCCTGTGAGACGGTGAACGGGTGAGCAAGAAGGACAAGCGCCGCGAACCGCCGCCCGATCCGGCGCGGTTGCCCGGGCTCGTCGACGCGCATACGCACCTGGCCGCCTGCGGTGGACGATCGGCGACGGCGGTCGCACAGATCCTCGACCATGCCGCGGCCGTCGGCGTCGATGCGGTGGTGACGGTCGCCGACGACATGGTGGACGCGCGGTGGGCGGTAGCCGCAGCCGAATGGGACGGTCGTTGCTATGCGGCGGTTGCCCTGCACCCGATGCATGCAGGGGAACTGACCGAGGACGCCAAGGCGGAGCTGGAGCAGATGGTGCGGCACGATCGTGTCGTGGCCGTCGGCGAGACCGGTCTGGACTATTACTGGCCGTCGCGATCGGAGGAGTGCGCGTCGCCGCAGGTGCAGGCGGAGGCGTTCGCCTGGCACATCGACCTGGCCAAGCGCGTCGGCAAGCCCCTGATGATTCACAATCGGGAAGCCGATCGGGCCCTGCTGGACATCCTCGCGGCCGAAGGCGCGCCGGACACGGTGATCATGCACTGCTTCTCCGGCGACGCGGAGGTGGCGCGCGAATGCGTCGGCCGCGGCTACGTGCTGAGTTTCTCGGGCACGGTGACCTTCACCAACGCCGCGTCTCTCCAGGAGGCGGCGGTGCTGGTGCCCGACGAGCAGATCCTGGTCGAAACCGACGCCCCGTTCCTGACGCCGCACCCGTACCGCGGCCGCCGGAACGAGTCGTACTGCCTGCCCTACACGGCGCGGTTCCTGGCCGGATTGCGCGGGGTATCCGATACGGTGATGGCCCACACGCTCGGCGGTAACGCCCAGCGTGTGTACGGGATTCCGGCCGGATAATTCGCCGGTCGGTGGCCGATTAGTCGCCGCTTCGATATCATTTCGTGACATGCCCATGTTCGGTGGGCCGCCCGCTGACCCGTCGGCGGGCGAGGAACGACCAGGAATCCCGATGACTCAGAACGTAGAACCGCACGAGCGTGCGGTGGAAAAGCCGAATGTGCTCGCCGCGGTGAACCGATCTACTTCGCTGCGTCCCCGGATCGCCGTGGGCGCCGTGCTGGCGACCCTCGCCGCGGGCGGGATCGTCGGCCTCGCCTCGCACAAGACGGTGACCCTGGAGGTCGACGGCGAGTCGCGCACGGTGTCGACGATGGCTCTCTCGGTCGATTCGGTGCTCCGCTCGCAGGGCTATTCGCCGGTCCAGTCCGACCTGGTGATCCCGGCGGCCTCGTCGAAGCTGCGGGACGGCCAGACGGTGACCTTCAAGCGGAACAAGAAGGTCACCCTCGACGTCGAGGGCGAGAAGCGCACGGTGAATACGACGGCCTCGACCGTCGATGAACTGCTCGCCGAGCAGAAACTGGCCAACGCGTCGACCCCGTCGGATCTCGATGCCCTCCCGCTGGGCGGCGCGGTCATCCCGGTGAGCCTGCCCGTCCCGGTCAGCCTCACCGACGGCGCCGTCAAGTGGCGCCCGGTCATCGGTGCGCAGACCGTCGGCGAGCTGCTCGCCCGTACCGGCAAGCCGCTCGCGCCGACCGACAAGGTCGTGCCGGCCGCCGACACCCCGGTGACCAAGGACATGAAGATCAAGGTGACCCGGATCCGCACCGCGGAGTCGACCCGCGTCGAGACCGTGTCGGCACCGGAGATCGCGAAGAAGGACCCCAATCTGATCCGCGACCGCAAGGTCGTCGAGAAGCCGGGCAAGCCGGGCCAGGCACGCGTCACCTACACGGTGACCGTCGTCAACGGCAAAGAGACCAAGCGCACCAAACGGGCGTCGCAAACGCTGGTGAAGCCGGTGGCGGCCACCGTGCGCGTCGGCACCAAGCCCGGCGCGCCGTACGTGCCGCCTGGGTCGGTGTGGGACGCCCTCGCGCAGTGCGAGGCCACTGGCAACTGGGCGATCAACACCGGTAACGGCTTCTACGGCGGCGTGCAGTTCGACTACGGAACCTGGCTGCGCCACGGCGGCGGCAAGTACGCCCCGCGCGCCGACCTCGCCACGCGTGAAGAGCAGATCGACATCGCGAAGAAGACCCAGGCCGCACAGGGCTGGGGTGCCTGGCCGTCGTGCTCGTCGAAGTTGGGTCTGCGCTGAGCACCGATGTCCCGCCGCGACTGCTGGGCCCGGCCCAGATTCGCGAACTCGCCGCCGAACTGGGCGTGCGGCCCACCAAGACGCTAGGGCAGAACTTCGTCCACGATGCGAATACCGTCCGCCGGATCGTCGCCACCGCCGGAGTCGGCGCCGACGATCACGTGCTGGAGGTGGGGCCGGGTCTCGGCTCGCTGACGCTGGCGCTCCTCGGTGCCGCTGGATCGGTGACGGCCGTCGAGATCGACCCGGTGCTCGCCGCCCGGCTCCCGGAGACCGTCGCTGAATACGCGCCTTCGCAACAGGATTCGTTCACGGTCGTCACCGCGGACGCGCTGCGGATCGACGCCGGCGACCTGGCCGGCGAGCCGACCGCGCTGGTGGCCAATCTGCCCTACAACGTCGCTGTCCCGGTGCTGCTGCACCTGATGTCGGAGATCGACTCGATCCGCACCGCCCTGGTGATGGTGCAGGCCGAGGTCGCCGACCGGCTCGCGGCCGAACCGGGGAGCCGGGTGTACGGCGTGCCCAGCGTCAAAGCCCGGTACTTCGGGCGGGTCTCCCGGGCCGGTGCGGTGGGGCGCAACGTGTTCTGGCCCGAGCCGAAGGTGGAATCGGGTCTGGTGCGCATCGATCGCACCGACGACTACCCCCGCGACGAGGCTTCGCGCAAACAGGTCTTCGCGGTGGTCGATGCCGCCTTCGCCCAGCGGCGCAAGACGCTGCGCGCGGCGCTGGCCGGCTGGGCGGGTTCTCCCGCGGAGGCCGAGCGGCGGCTGCGGGCGGCTGGGATCGACCCGTCGGCCCGCGGCGAGCGCCTCGACGTCGCCGACTACGTCGCGCTGGCGGCGACTGCACTACCCTGACGATTCGTGACCTCCCAACCTCGTGCGCACCCCGGTGCGATCACCGCTCGCGCCGCGGCGAAGATCAACCTGTACCTGGGCGTCGGCGAGGCGCGCGCCGACGGGTATCACGATCTGACCACGGTGTTCCAGGCGGTGTCGCTGTTCGACGACGTGACCGTGTCGCCGTCGACGGAACTCTCGGTGCGCACGTCCGGAGAGGGCGCGGCCGATGTCCCCGACGATCCGGCGCAGAACCTGGCGGCCCGTGCCGCGCGTCGCGTCGATCCGGATGCCCGCGTCGCCATCGAGATTGACAAGTCAATTCCGGTGGCCGGCGGGATGGCCGGTGGCAGCGCCGACGCGGCGGCGGCCCTGGTGGCGTGCACGCGGTTGCTGCGCGTCGACTGGGATCGGGCCGAGCTGATGGCTGCCGCGGCGGAGCTGGGCTCGGATGTCCCGTTCTCGGTGCACGGCGGGACCGCGCTGGGCGTCGGGCGAGGCGAACGGCTGTCCCCGGTCCTGTCGCGCGGCGAGTACCACTGGGTGATCGCGGTCGCCAAGTCCGGACTCTCCACGCCGACCGTCTTCGCCGAACTCGACCGGCTGCGCGCGAAAGCCGATCTCGACGATCCCGCGGTCGGGGAGCCGGAGGAACTCCTGCGCGCGCTGGCGTCCGGCGACGTCGAACGGGTCGCCGGTCTGCTGCACAACGACCTGCAGCCGGCGGCGCTGTCGCTGCAGCCCGTGCTGCGCCGCACGCTGCGCGCCGGCGCCGATGCGGGAGCGCTGGCCGGGATCGTGTCCGGATCGGGTCCTACCTGCGTATTCCTGTGTTCCGACGGGGATTCGGCTGTGCGCGTCGCGGCCGAACTGGCGGGTCGCGGCGTGGCGAAATCGGTCCGCACGGCACACGGGCCGGTGTCCGGCGCACATGTGCTGTGACCCGCGCAGGGGCTTCTGGGGTAACCCCGACTGATCGTTCGGTCATTGACGTAATGTGACGCGAATGCGAACGCTCACACTCTCCGTCGGCGCAGCCCTCGCCGTCGCCGGTTCTCTGCTGACCGCACCGCCCGCATCGTCGGCTCCCGCGACCGGGACGGTCCTGGCGCAGTCGGCGGTGCCGACGGCGAACCTGCCGTCGGGCGCCGCGCGCGGCGTGAAGGTGCTGTACGCGACCCGCGATCAGCGCGGACGTCCGGCGCAGAGCACGGGCGTCGTCTACTACCCGCGCGGCGCTGCTCCAGCGGGCGGCTGGAAGGTGGTTTCGTGGGCCCACGGCACCATCGGTATCTCCGCGAAGTGTGCGCCGAGCGGCCAGCCGGGAAAGCTGCACGACCGCGACCAGCCCGATATCGGTGCCGCGCTGCGGCGCGGGTACGTGGTGACCGCCAGTGACTACATCGGGCTGGGCAGCAACGGGACCGCCGAATACCTCGGTGGCCGGTCCGTCGCCTACAACGTGATCGACATGGTGCGCGCCGCCCGCCGGGTCGATCCGGCGATCGGCAAGCGCTGGGTGTCGCTGGGCCATTCGCAGGGCGGACACGCCGCCATCTGGGCCGCCCGGATGGCACCGCGATACGCTCCCGAACTGCCGATGCTCGGGACCGTCGCCATCGCGCCCGCCAACCAGATCGAAACCCTGATTCCGGCCCTCCAACGGCCGGGCGTGCCCAACCTCGGCTCGTTCAACGCGATGTACGGGTTCGGGCTCTACCTGATGAGCGGACTCGACCACGCGCGCCCGGGTATGCGCATCCTGGACTACCTGACGCCGCAGGGCCGCGCCTGGGTGGCCAGGGCCCGCGGTATGTGCGTCAAGGATCTGGCTCGGGCGCTGAAGCACGTGCTCCCCGGCGACCTGTACCGCCGATCGACCGATGATCCGCGCTTCCTCGCGGCCGTGCGCGACTACGCCGGTTATCCGGCGACGGGATGGCACGGCCGGATCCGGATCCAGCAGGGGCTCGCCGACGTCATCGTCTTCCCGGCGGGAACGGCACTGCTGTCGAGCCAGCTGCGCGCGGGCGGGGCCGACGCGTCGCTCGTCACCTACCCCGGCGCCGACCACATGGCGGTCCCCCGCCGGTCGATGCGGGACACCTACGCGACAGTGGCCGGCTATTTCCGCTAGGTCCGTGCGACGTTAGACGCCCGGCGCCTTGTCCCGCGTGGCGATGCGTGCGTGCGCGGCCGCGATGAACGGTCGCACGCGTTCCAGGAACGCCGAGGGGGCCGAGGCGAAGACGATGTGACCGGTGGGCAGCGCGACGAACTCGGCGCCGGGTATCACGCGGGTGGCCGTACGCCCCCACCGCGCCGCTGCGACGCGGTCGCGCGTGCCCCACACGACCAGCGTCGGCGCGGTGATCGTGCCGGCGCGTCGTCGCAGGTCGTGTTCGGGGTCGGCGAAGCTCCGCCACAGCGAGGTGAACGTCTCCAGACCGGCGTCGGTGCGGATTCGCGACAGTGCGCGGCTGGCGATCGCGCGATCCTCGTCAGAGGCCGCCCGCATGTAGGAGGACACGACCGCGGGGGCGAGCCGGCTGGCGATCGCCGGGCTGCCGAGGAGCCGGCACACGAGGTTGGAAAGTCGATCCTGCGGGGAGAAGCCGCCCGTGTTGACCAGCACCAGACCGGCGACGGCATCGGGCCGCTCGATGGCGAGCCGCGCTGCCGCGTAGCCGCCGACCGAGTTGCCGATGAACACCGCCGGCCCGATGTCGAGTGCGGTGACGATCTCGTCGAGGGCCTTTGCCAGCGATGGTGCGGTGACACCCGCTGCCGGGCCCGCGTCGCCGTGCCCCGGCCAGTCGACGGTGATCACCCGGTAGTCGGCGGCCAGCGGCCCGACGATCTGGTCGAAGTCGTGCCGGTCGTGCAGCGTTGCGTGCAGCAGCACCAGGGGTGGTCCGGACCCTCGGGAATCGTAGGCGGCACGGCCAGCGCTCGTCTCGATCGTCGTCATCGTTTCCTCCTATGACCGACCGGTCGGTCATATTGTTGCACGGCGGTTGTCGCGGCGGCAAGGGCGTTCCGCTCCGCGGATGGACGCGAAGTACAGTGGCGTCCATGTCTTTCGTCGCGTCCCCACGGATCAGGTGCATCGGGTGACCGCGGCCAATCCCGTCCTCATCAACGCCGAGAAGATCAGCAAGAGCTTCGGCATCAAGCCGCTGCTGGAATCGGTGAGCGTCGGCGTGCACGCCGGTCAGCGGATCGGCGTCGTCGGGCTCAACGGGGGAGGCAAGACGACGCTGCTCGAGATCCTCGCCGGCATCGTCGAACCCGATGACGGACGGGTGTCGCGCGCCAGCGACGCGCGTCTCGCAACGGTCACGCAGCGCGGCGAGCTGCCACCCGAGGCGACCGTGGCCGAGGTGGTCGTCGGCTCGCTGGGCGTCGCCGAACACGAATGGGCCGGTGACCCGCGCATCCGCGACGTGCTCTCGGGGATCGGCGTGGCCGGCCTGCTGGACCGCAGGACCTCGGAGCTGTCCGGCGGGCAGCGGCGGCGGGTCGCGCTGGCGGCCGCGCTGGTGTCCGACGCGAACGTGCTGATCCTCGACGAGCCGACCAACCATCTCGACATCGAGGGCGTCGAATGGCTCGCGGCGCATCTCGTCGCACGTGGCGACGCGGTGGTGGTCGTCACCCACGACCGCTGGTTCCTCGACACGGTCGCGCAACGGACGTGGGAGGTGCATTCGGGTCGGGTCGACGAGTACGAGGGTGGCTACAACGACTGGGTGTTCGCCCGGGCGGAGCGATCGCGGTTGGCCGACGCGGCCGAGGAACGTCGCCGCAATCTCGCCCGCAAGGAGCTGGCCTGGTTGCGTCGGGGACCGCCGGCGAGGACGTCGAAGCCCAAGTACCGCATCGACGCGGCGGAGCGGCTGATCGCCGATGTGCCGCCGCCGCGCGACACCGTCACGCTGTCGGCCTTTGCCAAACGGCGGTTGGGGCGCGTCGCCATCGAACTGGAGGATGCGCACCTGACGACTCCGCCGTCGGCCGACGGAACGTCGCAGGTGTTGCTCGACGGCCTGACGTGGCGGCTGGCCCCTGGTGAACGTATCGGCCTGGTCGGGGTGAACGGCTCGGGCAAGACGACCTTGCTGCGCGCCCTTGCGGGAGAGGTTCCGGTGTCGCCCGGTCGGCGGATCGAGGGCAAGACGGTGTCGATCGGATGGCTGCGGCAGGAACTCGACGATCTCGACCCCGACCAGCGCGTACTGGACACGGTGGAGTCCGTCGCGACGCGAATGATGGTGGGGGACAAGGAACTCTCGGCCAGTCAGCTCGCCGAACGGCTGGGATTCTCGCCCGCCCGCCAGCGCACCCCGGTGGGCGATCTGTCCGGAGGTGAGCGACGCCGGCTCCAGCTGACGCGCGTGCTGATGGCCGAGCCGAACGTACTGCTGCTCGACGAGCCGACCAACGACCTCGACATCGACACGCTGCAGCAGGTGGAGGATCTGCTCGACGGGTGGGCCGGGACGCTCGTCGTCATCAGCCACGACCGGTACCTCATCGAGCGGATCTGCGATTCCACCTGGGCGCTGTTCGGCGACGGCAAGCTGACCAACCTGCCGCGCGGGATCGAGCAGTATTTGGAGCGCCGAAAAGCGTTGGCGATTTCGGACGCCCGGCCGGCGAAGAGCGACCAGGCCAGCCCGCCTGCGCCGGTGAAGACGTCGGCCGCCGAGCACCGCGACGCGCGCAAGGCGATGGGGCGGCTCGAGCGCCAGATCGACAAGCTGGCGGCGCGCGAGGAACAGTTGCACGCCGATCTCGTCGACGCGGCCACCGACCCCGCGCGCCTGGTCGAACTCGACGCCGAGCTGAAGCGAGTCGTCAGCGAGAAGACGCAGGCCGAGGCCGACTGGTTGGCCGCCGCCGAACTGGCGGAGTAACCGCGCCCGGGTGGACGCTTCCGTCGGTGGTCGAGTGGCGGTGATCAGATGGAGCGGTTCCCCTTTGGGTGGTTGTGTGGCGGTGATCAGATGGAGCGGTTCCCCTTTGGGTGGTTGTGTGGCGGTGGTCAGATGGAGCGGTTCCCCTTTGGGTGGTCGAGTGAATCCCGAGCCTGCGAGGGATTTGTATCGAGACCCATCGCGAGCCGGCGTCGTCAGCGTTCCCGCCGACCCTCAGGCGAGACCGCGACCGATCTGCACGAGCCGCATCACGCGTTCGGCGGCGTCGCACAGGAACTCGGGCCCTCGGTCGATCGCGTCCTCCAGCGTCGTCGGGCCGGGCAGGATCGACGCGACTCCGCCGATCCCCGCGTCGTAGCTGACATCCGCATCGGGACCGATGGTGCCCGCAAGAGCGACGACCGGTTTGCCATACCCGGCGGCGACGCGGGCGACCTCGCCGGGGACCTTTCCACGCGTCGTCTGACCGTCGACAGACCCTTCCGCGGTGATGACGAGGTCGGCCCGTGAGATGGCCTCGTCGAGATGAACGCTGCCGATCATCACCTCGAAGCGCGGCAGCAGCCGTGCCCCCAATGCTGCGGCGAGTCCGGCGCCGAGCCCGCCCGACGCGCCGGAGCCGGGCACCGCGCGCAGGTCGACGTGCAGATCGCGTTCGAGGACTTTCGCCCAGCGCTCCATCGCGGCCGACAACTGCTCCACCTGGTCGGGCGTGGCGCCCTTCTGCGGTCCGAAGACGCGGGCGACACCGCTCTCACCGCACAGCACGTTGTAGGGGTTGACGGCGACGAGCACATCGACGCCGGCGATTCTCGGGTCCAGCCCGGAGACGTCGATCGATTCGACCTCGGACAGTGCCGCACCGCCGCGGCCGAGCTCGTCGCCCATGGCGTCGATGACGCGCACGCCCAGTGCCTGGAGCGCGCCGACTCCGCCGTCGCAGATCCCGGAGTCACCGCAGCCGACGAGGATCCGCGTGGCGCCGGCATCGAGTGCGGCCGAGATCAGCTGTCCCACACCGAAACTGGTGGTGACGGTCGGATCCCGGGAATCTCGCGGAACCAGCGAAAGGCCGGCGGCCGCCGCCATCTCGACCACGGCGGTGCGTGGTCCGGTTCCGCCGAAGAGCGCGAAGTGCGAGTCGACGGGAAGGCCGACCGGCCCGGTGACCGTGACCGGGACCAGCCGTCCACCGGTGGCCGCGGCCAGTGCCGCAGCCGACCCCTCGCCCCCGTCGACGAGCGGAATCTCGTCGACGACGACGTCGGGGAGCACGCGGCGGACGCCGGCGCCAGGAAGGCGTGGCGACGCCGGTCATCATCTTGACGGCTCGGGACACGATCAACGACACGGTCGCCGGTTTGGAAGGCGGCGCCGACGACTACATGACGAAGCCGTTCCGGTTCGAGGAACTCCTCGCGCGCGTGCGGTTGCGGCTGCGGTCCGGCGGTGTACCGCACGACGAGGGCGTGCTCGTGTCCGGCGCGGTGTCGCTCGACCTGCGGACGAGACGGGCCACCGCCGCTGGCGGGGTCGTCGACCTCACCGCCCGGGAGTTCCTGCTCCTCGAACTGTTCCTCCGGCATCCCGGCCAGGTGCTGACCCGCGAGCAGATCCTGTCCCACGTGTGGGGTTACGACTTCGACCCCGGGTCGAACATCGTCGACGTGTACGTCCGCGCGCTGCGCAAGAAGCTCGGCGCCGACAGCATCGGCACGGTGCGGGGAGTGGGGTATCGGCTCGGCTGAGCCGTGTCATACCTCGTCGTTCGGCACCCAGTCGAAGGTCGCGGGATCCGGACCGATGCGGCGGCCCTCGTCGAGGGTGTCGATCGCCGCGATGTCCGCCTCGTCCAGGCGCAGATCCTGCGCCTGGAAGTTCTCGCGGATCCGGGCGGCGCTCGAGGCCTTCGGGAACACGATGTCGCCGCGCTGGAGGTGCCAGGCCAGCACCACCTGGGAGACCGGCCTGCCAACGCGCTCGGCGATCGCGAGGAGCTTCGGATCGTCGAAGACCTGCCCCTGGGCGAGCGGCGACCATGCCTCGGTGGCGACGCCTAGTTGAGCGTCGAGCGCGCGTAGTTCGTTCTGGGCGAAGTAGGGATGCACCTCGATCTGATTCACCACCGGGACGACCGACCCCGCGTCCACGATGCGGCGCAGGTCCTCGGCGGTGAAGTTCGAGACGCCGATCGATCGCGCCTTGCCGGTACCGCGGATCTCTTCCATGGCGTGCCAGGTGTCGACGAAATCAATGTCGATCGTGGGCAGCGGCCAGTGAATGAGGAACAGGTCGACGTAGTCCAGGCCGAGCCGGTTGAGTGAATCGTCGATCGAGGCGATGGCCCGGTCGGGGGCGTGGTTGTTGTTGTTCAGCTTGGTCGTCACGTAGAGCTCGTCGCGCGCGATGCCGCTTTCGGCGATGGCCTGGCCGACGCCGTTCTCGTTGCCGTACATCTGCGCGGTGTCGATGTGGCGGTACCCGGCCTCGAGGGCTTCGGCGACCCGCGGCCGGGCGTCCTCGTCGGGGATCTGCCAGGTGCCGAAGCCGAACTGGGGGATGGTCGTTCCGTCGTTGAGGGTGATCGCAGTCATTCCTCAACCCTAGGTGTCGGGCCCGAAGTCTGCCGCCAGCAAGCGGTCGAGGCCGTCGGCGATCGGCGCGAGGTCGTCGCCGAGCACATCCCTGATCCGCTCGTTGAATCGCTTCATCTCCTCGCCGCCCGACGACAGTGCCGACGAGCCGGCCGGCGTGAGCGCCAGGCTCATGGCCCGATGTTCGCTGGGATTCGGTGTGCGCGTGACCAATCCGGCCGACTGGAGGCGGGCGAGCATCGTCATCGTGGCCGATTCGGTCTGCGCCAGGACGGAGGCGACGCGGCGCTGCGTGCATCCGGGCTCCTGGTCGATCACCATCAGAACCGCGAGTTGCGCGGTTGTCACACCTGCTGCTGCCGCGCTGGTGCGGTCGGCGGCGCGTTTGAGCCGGTGCGCGGCGCGCTGGAGCAGGAAATAGACCTTCGGGTCGCCGTCTGTCATGAAACGATCTTGACAATCAAGCGCTGCGGAGTCACCCTCACTTCATATACGAAGTGAGGTGGTGGACGATGGAGATCATTGATGTCTGGGCTCAGCATCCGACGCGGCGATTCATCGAGCAGCCCTTCTTGGCGACCTTGGCCAGGTGGACCGGGCAGGATTTCGCAGCGACCGAATTCCCCTACGAGCTGACCGCGAGTGCCATGACCGACGGCGGAGTCAGCCGGGCACTGCTCTCCGCGTGGGAGGGGCCCCAAGGCTCGCTCGTGGCCAACGACGAGGTCGCCGAGGCGATCGACGGTCTGGCCGGCGCAGAGCGGCCGGGTGCCTATCGCGGTCTCGCGTCGGTCGATATCCGGAACCCCGTCGCCGCCGTGCGGGAGATCAGGCGCTGCGTCGACGAACTGGGATTCGTCGGCGTGCGCATCGTGCCGTGGCTGTGGAATCTGCCGCCGAACGACCGTCGGTTCTACCCGGTTTACGTCGCCTGCGTCGAACTGGGAGTCCCGCTGTGCACCCAGATCGGGCACACCGGGCCGCTCTGCCCGTCTGAGCCCGGTCGGCCGATTCCCTACCTCGACGAGGTTCTGCTGGACTTTCCGGACCTCGTCGTCGTGGGCGGCCACGTCGGTTATCCGTGGATCGACGAGGTGCTGTCGCTGGCGCACAAGTATCCCAACTTCTACGTCGACACCTCGGCGTACGCGGTGCATCGATTGCCGGCGGCCCTCGTCGAGTACATGAGAGGAAGCGGCCGGTCGCGAGTCATGTTCGGGACGAACTGGCCGATGATGACGCCGGCGAGGGCGCTCGCGCGATTCGACGAACTGGGGCTCGACGACGAGGCGGCCGCGTTGTTCCTGGGCGGGAACGCCGCCCGCGTCTTCGGTCTCTGAAGGCACGGTCGGCGAGATTCTGGGCACGGTCGGCGAGATTCTGGGCACGGTCGGCGAGATATTGGGCACGGTCGGCGAGAAAGTGGGCACGGTCGGCGAGATATTGGGCACAGTCGCGGGATGATTGAGTGAACGAATGTACACTCAGTTCTCATGACCACAGTTGATCGCCGAGTCGGTGCTGTTGAGCGCCGCACCGAGGTTGTCGAACGCCGTGCCGAGGTTGTCGGACATCGCACCGAGGTTTTCGAACGTCGCACCGAGGTCGTGGAACGTCGCACCGAGGTGCGTGCGCTCTCCGAGCTCGGGCTGACCGAGCTCGGCAAGGCGTCGACCGGGATCCACGAGACCCACCGCGCCGTGTCCGATCGGATCTTCGGCGCCGTGCGCTGGGGCGTCGGTCCCGCGGTGGCCCCGGTCAAGGCCGTGCACGACGCCATCACCGACGGCGTCTACCTGGTCGTCGCCGAATCAATGGCCACCGCGGGCAAGGTCGGCGGACTGGCCGGCGACCTGCCGCTGAAGCGGTCGCCGTCGACGACGAAAGCGGGTGCGGCGATCATCGCCGCGCTCAACGGCCTCATCGGCGACGAACTCGACGCGCGCCAATCACCGCTCGCCGACCCGATGTCGGTCCGCGTCGGCGGACGGCCGGTCCCGCTGACCGGCGACGGCATCGCCGCGGCGTTCCCCGGGGCGACGGGCCGGATCGTCGTCGCGCTGCACGGCCTGGTCGAGACCGAGTACTCGTGGTCGATCGGTGAGGCGGAACCCTATGCCCCGCGACTCGCGCGCGAGGGCGTCACCACCGTCTTCCTCCGCTACAACACCGGGCGCCGCATCTCCACCAACGGCCGCGACCTCGCCGAACTGCTCGACGAACTCGTCCGCCGATGGCCGGTCCCGGTCGAGAGCATCGGCCTGCTCGGGCACTCGATGGGCGGTCTGGTCGCGCGCAGCGCGGCGCACTACGGGCGGCAGGCCGGTCACGGCTGGGTCGCCAAGGTGACCGCCAGCGTCTCGCTGGGCACCCCGCACCTCGGCGCTCCGCTGGAGAGCCTCGCGCACCACGGCAGTGCCGGGCTGATGCGCCTGCCCGAGACCAAGGCGTTCGGCCGGCTGCTGCGGCGCCGCAGCGGTGGTATCCGCGACCTGCGTGCCGGGTCGATCGTCGACGAGGACTGGACCGGCCGCGATCCCGACGACCTGGCCCGGGCCGCGGCGTCGGAGGTCGAACTGCTGCCCGGCGCCGAGCACTACTTCGTCTCGGCGACGGTCACCCGCAGTCCCCGGAATCCGCTGGCGCGGATCATCGGCGACGGCCTCGTGCTCCACCACAGTGCGAGCGGCGAGAACTCCACGCGGCGCATCGGCTTCGATCCGGCCAACGGGCTGCACCTGAACAAGTCGAACCACTTCACGCTGCTCAACGATCCGCGCGTCGCCGAACGGCTGGTCGCCTGGTTCGCGAATCCCGAGCGCGAAGTGCCGAGGCCCTGATCCACCGGGCGACACCTGCGCTCGGCACTTTCGAGTCAGCCGCCGAATAGCAGGTACAGCCCGGTGAACGTGTAGCCGACCATCAGCAGCATCAGCGCGAGCTGACCGGTCAGGTGGTGCCGGCGCGGAAGGATGCGCAGCGCCGCGTCGTGAGCGGCCACGACGGCCAGCAGGTGCCCGACGATGATGGCGGCGACGGCGGTGACCGACAGCGCCGTCGGGTGGTCGGTGAACGGCGTCCAGGTGGCGGGTTCGCTCAGTCCGAGCGCTCGCAGCCAGGCGTGCAGCGTCGCCTGCCCGTCCTCGACGAAGTACTTCGCGTAGTGCGCGATCAGATAGCCGACGGCAATCGGGATCAGCGTGTGCGCCATCTTGCCCGGGATCGCGAGGCGCTGGGTACGAGTCACCCCGCCGGTCGCCATCGTCGCCGCGCAGAACGTCGCCCCGACGAGCAGGATGAACCCGAGCATGATCGCGCTGCGAACCGCGACGCCGTCGGCGTCGTGGGTGGCCGACCAGGCGTCGAAGGCGGTGGAGCCCAGCAGCACGGCGATCACCGCGACGGCGCCGGGTCCGGTGGCGTAAGTCGAGAGTCCGCGCAACGGGTTGCGCAGCACCAGCTGGCGCGACGACGCGTCACGGGCGAGCGGGCTCATCGTCGCGATCACCGTGCTGTACACCTCGAACGGCTCGGCCTGGGCGAACCAGCGCGAGCCGAACACCACGGCGCCCGCCCCGGTGATCGCGAGATAGACCGCGCACCACCAGAAGACCGCGGCGAACCCCTTCTCGACGACCGCGAGTTCCAGCCAGACGAAGGCGAACAGCCCGATCGCGGCGGGCCATCGACCGAGCGCCCGCGGATAGTCGAGCAATCCTCGCTCGGGCGGGCGGCCCAGCGCCGCGCACGCCCAGCGATGCAGCGTGCGCACCGGTGAGAGGTAGCGGCCGACGGGGCCGAACAGCAGAGACGCCGGGACGAGTCCCACCCACAGCCAGATGAAGAACGTTCCGACGAGGGGATTCTCGTGCTCGTCGCGGGCGAGGAACCCCACCAGCAGTGACGCGACGGTCAAGATGACGCCGATGGCTCCGAGGAGTTCGCGCAGCCCCCGCGAGTCGGCGAATCGCGTCAACCGGGGGAGAACCGCGATGTGCTTATCCGGACTCAGCCGGGGGGTCTTCCAGGCGAAGGCCAGGACCAGGAAGGAGATGGCCAGCGCCCAGGAGCCGCCGATGAGCGCGTACGTGATGTCGACCGGGAACGCGGCCGCCTCACCGGTCCCGTGTGCGAGAACGATCGTCATCGCGGGCCGGTGTCCTCGTCGCCGTCGAGGAATTCGTCGTCGGCCAGGAAGGCCTCTTCCTCGTCATCGTGGTCGTCGCGCCGACGGTCGCGCACGACCATCGCCACGATCACTCCGACGACGATGAACGCCGGGACGAAGGCGGGCACCGCGGTGATCAGTGGGTGATCGGCCAGGTAGACAGTCGTCATGCCCGGCCGCTACGCGTCGACGGATTCCGGCTCGGACGTGCCGGCCGCCTTGCGCTTGCCCTGGAACTTCAGCGGAGCCTGGTCCTCCCGAGGGAAGTAGGCCGCGTTGATGCGCGCCGCGCCCCAGCTGAGAATCCAGACCAAGGCGATCGTCATCGCCGCGACGAGCCAGGTGGCGGCCGAGAACAGCCAATCCGGATGGTCGAACTTGCGCTCCCGCTGCAGCACCTCGATCTCACGTCCGAACGGACGGACGATGTGCGGTGTCGCACTCACCTCGGGAGCGCCGATGCCGGGGTCGGCGGCCATGAAGACCGGGATGGCCGTCATGGTCTTGCCGTCCTGCACGCGCAGCACCGTCTTCCAGGTGCCGTCGACGGGCACCGGCTTGGTGGACCGGTATTGGCCGGGCCCGACCTTCTCCAGACGGTCGATGACCAGGCCGCGCAACGTGTCGCCGCCGCCCTGCCAGGCGAGGATGGTGACCCAGTCGGGGTCGTCGCTGACCAGGGTGGCCGGCTGGATCTGCACGTCGGCGGTCACCATGCGGAAACCGTCGACCTTCGGCGCCTCGGTGAGGTGGATGGTCGCCGATGCGTTCTGCGGCACGTTAATGCTCAGGCTCCACAACGCCGAGCCGGCGATGACGAGGATCATCGCGACGACGATGGAGCGTCGCACGGCCGGGCGGGGCAGCGGCCGCGGTTGCAGCGCGCGGACGAAGAGCCCGGCGGTGAGACCGACGGCGACACCGACCGGAATGCCGACCGCGAGCAACGACGGCCACAGGCTCGACGGCCACGGGATGACGAACATCGACCCGACCCACAGCGACTCGCCATAGACGCCGACGGTTGCGCCGGCCAATCCGGCGACGGCGCCGAACGCGAGGGCGTTCTCCCGCAGGCGGGGGATCAGCGCCAGCAGCTCGACGACGACGGCGATGGCGAGGTAGAGCGGGAAGGTGTTGGTCGGCTCGCCCAGGATGGGGCCGACGAAGACCGCGACGATGGTGCGGATGAGCGCGGCGAAGGCCACGGCGATGAACGTCGCACCCACGCCGGCCCAGAGGCGGGCGACGACGCAGCCGAAGACACCGGCCGCGATGATGAGCATCGGCTGGAAGACGAGGCGGAACTGCTCGACGCCGAAGTCGAACTCCACCTGGAACACCGAAAGGCCGATGAGCAGCCCGCCGCAGGCGATGCCCTGGGCCACCTTCGTCATGAACGGGCCCGAGATCCACGCGGGGATCTGCCAGCCGAACAGTTTCGCGGGCTCGCCGGTCGGCACCTGGTTGCGTTGCTTGCTCCGGGTAGCGGCCAGGTAGCCCTCGTGCATGAGGAGGATGACGGCGATCAGGGAGAAGCCGGCACCGCCGATCAGCATGAGATGCGTCGGACCCCACAGCGTGACGTCCTGGCCGAAGATGCGGTGCCAGATGTCGTCGAGCGGGAACCCGACCAGGGCGTAGACGCCGCAGGCGGCCAGCAGGATGCCGGCGGTCGGGCTGTACCAGTCACGGGTGATCCGGACCGCGGCCATGCCCGGTTTGGCGACGGAGCGGTCGTCGTTGCGCGGCAGGATCATCGCCAGCGCGCCCGCGATGAACAGGAAGAACAGGCCGACGAGGATGAAGTAGTGCGCCGGGTTGGCCAGCGGTCCGTCGTCGCGACCGCGACCGATGTGCAGGCTGACATCCCAGATGAAGCCGAGGAAGGCGGTCAGGATGGTGGTCACGAAGAGGAACAACGGGATCACCGACCAGGTCGGGCGCTCGCCGATGCGGCCGAGCCAGCCGGCCCAGTTCTGCAGCCAGTCCGACTTGTAGGTGCGGTGCCGGTACGCGATCCACAACAGCACGACCGAGATGACGGCGGTCGCGGCGGTCATGGCGAAGACTTGGTCCAATGCTGCGCCGCCGCCCTCGTCGGCGGCAAGGTTCGCCGCCTGGGCGATCGCCGTGTTCATCTCGGTAGTCTGCATTGGCAGAGTATGGCACGCGGCCGACTCGTATGACAATGAGCATTGTAAAGGTCCGTTGGCCGTCACTGACGTCAACGCGTCGCTACGCATCGGAAGGCCTATGCCGCATGGTCGGTAGGGTGTGCTCCATGTCTTCCATCATGACCTCGGTCGCCAACGGTGTAGGCGAAATCGTGCTGAATCGTCCGAAAGCCCTCAACGCCCTCGACCAAGCGATGATCGACGACATGACTCCCGTGCTGCGGGACTGGGCCGACGATCCCGCCGTCGAGACGGTGCTGGTCACCTCGGGCATCGACCGGGCCTTCTGCGCCGGCGGAGACATCCGCGCGATCCGCGAGGCGGCCCTGGCCGGCGACGACGCGGCGATCACGCGCTACTTCAGCTCGGAGTACAAGCTCGACCAGCTCATCGCGAACTACCCGAAGCCATACATCGCCCTGATCGACGGCGCGGCCATGGGCGGCGGACTGGGCATCAGCGTTCACGGCGAGGTGCGGGTGGTGACCGAGAAGGCGCTCATCGCCATGCCGGAAACGGCGATCGGCTTCTTCCCCGACATCGGATCGACCTACTTCCTGCCGCGCTTGCCGGTCGGTGTGGGCATGTGGCTGGGCCTCACCGGTGCGCGCATCCGCGGCACCCAGGCGGTCGACGTCGGGCTGGCCACGCACTCGGTGTCGTCGGCGTCGGTCGGCGACCTGGCCGCGGCGATCCGCGCCGGGACGCCGCTGGGCGAGGCGCTCTCGGCCGCCGAGCCGGCCCCGCCCGCAGAGGACCTGCCGCTGCGTGCCGTCGCCGACTACTTCGGGGGCGACAACCCGGTGCCGGCGATCGTCGGCGGTCTGCGCGGCGGCGACGAATGGGCCAAGGCGATGGCCGAACTGATCGACAACTGCTCGCCGACGAGCCTGTTCGTGACGGCTGAGATGATCGCGCGCGGGGCCCAGAGTTCTCTCGACGAGTGCTTCGACCGCGAGCTGCACGCCGCCGAACAGATCACCGCGACCCCCGACTTCGCCGAAGGCGTGCGCGCGGTCCTCGTCGACAAGGACCGCGACCCGTCCTTCTCCCCGGCGTCGATCGACGACGTCGACCCGGCCGTGGTCCGGCGCATCGTCGGCGACAGCTGAGTGCGCGTCAGGGTTTGACCTCGAACCATCCCGAGATGTGCGTCGCGTCGGGGTTCGCCGGTGCCGGCGGCGCGGGCCGCCCCGGAGCGGGTGGCGCCGGCTGACCGGGAGCGGGTGGCGCCGGCTGACCGGGAGCGGGTGGCGCCGGCTGACCGGGGGCAGGCGGTCCGGGCCGTTGCGGCGGAGGCGGCGGATCTTCGGCCTCGTCGTCGGGATTGCGGTTGGCGTCATTGGGGGCGAGCGGGTTCTCCCGCATCGGGATCGCGCTTGGGCACGCGAAGTGCCCGGCGGCCCGGGTCGGGGACATCGCGACGATCTTGAGCGGACACCCGGTCGCCAGGTAGTACTTGCCGCCCAGCGAGACACCGATGTCGGCGGGGATCGTCTCGACCAGCGGACCGACGCGGGGCTTCTCCTGCCCGATCGGGGGCAACACCCCGCCGGTCAGTGCGACCGCCGGGAAAGATATCTGTCCGCCCTCGGTCCCGGTGCCGCGGAAGGTGAACAGCAGGCCGTCGGGCGGAACCTCGGGGGAGGCCGGACCCCACCGTGTCAGTGACACGCATTCGTCGGTGTCCGAGCTCGGCGCTTCCGGGCCCTTAGTCACCGGGACCACGGCCCCGCCGTGCCGTGGACTGTGGTGTGCGGGCGGGTAATTGGGGTACTGGGGTGCGAGCGGCGGGTATTGCGGCGCCGGCGGTGCCTGCGGTGCGGGCGGATACTGCGGGGCAGGCGGAACCTGCGGCGCGGGCGGGTACTGGGGGGCTGGCGCCGGGGGCGGCAGCACGTTCGGCGGCGGGGCGGGCGGCGCGACCGGACCCGCTGGCGGCGGTGAACTCGGCGTCGGCTTGGGCTTGGCGCTGCGGTCCTTCGGAATGGCGACGAGCATGGATCCGCGGCTGAAAGTGAGGCGCGAACCGGACCGGTAGATCCGGCCGTCGCCGGGGATCTCCTGGCATTCGTGCATGGCGACGCGCGGTGAGCCCGCGTTGGCCGCCGACGGCGCGGAACTGGGCGCCGACGCGTTCTCGTCGGATGAACACGCGGCCACCGTGACGAGCAGCGCGACGGTCAACGCGCCGAGCGCGATCCGAGTCCTGCGCATCAGTCCGCCGCCGCGACGAGGGGTTCGAGGGTCAAGTCGGGATGCTCCTTCTCGATGAACTGCAGCCGCCACTTGTCGCTGAACAACGCGAGCAGCGCGCCGTCGGTGCGGGTGAAGACCTCCACGCCGCGCTGACGGTCGAGTTCGGCCGAACTCACGTCGTCGGTGCGCCGCGCCAGCGAGTAGCCGAGCGGTTCGAGGTCGGTCTCGACGGTGAATTCCGCGAGCATGCGGGCCGTGACGACCTCGAACTGCATCGGTCCGACCGCGGCGAGCACGGGCGACGCGTCGCCGCGCGTGTCGTTGCGCAAGACCTGGACGACGCCCTCCGATTCGAGCTGGTCCATCGCCTTGCGGAACTGTTTGTACTTGCCCGCAGTGCGCGCGCGCAGTGTCGCGAAGTGCTCGGGGGCGAAGGAGCCGATCGGTGGGAACTCGACGCGCGGTCCGTCGAACAGGGTATCGCCGGGGGCGAGGGCGGTCGCGTTGACCAACCCCACGACATCGCCGGGGTAGGCGGTGTCGACCGTGGACCGGTCGCGCCCGAACACCGCCTGCGCGTACTTCGTCGCGAAGGGCCGTCCGGTCTGGGCGTGAGTCACGACCATGCCGCGCTCGAATTCGCCGGAGACGATGCGCATGTAGGCGAGCCGGTCGCGATGACTGGAATCCATGCCCGCCTGCACCTTGAACACGACCGCGGAGAACGGATCGGTGACGTCACGGACGTTCCCGTCGACATCCTCGCGCCCGGCGGGCGGCGGGGCGAGTTCGACGAGCGCTTCGAGCAGCTGGCGGACGCCGAAGTTCAGCATCGCCGAGGTGAAGATCATCGGCGAGGTCTCCCCGGCGAGGAACAGCTCCTGGTCGTGGTCCTGCCCCATCTCGCTCAGCAGCTCGCTCTCCTCGACCGCCGCGGTCCAGGCGTCGCCCTCGATCCCGGCCGCGGCCCCGGCGTCGAGCAATTCCTCCGGCGCGATCTTGGCGCCGCCCGCCGTGCGGGAGAACTTGACGTAGGAGCCGCTGCGCCGGTCATAGAGGCCGCGGAAGTCTCCGGCGATGCCCACCGGGACGTACAGCGGGGTCGGGGTGAGCCCGATGCGCTCGGAGATCTCGTCGATCAGCTCCAGCGGGGCCTGCCCGGGCCGGTCCCACTTGTTGACGACGGTGATGACCGGGATGCCGCGGTGGCGACACACCTGGAAGAGCTTGAGGGTCTGCGGCTCCAGTCCCTTCGCCGCGTCGATGAGCATGACCGCGGCGTCGACGGCGGTCAGGACGCGGTAGGTGTCCTCGGAGAAATCGGCGTGCCCCGGGGTGTCGACGAGGTTGATGACGTGGGGCTCGACGTCGCCGGGATCGTCGTTGGCCAGCCCGGTCGGCGTGTAGTTGAACTGCAGCGCCGTCGAACTCACCGAGATGCCGCGCGCCTTCTCCATCTCCATCCAGTCCGAGACGGTCGCCTTGCGGCCCGCTTTGCCGTGTACCGCGCCGGCCTCGCTGATCATCCGCGCGTGCAACGCCAGCGCCTCGGTCATCGTGGACTTGCCCGCGTCGGGGTGGGAGATGATCGCGAAGGTGCGCCGCCGACGAACCTCGCGCGCAACGGTGTCGGGGCTAGAACTCACTCATCGAGAATAGCCGCCGCCGTACGGCGGGGGCCGCGCTGGCCCGGCGCGGAAGGACGCGGTGCCGGAGGTCAATCGGCCGCATGCAGGCGGCGCAGGTAGTAGAGCATCACCAGCGACGCGAGCGGCATGGTGATGAGCAGGCCGACCATGACGACGATGGTGCCGAGGATCAACGCGGCGATGATTACCAGCACGACGGCGATCGTGGCGAGGGGATGGGCCACGACGAGCAATGTCGACCGGCGTAGAGCGTCAAACCCGGTGGCGCCCTCATCGGCGGCGATCAACGTCGACCACAGGAACAGCACACTGAAGACCACAGACACGACGAGCGGGACGTTGCTGTTGTCGAACAGTGCGAGCGGTCCGTCCACGGTCCCGAAGAGCAGGTCGGCGAGAAAGACCACGGCCGTGATCGTGACCGAGATGACCAACTGCGCGGGGAGCGAGGGGAAGCGGAAGAAGTCGGCAAATCGCACGTCCTCCCGGTCGGCCAGGGTCAGGAGTCCGTTCCAGCATCCGGCGGCCAGGAACGCCAGTGGGAGGGCGAGGATAGGGCCGAGATAGGCGGAGAAGGCGTCCGTTTCGGCAGTGTCCTCGAAGTCGGTCCCGGCAGCGGCGGCGGCGATCATGCTCACCGCGATGATGGCGACGAGCGCGGCCCCCCAGGCCAACACGGCGAGCAGCACCGGTCCTGGGCGCCGCCACAGCGTGCGCCAGGACCAGGTGATCGCGCCGGGCAGGATCGCCCCGCCCCTGGGTTGCGTCATCGTCGGTGCTTCGAGTCGCTACTCGAAGGGAACCGGCGGCATCTTGATGACCTGGGCCGCGTAGCTCAGGCCGGCGCCGTAGCCGAGTAGCAGCGCGGTGTCGCCGGGCTTCGCCTTGCCGGTGGAGAGCAGGTCTTCCATGGCGAGCGGGATCGATGCGGCCGACGTGTTGCCGGTGTGCTCGATGTCGTTGGCGATCACGGCGTCCTCGTTCAGGTTGAGGCTGCGCGCCAGCAGTTCGTTGATGCGGGAGTTCGCCTGGTGGGGCACGAACACGTCCAGGTCGCTGACGTCGACCTTCGCCACATCCAGTGCCCGCTGGGCGGCCTTGCCCATCTCGAAGGCGGCCCAGCGGAAGACGCTGGTCCCTTCCATGCGGAGGTACGGGCGCTTGGCGTGGTCGTCGCTGTCGATGTAGTCGATCCAGTTGATGTCCTGGCGGATGGCGTCGAACTGGGAACCGTCGCTGCCCCACACCACCGGGCCGAGCTGCTGGTCTTCGGTCGGACCGACCACGACTGCGCCCGCGCCGTCGCCGAAGATGAAGCAGATGCTGCGGTCGGTGGGGTCCATCGTGATCGAGAGCTGCTCGGAACCGATGACCAGGACGTTGGTGGCACTGCCGCCGCGGACCATGTCGGAGGCCAAGGCCATGCCGTAGCCGAAACCGGCGCAGCCGACGGTGATGTCGAAGGACGGAACGCCGTTGGCGCCCAGTGCGGTGGCGACGGCGGTCGCGGCGGCCGGGGTCAGCAGCAGGTGCGTGTTCGTGGCGACGATGACGGCGTCGATGTCGGAGCCCGACAGCAACGCATTGGCGATCGCCTTGCGCCCGGCGTCGATGGCCATGTCCATCGCGCTCTCGTCGTGCCGCGCGAAGCGCCGCGTCTTGATGCCGGTGCGGGTGTAGATCCACTCGTCGGAGGAGTCGATGTTCTCGCAGATCTCGTCGTTGGTGACGACTCGTTCGGGCCGGTAGGCGCCGATACCGAGAATCCCGATGTTGCGCGTGCCGGTGACTTCGGCGAGTTCGACCATGAGTTGTGTGCCTTCCGTGTTCCCCATATATCCGGTTCAACGGTCTCATAAGCAGGTGGCTACTGGGAAGTACGCGGGCCGTGTCGAGGTCGAGCCGGTGCCGAGGGACAACGCCGACCGTGCCCACTTTTCCGCCGACCGTGCCCACTTTTCCGCCGACCGTGCCCACTTTTCCGCCGACCGTGCCCACTTTTCCGCCGAGTGTGCCCGGGACCTGCACGGGCGGTGCCCACTCGGCGGGGGTGGGGTGCCCAGTCGGCTGGGATGGGGTGCCCAGTCGGCGGGGGTGGGGTGCCCACTCGGCAAGTTGGTAACTAGCAATGCTAACTACCAGTACTTAGTGTTACCGTCTAGTGGTATTCAGTTCTACTAGGTAGCGGAGGCAGTCGTGGGCAGACAGATGACCGAGATGCTCAAGGGCACGCTCGAGGGCATCGTCCTTGCGGTCCTCGGTGAGCGATCGGCCTACGGGTACGAGATCACCGCGTGGCTGCGCGAGCAGGGGTTCACCGAGATCGCCGAGGGCACCGTCTACGCGTTGCTCGTGCGCATCGAGCAACGCGGCCTCGTGGACGTCGAGAAGGTGCCGTCCGAGAAGGGACCACCGCGCAAGGTCTACTCCCTCAACGCCGACGGCCGCGCCTACCTGGACGAGTTCTGGACGACGTGGGACTTCCTGACCGAACGGCTCGATCGACTTCACAAAGGAGGAGAGTGACATGGCTGAACAATGGAAGAAATGGATCGAAGTGGTGACCGGGCCACTCGAACAAAAAAAGGTCTACCGGCAGGCGAAAGCACGCATCGACGCGCTGCCCGAGCCGTACCACTCGGCCGCGAACGCCTTCAACCGGTACGTGACCTACTCCGCCGGTATCACCGACGGCGACACGATCGTGCAGATGTGGTCCGATCTCGCCGACATGTGGGAGCGCGCGGCACTGGACGGCACCCCGGTGCGCGAGGTTGTGACTGACGACCCCGTGGAGTTCGCCGAGAGCTACGTCGATGCCTATGGCGGCAAGCGCTGGATCGACAAGGAACGCGATCGCCTCACCGCGGCGATCGATGAAGCAGAAGGGAAGCAGCGATGAGCGCGCCGGCCCAACCCGCGATCCACGTGCGGGGACTGACGAAGTCCTACGGATCCCGGGAGGTGCTGCGCGCCGTCGATTTCGACGTCGAGCGCGCCAGCGTCTTCGCCCTGCTCGGCTCCAACGGGGCCGGCAAGACGACGATTGTCAAGATCCTCTCCACCCTCGTCGCCGCCGACGGCGGATCGGCGGCAGTCGACGGGTACGACGTCACCGACGATGCGCGGGAGGTGCGCGCATCGATCAGTCTGACCGGGCAGTTCGCCGCGGTCGACGAGATCCTCACCGGGCGCGAAAACCTCGTGCTGATCGCTCGCCTGCGCCACCTCGACGACCCCGGCGCGGTCGCCGACGATCTGCTGGCCCGGTTCGACCTCGTCGACGCCGGAGCCCGTCCGGTATCCACCTACTCCGGCGGCATGCGGCGCCGTCTCGACATCGCGATGAGCCTGATCGGGGACCCGCCGGTGATCTTCCTCGACGAGCCGACGACCGGCCTCGACCCGCAGGCGCGTCTTGCGGTGTGGTCCACCGTCGAAGGGCTCGCCGAGCGGGGCACCACGGTCCTGCTCACCACCCAGTACCTCGACGAGGCCGAGCAGCTCGCCGACCGCATCGCGATCCTGCACGGCGGCCGGATCATCGCCAACGGCTCGTTCGACGAACTCAAGCGCGTGCTCCCGCCGGTCAAGGTCGAGTACGTGGAGAAACAGCCAACGCTCGAGGAGGTGTTCTTCGCCATCGTCGGCGCGGACGCCGAGTCGGCCCACCAGCCAGAAGACAGAGGAGATCACCATGTCTGAGAACCGCTTCGCCGGTGACACGGCCGTATTGACCGGCCGCTCGCTGCGCCACATCCTGCGCAGCCCGGACACGATCATCACCACGGCGATCATGCCGATCGCGATGCTGCTGCTGTTCGTCTACGTCTTCGGCGGCATGATCAAGACCGGCTCGGGCAGCTACGTCGACTACCTGCTGCCCGGCATCCTCGTCATCACCATCGCGTCGGGGATCTCCTACACCGCATTCCGCCTCTTCCTCGACGTGAAGAGCGGATTCGTCGAACGCCTCGGGTCCATGCCGATCGCCCGCTCGTCGGTGCTGTGGGCACACGTCGTGACATCGATGGTCGCCAACGTCATCGCAGTCGTCATCGTCGTCGCCGTCGCCCTGCTCATCGGCTTCCGGTCGAGCGCGGGAATCGGCGCGTGGCTGGCGATCGCCGGAATCCTCCTGCTGCTCACCCTCGCGCTGACGTGGGTCGCGGTGATTCCCGGTCTGCTCGCGAAGTCGCCCGACGGAGCCACCGCCTTCTCCTACCCGCTCATCTTCTTGCCGTTCATCAGCTCGGCCTTCGTGCCGACCGAGTCGATGCCCGGGCCGCTGCGGGCGTTCGCCGACAACCAGCCGGTGACCGCGATCGTCAACACGATCCGCAGCCTGCTGGATCAACAGCCCGTCAGCGCCGACATCTGGGTCGCCCTGCTGTGGTGCGTCGGCATCCTCGTCGTCGCGGCCGCGGTTTCCATGACCGTGTACCGGCGGGCCGGGTCGTGAGCCGAACCGCTGTCGGGCGACGCCGCTACTCTGGTGCGCGCAGGCCACCCTCCAACCGAACGGAAGTCACTCGATGATTCATGCGCGCGGCCTCGCCCAGACCTTTCACACGGGGTCGGGCAAACGGAAGAAGGAGATCGTCGCCGTCGACGGGGTCGATCTGGACGTCGCCGAGGGAGAGGTGGTCGGATTCCTCGGCCCCAACGGGGCGGGCAAGACGACGACCCTGCGCATGCTCACAACCCTCCTGCGGCCCACCGCCGGGACCGCGACCGTCAACGGCTTCGACGTCGTCCGCGAGTCGGTGCAGGTGCGGCGCAGCATCGGGTACGTCTCGCAGTCCGGCTCGGCGGGCAGCCAGGCGCTGGCCGGCGACGAGGTGACCGACCACGGCATGCTCTACGGGATGTCGCGCGCCGACGCCGTCGCGCGCGGACGCGAGCTGTTCGGCCAGTTGCAGCTCGACGGGTTGTGGGACCGGATGCCCAAGAGCATGTCCGGCGGACAGAAGCGCCGTCTCGACATCGCGATGGGGCTGATCCACGATCCGACACTGGTGTTCCTCGACGAGCCGACGACCGGCCTGGACCCGCAGGCGCGGGCGAACCTGTGGGATCACATCTCCCGCTTGCGCGACGAGCACGGCGCGACGGTGTTCCTGACCACCCACTACCTCGACGAGGCCGACGCGCTGTCGGACCGGATCATCATCATCGACAACGGACGGATCGTCGCCACCGATACCGCCGACAACCTCAAGGCGCAGGTGAGCGGTGATCTCGTCGCACTAGGGTTCGCCGACCGAGCCCACGTCGCCATCGCCGCGGAGCGGTTGGGCTCGATCGGAGCGGACCTCGTCGTCGACGACGCGTCGGTGCGCGCACGCGTAACCGGGTCGGCGCGTCAGGTGCCCGGCCTGCTGCGCGACCTCGACGCCCAGGGAGTCGAACTCACGAGCATCGAGATCATCCGCCCTACCCTCGACGACGTATTCCTCACCTTGACCGGCCGGTCGCTGCGCGACGCCGAGGCCGCCGAACCGACGACCGCTGACGACGCCGCCTGAGAGGGCTGACCACATGAATTTCGCGCGTGAATCCCTAATCGTCTTCCGCCGCCAGATCCGGATGAATCTGCGCAATCCGGCGTGGGTGTTGATCGGCATCATGCAGCCGGTGCTGTACCTGACCCTGTTCGGCCCGCTGCTCAAGCCGCTGATGGAGTCGATGCCCGGCGTCGGCGACAACCCGTACACCTTCCTGGTGCCCGGCCTGCTCGTCCAGCTGGGAATCTTCGGCGCTATGTTCGCCGGCTTCAGCCTGATCGGCGAATGGCGCGAGGGCGTCATCGAGGCCGAGCGCGTGACACCGGCGAGCCGCACGGCACTGCTCGTCGGACGGCTGATGCGCGACCTGCTGCAACTGCTGGTCCAGGCGCTCATCCTCGTCGGGCTCGGCTACGCGATGGGGATGCGCGGCTCGGTGACCGGGGTCGTCGTGGGCATCGCGATCACCCTGCTGATCGGCGGCGCATGTGCCGCGGCGTCGAATGCCGTCGCGCTGACCACCAAGAGCGAGGACGTGATGGCGCCGCTCATCAACATGGTGATGATGCCGGTGCTGTTGCTGTCGGGGATCATGCTGCCGATGACCCTCGGCCCGGCGTGGCTGCAGAAGGCCAGCGACTTCATGCCTTTCCGCTGGGTGGTCGACGGCGTGCGCCAGTCCTTCCTCGGCAACCTCGGCGATTCGAAGATCTTCTGGGCGCTGCTGATCTCGGTCGTGCTCAGCGCTCTCGGTACCTGGTGGGGCACCGCGGTGTTCCGCCGCGAGAACGCCTGAGGCCCACCCGTCGCGGGGGCGGAGAACGTGCACGGTCGTGCCGCACCGACGCGGCACCCGGATCAGTCCAGGTCGTCGAAACTGGTGATCTGCGGCGTGGGCGGCAGGGTGACCACGGCACCGGCGTAGCTGAGTCCGGCGCCGAAGCCGAGCAGCAGTGCGGTTTGGCCGCCCTTCGCCTTGCCGGTCGCGAGCATTTCCTCCATGGCCAGCGGGATCGACGCGGCCGACGTGTTGCCGGTGTTCTCGATATCGTTGGCCATCGGAAGGTCGTCGGGGAAGCCGAGGTTCTTCTTCATCAGCTCGCTGATCCGGGCGTTGGCCTGATGGGGGATGAAGACCTCGATGTCGGAGGTGTCGACACCGGCGAGTTCCATCGTCGAAGTTAGCGCCTTGGGCAGGGTGATAGCGGCCCAGCGGAAGACGCTGGGGCCTTCCATCGTCACGACCATCCGTCCGACCGGGTCGGTCTCCGGATCCTTGCCCTGGTACTCCTGGGCCCGGTCCATGTATTCGGGGATGTCCCAGTTCTGCGAGATCGCGTTCGCGTGCTCGCCGTCGGAACCCCACACGGTCGGCGAGATCCCGTTCTCCTCGCTGGGACCGACGACGACGGCACCGGCGCCGTCGCCGAAGATGAAGGCGGTACCGCGATCGGTCGGATCCATCACGACCGACATGGTCTCGACCCCGACGACCAGGACGTACTCGGCGGTACCGGAGCGCACGGTGTCCGCCGCGATGCCCAGCCCGTAGCCGAAGCCGCCGCAACCCGCGGCCACATCGTAGGCGGGGATGCCGTTGAGGCCGATGTCGTAGGCGACGATGGGACCGCCGTGCGGGATCTTCGTCTTCCAGCTACCGGTGGCCAGAATGATCGCACCGATCTTCTCTTTGTCGACGCCGGAGTTGGCGATGGCGCGCTCGGCCGCCGTCGCGGCCAGGGTCCGGGCCGACTCGTCGCCGGAGATCCAGCGGCGGTTGCGGATTCCGCTGCGCTCGTAGATCCATTCGTCGGAGGAATCGAGGATCTGGCACACCTCGTCGTTGCTGACCAACCGCTTGGGCCGGCACGCGCCGATGCCGAGCATCGCCACATTGGTCCGACCGGGATTCACTGCCAGATTCGCCACGTTGCACTCCATCTTTCGTCTTGGCCGGGGTCACCCGACGAGGCGCCAATAGTTTACGGACCGTCGGTGCGCCGAGGACCGGTCCGAGGGCCAAAGGGCCCGGTTGTCTGCTTCACCACGCGTGCACGGCGTTCTGCGCCGCTTCCAGACCGTGGCCGATCAGTAGTTCGGTGGCGTCCGCACCGTTGCCGATGAGCAATTCGACGGCATCGCGGTCGCGTGACGGAAAAGGTTTGAGGACGAACTCGGCGGGATCTTGCCGTCCGGGAGGACGGCCGATGCCGAGTCGGACTCGTGCATAGTCGCGCGTGCCCAGTGCTGCCGACAGCGAGCGCAGGCCGTTGTGCCCGCCCTCACCGCCGCCGCGCTTCAGCCGCACCTGACCGAAGTCGATGTCGAGTTCGTCGTGTGCGACCACGATGTCGGCCGGGTCGATCGAGTAGAACTTCGCCAGCGGACCGAGGTGCCGTCCGCAGTCGTTCATGTAGGTGCGCGACTTGCCCAGCAGGACTGGCTCGCCGGCCAGGTTGATCGATGCGGTCTCGGCGCCGGAACGCTTGTGCGTCGACCACCTCGCGCCGTGTGCGGCGGCGAGGCGGTCGACGACCATGGCACCGATGTTGTGGCGGGTCTTCTCGTAGCGCGGACCCGGATTGCCCAGCCCGATGACGAGTTTCACGCCCAACGCCTTGCCGGTGTTACTCGGCGGACTCGTCGGATGCTGCCTCGGCGGCGCCCTCGCCGGCCTCGGCTGCTTCTTCACCCTCGGCGGCCTCGTCCTCGGGCTCGGCAGCGGTCTTCGCCTCGTGCACGGCGACCACGAGGGTCTCCGGAGCCGCGATCAGGGTGACGCCGGCGGGGAGTTCGATGTCGGAGGCGTGGACCATCGTGCCCGGCACCGCGCCCTCGACCGAAACGACGATCTGCTCGGGGATCGACAGGGCGTCGGCCTCGACCTGCAGCGCGTTGGCGTCCTGGGTGACGACGCTGCCGCTCTGGGCATCGCCCTCGACGACGATGAGGACGTCGACGGTCACCTTCTCGCCGCGGCGGACGATGAGGAAGTCGGCGTGCTCGATGTAGCTCTTGATCGGGTGAACGTCGACCTGCTTGGTCAGGGCCAGCTGGCTCTTACCGTCGATGTCCAGATCGATGACGGCGTTGGTGCCGTTCGCGCGCAGGATGGCCGCGAAGTCACGGGCCGGCACCGAGAGGTGCTGGGGGTCCGAGCCGTGGCCGTAGATGACGGCGGGGACGTTGCCGGCGCGGCGGGCGCGACGGGCGGCGCCCTTGCCCTTTTCCTCGCGCAGGGTGGCGGTGAGCTTCGGTGCGGACGATGCGGCCATGGTGTTCTCCTCGTGTTGAACGATCGGTTTCGCGGGCACGGCCGACACCACCGAGGAGCACCTGCGACGACGCGCAGGGCACTGACTCAGTCGCGCCGATAACGGTGATCGCGCGGATCACCCTCGCCGTGACAACCCGTACAGCGTAGCGGGCCGATTAGCGTCTTGGCGAATCTAACCTTGTCCGATCCGACCGCCGATCAGCACACTTGCCCGAATTGGTAGGCGCCCGGCCTTGGGCGCCGCCGTGGAGCGAGGAGTGGTTGCAGTGAATTCAGTCCGACGGACGGCCGCGGTGATCGCGGTGGTCGGGGCGCTGGCCGGCTCGGGGTGGATCCCGGCCGCCGATGCCGCGCCGACACGGATCGACGGGCTCTTCGCGATCACCCCGGGCTCCTGCTCGGGTGGTTCGGTGAGCGGCTCGTACTTTCGCATGATCCTCCCCGAGGGGAACACTTCTGGGCCCTTCCTCGCCAACGGCGACTCCGCCTGCTCGGATAAGACGATCACCCCGTTGGCCCCCGGATCCGCCGGCGGCCTGCGCAGCGGCGGATTCCAGCCGCAGCCGGCCGCGGCATTCGATGCGGCGGGCAACGCACTGTCGGGGAGCGTGACCAGGCCGGTGAAGTTCTACGGCGTCGGCTTCGCCACCGCTACCAACCAGGTCGACCCGCAAACACGCCGTTCGGCATCGGTACCGGTGCTCTACCACAACAACGGCGAGGTCAGCGGAAACCTGAGTGCGTTCGGCGTGACCTGGAACAAGCAGGTGTTCAACCAGGGATCGCCCAAACCGGGCGGCGGAATGCCGGGGAAGACGTCGCCGGTGCGCGGCAAGTACAACCCGCAGACCGGTGACTACGCCATCGAGTGGACCAGTCAGATCGTCGGCGGGCCGTTCAACAACTTCACCGGACTGTGGCGGTTGACCGGCCGTGCGGCGGCCACCGCGGCCGCGGCTCCCGGCGCGCCGGCGCGCCCCGGAGCCCCCGCGGCGCCGGGGGCTGCGCCCGGAGCCGTCGGCGTCCCAGTGGCGCCCGGCGCGCCGGTCACCGTGACCGCGGCGCCGCCCGTCGTGAACAGCATCACCGTGGCGCCGACCGACCGGAGCTTCTGGCAGAGCACCGGCGGGATCGCGACCCTGTCGTCACACCGCTGACCGCGCTGGTCGTGCTCAGCCGCACGGATGCGCTGGAGTCGACGTCAGCGGTCCGGGTCGCGGTGTCGACGGCCATGATCCCGATCCTCGTCTTCGCGCTGTGGGGTGCGTATGCGACGACCAGCGAGTACGACCGGGGCGCGATCGTGTCCAGCCTGCTCATCGTGCCCCGGCGGTCGACGTTCTACACGGCCAAACTCCTGGCCGTCGCCGCTGTCGCCGCGACGGCGATGACGGTGTCGGCCCTCGCGGCGCTGATCGTCGTGGTACTCGCCGCGCCGCCCTCCGGTGTGGATGCCGGTCCGCTGTGGGCGGTCGCCGCCGTCGGCGTCGTGGGCGGAGGCGTCGCCGTCGCCGGGGCATCGGCCGGGTTCGTTCTGCGCGGGCCGATCACGACGGCTGTCGCTCTCATCGTCGCGCTGCTGGGACCCCAGGCACTCGGCCCGGCGCTCGGCGGCGCGCAGCGCTGGGTCGTCGGATCCGGACCGGGAACGCTGGTCGCGCGGGCCGCCGGCAGCGATCAGGTCGACACGACGCTGGGATGGCCCGTCGGTGCGCTGGGATTCGTGATCGTCGTCGCGGTGGCGGCACTCGCCGGGTGGCGGGTGTTCGCGCGAGCCGACCACTGATTCCGGTCCACCCGTTGCCCGCGGCTGATGTCCCGTAGTTAGGTGGACACATGGCCACCACCGATCCAGTCGAGCTGACCACCGAGTTTCTGCGCGATCTCGCGTCGGGCCGCATCGACGGCGCACTCGCCGTCGTCGGCGACGACATCCTGTACGAGAACGTGGGTTTTCCCGCCGTGCGCGGCAAGCAGTTGTTCTCGCGGGTCATGCGCGCGCTCAACGGGCGGCTCGTCCACTTCGACGCGGAGATTCTCACGGCGGCCGCCGACGGGGACAAGGTCCTCAATGAGCGGATCGATCTCCTGAGCCTTGGACCGTTGCGCCTGCGGTTCTGGGTGTGCGGGCACTTCGAGATCCGCGACGGCCGGATCGTCGTCTGGCGCGACTACTTCGACTTCTTCGACTGCACCAAGGCGATGGTCCGGGCCCTCGTCGGGCTGGTGGTCCCCGGAGCGGTCAAGCCGATCCGGTCGCTGACCGACGACGGCGACCACCAACTTCGTCCGGTGTAGCCCGCGTCGAGCGGGTATCTCGCCGACGCCGCGGCGACGTCGGCGAACGGCTCAGAGGATCTCGTCGACGCTGTCGATCGGACGGGCGAGGCGGGTGCCCTTGCCGGTGACCACGAACGGGCGCTCCACCAGTACCGGCTGCTCGACCATCGCGTCGAGGATCTCGTCGTCGGAGGCCTCGGCCAGGTTCAGTTCCTTGTAGAGCGCCTCGCGCTTGCGCGCGGCCTGCCCGGGGGTGAGCCCGGCGTCGGCGAAGAGCTTCACCAGTTGCTCGCGGGTCCAGCCCTCGTCCAGGTACTTCACGACCGTCGGCTCGATGCCGGCTTCGCGTAGCTTGTCGAGTGTCTTGCGCGAGGTCGAGCAGCGCGGGTTGTGGTAAACGGTGGCCATCGCTACGCGCTGCCGTTGAACAGGCTGGTGACCGAGCCGTTCTCGAAGACCTCGCGGATGGTCTGGGCGAGCAGCGGGGCGATCGAGAGGACCGTCAGGTTCGCGAAGCGCTTCTCCGGCGGGATCGGCAGCGTGTCGGTCGCGATGACCTCTTTGGCGCCGCAGTTGGCCAGGCGCTCGGCGGCGGGGTCGGAGAAGACGCCGTGGGTGGTCGCGATGATGACATCGCCGGCGCCGGCGTCCTTGAGGACCTTGACCGCCCCGGCGATGGTGCCGCCGGTGTCGATCATGTCGTCGATCAGCACGCAGGTGCGGCCCTCGACCTCACCGACGACCCGGTTGGACTTCACCTGGTTGGGCACCAGCGGATCGCGCGTCTTGTGGATGAAGGCCAGCGGTGCGCCGTTGAGCGCGTCGGCCCACTTCTCGGCCACGCGCACGCGGCCCGAGTCGGGGGAGACGACGCAGATGTTGTCGGTGCCGTACTGCTCGCGGACGTACTCGGCGAGCTGGCCCTGCGCGTGCATGTGGTCGACAGGGCCGTCGAAGAAGCCCTGGATCTGGTCGGTGTGCAGGTCGACGGTGATGATGCGGTCGGCGCCGGCGGTCTTCATCAGGTCGGCGATGAGGCGTGCGGAGATCGGCTCGCGGCCGCGGTGCTTCTTGTCCTGACGGGCGTAGGGGTAGAACGGCAAGATCACGCTGATCCGCTTGGCCGAACCGCGCTTGAGGGCGTCGATCATGATGAGCGCCTCCATCACCCACTCGTTGAGCTGGGCCGGGCAGCTCTGCAGGACGAAGGCATCCGATCCGCGCACCGACTCCTCGAACCGGACGAAGATCTCGCCGTTGGCGAAGTTGCGCGCGACCTGCGGCGTGACTTTGATACCCAGCTCGCTCGCGACGGTGTCGGCGAGTTCGGGGTGCGCGCGCCCGGAGAACAGCATCAGGTTCTTGCGGTTGTCGACGGTCCAGGTCATGGCATTCTCAATCTGGCTAGAGGGGTGGGGCTGGCTATTCGGTTGTGGTCGAGGCGTTCGGGTCGGCTTCCGCCTCGGCAGCGGCACGGGCAGCGGCCGAGTCGGGTCGCTTCTTGGCCACCCAACCGCGGATGATGCGCTGCTCGCCTGCGGAGACGGCGAGCGCCCCCGGGGGAACATCTTGCCGCACGACGGTCCCGGCCCCGGTGTAGGCCCCGTCGCCGACGGTCACCGGCGCGACGAACATGTTGTCCGAGCCGGTCCGGCAGTGCGATCCGATGACGGTCCGGTGCTTGTTCTCGCCGTCGTAGTTCACGAAGACGCTCGACGCGCCGACGTTGCTGTGGTCACCGATGGTCGCGTCACCGACGTAGGTGAGGTGGGGGACCTTGGAGCCGATGCCGATCTGCGTGTTCTTCGTTTCGACGAAGGTGCCGATCTTGCCGTCGGCACCCAGTTCGGTGCCCGGGCGCAGGTAGGCGAACGGGCCCACGGTCGCACCCGCACCGATCCGGGCGTCCGAACCGTGCGTGCGGATCACCGTGGCGCCTTCGCCGATTGCGACGTCGGTGAGGGTGGAATCCGGTCCGATGACGGCGTCGGTCTCGACGCTGGTCCGGCCGTGCAACTGGACACCGGGCTCGATGCGCACGTCGGGCGCGATCGTCACATCGACGTCGATCCATGTCGAGGCCGGGTCCACGATGGTCACCCCGGCCAGCTGGTGGCGGCGAAGGGTGCGCCTGTTCAGCTCGGCGCCGAGGTCGGCGAGCTGGGCGCGGTCGTTGCAGCCGGCGACGACCGCCGGGTCGTCGACGATGTGGGCCCGCACCGGTTTGCCGGCGTTGTTCGCGATTTCCACGACATCGGTCAGGTAGTACTCGCCCTGGACGTTGTCGGTGGACAGCGCGCCGAGCGCGTCGCGCAGCGTCGCTGCGTCGAAGGCGTAGATCCCGGCGTTGACCTCGGTGATGGCGCGCTGCTCGTCGTCGGCGTCCTTGTGCTCGACGATGGCGGTGACCCGACCGGAGTCGTCGCGGACGATGCGGCCGTAGCCCGTCGGGTCGGCGGCGATGAAGCTCGTGAGCGTGACCGAGGCCGGTCGAAGCCGTCCGCCCGCGGCGCTGCCGTCATGTTCGTCGAGAAGTGCCGAGAGCGTCGGTCCGTCCAGCAGCGGTGCGTCGGCGACGGTGATCACCACCGTGCCGGTGAAGTCGTCGGGGAGTGCGCTCAGCCCGGCCCGGGCGGCGTCTCCGGTGCCGAGCGGTTCGTCCTGTTCGGCGATAAGGACTTCGCGCCCCATTCCGGCCGCGATCTCGGCGATGGCCGTCCTCACGCGTTCGCGCTCGTGGCTGACCACGGCGACCAGACGAGCGGGGTTGATTTCGGCCGCGCCGGTGAGCGCGTGTCCGACAAGTGATCGGCCACCGATCTCGTGCAGGATCTTGGGGGTCTTCGACTTCATGCGGGTACCCGCACCCGCGGCGAGCACGATAATCGCGCGTTGGCCGGTTTCGGTCATCAGCGTCCTCAATGTCGGTGAATGGACGACGAACAAATCCTACGCAACCCGATAACGTGGTGGCCGCACGGTTCGCAGGACCGTGTCGGAGAAGACATAGATGGAGGAGCTCGATGAGCGGACAGAAGGTAGCGATCGTCACCGGTGCGGCGCGGGGCATCGGAGCGGGGGTCGCCAAGCGGCTGGCAGCCGACGGCCTCGCGGTCGCGGTGCTCGACCTCGACGCGGACGCGTGCGCGGACACCGTAGCGGCGATCACCGAGGCGGGCGGCAAGGCCATCGCCGTCGGTGCCGATGTTTCGAACGAGGACTCGGTCGCGGCGGCGGTCGACAAGATCGCCGAAGAACTCGGACCGCCCGTCGTGCTCATCAACAACGCCGGCATCATCCGCGACAACATGCTGTTCAAGATGACGGTCGACGACTGGGACGCGGTCATGGCGGTGCACCTGCGCGGGGCCTTCCTGATGAGCCGCGCGTGTCAGAAGCACATGGTCGACGCTGGCTGGGGCCGTATCGTGAACCTGTCGAGCACGTCGGCGCTGGGGAATCGCGGTCAGGCGAACTACTCCGCGGCGAAGGCCGGCATGCAGGGCTTCACGAAGACGCTGGCGATCGAGCTGGGCAAGTTCGGCGTCACCGCGAACGCGATCGCGCCCGGGTTCATCGAGACTGAGATGACGCAGGCGACCGCCGCGCGAATGGGAGTCGATTTCGACGACTTCAAGAAGATGAGCGCTGCGGCGATCCCGGTGAACCGCGTCGGCGCGCCCGAGGACATCGCGCACACCGCTTCGTTCTTCGCCAGCGAGGGGGCCGGCTTCGTCTCCGGCCAGGTCATCTACGTCGCGGGCGGTCCCAAGGACTAACCCGAATCTCTCACGACCCCGCCGGTGCCGCTGTGGCAGAATCTCCACGGCGGCATCTTCGGGGCCGTTTCAATCCGCCGTGGTGTAATTGGCAACACTCCTGATTTTGGTTCAGGCATTTCAGGTTCGAGTCCTGGCGGCGGAGCAACCCAACTCGATCTCTCGCGTCCTGGCTCATGCCCTCCCGTTCTCTGGCGAGCGGACGATCGCCACAAGCATTGCAAGACAGGCGACCGCGTGTGATTTAGCTCACAGTTGCCGGTCCGGTGTCGTGTTCGGGTTCCGGGATCTGCGTTACGGCCTTGTTTCGCAGTGCTACGTACCCGTTTCTATTTCGTTCTTGTTATGGCGAAATCGGTCATCGATGACCGAATGCGTTACATGACGTAAACAATCACTCGAATCGCACGTTTGATCGTTCCGCAACGCTTGGTTTGCCCGTCTAATCACAGCTTGGTAAACCATCATGAGACGGCGCTGAAGGCAAGCTGACAGCATCTGGCAGATGCGGCCAGCGATCACCGCTCGGACGACGTCGATAAACAGGTATCTGGCAATGGCGCTGGTTCCAACCCGCATCGTCATCGACTCTATTGTCGTGGCGGCAACGTATATGAAGAGAAGGTTGAAATGAACGCATTGACTAAAGGCGTCGCGGCTACGGTTCTAGCTGGTACGGCGGTCACTATCGGTGCATCGATGGCCGAAGCCGCACCCGCAAAGAAGGCGCCGAAGAACCCCGACGCTATTAGTGCTGGAATTGCGCCGGGCGTGACATATACCGGAAATGCGAAGGCTGGCGCCGCTGAGATCAAGACCCCCTGGGGCACGTTCAGCACCTCGCCTGGTCAGGTGGCGGTGAAAGACGCCAACGGGCGTGCGGTATTCGGTAACCCGTCCAAGGTTGCCTCGCCTAACGCTCCGGTGATACCCAAGGCGTCGGTTTCGAGTGCCAAGACTCCGTCGGCAGCATGGACGCCACCGACCCCGGTGGCCGATATGGTGCCGCCGAATGTGCGAAGCATGATTCCGCGTGAATTCGCCAATATGGTGCCGGGCGACGTTGCCGGAATGCTGCCGCGCGACGCCGGAAAGATGATCCCGCGGGAAGTCGCCAGCGCGATCACCCCGATGCTCATGGCCGCCTCGCAGCAGCCGGCCTTCCGTGTCCCGGCGGCCGCCGAAGGGCCCAAGAAGCCGCTGACCGCCGAGGAGAAGGAAGAGGCGATCTACGGTGCCATTGGCAACGTAGCGACCCACTTCGGTTTCGCCTACGGAGTCGGCGCCATGGTCGGCGGCGTGGCCGGCGCGGTGGTCGGTTGCCCGGTCGGTGCTGTGATGGGGATGGGTGCTGCCTTCCCGATTGCGCCGCTCGCCGCGCCCGTCGGGTGCTTTATCGGCATTGGCACCTTAGGCACGTCGGGCGCCATTATCGGCGGTGCCGTCGCCGCTACCCCGGTCGGCATCGCCTCGGCGTCGTATGAGATCTCCAAGCTGCAGAAGGCCGGAGCCCTGTAGTCACTGGTGAACGCGAAGGAAGCGGGGCCGTCGACACTCGACGGCCCCGCTTCCTTGCTATCGGGTTGGTTGGCAGATCATTTTCGGCCGTCAGGTGACCGTCGAGGTCGTCTCGATCGCCTGCTGGCCACCTTTGTGGGATACCTCGATCCTGCGCGGCTTGGCTTCCTCGGCCATCGGGATCGTGACGGTCAGGACGCCGTTGTCGTAACTCGCGGAGATGCGGGAGCTGTCGATGTCGTCGCCGAGGGAGAGTTGACGGCGGTAGGCGCCGGAGAACCGCTCACTGGCGAGCCACTGGACGCCGTCCTCGGACGGCGTGCTGCGCTGTGCGGACAGCGTCAGGACCCCGTTGTCGACGTTGACGTCGATCGAGCCGGGGTCCGCGCCGGGGAGATCGGCGATCAGGACATAGTGGTCATCGACCTTGTAGAGATCCAGCGGCATGAATCGGGGCGCGCGCCGGGTTCCGGTCGGCGTGCCGGTCATCAGCTCACGAGCAAGCGCATCGACATCGCTGAATGGATCAAAACGAAGCACAGCAACTCACCTCCTGAATCCGAGGCTGCCCGCCACCCTGACGGGCAGCACACGTGCTGTACACCAACAAAGATACCAATGCGGAGATCGGATGTCTAGCACTCTGGGGCATAGAGTGCTAGACACCTTGATGCCAGATCCGACCTTCGTGTTGCGTGGGTCACCATGATGCGATAGCATGAACGTATGTTCGAGGAGAGGGTCTGACGCAGGAGGGGGTGGATATAGTGGCTGACGCCGATATGCACAACACGATGGCAGATAAGCTGCCGGATTCCCCGTTGGAACTCGCCAGGGTGGTCGACGCGGCAGTGGAGAAGCTGGCCGCGTTGCGTCTGAGTCTGACCGCAGACGCCGAAGTACTCGACGCGGTCGAGGTGCTGGAGGGGGCGTGGCGTCGCGCGGACGGGGCGAATGCCGCTCTGTTGGTCGAAGTATCGGACCGGGAGCTGTTTCGGACGGTTGGCCACACGTCTGTCAAGCGGTTCTACGCCCAACATCATCGCCTGGGGAACGGTGAGGCGAAGCGACGAGTAACGGTGGCCGAGGCGATCGGCGTATTCACTTCGATGACGGGCGACAAGCTTCCGTCTAAGAGGGAGCCGATCGCCGTCGCGGTGGCGCGGGGCGAGATCTCCGGCAACCATGTGCATGAGGTCGAGGAGATCGTGACCAAGATCCCGCGCAGTGCATCGCCGGACGAGGTAGCCACCGCGGTGGAGATCATGGCGACGGCTGCCCGCGAGTTGGCGCCGACTGACCTGCGGCCGGTGGGGCAACGGTTGTTGGCGCACCTGGATCCCGACGGCACGTTGACCGACGACACCGACCGGCAGCGGCAGCGAGGGCTGATCATCGCCCGCCAGGACGCACAATTGATGTCTAAGGTTTCCGGGTGGCTCCCGCCGGCCACCCGCGCCAAATTAGAAGTCCTGCTGCACAACTGGGCGGCGCCGGGGATGAACAATCCCGATGATGCCGGAGAGCCTCGCCGGGTCGGCCTCGGAACTCTGCGAGCATGATCGTGACGCATTGGCCGAGGCGGTCAAGCGCGATACCCGTAGTCCGGCGCAGCGCAATCTCGATGCGTTGGACCGTGCCTTGGACTGAGTGTTGGGACACGGGGCGCTGGGTCGTCCGGATCGGTTGCCCGCCGAATTGGTGATCACCGTCGAAGAGCGGGATCTGGCGCGTCGGGCCGGGGTCGGGCTGACCGCTACCGGCGCGATGGTGCCTGTCGCCGATCTCGTCGAGTTGGCCGCCGATGCGGCGCCGTGGCTGGAAGTGTTCAAAGATCACAGCCGCGAGATCCTCGACTTCGGGCGCGGGAAGCGATTCGCGACCAAGGCGCAGCGCGTCGCACTATTCGGTCGTGATCGCGGCTGCACCCGACCGGGATGCTCGGAGCCGTTCTGCCGCACCCAGGCGCACCCGGTGGGTCGAGTGGTCGCGACGAAGGAGCGACTGTATCGAGACCATGCCGCGGCCGATTTCGCTGACGGCGGGATGACCGACGTCGCCGACCTGGCCGGGGCTTGCGGGCCAGACAATCGCAACGTCGGTACCAAGCCGGGGCAATGGGAGACGGCGATCATTGCCGACGGGCCCGATCAAGGCCGCATCGGCTGGCGACCAGCCGGAACCGATCTGCCCTACCGCACCAATCCGGTTCATCACCCTGAGAAGTTCCTGCGGGGCCACCCGGTAAGGGGCAGCACCACGACCGAAACCGGTTCGGCGGCAGCGGAACCCGGCCAAGAGGCTCCCGATTCAGGCGCCGAGTCGCGTCCGCCGCCGAAGATGATGCGCATCCATCCCGATCTATTCGACGTTGGCGTTGCCGGCAGGCCGTGTTCGCGGATCGAAGCTGCCATCGAAGAGATGCTGGGCCTTACGGCCTGACCACACGCGAAGTTCGACATGGAAGGCATCGACGTATCTGAGACGAATTTCTATATTCGTCTCATGGCATCCGTGGAAACCATCGCCGAACAGTCGTTCTCGTCGCGTCCGCGGCGATACGGCGCCGCGCCGCATCGGGGACGCCGCATCGGCCGGATGCTGAAGACCTATTGGCGTCTCGACGAGCCTTCCGATGGGCAACTGGCCATGATCGGCGAGCGACTGATGCGGCGTGACGAGCCCGCCGCGGCTCTGGTCGCCGCGATGCGCTTGCCCGCGGGCGACCGGGGGCGCGTCAGCATGCGCGACTTCCACACCGCGCTCGAACACGGTGTCGCCGACGATGCTCCGGTCGCGCTGCGCGAGTTCTTCGCCACCGTCGAGGACACGCCTGACTGGGTGGATCTCGAACTGTGCAACCGCGGCGCGCGGGTGAATCGGCGCTTCGGGCGCAATGCCAGCGATGTCCTCCTGCAACTCGGACTGATCGGCGGCTATCGTTTCGGCGGCCCGGTCGATCTGCTGGCCGAAACCGGTGGATTGCGCGCATCGACGGCCAAGCGCCGACTCGGTGAGACTCAGACGTGGGCGATCGCCGTCGCACAAGACGGCGGTATGAGCAGGTTCGGCGAGGGGTGGAAGCTGACCGTCCACGTGCGCTTGATGCATGCGCTCGTCAACGAGTCCTTCGAGCGCAACGGCCGGTGGGATACCCAGCAGTGGGGGTTGCCGATCAATCAGGCAGACCTCGCGGCGACGCTCAACCTGTTCTCGGGCGCTCTCCTGATGGGCGTTCGAGCACTCGGCGTCCCGGTCGGCCGGGAGGACTCCCGCGCGTTGATGCACCTGTGGAAATACGTGGGCTGGCTCATCGGCGTCGACGACGACTGGCTGTTCGACGACGAGCGCAGCCAGCACGCCCTCAGTTACGCGGTACTGCTGGTGCAGTCCGACGTCACTGCTGCCGGCGGCCAACTCGCCAACGCGCTTGTCGATGTCCAGTCCGACCTCGACTATCACCGGTTCCCGAAGCTGGCCGCCCGCTATGAGCGTGAGCGGCTGCTCAGCATGCTGGAGGGCTTCCTCGGACCGCGCGGCATGCGCGATCTGCGCCTGCCGCAGCGGCTGCCCTGGGCCTTCGGGTCCGCGCTGCTCCGCAACACCGTCAACTATCGCGTCATCGGGCGGACACCGTTGGGTGACCGCTACCTCGAGTGGCGCGGCAAAGCTGCGGCGGATCTCGCGATGCGCCGGCACTTCGGCCGCGACGCTGCCGAGATCGGAAAGCTGCCGGTCTGAGCGACCTCGATCCGCCGCGGTCGCCCGCTCGCGGCACCCTTGATCCTGCAGCGAAGCGTTGCCACTCTGAACTTTTGGTCGACACACGGTGCGGATGGCCGAACGGCACGACATGCGCGGGTGCGCATGCCTACGATGGGACGATTCCGCCGAACGGAGTTTCGCGTGCCTGAGCAGGGTTCTCATTCAAAGCAGTGCCGGTGTGTGGACTTGAACCGTCGCCATTTTATCGCCGTGGGAGCCGCCGCTTTCGGCGCGGCGTTCCTCGCCGCGTGTTCCACCGACGACACGAGCACCGCCGAGTCGTCGCCCCCGGCGCAGCCGCAACGACCGCCCGAGACCCTGTTCCGCAACGTCCGGATACTCGACGTTCGGGCCGGACGCCTGGGCGACCCGACAGACGTGATGGTGCGGGGTAACCTCATCGCCGCGATCGGTACCGGACAGCCGGCCGTCCCGGGAGCGAAGATCATCGACGGCCGCGGCCGGACACTCATGCCCGGGCTCATCGACAACCACGTGCATCTCGTGTTCGGGAGCGCGACGATGGACGACCTGAACGACGCGTCGAAGGACACCGAGTTCTATGCGCGAGCTGCTCTGACCTCAGCCGACCAGATGCTGCAGCGAGGGTTCACCAGCGTGCGCGACGTCGGCGGCCCGATCTTCCCGCTGAAGGCGGCGATCGACCGGGGCAAGGCCCGCGGACCGCGCGTCTGGCCGTCGGGAGCGATCATCTCGCAGACCTCCGGCCACGGTGACTTCCGCGGGCCGACCGAGAAGTCGCGGCGATTCACCGGCAAGCAATCGCGCGCCGAGGAGATCGGCGCGACGTTCATCGTCGACGGCCGCGACGAAGTGCTCACCGCGGCACGGGAGAACCTGCGGATGGGTGCCAGCCAGCTGAAGGTCATGGCCGGCGGCGGCACCTCGTCGGCCTACGACCCGATCGACGTCACCCAGTTCACGCTCGACGAGATGCGGGCGGCGGTGGAGGCCGCCAGCGACTGGAACACCTATGTCACCGTGCACGCCTATACGCCGCGAGCGGTCCGCCGCGCCGTCGAGGCCGGAGTCGCCTGTGTGGAGCACGGGCAGTTGCTCGACGACGCGACCCTGCAGTTGCTCGCCGAGCGTCAGGTCTGGTTGAGCGGGCAATACCTCGTGCCCAGTACCGACGCGATGGCCCCGGAGCGCAGGGAGAAGCGCAAGGCCGTCGTCGAAGGGAACTCCCGCGTGTGGCCGGCGGCGAAGCGCCTGGGGCTGAAGCTGGCGTGGGGCACCGACTTCCTGTTCGAGCCGGCCGAGAACCCCAAGCAGAACTCGATGCTGCTCTCGCTGCGCGAATGGTTCAGCTCGGCCGAGTTGCTGCGCCTGGCCACGCTGGACAACGCGGCTCTGCTGGGCTTGAGCGGTCCGCGCAGCCCGTACGCCGGCGTGCTCGGCGTGGTCGAAGCCAACGCCCTGGCCGACCTGATCCTCGTCAACGGCGACCCGCTCGCCCAGATCGACCTGATCGCGGACCCAGGCAAGAACTTCGACGTCATCATGAAGGACGGCATCGTCTACAAGGGCCAGTAGGCGGCGTTGCGCCAGCCGGCGCCGACTAGGCTGGCGGGCATGGCACAGCCACCTCCTCGCACCAGGATGACGGGGACACAACGGCGTGCGCAGCTCATCGAAGTGGCGCGCGGGTTGTTCGCCGAGCGCGGCTACGAGGGCACGTCGATCGAAGAGATCGCGCAGCGCGCGAATGTCTCCAAGCCGATCGTCTACGAGCACTTCGGCGGGAAGGAAGGGCTCTACGCGGTCATCGTCGACCGTGAGATGGAGACCCTGCTGGAGATGATCACGTCGTCCCTGGCCACGACGCGCTCCCGGCACCGGGTGCAACAGGTCGCGCTCGCGTTGCTCACCTATATGGAGGAAAGGCCGGACGGGTTTCGCATTCTCGCCCGCGGCGGAGGCAGCGGCGACGGCGAGAACGCGACGTACTCAAGCCTGCTCAACGATGCGGTGAGCCAGGTCGAACACATCTTGGGCACCGATTTCGAACGCCGCGGTTTCGATCCGAAACTCGCCGCGATGTACGCCCAGGCCCTCGTCGGCATGGTGTCAATGACCGCCCAGTGGTGGCTCGACGTCCGCGAGCCGGCGAAGGAGGTCGTTGCCGCCCACCTGGTCAACCTGTGCTGGAATGGGCTGACCCGGTTAGAACCCGATCCGCAACTGGTGACCGCCGACTACGTCGAGCCGGTCAAGCGGACGGTCAACCCCAAACGCGCGAAGCAGAGTTAACCATGCAGATCGATCCGACGACGCCGATCCTTATCGGCGTCGGGCAGTTCTCCGAGAAGTTCGACGATCCCGCCTACCGCGCCATGTCGGCGGTGGAATTGGCGGCCGAGGCCGCACGCCGCGCCTTCGACGACGCGGGTGTGTCGCCGGATCGGCTAACCGGCGCGGTGGTCGTCGGCGTACGGCAGTTCGAGGCTTCGCATTCGAAAGCCGTTGCTCCGCTTGGCCGTTCGGACAACTATCCGCGGTCGGTAGCCGACCGGCTCGGCTTGGAACCGGCTCATGCGGTCTACGACGTCGTCGGTGGCGACGGGCCGCAGCGTCTGGTTGCCGAGTTCGGTGACCAGATCGCCGCCGGTACGACGGACGCGGTGCTGCTCGTCGGATCCGAAGCGATGTCGACGGCACGGCACTTCGCCGGTCGGGCCGACGCGCCCGATCACGGTGAGGAGCGGGGCGGGCAGCTCGAAGACCGCGGGTACGGACTCGACGACATGATGTCCCTTTCGGGGATTCGCCACGGCCTGATCGGACCGCCGTCGCAGTACGCCCTGCTGGAACATGCTCGCCGCGCCCGCCTGGGGCTGTCTCGCGAGGCGTACGCGAAGGCGATGGGAGAGCTGTTCGCGCCGTTCACCGAGGTCGCGGCAGCGAACCCGCATTCGGCCGCGCCCACGCGACGTTCGGCCTCCGAGCTGGTCGAGATCACCGAGAAGAACCGCCTGGTCGCCGATCCCTATCCTCGCTTCCTCGTCGCTCGCGATCAGGTCAACCAGGGCGCCGCGGTGCTGATGACCTCGGTCGCCCGGGCGCGGGAACTCGGTATCGACCCGCAGCGCTGGGTATTCCTGCACGGTCATGCGAAGGCGTCGGCGGCACCGATGCTGGAACGCGAGTCGCTCGGATCGTCGGTAGCCGCCGACGCTGCCCTGCGCGGTGCGTTGGCCGGTGCCGGAGTCGTCATCGGCGACATCGATTTCCTCGACATCTACAGTTGCTTTCCGGTTGCCGTGTTCGCCGCCTGCGACGCGCTCGGCCTCGACGCCGACGATCCTCGCGGCCTGACGCTCACCGGAGGGCTGCCGTACTTCGGCGGCGCGGGCAACAACTACTCGATGCACGCCATCGCCGAGGTCGTCGAGCGTCTGCGCGCGCGTCCGGGCACCCTCGGCCTGGTGGCCGCCAACGGCGGCATAATCTCCAAGTACGCGGTCGGCGTGTACTCGACGACGCCGCGGGCGTGGCAGCGCGCACCCGAGGTCGGAGACGAGCCCCGCGTCGTCGCGGTGGACGAGTTCACCGGCGACGCGGTCATCGAGACTTTCACCGTCGTACCGTTCGGCGGCAACAACCTGGGAATCCTGGTGTGCCGCAACGACTCAGGCGAGCGCTTCTACGCCCACGCCCTCGATTCCGATGCCGCACTGGCCGAGCTGCTGGCCTCGGGCGAACCCATCGGCCGGCGAGTACGGGTGCACACCGCCGACGGGCGCAACCTCGCCGAACTCGGCTAGGGGCGATCGCGCACGATCGCTCGACGCTCCCGGTTGGGGTCGTTCAGGCCTTTCTCGGCGGAAGACTGGCTTCGGCGTGGTCCATGAAGTCGCCGATCTCCGAAGCGAAAGGCACCGCGCCGGTGAGGTATTCGACGCCGATCTGCATGATGTCGACACCGAGCCTGGTCGGTTCCGCGGGATAGGTGGCCATGAACCGCTCGAAGTCGTTCACGTCTTCGGCGCAGCGCGCGATTGCGCGCCGGTAATACGACAGCGCTACCGGCGCGTTGAGAGCGCTCAGCAGATCGTCGTACTGTTCGAGGCGCTCCGTCCCGGCGTTGTAGATCAGTTGCTCGAACCCGCCGTTCTTCACTTGATACTCGAAGTTCGCGGCAAGGACGGTCGTGTAGACCAAATCGTGCATGTCCCCGTCGAGGTTCGTCTCATCGTCGATCACCTCGGATGCCCGCGCCCCCAGATCCAGCAGCCGTTCGTCGTATGTGCTCATGTGGGCGAGCTTAGGTCAGCGCCTGGTTGAGCTTTGCTTCAAGCGTGCGACGGGTGATCCGCCAGCCGTCGTCGGTCCGACGCCAATCGTCGTCGTAGTAGATGGCCAGCAGGAAGGCGCCGGCACCGGCCTGCATCGGGTTGAGGCACAGCGTGCGCGTCGTGGCCGTGTCGTCGGTGATGTGGAATTCGGTGTTGCCGAGGAAGTGGCAGTAGGCGGTGAATGACGGCAGCACCGTGCCGAGCCACGTGATGCACTCGGCCGGCGTCCCGGAGATGCCGCCGGTCGCCGAGTAGTCAACGAGCGCGTCCGGGGTGAAGACGTCGGACAGCGCGTCGAACCGTCCGGAGTCGACGGCGGTGGCGTAGGCGGTGAGTTGGTCGGAGATCGCGGCGCGATCGGCGAGTTCTGACAACGAAAGCGACATGACCTCGACGGTGGCACGGCGGTGGCAGACTGGGGGAGTGAATCGCTCAATCCGCGTACTGGTCCTCGCGTTGCTGGTCGCCGTCGGCCTGGTCGCGGCGTGTTCCCGCGATTCCGGCGAGGGGGCCGGGGAGGGAGCGCGAGTCGAGTTCACGGTCGAATCGCTGCAATCCTCCGACGGAGAGTTCGCGCCCGGCACCGACCGGGACAAGCTCGTGGCCGACGCCGCGAAGCTGCTGGCACAGCGCCTCTCCGACAACGGTCTCAAGGATCCGAAGGTGTCCATCGAGAACGGTGCGAGTGCGGTGGTGGTCACTACCGCCAGCGGGACGCGCGCGGACGTCGTCGCGCTCGCGTCGGCCGGTGTGCTGGCCATTCGACCGGTGGTGTTCACCACGCAGGCGATGCCCGACGCCGCCGGCCTCGACGTCGAACTCCGACAAGCGAATGCGAGTACCCCGCCCGCCGAGATGGCACGTCGTGCTCAGCAGCTGAAATGCGGTGGCGGGGTGGATGAGCTCGCGGGTCGCGACGATGCGGCGGATCTCCTGGTCGCTTGTTCGCAGAACGGCAAATCCGTCTACTCCCTCGGTCCGGCCGTCATCAGCGGCGCCGAGATCGAAAAGGCCACCGCGACTCCGGGGAGCAACGACAACTGGAACGTGACCATGACGTTCCGCGGCGAGGCGAAGACGAAGTGGCCGGCCTACACCGCGAAGAACATCGGTCAGGCCACCGCGTTCGTCCTGGACTCCCGCGTGCTCTCCGCCCCGGTGATCCAGACCGCCATCGCCGGGCCGACGGAGATCTCGGGGGATTTCGGCGAAGCCGAGGCGAAGCATCTCGCCAGCATGTTGTCGTCAGGGTCGCTGCCGGTGCGGTTCACGCCGAAGGACTGAATCCGAGCCTCGTCGGTCACGGGTTGCCGGGTGTCCACCGCGGGTCTCGACCGATGAATCCGATCAGGCGGTCTTGCACCGGAGCGTCGTCGGAGACCGGCACGGCCGGCCCGTATTGACCCGACGAACGCAACATCTCCTCCATCTGGGCCATTCCCTCCAGCAGGGCTGCGCAGAACTCCTCGTCGAGTGCGACGTCCTGGCCACTCGCCCGAGCGAGGTCCCAGGTGTGCATGAATACGTCGGCCGTGTAGAAGTTGTCGACGGCCGCGGCCAACGGCATCGAACCGGCCATGGGATGGCTGAATTCCGACGATGCGTCCGGACCGTCGAGCAACGCCTGGACCTGCTCGGTGTGATGGTTCCACGCGGCGGCCGGGTCGTCGGCGACCGAGGGGCCGGGGGCGAGTTCAACGCCTCCCGAGGCGAGGAAGCCGGGGAACCATTCGACGAGATGCCCGACGACGTCGCGAGCCGTCCAGCCGTCGACGGGCGCCGGGGCGGACCAATCGGCCACCCCGGCGACCCGGTCGCTGAAACCTTGCGCCACGGCACGGTGGCGTTGCGCGGGTTGCGTCGGCAGCATCAGACCGCACCTTCGGCGAGCAGGTCGTCGAGCTTGGCGTAGCCGTCGTTGACGCCGGTTTCCATCCCGCTGCGCAGCCACGCGTCCCGACCTTCGATGCTGTCCACGAGCGACTGGGCGACCAGTCGCGTGCGGCCGTTGCCCAAGTCTTCGACAGTCAGGGTCTCCAGCGAGACACCATCGGGCTCACCCTCCCAGGTGAACGTCTGCACGATCCTGTTGTCGGTGATGTCGTGGAAGGAGCCGTAGAAGCTGTACTCCGTGTCGTCATCGCTTGTGACGACGTTGCTGAAACGCCAGCTGCCGCCGCGCCGGGCGTCCCATTGGTCGATGCGCGTCGTGATGCCGTTGGGGCCGACCCACCGCGCGTACAGCTCCGGATCGGTGTGGGCCTTGAGCACCTGTGCCGGCGTTGCCGCGAACTCGCGGGTGATCGTGATGATCGGCAGGGTCGGGTGGGCCTCGATGGTGGCTTCCGGGTGTGTCGTCGTGCTCATGATGCTGCTCCTTGATCGGATTGGTCGTCGTTCTCATTCATTGCGGCGAGCACCGCGTCGAGGCGCTGATAGCGCTCCTCGGCTTGGCGCCGGTACCGCTCGATCCACGCGGTCATCAGATCGAATACCTCCGCTTCCAGGTGGACCGGACGCGTCTGCGCTTGACGTCCTCGCGTGACCAGTCCGGCGTCGCCGAGCACCCTGAGGTGTTTGGAGATCGCCTGCACGCTCACGTCGTACGGTTCCGCGAGCTCGCTCACGGTCGCGTCGCCCTCGGTCAGCCGGGCGACGATGTCGCGCCGCGTCGGATCCGCGAGGGCCGAGAACACCAAAGACAGTTGGTCCGTCATGTCCATCCTTAATCAACCGGGTGGTTTAATAACCATCGCACGGCCCGGGGAGAGTTGTCAACCATTTGGTTGAATAACCGCCGATCGTGCCCAGAATCTCGCCGACTGTGCCCACATTCCCGCCGAGCGTGCCCAGAATCTCGCCGAGCGTGCCCAGAATCTCGCCGAGCGTGCCCAGCGTGCACGTCGTGGTGCCCACTCGGCGGAGGTGGGGTGCCCAGTCGGCGGGGGTGGGGTGCCCAGTCGGCGGGGGTGGGGTGCCCAGTCGGCGGGGGTGAGGTGCCCAGTCGGCGGAGGTGAGGTGCCCACTCGGCGGAGGTGAGGTGCCCAGTCGGCGGGGGTGAGGTGCCCAGTCGGCGGAGGTGAGGTGCCCACTCGGCGGGAGGAAGCGGGCTGAATAGACTGTGCCAAGTGGCACCCACCCCCGTTCTGCACGGTCTAGCGCAATCGGTGTGCGCCGATCCGACCTTCACCGGCCTCACCGCACACCTCGAAGCCGACCAACTGGCGATCACCGCGCCCGACGCCGCACGGCCCTTCGCCGTGGCCGCGCTCGCCCGGACGACGACCGATCCGCTGCTGGTGGTCTCGGCCAACGGACGCGAGGCCGAAGACCTGGTCACCGAACTGCGCGAACTACTCGACGATGCCGACGCCGTCGCCCTGTTCCCGTCGTGGGAGACGCTGCCCCACGAGAAGCTCTCGCCGAGCGCCGACACCGTCGGTCAACGGTTGTCGGTGCTGCACCGGCTCGCCGAACCCGGCGGTTCGCTGCGCGTCGTCGTCACGACGGTGCGCTCGCTGGTGCAGCCGATGGCCCCCGGACTCGGCAAGCTGTCGGCGATCACGTTGCGCGAGGGCGACGAGATCGACTTCGACGGGCTGCTGACCAGCCTGGTCGAGATGGCCTACGAGCGCGTCGACCTGGTGGGCCGACGCGGCGAGTTCGCGGTGCGCGGCGGCATTCTCGACGTCTTCCCGACGACGGCCGAGCACGGCGTGCGCGTCGAGTTCTTCGGCGACGAGATCACCGACATTCGCGCCTTCTCCGTCGCCGACCAGCGCACACACCCCGACATCGACCCCGGCCCGGTGATCATCCACGCCTGCCGCGAACTGCTGCTCACCGAACCCGTCCGCCGCCGCGCAGCGGTGCTGCTCGACGAGCAGGAGGGTGGCGGTGAACTGTCGTCGATGTTGACCAAGCTGAGCGAGGGCATCCCGGTCGAGGGAATGGAGGCGCTCATGCCGGCCCTCGTCGACGGCGAGCTGGAACTGCTCACCGAAGCCATCCCGGCCGACTCCCTGGTACTCCTGCTGGATCCGGAGAAGATCCGCACCCGCGCGACCGATCTGGCCGCCACCGGCAAGGAGTTTCTCGACGCCGCGTGGACGGCAGCCGGAATGGGCGCCGACGCCCCGCTCACCAAGGAGTTCTCCGCCAGCGCCTACCGCGCCCTCGACGACGTTGCCGGTGCGACGATCGCCGCCGGACGCCGCTGGTGGACGCTGAGTCCGCTCAGCGCCGGGGCCGATGACGAAGTCGTCCTCGATGTGGCACCCGGACCGGCGCCGCGCGGACACGAGGACGAGATCGCGGCGACGTTCGCCCAGCTGCGCGCCCACGTCACCGACGGCGGTCGCGCAGCCATCGTCGTCGCGGGTAAGGGGACCGCGGCCCGCGTCGCCGAACGGCTCGGTGAGGCCGAGGTGCCCTCGACGATGGCCGACGACGGTCAGGCTCCGGTCGCGGATGCGGTCACGATCTACCACGGGACGCTCCGGAACGGCATCGTCTGCACTGGTTCGCGGCTCGTCGTCGTCACCGAGGCCGACCTCACCGGCACCCGCGTCGCCGGTACCCGCGACGGACGCAAACTCGGTGCCAAGCGCCGCAACCAGGTCGACCCGCTCGCACTGACTTCCGGCGACCTCGTCGTCCACGACCAGCACGGCATCGGGCGCTTCGTGGAGATGATCGAACGCACCGTTTCCGGCGCCCGCCGCGAATACCTCGTCCTCGAGTACGCGCCGAGCAAGCGGGGACAGCCGGGAGACCGCCTGTACGTGCCGATGGACTCGCTCGACCAGTTGTCGCGCTACGTCGGCGGCGAGGCGCCGTCGCTGTCCAAACTCGGCGGCTCCGACTGGCAGAACACCAAGCGCAAGGCCCGCAAAGCGGTGCGCGAGATCGCGGGCGAACTCGTCCAGCTCTACGCCGCCCGCCATGCCGCGCCCGGTCACGCGTTCGCCGCCGATACCCCGTGGCAGCGGGAGATGGAGGATGCGTTCGACTTCACCGAGACCGAGGACCAGTTGACCGTCATCGCCGAGGTGAAGTCCGACATGGAGCGCCCGGTGCCCATGGACCGCGTCATCGTCGGCGACGTCGGCTACGGAAAGACCGAGATCGCCGTGCGGGCGGCGTTCAAGGCCGTGCAGGACGGCAAGCAGGTCGCGGTCCTCGTCCCGACGACCATCCTCGCCCAGCAGCATCTGCAGACCTTCGCCGAGCGCATGTCCGGGTTCCCGGTGACGGTCCGCGGGCTGAGCCGGTTCACCGACGCGGCGCAGGCGCGCGAGACGATCGAGCAGATGGCTGACGGCCAGGTCGACATCGTCATCGGCACGCACCGGCTGCTGCAGACCGGCGTGCGGTGGAAGGACCTCGGCCTCGTCATCGTCGACGAGGAGCAGCGCTTCGGCGTCGAACACAAGGAACACATCAAAGCGCTGCGCACCCACGTCGACGTGCTCACCATGTCGGCGACGCCGATTCCGCGCACCCTGGAGATGTCGATGGCGGGGATCCGCGAGATGTCGACCATCCTCACGCCCCCCGAAGAACGCCACCCGGTGCTCACCTACGTCGGCGCCTACTCGACCAAGCAGGTCGCCGCGGCCATCCGCCGCGAACTCTTGCGCGACGGCCAGGTGTTCTACGTCCACAACCGCGTCTCGTCGATCGACAGGACGGCACGCGAGATCGGGCAACTCGTCCCCGAGGCCCGTATCGCCGTCGCCCACGGCCAGATGAACGAGGACCAGCTGGAGGCGACGGTCACCGGATTCTGGAATCGCGAGTACGACATCCTCGTGTGCACGACGATCATCGAGACCGGTCTCGACATCGCCAACGCGAATACCCTGATCGTCGACCGCGCCGAGCATTTCGGGCTGTCGCAGTTGCACCAGCTGCGCGGCCGCGTCGGACGCAGCCGCGAGCGCGGCTACGCCTACCTCTTCTACAGTCCGGACCGACCGCTCACCGAGACCGCGTACGACCGGCTGGCGACGATCGCGCAGAACAACGAACTCGGTGCCGGGATGGCCGTGGCCCTCAAGGATCTCGAACTGCGCGGGGCTGGCAACGTGCTCGGCGCCGAACAGTCTGGTCACGTGGCAGGCGTCGGCTTCGACCTGTACGTCCGTTTGGTCGGGGAGGCGGTCCAGGCCTACCGTGCAGCCGCCGACGGGAATCCGGTCGCGGCCGAGGAGGCCAAGGAGGTGCGCATCGATCTGCCCGTCGACGCCCACATCCCGGTCGACTACGTCGACGCCGACCGGTTGCGACTGGAGGCCTACCGGAAGCTGGCGGCCGCGGCCGGCGACGACGAGGTGGCCGCCGTGCTGACCGAGCTGACCGACCGGTACGGCCCGCCGCCGACGGAGACGCTGCGGCTGGCGGAGATCGCGCGACTCCGGATCCGGGCCCGCGAGTTCGGCGTCACCGAGATCGGCGTCACGGGTTCCCAAGTGCGCATTTCGCCGCTGCCCCTGCCCGACAGCTTGCAGGTCCGTCTCAAACGGCTCTACCCGGCGGCGACGTACAAGCCGACGACATCGACGATCGCCCTGCCGATCCCGAAATCCGGCGGCATGGGTTCGGCACCGCTGCGCGACGAGGAGCTGATCGGGTACCTCACGACCCTGTTGGCGCAGCTGGACCGCACGGCATAGGGCGCGGGATGCGAGCAGAATACGGCTGGGTGGTGTGAAATACCTGTAGTAACCGAAATGGGGTGCCATGACCGTCGTCTTGCTGGATCCGCAGAATCCGGACGTCCTGCCGTTCGCCGCGGCCAAGCTGGTGAACGGACCGGTGCAGGTCACCGAGGATGTGGCCGCTTCGGTGCTGTGGGCGCTGCCGCACGCCGAGGTGGCCTCGGGCGACGACGGTGATCCGGTCACGGTGCTGATCAGCACCGAGCGCGAGCACCCGTTCGTCGTCGCGCGGCTCGAACGCGGTGAGGTGCTGCTGGCACCGCCGCCCCCGGCTCCGCCGCGCCCCGGGTCGAAGCTGCTCGACGCGGTGGCACTGATGGATCACCTGCGCACCGGCGGTCCGTGGGAGAGTCGGCAGACGCACGAATCGCTGCGCCGCTTCCTCATCGAGGAGGTCTACGAACTGCTCGACGCCATCGACGTCGGGACCGCCGCCGATGTGCGCGACGAGCTGGGCGACCTGCTCTTGCAGGTGCTCTTTCACGCGCGGGTCGCGGCGGACGACCCGAATGAGCCGTTCGACATCGACGACGTCGCGCAGGCCTTCATCGACAAGGTGACTCGCCGGACGCCGGGCGTGCTGTCGGGGGAGCACAGCGACCTCGAGCGGCAGATCGCCGACTGGGAGGCGGCGAAGTCGGCCGAACGGGAACGCGGGTCCATCCTCGACGGCATCGTGACGACGGCTCCGGCTCTCCTGCTGACGCAGAAGGTACTGGAACGCGTTGCGGCAGCAGGGTTTCCGCGGTCACAGGTCGACCCGGCGCTGCTGGAGGTCAGCGTCGAGATGGGCGCCGACTCCGTCGAGGACGCCACCCGCCAGCGCGCGCTGGATCTGATGGACGCGGTCTTCGCGGCCGAGGCGCGCGCCGCCCAGGACGGAATCACCCCGGCGACTCCGGAGCAATGGCTGTACTACCTCGGGGTACCGGCCGCGCCGGAGCCCGCCGCCGAGCCGGCGACGGCAGCGTTCGAGTCTCCGCAGTCCCCGCCGGCTCCGGTGGAAACGCTGCCGCCGACCGAGGCCTTTCCCGCGCCCGCGTACCAGGAATCGGAGTGGCCGTCGCAGCAGGAGTGGCCCGAGCGGACCGACGAGCTTCCCGTCGTGCCGCCGTCGGCATCCGAGGCTCAAGCCGCGACGGACCCGATGGCGGTGGGACGGTACTTTCCGCCCGAGCCGCAGTACGTGGCTCCCGAGTCGGAGCCCGGCGCGGAGTTCGGGACGGGGGAGTCGGGACCCGTCGCCTATCGGGATCCGGCCGACCTGGATCCGCCGATCACCCATTTCCCGACGGTGATCCGCGCCGTCCAGTCCGATCCGATCGTCGGCCCGCCGGCGCAGACGCGCGAGGCGAACGGCCCGCGCCACGCCGCCGCCGACGCCGATGTCGACTCGGACCAGGAACTGGAGTCGGCCGATCCCGAACCGGAGGCCGGTGTCGAAGCCGAGACGGCGGCCGAACCCGAGGCGGTCGCCGAGTCCGAAGAACCCGAGCCGGAGCCTGACGAAGAACCGGAGCCACCGGCGCCGAAACCGCCGTTCACGATCCGCGAGTCGCCCGAGCCCGAAGTGGTGTCCACGATTCCGCGACCGGCGAACGCCGACGATCTCGTCGGCAGGACCGTGCGCCGGCCGCGCCCCGACGAGCCGTCGGGGCGGGTCATCTTCACCACCGAGGAGCCGCGCTGACACCCGCGGCCGCCTAGTTCTAGTCGAACAGGCCGTGCCCCCACGACTGGCCGGCGGCTAGCCCGGGAGGGCAAGCGAAGACCGCCGAGCCGTTGGGGATCAGATACTCGGTGAGTGCGTCGTCCAGCATCAGTTTGCGCTGCAGCGGTACGAACTGCCTGCCGGGATCGCGGCAGAACGCGATGAAGAACAGTCCGGCATCGAGGTGGCCGAAGCCGTCGGACCCGTCGGTGAAGTTGTAGCCGCGGCGCAGCAGCCGAGTGCCGTTGTTGGCGTCGGGATGACTGAGTCGGACGTGTGAGTCCAGCGGGATCATCGGCGAGCCGTTCGCGGTGATCTCGAAGTTGGGTTCGTCGAACTCCGCGTCTTGTCCCAGGGGCGCGCCGCTGCCCTTCTCGCGGCCGATGATCTGTTCCTGTTCGAGCAGGTTGGCGCGGTCCCACGGTTCGATGTCCATGCGGATGCGCCGGGTCACCAGGTACGTGCCGCCCTTCATCCACTGCGCGCCGTCGGGGTTGTCGGCACCGCCGACCCACACCCAGTCGGTCAGCAGCGACTCGTCTTCGGCGCGCAGATTGGCGGTGCCGTCCTTGAATCCGAACAGATTGCGCGGTGTGTCCTGCGACCTGGTCGTCGACGAGGTACGGCCGAAACCCAGCTGGGACCAGCGCACGGCGACGACCCCGAAGCCCATCCGGGCCAGATTGCGCACCGCGTGCACGGCGACCTGGGGGTCGTCGGCGCAGGCCTGGATGCAGATGTCGCCGAAAGAGCGCTTCGGATCGATGCGCTCGCCCGGGAACGCGGGGAGATCGACGAGGGCGGCGGGTCGACGGGAGGCCAGGCCGAAGCGGTCGGGTCGATCCGGTTCGGTGCGGGTCGGGCCGAACAAGCCGGGACCGAAGCCGATGGTCAGCGTCAGGTTCGACGCCGGCAAACCCAGAGCCTCGCCGGTATCCGACGGTGGCGTGTACTGGCCCAACCCGACGGCGCCGTCGGGAGTCGTCTCCTCGCCGCGGGTCATCCGCTCGGCGGCCGCCGTCCATCTGCGCAGCAACGCGGCCAACGCGGCCTTGTCGGTGGTGACGACGTCGAAGGCGACGAAGTGCAGTCGGTCCTGGGCCTCGGTGACGATGCCCGCCTGCCGGTCGCCGCGGAACGGCACGATTCCGGCGTGCGGTTGTCGTGGCGCGGTCGCCCGTCCGACCGTCCCGCCCGCGACCGCGGCACCCGCGAGGGCGGCGGTCGCTGCTCCGGTGCCGATCGCCGTCCGGCGCGAGATCTTCATCAGCTCGGTGCGAGACGCCGGCTAGCGGCCCAGCACGGCGGCGGGCACCTTCGACAAGGTCGCCGACAGTGCGTCGATCTTGGCCGAGAGCGCCTTGCGCGTGGCGTCGTCGACCTTGTCGTAGCTGACGTAGCCGGGCCCTTCGCGGAGTTCGTCGATGGCGGCGTTGATGGCGTCGAACTGGTTGGTGATCTCGGTCATCAGGCCGGCGTCGTGTGCCTGGATGATCGGCTGCAACTCGCCGATGAGTCGTTGACTGCCTTCGACATTCGCCGCGAAATCCCAGAGGTCCGTGTGCGAGTAGCGATCTTCCTCGCCCGCCACCTTCGTCTTGGCGATCTCGTCGATCAAGGCCTTGGGGCCCTGGACGAACAGGTTCGTGTCGAAGCTGAAGTCGGGTTTGTCGACTTCGGTCTTCAGCGCGCGGGCATCGGCGAGGAGCTGATCGGCGACCGTCGCGATCGCCTCGGGGGTGTCGGACTTCTTCGCGTCGGCGGCATCGGCGGGGGTGACTTTGCCGTCGTCGTCGCCGATGTCTTCCGGACGCGGCGGCCAGAGGAAGCGCTCGATGCGGTGGAAACCGGTGAACGCCTCCTGGCCGTCGGCGGTGTCATCCCACCGCATGTCGATCTTGGGGTCGAGGTCGCTGAAGGATTCGGCAACAGGTTCGACGCGCTCGTAGAACGACCGGGTGGGTGCGAACTGTGCGCGGGCGGCGTCGAGGTCGCCGCGCTTGACCGCGGCGACGAACTCCACGGTCGCTCGTTCCAAGTTGCCGATCTCGGTGCGCACCGACGCCAGGTAGCGCTTCTTGGCCTCCTCGACGTCGGCGGGCGCCTCACTCTTCTGCTTCTCCTCACCGGTGACGGTGATCTCCTTGCGGATCCCGGTGCCGACCATCCCCGGCTTGCACGCGACGGCGTAGGTGCCGGGTTTGACCAGGTCGACGGTGAGCTTGCCGCTCACACCCGGGGCGATGTTCTCGACTTCGCCGAGCACCCGCGAACCGTCGTAGACGTAGAACTCGGTGACTTTGGAACCCGAGTTGGTCACCTTGAAACCGACCGTCCCGGTTTGGGCTTGCGCGGTGTCGAAATCGCATGCGGTATCCGATGACGTGACGTTGAGGGTGGTGGCCGCCGAGTCCTTTGCGACGCAGCCGCCCAACGCCAGCGGGGCGAGAAGAGCGACCGCGGCGATCGTCGTCGTGCTCGGCACGGCCCGACGGCGGGAGTGGTCAGGATTCATCTGGATTTCCTTTCGTAGCGGCACCGGCCGGGCGGCCGGGACGCAGCTGGCGGGTCAGGAACAGCGGGAGGACGATGAGGATGTAGCCGGCCCACGCCACAACCTGCAGCCAGGTCGGGTCGGGGCGGAAGTTGAGGATTCCCGCGAGGAGTGAGCCGTACCAGGAGTCGTGCTGGTAGCCGATGCCGGAGGCGAGGTTGAATGCCGTCTGCGCATGTCCGGGGATCCAGTCGAGCCAGCCGTAGCTCTCCATGGCGCGCACGCCGTACGCCAGGATTCCGGCGGCGACGAACACGAGGAAGGTTCCGGTGACCGTGAAGAACGCGGTGAAGTTGATCCGCACGGCGCCGAAGTAGAGGCCGATGGTGACGAGCACCGACACGGCGATACCGGCCAACAGCCCCAACAGCGGTACCAGTCCGCCGGAAACGCTGTCGGCGTAGCTGGCCATCAGCAGCGCCGTTTCCAGGCCCTCCCGTCCGACGGCCAGGAAGGCGAGGAAGAACACCGCCGCCGGGCCGGCGACCAGTGCCTGTGCCATTCCGGTTTTGAGGTCGCCGGAGATGGTCGCCGATGCCTTACTCATCCACAAGAGCATGTAGGTGACGATCGCGACGGCGACGAGTGAAGCGACCCCGGCGACCAGCTCGGCGTACTTCGAGTCGATGGTCGAAGTCCCGAGCTGGATGCCGGCGAACACGCCGATCATCACCACGACGGCCAAGCCGACGCCGAGCCACACGTAGCGGAGTGCATCGCGCCGGTCCGACCGCACCAGGAAGGCGACGAGGATCATGACCACGATGCCGGCTTCCAGGCCCTCGCGCAGGCCGATGACACCGCTGCCGGTCAGTTGAGTGACCAGTGGGGTTGCCGCTTCGGCGGTGTTGACGGTCGTCATGGGACACTTTGCGTCGGGAGATAAACCAGGTGAGGCTAACCAAAGCAATCTACGCCTCACCCTGTCGGGATGCCACCGGAGAGCCATTGGTCCCCGTATGTGGAACAATTGACCAACTGTTCACGAGGGGACCTATGAGACACCAAGCCCGGCGGCGCTGGCGCCTGACGACGATCGCCGTCGCGCTGGCTACCGTCGCCGCGATGTCGGTGAGCTGCGTCGATCTGCCGACGCGGCACCGCTCCGACATCCCGCAAGGCGTCCCTCCCGGGGCCGGTGTTCCGGTGCCCTACATCAACATCCACGGTCCCGGGCGTACCGCCGACAAGCTGAACGCCTGGGCGCGACCGATCTCGAATGCCACCGGTATCGGCGTCACGGCCTTGGAGGCTTACGGCAACGCCGCCGAGATCCAGCGGCAGCAGCACCCGGAATGCGGCGTTTCCTGGACCACGCTGGCGGGGATCGCGGGTACCGAGAGCAAACACGGCAGGCATCACGGTGCGCGCGTGCAGCCCAACGGCGACACCGTTCCGCCCATCCGCGGACCGGAGCTCGACGGCAGCAACGGCAACATGCGGATGGTCGACCAGAAGAATCCGACCCGCTCCGACGGCAGCCCCAATTTCGTTCGCGCGGAGGGCCCGTTCCAGTTCTTGCCGGAGACATGGCAGCGTTTCGGCGTCGACGCCAACGGCGACGGCATCGCGGACCCGGACAACATCGACGATGCCGCGCTGTCGGCCGCACGCTACCTGTGCGTGTCCGCCGGCGGCGATATGACGACGCCGGAGGGGTGGATGAAGGCGCTCCTGGTCTACAACCAGTCGAGGCCCTACGCCCAGGAGGTCCGCGACCGCGCGAACGCGTACTCGGTCAACGTCCGGTACTGACCGAACGTCCCGGGAGGGCCGGTATTACCCTGAGTGCAACACGCACGCACCGACCAAAGGGGTAGACAACCGTGGCAATCATCGAGCAGGTGGGCGCACGCGAGATTCTCGATTCGCGCGGAAATCCGACCGTCGAGGTCGAAGTGGCCCTGGAGGACGGCACGCTGGCGCGGGCGGCGGTGCCGTCGGGCGCGTCGACCGGCGAGCACGAGGCCGTCGAGTTGCGCGACGGCGGAGATCGCTACGGCGGCAAGGGCGTGCAGAAGGCGGTCAAGGCCGTCCTCACCGAGATCGCCGAGGAGATCGTCGGATACGAAGCCGACGACCAGCGCCTCGTCGACCAGGCGCTGCTCGATCTGGACGGTACGGCCGACAAGTCGCGACTGGGCGCGAATGCCCTGCTCGGCGTTTCGCTCGCGGTGGCCAAGGCCGCTGCCGAGTCGGCGGCCCTGCCGCTGTACCGCTACGTCGGCGGCCCGAACGCGCACATCCTGCCGGTCCCGATGATGAACATCATCAACGGCGGCGCGCACGCCGATTCCGGTGTCGACGTCCAGGAATTCATGATCGCGCCGATCGGCGCTCCGACCTTCGCCGAGTCGTTGCGATGGGGCGCGGAGGTCTACCACTCGCTCAAGTCGGTGCTGAAGTCCAAGGGGCTCTCGACCGGGCTCGGCGACGAGGGCGGGTTCGCCCCCAACGTGTCCGGCACGACCGAGGCGCTCGGGATCATCGAGGAGGCCATCACCGGTACCGGGCTGAGCTTCGGCTCCGACGTGGTGCTGGCCCTGGACGTCGCGGCGACCGAGTTCTACTCGACCGGCTCCGGCTACGCCTTCGAGGGAGCCAACCGCAGCGCCGAGCAGATGGCCGAGTTCTACGGCAAGCTCGTCGATGACTTCCCGCTGGTGTCGATCGAGGACCCGCTGTCCGAGGACGACTGGGAGGGCTGGGTGGCCCTCACCGAGGCCATCGGCGACAAGGTTCAGCTGGTCGGCGACGACCTTTTCGTGACCAATCCCGAGCGCCTGGAGCGGGGCATCGTCGAGGGCGCGGCGAACGCGCTGCTGGTCAAGGTCAACCAGATCGGCACGCTCACCGAGACGCTCGACGCCGTCGCCCTGGCCCACAACAGCGGCTACAAGACGATGATGAGCCACCGCTCGGGCGAGACCGAGGACACCACGATCGCCGACCTGGCCGTCGCCTGCAGCTGCGGCCAGATCAAGACGGGTGCGCCGGCGCGCAGCGAGCGGGTCGCGAAGTACAACCAGCTGTTGCGCATCGAGGAGAGTCTCGCCGACGCGGCACGGTACGCCGGCGACCTCGCCTTCCCGCGGTTTTCGCCGTCGGCGTGATTAGCTAGAAGGCATGGCAGGGCGCAGAAAGGAACGGGCGGACCGCACGCGGTCCACTCGTTCGTCGCGCAACCGTCCGGGCGCTTCCCGTCCCGCTGCCGGCCGGCGCCCGCGCAATCCGGCGCCGCAGGCCGCCGAGCCGATCACCGACGCCACCAGCCTCGATCTGATCAACGACGACGAGGTCGCCGAGCCGCCTGTGCCGTCGGCGGCTGTTGACGCCGATGCGGTTGACGGCGATGTGATCGATGTCGACGCTGATGTCGACGGTGGGGACACCGGCGCTGACGACGCGGTCGAGGCCGAGCCCGCGCGCGTCCGGCAACGTCGTACCAGCGCCAGGGCAGCGGCACATCGTCCTCGCCGGGCACCGGCCCGTGCGCTCGCGGCCCGGTGGGAGCGTCTCAACCCGCGCCGTGCGATCGTGCTCGCGGTGGTGCTCGGCTTCGTCGCGCTGACCTTGGCGATGCCACTGCGAACCTACTTCTCGCAGCGCGCCGAGGCCGATCAGATGCGCGCGACGAATGCCGCACTCGAGCGCGAGATCGCCGATCTCACCCGGAAGGTCAACGAGCAGGGCGATCCGGCGTACACGGAGGCGCAGGCACGGGCCCGGCTGCAGTACGTCCGGCCGGGTGAGACCCCGTTCGTGCTGGAGATCCCGGGCCGCGAAGCCGCTGCGCAGGAGCGTCGTCGCGCGGCCGAGCGAGCAGCGAACCCATGGTTCGCGAACCTGTGGGACTCGGTGGCAACGCCGCCGCAGAAGTGACACGCCCTTGTCTGTGTCGAAGGCCGATCTGGCCGTGGTCGCCGAGCAACTCGGACGTGAGCCCCGCGGCGTGCTCGATGTCAGTTATCGCACACCCGACGGGGCGCCCGCCGTCGTGAAAACGGCGCCGCGCCTGCCCGACGGCACGCCGTTTCCCACGCTGTACTACCTGACCGATCCGCGGCTCACCGCCGCGGCGAGCCGGTTGGAATCGTCGGGGGTCATGAAGACCATGACCGAGCGACTCCTCGTCGACGAGGAACTGGCCGCCGCCTACCGCCGCGCCCACGAGAGCTACCTTGCCGAGCGCGACGCCATCGAATCGCTCGGCACCGATTTCACCGGTGGCGGGATGCCCGACCGGGTGAAATGTCTGCACGTCTTGATCGCGCACTCGCTCGCGAAGGGGCCCGGCCTCAACCCGCTCGGCGACGAAGCGGTCGCCCTGGCCTGTGACGCGGGCCTGAGGGGGACGGCGCTGCCCGCGGATTGGCCGGTCTACGACGGAGGCGAGCCGTGACCCGGGTCGCCGCGGTCGACTGCGGCACGAACTCCATTCGACTGCTCGTCGCCGATCCTGTCGTCGGCCCGGAACGGTCGGGGGAGCTCCGCGACCTGCACCGCGAGATGCGCGTGGTGCGTCTCGGCCAGGGCGTCGACGCGACCGGCCGTTTCGCCGACGAAGCCATCGAGCGCACTCGCGCGGCCCTCGGCGACTACGCGTCGACGATGCGCGATCTGCGTGTCGAACGCGTCGACATGGTCGCCACCTCCGCGACGCGCGACGCGGCGAACCGCGACGAGTTCTTCGCGATGACCGCCGAGCTGCTCGGCACCGTGGTGCCCGGCGCCGTCGCGCGGGTCATCACCGGCGACGAGGAGGCCCGGCTGTCCTTCCGCGGTGCGGTCGGGGGCCTCGATCCCGAATCCGGTCCGTTCGCCGTGACAGATCTCGGCGGCGGATCCACCGAACTGGTCGTGGGGGACGGCAGCGGTGTGCACGCCGCCTACTCCGCCGATGTCGGCTGTGTGCGCACCACGGAGCGTTGTCTCTCCGGCGACCCGCCGTCGTCCGGGGAGATCGCGGCGGCTCAGGAGTTCATCGCCGAACGGCTGGCCCCGGCGTTCGATGCCGTCGACGTGTCGCGTGTGCGCACGTGGGTGGGTGTCGCGGGGACGATGACGACGCTCGCCGCGCTCGCGGCGGGCCTCACCGAATACGATCCCGACCGGATCCACCTGTCGCGCATCCCGCTCGACAAGCTGTACGACGTCTGCTGGGACCTGGTCGCGATGCCCCGGGACCGTCGGGCGGCGCTGGGGCCCATGCATCCGGGGCGCGTCGACGTCATCGGGGCGGGTGCGCTGGTCACCGACGCCTTGGCCGGCCAGATGGTCGCGCGGGCCGGTATTGGCGAGCTAGTGGTGTCCGAGCACGACATCCTCGACGGTATCGCTCTGAACCTGCTCGACTGATCCCGCCGAGTGGGCACCTCACCCCCGCCGAGTGGGCACCTCACTTACGCCGAGTGGGCACCTCACTTACGCCGAGTGGGCACCTCACCCCCGCCGAGTGGGCACCTGACCTGCGGGTGCCCCTGAATATCGGGTCAGGCCGCGTGCGTGGTGTCGAGGCTCGGAGCACCCCGATCGAGATTGATGTTGTTGCAGGCCTCGCACACGGACTCGGGCACGAGGCCGATGCGCTGCAGGTAGCCGAAGGTGATGCAGCCCAGGCAGATTCCGAAAGCGAACTCTAGGAACGCCGCGACGATCAGCAGGCCGATGGTGATTTGGGCGGCCAATCCCCAGCCGGCGAGACTGAACACGGTGGCGACGAGGCCGAAGACCAGTCCGACGGTCTGCGCGAAGCGCTTCGGTGGTCCGGGGACCAGCTTCTCCTTCTTCCAGATCTTGGGCACGATCACATGCACTGCCAGCCTGCCGAACGGCGAGTACTTCGGTCCGCCGGCGACCCGCAGCGCGAAGCCCAGCGCGAGGAGCGCGTAAAGCCACCACTGGTTGACGACGATCGACGCGACAGCCAGCACGATGACCAGACCTGCCGTCGAACGTGCGGCATAGTCGTTGACCGGGTTGGGGAAAGCGAATGCCTCGCGCACCGATGCCATGTCATACCTCCAGAATCTGCTCAGTCTGTCCGCGACCCGCGTGGGCGTCGACAGACCTGCTCCAGATTAGCCACGATGCAGAAGCCGTGCGCAGTTGGATTCATGCTGGGCCAAACCCTGACATGCCTGGTCAGCGGTGTCGGGGAGCTGTCCACTCGGTGCAGATCAGGTGCCCACTGGGCGGGGGTGGGGTGCCCAGTCGGCAGAGGTGGGGTGCCCACTGGGCGGAGGTGAGGTGCCCAGTCGGCAGAGGTGGGGTGCCCACTCGGCGAAATGCCTGGGGGTGAGGGACTATCGCAGGCGGGCGGGACTAGCGACGGGCGGCGGCTCGCTCGCGAAAGTAGTGCCAGCCGAATCCGTAGGAGACCAGCGTCGCGACGCCGCCGATGGCCAGCAGCGCCGGAACGAACCAGGCGACGAAGAAGAGTGCGCCGTCGTCGATGTTGTACTGCGACGTCATGCCGAGGTAGGCGACGACCAAGCCGACGAGCAGCAGCACGGTGAGCACGGTCGCCGCCGCCGCGAAACCGCGCGCGATGGGGCTGACCCCCGACAGTGCGGCAGCGATGAGCGCCGCGATGCTGAGCGGGACCCCGATGATCGCCATCCAGATCAGCGTCCACCCCAGCGAGTTCATGTGGAAGTGCGTGTCGATGTAGGTGATCGCGACGACGATGACGAGGTACAGCAGGGTGATCCCGCTGACGACCGCGGTGCCGACGATCGACAGGGTGACCGCGAGCGGCCTGGTCACGACGGCCCGGCCCGCCGCCGACGGGAGTGTTGCGGGCGGGTACGGAGGGGGTGAGACGGGTGGATGGGGCGGAGGGCCCTCTGGCCCGCTCACCGCTCCTGATCCTCGACGGGTGCCTCGATGGCCTTACGCTGCGGCGACCTGGTGATCTCGGCGCTTTCGCCCGGCCCCGCGTCGAGTTCACCGGTCTCGAACTCGTCGTCCAGCTCTTCGACGTCTAGCCCGTCGTCGAGATGTTCCTGCGCCAGCCGGTCCAGTCGCTCCGCGTCTGCCTTGGCGCGTTTGGCCGCCTCACGCATCTCGAAACCGTCGGTGACGAGGTCGCCGATCTCGCGTGCGACGTCGGCGACGGCGCCGGTGATGATCGTTGCGATCCTCCCGACGCGCGTCGCCGTCGTCTGCACGACTTCCTGCGCGATGTCCTTGTTGCGCTCGAAGCGGTCGAAATCGACCTCTCGAGGCCGGCGCCGCTCGATGTCACCCTGCGGCTTGTCGTCGCTCATAGCCGATCACAATACTCGCTGTCGACGAGTCAGCCGGCTTTCGCGGCGGGTGCGCGCTCGATGTTGACGACCAGATCGTCGTCGTCGTTCGTCCACGAGTTCGGCAGGCTCAGCTTGGCGATCTTCTTCCACGTCGAGCCGAGCTGGCCGCGCAGGCTGCCGGTGTTGTAGGGCATGCCGTAGCGCTCGCAGATGGCGCGGACCTCCGGGGACATCTCCGGATACCGGTTGGCCGGCACATCCGGGAACAGGTGGTGCTCGATCTGGTGACTCAGGTTGCCGCTCATGATGTGGAAGAGCGGGCCGCCGTCGATGTTGGCCGAGCCGAGCATCTGCCGGATGTACCACTCGCCGCGGGTCTCGTTGGCGCATTCCTCCTTGCTGAAGGTTTGCGCGCCGGTCGGGAAATGGCCGCAGAAGATGATCGAGAACGTCCACAGATTGCGGACGAGGTTCGCCGACGCGTTGCCGAGCAAGGTCGGGACGAACAGGGGACCGGTCAGGGCGGGGAAGATCAGGTAGTCCTTGAGCACCTGCTTGCTGGCCTTGCGCCACATACCCTTGACCAGGCCCTTGACGTCGGACCATTTGCGCTCGCCGGCCGCGATCCGCTCGACCTCAAGGTCGTGCAGCATGACGCCCCACTCGAACAGCAGCATCAGGCCGGTGGCCCATGCCAGGTTGCCCAGGTAGTAGGGGTTCCACTTCTGGTCGCGGTCCATGCGCAGGATGCCGTACCCGACGTCGCGGTCCTCGCCGACGATGTTGGTGAAGGTGTGGTGCATGTAGTTGTGGCTGTGCTTCCACTGGTCGGCCGGGCACACGGTGTCCCACTCGAACTCGCGCGAGTTGTAGGTGTCCTCGCGCATCCAGTCGTATTGGCCGTGCATGACGTTGTGGCCGATTTCCATGTTGTCGAGGATTTTCGACGCGCCGAGCATGCCGACGGCGGCGAGCCACGCGGGCGGGAACCAGCCGAGGTACATGAGTGCGCGGCCGCCGACCTCGAGTCCGCGCTGGGCGCGGATGACCTTGTAGATGTACTCCCTGTCCGAGTCGCCGACATCGGCCATGATGCGGGCGCGCAGCTCTTCGAGCTCACGGCCGATCGCCTCGACCTGTTCGTGAGTCAGGTTGACCTCCTTGATGGGGGCCGCCTTCTTCTCGTTCTTCGCCTTGGCTTCGTAGCGGTCGCTGATCTGAATAACCATGTTCTTAAACCTCGATTTCCACGTCGCCAACAGGGGTGTTGACGCAAAGTTGAATGTGCTTGTCGGCCTCGGAGTCGGTCTCCCCGGTAAGGATGTTGCGGGTGCAACCGGACTTCTTGACCTTGGTGCAGGAGAAGCAGATCCCCATCCGGCAGCCGCTCTCCGGGGACAGGCCCGCCGCCTCGGCCTGGTCGAGGATCGTGCGGCCGTCGTTGGCGGCGGTGATCCCGGACGAGGTGAAGCTCAGCTCGCCGGTCGTCGGCTCGTTGGGGTCGATGACCGGAGCCGTCGCCAAACTGAACGCTTCGCTGTGGAGGCGATCACCGAGACCGGCGGCTTCGCAGTGCTCGCGCACGGCGGTCATCAGCGACGCCGGGCCGCAGACGAAGATCTGGGTGTCACCGGTGGTGACGTCGGCGACGTGCTCGCCGGTGAAGTGGTCCGGCGAGGCGCCCCTGGTGTAGTGCAGGCGCAGGTCCAGGTTCGGATAGAGCGCTGCGAGGTTGCTCAGCTCCGACGCGTACGCCACGTCGTCGGCGCTGCGGGCGTAGTGAACGAATGTCATTGCGCCCTGGTAGTTCTGGGCGACGAGCGTACGTAGCATTGAGAGTACAGGTGTAATGCCGGAGCCGCCGCTGATGAAAACCATTGAGCCGCCGGGATTCTCCGGCAGGGTGAAGTCGCCGGCCGCCTGGTCGAGTCCGACGACCATGCCGGGCCGCGCGTGCTCGCGCAGATGGCGTGAGACGAAGCCGTCGTCGTGGGCGGTGATCGTCAGCTCGATGTCGTCGTTGCGTCCGCCCGCGGCGTTCGCCGGGGAGAAGCAGCGCATATGGCGAACACCGTTGATAACGGTGCTGAGCTGCACGAACTGTCCCGACTTGTGTCCTTTCCACTGGCGAGTCGGGCGCAGGGTGAGGGTCACGGTGCGGTCGGTCGCGCGCCGGACATCGATCACCTGGGCGCGCAGGTCGCGCCAGGTGATCATCGGGTCGACGAGTTCGAGATAGCGGTCGACGGGGTGGGGTGCGAGGGCGGCCTGGACGACCGAGCCCATGAAGTTGGAGAGTCGGGTGCTCATTCGTTGTGCCTCCTTGGTTGGGGCCTGGGGTCTGCGAATGTCTGAGGCTGTTTCACAGTTACAGTGAACGTATGTACACCAAAAAGTGTGCCATACGTATCCGCTGTTTCGTCAAGGGGAAGTCCTGTGATGGCCGTCACCGCCGTACACTCAACGCTTGTGACTCCGGCCGATGAAACCCGTGATGCACCGCGCACGGGGCGTGCGCGGAGCGGATCGTCGCGCGGGTCGTCGCGCCGGCAGGCGAGGGAACCGGAGTCGCGCGCGGAGAAGAAGAACCGCACGCGTCAGGCGCTGCTCGACACCACGATGGACTTGGTCGCCGACCGCAGCTTCTCCGGGCTCAGCCTGCGCGAAGTCGCCCGCGGCTCGGGGATCGTCCCGACGGCGTTCTACCGGCACTTCACTTCGATGGAAGACCTCGGCGTCACCCTCGTCGAAGACTCGATGCGCGTGTTGCGCCGCACCCTGCGCGAAGGCCGGCGCGACCTCGCCGCCCGCAAGGCTCTGCCGACGGCGACGAATTCGCTGGAGATCCTGCTCGACCACGTGCGCGACAACGAGGCACAATTCCGATTCCTCATCCGGGAGCAGCACGGCGGGGTGCCGGAGATCCGGCGCGCCATCGACACCGAGCTGCGGTTGTTCTCCAAGGAATTGGCGATCGATCTGGCGCGGATCCCGGACATGGCGGCCTGGACGCCCGACGACCTCGAACTGGTCGCCGACCTGATCGTGACCATCATGCTCACCGCCGTCGCCGACCTCCTCGACGGCGAGTACCGCGGTGCCGCGGTCGAGGACGAGGTGGTCGACCGGGCGAAACGCCAGCTCGTCATGGTGTTCCTCGGCATGACCCGCTGGGATCCGCAGCGATCGGGCTGACCGCCCGCGGCCGACGATTCATCGAGCGGGTGGGTGCGGGCGTATTAGTCTGCATCCATGGCTGACGGAGACCGGACCGGAACGACGTTCGGCCGGTACGAGGTGGGCGAACTGCTCGGCCGCGGCGGCATGGGGGAGGTGTACCGCGCCGTCGACACCGAGAAGGATCGCACGGTCGCGCTGAAGCTGCTGCCCGCGGTGCTCGCCGGCGACGACACCTATGCCGAGCGGTTCCGCCGCGAATCGCGGACGGTCGCGCGCCTGGGTGAGCCGCACATCATTCCGATCCACGACTTCGGTGAGATCGACGGCACGCTCTTCCTGGACATGCGGCTGGTGGAAGGAGCGGATCTGCGTGCGGCGATCCGCGGCTCGGGCAAGCTCGCGCCGGCGCGGGTCGTGGCCGTGGTCGAGCAGGTGGCCGCCGCTCTCGATGCGGCGCACGACGCCGGGCTGGTGCATCGTGACGTCAAACCGGAGAACATCCTGCTGACGCCCAACGACTTCGCCTATCTGGTCGATTTCGGCATCGCGCGTGCGGCCGACGGCGCCGAACCGCATCTCACCCAGCTGGGCACGGCCATCGGGTCCGTCGCCTACCTGGCTCCGGAACTCTTCGACGACCGGGAGGCCACCGCGGCGAGTGATGTCTACGGGCTGGCCGTCGTGGCGTACGAGAGCCTCACCGGGCGCGTGCCGCACCCGGGCGCGACGCAGGCGTCGGCGATCAAGTCGGCGTTGCTCACCGATCCGCCGCCGCCGAGTTCCCTCGACCAGAGCCTCCCTCTCGGCTTCGACGAGGTCGTCATGCGCGGATTGGCACGCGATCCGGCGCATCGTTATGCGACGGCGGGTGAGTTCGCCGCGGCGGCACGCGCCGCTCTCGACACCGCTTCGGCGTGGAGCCCGACGACGGTCACCCGTTTCCCGGCCGCCGCTGCGCCCGCGGGCGTCACCGCCGAGACACCCGTGACCGCGGCCCCGTTGCCGAACCCGAGCGGGCCGGTGACCCATCCGAGCGGTCCGGTGTACCCGACCGGACCGATGTACCACCCGCAACAGCGACAAGGTCCGAGTTACGGGCGCGGGGCGATCACC
>NZ_BAEE01000066.1 GCF_000241265.1 Gordonia araii NBRC 100433
CCCACCTCCGCGGTCGTCCGTCCAGTATCGAGCACCAGATGCGCAGCATCATGCCGGTACTTCGGCGTGTAGCTCTTCCTCTTCGAACCCATAACAAACATCCTCTCCCGACCAGCCTCTCGGCCGGTTATCAGGATGTCCACCGAACGGGGTCAACCTCAGGCACCCCGACATCAGCCCAGACGCGTCCTGGATCAGGCCGTTCGGCCACCGGGTGTATTAAGAGCTTGCTAGCAACCTGGTGCTGCTCTGCAGCTACCACCACCACACCGCCATCCACTGCCACGGCTGGCAAGTCCACATCGGCACCGACCACCACCCCTGGTTCCAAGCCCCCAACGGGAAGGACTGGATCCGCTGCCACCAACGACGCACCCTCACCCACGCCACACACGCCGCCACCTAACCCACCCGCCAGGGTCTCGATACAGATCCCTCGCAAGCTCGGGATTCACTCGACCACCCAAATCAAGCCACCCAACCCGACAACCAAGACCCGCACCTCACCCGTGAGGACCGCACACGTTCCTTGAGAATCACATATGGACAACAGGGCACCGCCGGAAACGGTCGGGACCGGCCACGTCACACGACGAGGCCGGTCCCGACCCGACCGGGGCTGTGAGCAACGTCGCTATCGTCCGATCACGAGAAATCGCTTCGGTCGGGTAGGCTGAGTGACAACTGACAGGCGTCAACGCACTGTCATGCGTCGTTAGAACGCTTCTTCTCCGCCGGACCCTCACCGGCCAGTTGACTTCACAACGGCGAACGAATGCGCCCACCCGGGCGTCTTCGCCATCTGCGATTCGCATCCCCCGGTGCGCAGTGCCCGAACGAAACCAATGGCACCCGCGCGCCCGGCGAATCCATGCTGCCGGAAAGGCACCTTTCATATGACCACCACTTTTGCCTCCCTTGGTGTGCCCGACGCGCTCGTGAAAGCGCTCGCCGCCCAAGGAAAGACCGAACCCTTCCCGATCCAGGCCGCGACCCTCGGCAATACGCTCGACGGAGACGACGTGCTCGGTCGCGGAAAGACCGGATCGGGTAAGACTCTCGCCTTCTCCATCCCGCTCGTCGCCGGACTGCGCGAGATCGGCGTGACCACCCGGCCGGGCCGGCCCACCGGACTGGTGCTGGCACCGACGCGCGAGCTGGCCACCCAGATCGCCGACACCGTGACTCCGCTGGCCCAGGCCATGGGTCTCTCGGTGACGACGGTGTTCGGCGGAGTCAAGCAGGCCCGTCAGGAGCAGGCGTTCCGTCGCGGCGTCGACATCGTCGTCGCATGCCCGGGCCGCCTCGACGACTTGATGAAGCAGGGCATCGTCAAGCTCGACGACGTCGAGATCACCGTGCTCGACGAGGCCGACCACATGGCCGACCTCGGCTTCCTGCCGGTCGTGACCCGCATCCTTTCCGCCACCCCCGACGACGGTCAGCGGCTGCTCTTCTCGGCGACGCTGGACAACGGTGTCGACAAGCTCGTCCGCAAGTTCCTCCACGACCCGGTGACTCACTCGGTCGACGAGGCCAACTCGCCGGTCGCGAAGATGACCCACCACGTCTTCGAGTCGGCGAACGCTGCTGACAAGCACGCACTGGTTCGCGAACTGGCATCCGGCACCGGCCGGCGCATCCTGTTCACGCGCACCAAGCACCAGGCGAAGAAGTTGGCGCGTAAGTTGACCGCCGAGGGCATCCCCGCGGTCGACCTGCACGGCAACCTGAGCCAGAACCAGCGCGACCGGAACCTCGCCGCCTTCGGCGGAGATGGCGCACGAGTGCTGGTCGCCACCGACGTTGCGGCTCGCGGCGTCCACGTCGACGGCGTCGAGCTCGTCGTCCACGTCGACCCTCCGGCCGAGCACAAGGCCTACCTGCACCGTTCCGGGCGCACGGCGCGTGCCGGCGAAGCGGGCGACGTGGTGACCGTGTGCCTTCCCGAACAGCGGGGAGACCTGCGGAAGCTGTTGCGCAGCGCCAAGATCGACGTCAAGCCTCAACTCGTGACCGCCAAGTCCGAGTCGGTCGACAAACTCGTCGGCCCGCGCGCCGAGTGGGTCGAGCCCGCTCCCGCGCCGGCGCCTGCCACCCAGTCGAGCGGAGGCCGTGGACGCAGCGGCGGCCGTGGCCGCGGAGGCCAGAACAACGGTGGCGGAGCGTCGGGCCGCGCCCGGTCGCGCAACCAGGGCAACGGGAACCGCAGCTCGGGCAGCGCTTCGCGCGGTGGACACGGCGGCGGGAACCGATCCGGTGGCGCCCGTCGCGGCAACCGGCAGCGGGCCGCGGTCTGACCCTCGCGCGAATTCTGATCCGCGCGAATGCTGGCGAAGCTGCTCGTTTCTGTGCGGTTCAGCGCTTATCGAACGCATAGCTGAGGAAGGGTTGACGCATAGCGCGCCTTCATAAGTTGGAGTCATCGGATCAACCGATCCGGTCCAACGAAACAAGGAGCAACAATGCGTCACAATAACCGTCCCCAGGTCCGTCGCCGGTTCCCGCAGCCGCAGCCGCGTCGTCGTCGGTCGCAGCGCCCTCATCAGCGCCACCAGCCGCAGCACCGCCGCTGACCGCAACGCGCATAGTCCTTTCTCTCAGCGCCCCCGACCACCGCGGTCGGGGGCGCTTCGGGCTGCCGGGCGTCGATGAAATCGATCCGGCGCGCCGTACGGCCCGAACGGTGACTCATAGCCGGCACATAGCTTCGGGAGGGCCCACGCACATGTCGGCTTCCTAGCCTCGGTGCAGTCGGGTCGATCGGCCCGATTCTCACCCGATATCCGATATGAGGAGGCAAACATGCCACGTCCAGGAGGTCCAGGCGGCCCGGGAGGCCCCGGTGGTCCAGGTGGACGCCCGCACGGCGGTGGTCCGCGCGGCCCCCGTCCCCACGGCCCCGGCCCCCGTCCCCACGGTCCCGGTCCGCGTCCGCGCGGCCGCGGTCCCCGTCCGCCCCTCGCCCCGTTCTGGGGGTCCTGATCCTCAGTTCGTGAGGACGCCGCAAAAAGACTCGGCCCCACCGATTCCGGTGGGGCCGAGTCGCTCGTCGTTCATCGTTGGAGATCGAAGACCGTGGTTCCCTCGATACTGCTGGCGGTGAAGTTCGCCTGCACCCATTCGGTGATCGCGGTACTGGACCCGCCTCGGCCGCCGGGGCCGCGAGGGCGACCGTCGCCCGGTCCGCCGGATCCGCCCCGCTTGCCCGGTCCGCGATCGTCGACGACGAAATAGCGGACCTGACCGTCGCGGACGTAGCGCTGGAACTGTTCCAGCGTCGGCGCGTTGTCCGATCCGGTGAAACCTCCGATCGCCATGACCGGCCGGCCGCTACTCAGCTGCAGCGCACCCGATGAATGCGAACCGGTCGTCGCCGCGGCCCAACGGTGGTCGGTGGCGATTAGCATTTCGCGTAGCCGGTTGGCGACCTCGCGCCGGTCCATCCCGGGACCGTGCCCCGGCCCGAAACCCTCGCCGGTCCGGACGGGCCCGGAGGCGGGCATCGAACTGTCCTGGGTGTGGCCCACCGTGGCGAGCGTGTAGGCGCCGCTTCCGCCCAGCCCGACCACGAGAGCCGCTGCGGCTATCGCGGCGGCCGTCCGGGAGCGCCGCAATCCCGCCACGAGCAGCACAGCCGCGACCAGCGCGCCGACGAGCAGCACCCAGCGCAACCAGGGCAGCCATTCGGGTGTCCGGCCGAGCAGGACGAAGCTCCACACCCCGGTCAACGCGAGCATGCCGGCGAGAGTCAACCGGGCGGGCAGCGCATCGCGGCGGGTCCAGAGCATGTGCACGCCGATCCCGGCAATCGCCGCGATCGCGGGAGCGAGCGCCACCGCGTAGTAGGGATGCATGATCCCCTTCATGTGGCTGAAGACCACAGCGGTGACAAACAGCCATCCACCCCAGAGCAGCAGCGCCGCACGCGTCGTGTCGGTACGTGCCGCGCCGCGCCCCAGCCACAGCCCCGCGATCAGCGCGATGAGGGCCGCGGGCAGCAGCCACGCGATCTCGGTACCCATCGCATCACCGAACAACCGCAACCAGCCGGGATCGCCGCCGAAACCGTTGCCGGGCCCTGGCCCCGGCCCTGGACCTGAACCCGTGCCCGCGCCGGGGCCGAACCCGGGCCCGCCCGAACCGCCGGTCGGATTGCCGCTCCCACCGACGACGCGGCCGATTCCGTTGTAGCCCAACGCGAGCTGGAGCAGGCTGTTGTCGGTCGAGCCCCCGATGTACGGGCGCGAGCCGGCCGGCCACACGCCGACCAGTGCGACCAGCCAGCCGCCACCGATGATCGCCGACGCCACACCGACGAGCCCCACGCGCAGCCGGTGCCAGAAGGAACCGGGGAGCGCGACGAGGACGACCAGCGCGAAAGCCGGCAGCACCAGGAACGCCTGCAGCAATTTGGTCAGGAAGGCGAAGCCCACCACGAACCCGGCGAGAGCGACCCACCGCGTCGGATTGCCGTCCAGTGCCCGTATGACGCAATAGGCGGCGCCGACGAGCAGCAGCACGAGCAGCGCATCAGGGTTGTTGTAGCGAAACATCAACGCCGCGACCGGCGTCAGTGCCAGAGCGGTGCCCGCGATCAGCCCGGCCCCTACTCCGTTGGTGCGCCGGACGGCGAAGTACAGCAGCGCGACCGTCGCGACCCCCATCAACGCCTGGGGGAGCAGCATGCTCCAGGGGCTGAAACCGAAGATTCGCCCGGACAGGCCCATCACCCACAGGCAGGCGGGCGGTTTGTCGACGGTGATCGCGTTGCCGGCGTCCAGTGAGCCGAACAGCCACGCCGTCCAGCTCTGGGTCGCCGCCTGCGCGGCAGCGGCGTAATACTCGTTGGCCCAGCCGATCGATCCGAGCGCCCACGCATAGACGGCCGTGGTGAATGCCAGCAGCGAGGCGAGGGCCGGGCGTTCCCACGTCGTGGCCCCTCTGGTCAGCCAGCGCGACGGCCGGGAGGCGGGACAGGCGGATGCGGGTGCGGCGGGCCCGGTGACGGGCTGATCGTCGACGATGGTCATAGTGGTTCTCCTGATCGAGGTTGGGGGTCGGGGCGAACGTGTGGGGTCCGCGGCGGTCAAAGCACAGGGCTTCGGCGGTGGCGAAACACCCAGCCCCGCAGCAGCACGAAGCGGACGGCGGTCGCGACAAGGTTGGCGGCGACCAAGACGACCAGTTCCACGGACCGGGGCGGATCGGCGACGAAATGTAGTAGCGCCAGTGATCCGCTCGTCAGTGCCAGCCCGATCCCGAACACCACCAGACCCTGAGCCTGATGGCGCGCGGCACCGGCCCGGCCGCGCACTCCGAACGTGAACCGGCGATTGGCGGCCGTGTTGGCGACCGCGGTGGTCAGCAGTGCCGCGAAGTTCGCGGCCTGCGGGCCGAGCGGACCGCGCAGAGCCAGGTACATCAGCAGATAGGCAAGGGTGCTGAGCGCGCCGACGGTGCCGAAGAAGACGACCTGACGCAGCAGCGACGGCGTTCGGAGCGTGCCGGGCTGTGGGCCGAACTGTGCGGCCAGCGCCCGGATGGGGATGTCACCGGTGGCGAATCCTTTCGCGAGCCGGGCCACACCCTTCAAGTCGGCGACGGCGGTCGCGACGATGTCGACGCGGCTGTCGGGATCGTCGACCCAGTCGACGGGCACCTCGTGGATCCGCAGCCCGCACCGCTGGGCGAGGACCAACAGCTCGGTGTCGAAGAACCACCCGGTGTCCTCCACATGCGGCAGCAGCAGGTGGGCGGCCTCGGCGCGGATGGCCTTGAAGCCGCACTGGGCGTCGGAGAAACGCACGGCGAGGGCCGAGCGCAGGATCAGGTTGTAGCAGCGGGAAATGAACTCCCGTTTGGGTCCGCGCACGACCCGCGCGCCGCGTGACAGCCGTGAGCCGATCGCGATGTCGGAGTGCCCGGACACCAGCGGCGCCACCAGCGGCAGCAGTGCCGCCAGATCCGTCGACAGGTCGACATCCATGTAGGCCAGTACCGGTGCGTCCGACGCCGACCACGCCAGGTGCAGCGCCCGGCCGCGGCCCTTGCGCTCGAGTCGGTCGTAGTGGACCTCGGCGATCTCCACGGCGAGGCCGGCGGCGATGGCCGGGGTTCGGTCAGTGCTCGCGTTGTCGGCGATGGTGATCCGAAACGTGTACGGGAACTGCTCGAGGAGAAATCCGTGTAGCCGGCGGATCGAGTTCACCAGCGCGGCCTGCTCGTTGTACACCGGCACCACGACGTCGAGCACGGGGACTCCGCGTTGCGCCGCGACCCGTGCGGCGTTGGGGCGCGGCCGCTGGACGGTGCGTCGGGATACCGGGTGCTCGGACTGGTCGATGAGGACGGTCATGACTTCATCGTCAAAGCCCGAAATGGGGTGCGAATGGGTCGCGGCTATGCGTTGGCTATGGACCTCGGCAGGCGCACGGTGAACTCGGTGCTGCCCGGCTCGCTGCGCAGGGCGATGGTCCCGTGATGGGCCTTGATCACCGCGTCGACGATGGAAAGCCCCAAGCCGGTGCTGCCGCCGTTGCGGGAACGCGAGCTATCCCCACGGGCGAAACGGGTGAACACCTCGGGTTGCAGCGCCGGGTCGATCCCGGGGCCGTCGTCGGCGACGGTGAGCACAGCGGTTGCCGCATCGGCCGTCAAACCGGTCGTGATGACGGTCCCCGGCGGCGTGTGAACCCGCGCGTTGGCTAACAGGTTAACCAGGACCTGATGCAGACGGGCCGAGTCACCGGTGACCAGGACCGGGTCGTCGGGCAGGTCGAGTCGCCACTCGTGGTCGGGGCCGGCCACATGCGCATCGCTGACCACGTCGGCGGCGAGCTGCGACAGGTCGACCTCCTCGCGCTCGAGCGGGCGGCCCGAATCCAGGCGGGCGAGGAGCAACAGGTCTTCGACGAGGTGGGTCATCCGTTCGGCCTCCGACGTCACGCGGCCCATGGCGTGGGCCACCTCGGGCGGCACATCGTCGCCGTGGCGACGGGCCAGCTCGGCATAGCCGCGGATGGCCGTCAGCGGCGTACGCAGTTCGTGGCTGGCGTCGGCGACGAACTGGCGCACCCGCGTTTCGCTGGCCTGACGGGTGGATAGTGCGGCACCGATGTGATCGAGCATGCGGTTCAGCGCCGATCCCATCTGTCCCACCTCGGTGTTGGGATCGGCGTTGGCTTCGGGGACGCGCACCGGCAGCGCCACCTCGCCCCGGTCGAGCGGCAGATTCGCCACCTGCCTGGCGGTCCCGGCGACCCTGGTCAACGGTGCGAGGGCGCGACGGGTGATGACGATTCCCAGCGTCGTCGCGGCGACGAGGGCCGCGGCCGCGACCACCGCCATGGTCAGCAGGACTCGCCACATCGTGGCGTTGACGCCGGACAGCGGCAGTCCGACGACGATCGTCTCGCCTCGTCGGCTGACCCTCGCGGCGACCCGGTAGGCGCCCTTCTCGTCGACGTCGAGGGTCGCCGGATCGTGCCCCGGGATGACCGCGGCCAGTTGTGCGGTCGCGCGATCGCTCAGGGGAATCCTCGATCCGTCGGTCGCCAGCGCACCCGCGGACAGCCATCCGCCCCGGCGCTCCACCACGGTGACCAGCCCCGTGGGCTGGCCGGGGGCATCGAGGAACTCCGGGCCCGGCCCGGGGCGCTGGCGGGGCCGTGTGCCGTCGGGGCGATCGGGCGGGGGGTGATCGGACATGACGACCGACCGGTGCAACGACTCGCTGACGCTCCTATCGAGCTGGTCGACCAGGTAGTGACGCAGCGCGAGTTCGGTGGCCGCGCCGACGCCGACGCAGACGAGCAGCAACAGCACCACCTGTCCGACCAAGAGCCGCGACCGGAGCGACCACGTGCTCGGCGAGAATGCCCGCATCGGGTCAGGTTGCGGGCTTGAGGACATAGCCAGCCCCGCGCAGCGTGTGGATCATCGGTTCGCGCCCGCTGTCGATCTTCTTCCGCAGATAGGAGATATAGAGTTCGACGATGTTGGACCTGCCGCCGAAGTCGTAGTCCCAGACGCGGTCGAGGATCTCCGCTTTGGACAGCACGCGCTTGGGGTTGCGCATCAGGAAGCGGAGCAGCTCGAATTCGGTGGACGTCAGCGTGATCGGCTCCCCGTCGCGCATCACCTCGTGGCTGTCCTCGTCGAGGACGAGATCGCCGACGACGATCTGGGCGCTGCCGTCTTCCACGGTGATGCCCGCCCGGCGCAGCAGCGCCCGCAGCCGCAGGACGACCTCTTCGATGCTGAACGGTTTGGTGACGTAGTCGTCGCCGCCCGCGGTGAGCCCGGCGATCCGGTCCTCCACCGAATCTTTCGCGGTCAGCATGAGAACGGGGAGTACCGGGTTGAGTTCGCGCAGTCGCAGCAGAACGTCCAGGCCGCTCATGTCCGGCAGCATCACATCGAGGACGACGACGTCGGGGCGGTTCTCCCGGGCGGCCGCGATCGCCGACGCTCCGTCGCCGGCGGTGGCGACCGTCCAGCCTTCGTATCGCAAGGCCATCGACACCATCTCGGCGAGGACCGCCTCGTCGTCGACGACGAGAGCGCTGATCGGCGATCCGTCGGCTCGCTGCATCACGACGCGGTTGGGTACGGTCACGTCCTCCAGTATTCGGTGCGCCGATGGGTCTTGCCTAGGTCCTTCCTATGCGCCGGCTGTGAACCCCGCGTGACCCAATCCGATGGTGCCGCGGCGGTGGATGAGTAGGTTGAAGCCCATGGCCGAGTTAGCTGAGACGTCAACCGCACCCACCGTCACGATCACTTCCGGCGCTGTCCGCGGAAAAGTCCGCGACGGCGTATCGGCGTTCCTCGGCATCCCCTACGCTGCGCCGCCGGTCGACGCGGCCGCCTTCGCGCCGCCCGGACCCGTGCAACCGTGGGAGGGCGTGCGCGACGCGACCGCGTACGGGCCGACCGCTCCGCAGGTCGGCTATCCGGCGCCGATCGCGAAGCTGTTCGAGAACGCCATCGAACTCGGCGACGACTACCTCAACGTCAACGTGTGGACGCCGGATCCGTCCGCGTCGGGACTGCCGGTCATGGTGTGGATCCACGGCGGCGCCTTCGCACGCGGGTCGAACCGGGTCGGCATCTATTCGGGCGAGACCTTCGCCCGCGACGGCGTCGTCTTCGTCGGCATCAACTACCGCCTCGGCGTCCCCGGATTCGCCTCGGTGGACGGGGCGCCGGAGAACCGCGGGCTGCTCGACCAGATCGCCGCGCTGACGTGGGTTCAGCAGAACGTCGCCGCGTTCGGCGGCGACCCGGCACGGGTCACGATCTTCGGCGAATCCGCCGGTGCGATGAGCGTCGCGTCGCTGATGTCGTCGCCGTTGGCGAACGGCCTGTTCCACCGGGCGATCATGCAGAGCGGCAACGGCAACACCGCAGTCGCCGTGGAGGACGCGAGGAAGGTGACCGCCCGTCTCGCCGGGCTGCTGGGGGTGAGTCCGGATGTCGCCGGCCTCGGATCGGTGTCGTCGGCGGAGCTGCTCAAAGCCCAGACCGATCTCGCCCTGGAGGCGACGCTCAATCCGGACCCGGAGATTTTCGGGTCCACGGTCATCGAGGTCGGCCTGGGCATCATGACGATGCTTCCCGTCGTCGACTCGCAGGTGCTGCCCAACGTCCCCGAAGCCTCGATCGCGGCGGGCGCGGGCCGGGACATACCGCTGATCGCCGGCTGGAACGCCGACGAGTTCCGGTTCTTCCTCGTCCCGACCGGCGTCGCGGCCCAGGCCACCCCCGAGTTCGCGCGCGGAATGATCGGCGGCTACCGGGGCGCCGTCGAGTCCTTCGACGAGCATCTGGCCGCGGGAGCCGCGCCCGGAGACGCGCTGTGCATGGTGCTGACCGACATCGCGTTTCGCAGCGGAACCCTCAAACTGGCCGAACTGCGCCCCGACGACCAGACCTACATCTACGAGTTCGGCGTGCCCAACGACGAGGCGGGCATCGGTGCCGGCCACGCCGTCGACATCCCCTACGTGTTCGACCACCTCGAGGCCGGTCGCCGGCTCATCGGCCCGGACGCTCCGCAGGCGGTCGCGGACGCGATGCACTCGGCCTGGGTGAGCTTCGCCAAGACTGGCGACCCCGGCTGGGGACGGTACCTGCCGCAGCAGACCGTGCAGCGCTTCGACTGAGTCGCGGGCGGCGAGATCGAGGGCCGCGTCAGCGGGCGAGGACCCCGGCCTCGACGTCGGCGCGCCACGACGCGACCGTCTGCGCCGAGTCGGTCTTGTTGGTTCCGATGAATCCGGACGGCCCGCGTTTGATCCATCCGGTGACGTACATCCCCGACACCGGAACGTCGCCGTCCATGACGCGTCCGCCGTCGTTGGGAATGACGCCGCGCTTCTCGTCGAAGGGGAGGCCGGGAACCGCCACACCGTGGTAGCCGATCGATGACAACACCAGCCCGGCATCGACATCGACCATTTCGCCGGTCGGCGTCGCGCTGCCGTCGGCCGCGACCGTGTTCCGTGCGAAGCGGACGCCGGTGACGACGCCGTCGTCGGTGAGAATCTCCGTGGGGGCGAGGCCGAAGGCGAATCGGATCACCGGGCCGTCGCCGCGCTGCCGTTGCGCGAGTTCGCGCAGCAGGGCGAGTTTCTCCTGCTCCGTGACGTCGGTGGGCTCGGTGGCGAGCGCGTCGATTTCGGCGGGGTCGACGACGATGTTCGCGGTGCCCTCGCCGTGATCGGCCAGGCCGACCAACTCGGGGAGGGTGAACGCCGCCTGCAGGGGACCGCGCCGGCCGACGACCAGGACTTCCCGAATTCCGCTGTGCCGCAAGGAATCCAGTGCGGTGCGGGAAATGGTCGTCGCCTCTAGTTGCGCCGGATCAGAGGTGAGGATGCGGGCCACGTCGAGGGCGACATTGCCGTTCCCGATGATGACTACCCGCGGTCCGGACAGGTCGAACTGCTCATCGGCGAAGTCCGGGTGATCGTTGTACCAGCCGACCAGCGAGGTCGCCGACGCGAAGCCTTCGGCGTCGTTACCGGGAACGTTCAGCGGGCGATCGGTCGGTGCACCACCGGCCCAGATGATGGCATCGTGGCGCGCGCGGAGTTCGTCGAGCGTGATGTCGCGGCCGATCTCGCAGTTGAGGAGAATCCGCAACCGATCGTGGCCGGCGATCTGGTCGAAGAGGCGCATGACGGTGCGCGTGGCGGTGTGGTCGGGCGCCACTCCGTAGCGGACCAGGCCGAAGGGCGCCGAGAGCCGCTCGTACATCGTCACGGTCACGTTGGGCAGGCGGAGCAGCTCGTCGGCGGCATACATCGCCGACGGTCCGGAGCCGACGATCGCCACGTGCTGGGGGCCGGCCCGCAGCGGTTCGGGAGTGCTGACGGGCGCGAGCGGCAGCCGCTTGGCCATGTCGACCGGGAACCGGGCATCGGAGGCGAAGAGACCGACGTCGAACTGGGCCGCGTTGAGGTCGGCGAACCGTTGCTGCTCGGCGGTGAGGCGATGACCGGGGACGATGGCGCCGACCGGGCACGCCGTGACGCACGCACCGCAGTCGACGCAGGTCGACGGATCGATGTAGAGCATCTCGGCGGTGCCGAAATCGGGCTCGTCGGGCGTCGGGTGAATACAGTTCACCGGGCATGCGTAGACGCACGAGGCGTCGCCGCAGCACGCCTGAGTGACGACGTGGGGCATGAAAGGGGCTGCTTTCTTCTGGCTGTCCCGGCGTGACTGGGCGCGTCGCGGTTACGCCGCGGCGGTGTAGGTCGGTTCGCTCCGGTAGCGCGACGGCCGTCCGGAGATGCCCATCAGGCGCCATACGCGCGCCGAGACGGGGTTCATCAGACCGCACTGCTCGGCGAGCATGCGCACGTCGCCGAACACGTTGACCAGGAAGCGGCGCGACTCGGGCGAGCGCCAGAACAGGTCTTTCCACACCGAGCGCGGAATGCCGAACTCCCGGCGGAACTCACGCGGCGGCTTGGTGATCACGTTGCACAGCACCCGCATGACGATCGGCATGACCAGCGAGAGCACGAAGCGCTGGAACCGGCCCTTCTTGGGAATCGACTCGCGCAGGAGGTGATGGGCGAAGGAGATGTGCCGGGCCTCCTCGGCGACGTGCAGCTGCATGATCGCCTGCATCGTCGGGTGCAGGTTCTGGTCCTTGCGGAGGAAGTCCTTCTGGATGTGGTCGATCGGCTCTTCGCCGGCGAGCACGCCGAAGTAGAAGACGCTGGGGAAGATGGTCGAGAACAGCGGGACGATCGGCGAGAGCCGGCGGAACCACCGCGGACCGCCGGGCACGTCGACGCCGGTTCGGTTCACGAACTCCTGGAACATCAGAGTGTGGTTGCACTCCTCCTTGGCCTCGTGCGTGGTGTAGCGGAACTCCTTGGCGCCGTTGGGCAGCCGGTCGGAGTACTGCATGAGGCCGCGGATGAGGATCGACTCGAACTGGAGGCCGACCTTGGCGACGTTGGCCTGGCGCCACATGCCGATCGCGATCTGCTTCTCCACCGGCTGCTCGGCGAACCACGGGTGGCGCCCGATC
>NZ_BAEE01000065.1 GCF_000241265.1 Gordonia araii NBRC 100433
ACCGGCCGGCACCGGCGCGCTCCCGGACGCCAGCTCCGGGGTGGTCAGCAGCAGTTCGAGCCCGGCCTTCGCGTTCATGCCGTCGCGCAGCCCGTTGACGGCGAATCCGGCGCCCACGAGCCGGTCGCCCAGCGAGGTGCCCAAGATGAGGAACGGCAGGATGGCGACGGCCGGCATCCACCCGACCGTGATCAGTGCCGTGCCGGCCACCGCGATGACGACCATCGACGTCATCGGACGGTTGAGCTGGATCATCGACGCCTTGGTGCCGATCGTCTCCATCTGCCAGTCCTTGAGGAAGCCGCGTACTTCCGCCATCTCGCCCGGGAGGTCGACGGTCGCGGCGTCACCGAACACCCGGCTGACCGACTGGCCGGCGATGTATCGCTCCGTGTCGCCCGGCAGCGTGGAGTTCCATCGCAGCAGTCGGGTCATCCGCGGCCGATCGCTGGCCGCGAGGCGGAACATGATGACGACGTAGGTGATGACCGGCAGCAGCAGAACGAGCGCCAGGGTCCAGTTCACCGAGAACAGGTAGCCGAGGATCACCAGCGGAGTCACGATCGCGGTCGCCAGATCGACCACGGCGTGGGTGATCAGGTAGTGCAGCGCACCGATGTCGTCCTGAGCGAGTTTGCGCACCTCGGAGTGCCGCCTGCCCTGGAACCAACCCAGCGGCAAGCGCGTGAACTTCTCCATCACACGGCGTCGCAGCGCGGTCGCGTAGAACTGGTCGTAGACGTGCAGGCCCACCATCAGAGCCGAGGTCAGCAAGGCGCCGACGACCAGGACGACAATGCCGGTGACGCCAACCCGGACCAGGTCGTCGCGGGCCGCGCCCTCGACGAACCGCTTGGCCAGTTCCGAGAAGAGCACCAACGGCACGACGGCCAGAGCCGCCAGCAGCACCGCGATGACACCGCTGAGGATGAACGCCGGCTTGGCCGGGCGCAGCACCGAATGCTCCTTCGCCCGCGCCCGCGACGCCTTCAGCGCCTCCTGCTGGGTCTCGAGCGCCAGGACGGGCTCGGCCGGCGCGGCTTCCGGAGCCACTGCGGACGCTTCCGAGTCGCGTTGGGCTGGTGCGATCTCGACGATGTCCGCTGCTTCGGCCTCTTTGCCCATCGCGCGCCCGCGGATCCAGTACGCCTGGGCGTGCATGGTGCCCTTGTTGTGGCCGTCCTCCAAGGTCAGACGCGACCGGACCAGGCGGGTGGCGGTCGTCTCCGCCGCGACGTAAGCCTTCCAGCCTTGGAAGCTTTCGTTGCCGAGGGCGTCGACCAGAGCACGGCCGTCGTCGGTGCCCGGAACCCAGGTCGCCTCCAGGCCGGGGTGTTCGGGAATCGGCAGGTCTTTGTCGTCGTCGTGCGTGTACTCCAGGTACATGCGGATCGGCACGGTTTCGTCGGCCGCCGCGATCGCCGAGACGAACGCCGGCCACGTGGCGACGTCGCCGACCAGAAGATAGCCGGCCGGCTGCGGGTCTTCCATGTCCCAGCCGTCGCCGCCCAGGCGCTGGACGACGATCTCGTCGCCCGGCTCGGCATGCATCGCCCAGTACGACGCGGGACCGGCCGGTTCGTGCACCAGGAAGCACATCGAGAAGTCGCCGGTCGCCGGATCAGGGTCCATCATCGTGTAGCCGCGCTGATGGAGTTTGCTCCCGCCCTGCGGGTCGGGGAACCAGGCGCGCACCCAGGCGGTCGGCTTCTCGCCCTGCTCGTAGATCAGCCCGTCACTGCTGAAGTGAACCTTGACGACCGCCGATGTCACGCGCTCGACACCGGTCACCGTGACGATGTGATCCTTCGCCCCGAAGGCGCGCAGCAACGCGCCCTGAAACCCTTTGCCCATACTTCCGACCCTCCGAGAGTTAGATGAGGCTCATCTTATCTCGCGGCCGTGTATCGCTCGCATGGCACAGGTCACAGCGCCGGCGCGGTCGAGTCATGTCATCCGAGGCGGCGGTATCGGCTCGGGTTTGGCGCTCCGATGTGGGTCGTCACACCAGGTCGCAGATCACGACGGGAATGTCGCGGTCGGTCCGCTTCTGGTAGCTCTCGTAGCCGCGGTACGCCGAGACGATCTGCGGCCACAGCGTCGCTTTCTCGTCAGGCGACGCTGTTCGCGCGCGCACCGGCCGGCGGACTCCATCCAGGGTGATCTCGGCCTCCGGGGTCGTCTCCAAGTTGCGGTACCAGTCGGGGTGGCGATCGTCGCCACCTTTCGACGCGACCAGAATCACTCGACTCTCGTCGTGGACCGGCGTCGTCAGGTAGCACGAGCGCTCGAGCCCGGACTTGCGCCCGACGGTGTGCAACTCCACCACGGGCATGCCGTACGGCTTGGACAGGATTCGGTTGCCAGAAACAGTTAGCACGACGCGGTGCGCCACGTTCATCGCCTTGGCGCCATAGTCACGGATCGGGCGCATGGTTCTCCCCCACTTGATTGTTGACAGTGATCACATAAATGGCCACGTGGTATGTTAGCACCGTCCACATAGTGTGCAAAGCATCGAAGGACAGGCGGGCAAGCAGCGGCTGATCGACGGACTGTAGGACGCGTCGGCCGATTTCGTCGGATTCGAAACGCCCTGAAAACGGCCAGTCGCCAACGGAATTGATATCGACTGTTTAGTAAGATGGAGGGTCGAACTATAGGACTCCGAGGCTGAACTCCAGAGGTTGAATAATGGCTTCCGCTACTCCGTATCACCACGGCGATCTGCCCAGTGCGCTGGTGCGGGCCGCCATGGAGTTGCTCGAGGAGAACGGTGCGGCCGAGTTGTCGTTGCGCGCTGTCGCGCGCCGGGCCGGCGTCTCGACGGGAGCCCCCTACCGCCACTTCGCCGACCGCAACGCGCTGGTGTCGGCGGTCGCCGCGGTCGGCTACACCGAACTCGCCCAGGAACTCGTCGCGATCAATCCCGCGCCGGCCACGCCCGACGACGTCGCCGCTCTCGCCGTGGCCTACGTCAATTTCGCACTCCGTCGGCCCGGGCTGTTCCGGGTGATGTTCGCCGAGGGCTGCGACACCACCAGTCCCGACCGCGTGAATGCCGTCGCGGCCATTCACGATTACCTGACCTCGGCGGTGAAGCGGCTCCTGCCCGATGCCGACCCGGAATCGACGGCGACCGGCGCCTGGGCACTCGTACACGGCCTCGCTTTCCTCCACCTGGACGGCAAGCTCGATGCCTCGTCGCCGGAGGTCGTGGCGCAGCGCGTCTCCTCGGCGGTGGCCTCGGTGCTGGGGCTGTCGCTCGCCAGCCGCGCCTGACCGTCGCGTCGGAGACCAGCACGTTGACAGAGCGGAGCCGTGCCCCTTGACATCGGTAATGTAAACAGCGTAAACATACGGGAGTCTCCGGCCATGACCAAGCGCATCCTCAACGTCGTCACCAATGTCGGGCACTACGACGACCCGACGCACCTGACCGGATTGTGGCTGTCGGAACTCACCCATGCCTGGCATGTCTTCGAGCAGCGCGGATTCGAGCAGACGATCGTCAGCCCGGCGGGCGGGGACGCACCGCTGGAACCGCGCTCGCTCAAGTTCCCGAACTATGACAAGACCGCGAAAGCGTGGCGGGCAGACCCGGAGCGGATGGCGCTGCTGGCGAGCACGGCCAGCCCCGACCAGATCGACTCGGCCGACTACGACGCCATCTACTTCACCGGCGGACACGCCGTGATGTACGACTTCCCCGATAGCGAGGGCCTGCAGTGGATCACCCGGGAGATCTTCGAGCGCGGCGGCATCGTGTCCTCGGTCTGCCACGGGTACTGCGGGCTGCTCAACACCACGCTTTCCGACGGCAGCTACCTCGTCGCGGGACGCAAGGTCACCGGCTTCGCCTGGCAAGAAGAAGTCCTGGCCCGCGTGAACAAGCTCGTGCCGTACAACGCCGAAGAAGAGATGAAGAAGCGCGGCGCGCTCTACGAAAAGGCCAAGCTCCCGTTCGTCTCCTACGCCGTCGTCGACGGCAACCTCGTCACCGGGCAGAACCCGGGCTCGGCCAAGGAGACCGCGCAGAAGGTCGCGGCGCTGCTCTGATCAGGCGCGGCCGCTAGAGCGCCGCGAGGACCTCGGCCGCCGCCCGCTTGCCCGACCGGATCGCACCCTCGAAATAGCCGTTGAAACGGTCCGACGTTTCGGTGCCGGCCCAGTGCACCCGCCCGAGCGGGCGCGCCCGCTCGGCCCGCACCTGTGCCAGGTGCCCGGGCGTCGGCATGCCGAGGTATCCACCGCGCGCGAACTCGTCGTGATGCCAGGCCTTTTCGTGAAAGCTCAGCGGCATTTTCGCCCGCTCGCCGAAATGGTCTGCGACTGCCTCCAGGACCGCCTCGCGACGCGTCTTCTCGTCCAGCGCGTCGAGTTGCCGCGCCGCCGGTCCGGGCACGAGGACACAGATGTGCCCCGGGCCGCCGGGCGGCGATACGTCGAAGGCAGACCGGATCGGGCCGTCGAGGACCAGCAGCTGTCCGTCGCATCGATCGTCGCGCCAGAACGGCTCCTCGTATGCCGCTACCGCCTTGTACACCGCACCCATGCGCAGGTTGCGCTGCATCGACTGCCGCGCTGGCGAGAGGCCCGGCCGATGGGCGATCCGTTCAGCTGCGGGCGGCGCCACCGCGATGACCACCCGCTTGGCGCGAATGGCGGCATCGTCGGTATGCACGGTGACGCCGTCGGAAGAACGCTCGACATCCGCCACCCGCGCGTTCAGTTCGATGACGCCATCGAGATCGGCGGCCATCGCCTCCGCCAGACCGCCTGCGCCCCTGCTGAGGAGAGCATCCTGCGCCCCGTCCTTGACCGTAAGCATCTCCCGGACGCCGCCGGCGCCGGTGAACATGTCGGCGACCGTCGCCATGGAGATGTCCGACGCCGAACAGCAGGTGAGCTCCGCGAGGACGACGTCGAGCACGCGCCGTGCTTGCGCCGGCCGCACACCCGTCAGCCAATCGCTCAGCAGCCGGTCATCGGAGAGACCGCGTCCGAACCGAATGGCGAGCGACAGCCGGGCCAGCCCCGCGATCGCCCCGGCGGCAGTGCGCGAGAGCCGCGAGATCGGCCGACCGTCGGCCATCACCGTCTGGCGACCTATGTCGTAGGACGGAAACACCTCGACGCCCTTGCGCGCCGCGAGTGACCGCAGCTCGGTGTGCTGGGATCCCACCCACTGTCCGCCCAGGTCCACGGTGCTGCCCGCGGCGGTGTCCACCGACAGCGCCCGGCCGCCGACGCGCCCGGACGCCTCCAGCACGCGAACCGAGGCGCCAGCGCTCACCAGATCGCTGGCCGCGGTCAACCCGGCGTATCCTGCCCCGACCACCACCACGTCGACGTCGTCGCTCATCCCGGCCACCTTTCGTAAAACAGTTGTTGTATTACAAGTGTTACACATAAGTTAGGCTGGCACCATGCCCCGTTTGGTCGACCACGCGCAGCGGCGCGCACTCATCGACGACACCGTCGTCGCCATCGCCGCGGAGTCCGGGTTCGATGCCGTCACCATTCGCGCGGTGGCTCAGCGGATCGGCGCCTCCACCTCCGCTGTCACGCACTACGTGACCTCGCGCGACGAGTTGTTGCGCAACGCGATTCGACGAGAGATCGACCTGCGACTGGCGGAGGCCGACACCGCGATCGGCGCAAGTTCGGGCGTCGACGGTCTGCATGCCCTGCTCGACTGGGTGATGACCGGCCGGAATCACAACGGGCACCGGTTCTGGCTCGCGGCCATCCTCTCCGCGTCCAGCCAACCGGTGGTCGCGGCCGAACTGACCCGGTTCAACGACTGGTGGACGGCGCGGGTGCGCACGCTGCTCGCCGATACGCCGGTCGACGACGTCGAGGCCGCCTCCGACCTGATCGGAGTGCTGGTCGACGGCCTCGTCATCAACGGTTTCTACGAGGACGCCCCGGCGACGGCTCAGCGCCGTGCTCGGGTACTCGACCTGGCCTGGAACGCTCTCGGGTTGTAGTACGAGGGTCGGGCTACCACGCGTCGACGAAGCGTCCGCTCCCCCTGGACGGTCCGGCGGAGGCGAGGACCAGCGCGATCGCCGTGCGCGTATCCGCCGGGTCGACGACGTCGTCGAGCTCAAAGACCTCGGCGGCGTTGAAGGCCTTCGACGATTCGTGCAGCGCCGCCGTCAACGCGCGTACGCGGGACTCGCGCTCGGCCGGGTCGGCGATCGCCTCGAGTTCTTTGCGCGCCGCCAGGCGGACGGCGCCTTCCGGCCCCATCGCGCCCAGCGTGGCGCCGGGCCATGCCATCGTCATCAACGGCGCTCGTAGGCTTCCGAAACACATCGCCTGGGCGCCGAGCCCGTAGGCGCGTCGCAGGACCACCGCGACGGTCGGCACGGTCATCGCGGCGCCAGCGATCAGCAGGCGACTGCAGTGACGGACTAGCGCCTGCGCCTCTTGGTCCGGACCGACCATGTAGCCGGGCGTGTCGAGCAACGAGATCATCGGCAATCCGAAGGAGTCGCACAGCTGGACGAAGCGGGAGGCCTTGTCGCTCGCCGCGCCGGTGATCGTGCCCGCCATGTGCAGGCTGTTGTTCGCGATGATCCCGACCGGGCGCCCTTCGATGCGCGCGAGCGCCGTGATCAGTTCCGGTGCGAACTTGGCGCGAAGAACCGTGACCGAGTCTCGGTCGGCCAGCCGCGTGATGACCGGCAACGTGTCGAACGCTGTCCGGCTGCTTTCGGGCACGACCTCGCGCAGCGGCTCCTGGTCCTCGGCCGACCATCCGTCGACCGTCCCACGGAAGTAGCTCAGCAGGCGCCGGGCCACCGCGACGGCTTCGGCTTCGTCGGCCACCACGACGTCGACCACGCCGTTGGGTCCCTGGACGGCCACCGGGCCGATCTCCTCGGCGGAGAACTGTCCCAAACCGCCGCCGGCGATCATTGCCGGTCCGGCCATGCCGATGGATGCGGACTCGGTAGCGATGATGAAGTCCGAGCAGCCCGCGATCACCGCGTTGCCGGCGAAACACGAGCCGTTGACGATGCTGATCCGCGGCGCGCGGCCGGACAGCCCCGCCCACAACGCAAACGATTCCGCGTCGAGGGCGCTGACCAGCGGAATGTCGGTATCGCTTGGTCGGCCGCCACCGCCCTCGGCGAAGAACACCACCGGGACGCCGGTCCGCTCGATCACGTCGAACATCCGGTCGGTCTTCTTGTGCCCACGCATCCCCTGGGTGCCGGCCAGCACGGTGTAGTCGTAGGCCAGCACCGCGGTCGGCTGCGCGTCGACCGTGGCCATGCCCGCGACGATGCCGTCGGCGGGCGTGCGGGCGATCAGATCGTCGTGATCGCGCCGTAGACGTTGCGCTGCGACGGCGTAGCGGCCCCACTCGACCCACGATCCATCGTCGATGAGATCGCCGACGTTCTCCCGCGCCGTGCGGCCGCCGGACCGGTGGCGCTTGTCGACGGCCTCAGCGCGGGCGGCGTCCTCGGTCAATGCGCGACGGCGCCGGAGTTCGGCGATATCGGATCGGATGCTTTCGTCGGTCACGCGACACTCCCTACGGCGTCGGATGGTCTGGCAGGTTGTTCACCCGGTTATCGGCGGCGCCGAACGCCGCTTCGAGCAGCGAGGCGACGTGGACCCCTCTCGTACGGTAGAGGCTCCGGCGTCCGTCTTTGCGCACCCCGACCAACCCGGCCAGCCTGAGCTTCGCCAGGTGCTGCGAAACAGCCGGTCGGCCGACGTCCAGCACGTGGGCCAGCGTCGCGACATCGCACTCCTCGGCCCGCAACCGCCACAGGATCCGCATCCGCGTCGGGTCGGCGAGCATCCGCAGCAGCATCGAGGCGTCATCGACTACGTCGTCGGGCGGAACCCCGTCCCGCCACCCCAATTGGTTAACATGTGCGTACATAAGCACCATTATCCCCACGGAGGGAGATTGCCGTGGCGAACTCGCCGTGGACGGTCCGTGGCTATCGCCATCTGTTCGGCGCCCAGGTCGTCGGGCTAGCCGGGAACGGGCTGACGACGGTCGCCCTGGGCCTGCTCGCCTATCGCCTCGCTGGGCCCGATGCCGCTGCCGTGCTGGGCACCGCACTCGCGATCAAGATGATCGCGTACGTGACGATCGCGCCGGTGGCCGGCGGCTATGTCGATCGCTTCAACCGCCGGCGCCTGCTGGTGGTTCTCGATACCGTGCGGGCCGGGACGGTGGCGATGTTGCCGTTCGTCGACCAGGTCTGGCAGGTGTACGTGTTGCTCGCTCTCACCCAATCGGCGTCGGCGGCCTTCACCCCCACCTTCCAGGCCACCCTGCCCGACCTGCTGCCCGACGAGGGCCAGTACACGCGTGCGCTGTCCTACTCACAGCTCGCGTCCACACTCGAGACGCTGCTCAGTCCGGTGCTCGCGGCACTGCTGGTGACCGTCGTCGACTTCCACTGGCTGTTCGCCTGCACGTCGGCCGCCTTCGTCATCTCCGGTCTTCTGGTGGTCACCAGCGGGATTCCGGACGCGCCGACGATATCCCGCGGCGGGGCGGTCGACCGAATCTCGGCCGGACTGCGGATCTTCGCGGCGACGCCCAGGCTTCGCGGCGTGCTCGGATTGGACGTCGCGGTGGCCGGAGCCGGATCGATCGTGATGGTCAACACCGTCAACCTGGTGCAGCAGGATCTGGGACGGACCGAAGCCGACGTCGCCTGGCTCCTCGCCGCCAACGGCGCCGGTGTCTTCCTGGTGGCCTTCGCCGTCCCCCGCCTACTCGACCGGTACGGCGACCGCACGGTGATGCTCGTCGGCGCGGGGGTCCTGGCCGCGGCATCGGCCGGCATCCTCGCCCAGACCGTCGCGCTGTCGGGCGACTGGCGGTGGCCCGTGCTCCTCATCCTGTGGGCTCTGGTCGGCGGCGGCACCGGTGCCGTGCTGACACCCGTCGGGAACGTGCTGCGCCGGTCGAGCCGGCCGGAGGACCGTCCGGCCCTGTTCGCCGCCCAGTTCTCCCTCTCCCACGCGGCCTGGCTCGTCGCCTACCCGATCGCCGGGTGGGGAGCCACGATCGCCGGCTACGGTCCGACCTGGGCGGTGCTCGCCGCGCTCGTCCTCGCCGGGTTCGCCACCGCGGTGCACAGCTGGCGCCGCGACGACCCCGATCGGCTACCGCACTTCCACCCGACGACCGATACGCCGGAGCCTGGACACCTGGTCGGGGCTACCGCCGTGACGGGCGGCTACGTCCACACCCACGCGTTCGTCATCGACCGCGATCACCGGCGCTGGCCGCGCTGACGCATGGGTGCCATCGCGAGGTTGCGCAGTGCCGCCCCGCCGTCGAGCATGCCGAGCCGGCACATGACGCGCGACGCCGCGGCGATGCGGTAGGCCGACGACCGGCGGTCGCGTCGGTAGCGCTGGAACGCGCTCGCGACGTCGTCACTCACACCTAGCACCCGCGCGAGGGCCGCCGCGTCGAGAATGGTCTCGCAGGCGCCGCGACCCAGATTGGGCGCCATGGCGTGCACCGCGTCGCCGATCAGGACGGTGTTGCCGCGATACCAATGGCGCTGTCGCGGCGTGGTGCGGACGTGGTAGCGGAGTACGGTCTCGCCGATGGTCCGCCCGATCGTCGGCGGGACCGGGTCGGCCCACGACGAATAGGCGTCGACGACGAAGGCGAGCGGGTCGGCCTCCTCTCGTTCGGCGGCGGCCGTCCCGGGAGCCGGCGACCGGTAGGCCGCGTGCCAATCGCAACGATCGGCGCTCAGCGGGGTGATCCCGAAGGACTTTCCCGGCCCCCAATACTCGGTGAACATGTCGGTCGTCCCGTCGAACTGCCCGATCACGACCGAGACTCCGAGGGCGCGAGCCTCGGTCTCGCTCCCGGCGACGCTCCGCCGGACGCGGCTGTTGACACCGTCCGCCCCCACAATCACGTCGTGGTCCAGGCCCACGGTGTTCTCGATCTCGCTTCCGAAATGCACCGTGGTCGCCGGGCCGACCGCACTGTACAAGGCCTCGAGCAACGCCACGCGAGAGATCATCACGGTCTCCCCTCGGGCGGGGATCTGTGAGAGCAGCCGTCCGGCGAAGTCCCGGATCTCGGCGGACCCCTGCGGATGACCCGTGCGGCGCACGTCGTCGGCGATGCCGAGCTGCGACAGCACCGCCATCGCGTCCGGCCACATCCCCAAGGCACTGCCCATGTCCGGCAATCCCGCCGACCGCTCGAACACGTCGACCGACCACCCTTCGCCGCTGAGCAGGCCGGCCAATGTCAACCCGCCGATCCCGCCGCCGACTATCGCTACCCTTCCCATGATCTCGACTCTACTACGTACGTAGTATTCAGCGCCGAGGTGCGTTACCGTGGGCAGGTGACCAGGCGTGATGAGGTTCTCGACGCGGCAATCCGCGCTCTCGGTGAACACGGCCTCTACGGGCTCACGCATCGGAAGGTGGACCGCGCTGCCGGGCTGCCCGAGGGAACGACGTCGAATTACTTCCGCACACGGGCCAAGTTGCTCACGGGAGCGGTGGATCATCTCGTAGCCACCGAATTCGACGTGTGGAACCAAGGCGGTGCCGCGGAACTCACCACCGCGGATGACCTGGTTGAGCTCGCCACCCGTTTCGTGGAATGGGCGTTGACCGAAGGCCGAACGCGCTCGGTTGCCCGCATCGCGCTTCTGGAGGCGGCCATCACCGAGCCGGACGTCGCTGAGGTCTTACGCGCGGCCCGCCGGCAGGTCGAAGTCAAGGCCGCCGAACTGTGCTCGCCGCTCGGGTTGGACTCGACCGGCACCGCCGTCCTCCTCGACGCGACCGACTCGATCACCTTCCGTCAGCTCGCGATCCCCGCGCCCGACTTCGGCCCGCGCGCGTACTTCGAACGGCTCATCGGCGCTCTCACGACCGGTGGATGATCGCCCGGGCGAGCTATCAACGACATCCGGGGACGGATAGCGGCACCGTCGATACGATGTCGGCATGAGCAGGACAGCACAATGACCGATGCCAACGACTGGAACACCAAGATCATCGACGAGTTTCGCGCCAACGACGGCAAAGTCGGCGGCAACTTCGAGGGCGCGCCGATGGTTCTGGTCCACCACGTCGGCCGCAAATCGGGTAAGCAAAACGTGACGCCCATGATGTATCTGCCCGACGACGAGGACCCCGGCACCGTCTACGTCTTCGCCTCGAAGGCCGGCGCACCGACCAACCCGGCCTGGTACTACAACCTGGTCAGTGCGGGCGAGGCTCGCGTGGAGATGGGAACCGACGTATTCGACGTCGTCGTCACCGAGATCACCGGCGACGAGCGCGACCGCAAGTACAGCGAACAGGCGCGGCGCTACCCGGGCTTTGCCGGCTACGAGAAGAAGGTCGCCGGCATCCGCACAATCCCTGTACTCGCGCTGCGGCGCCGCTGAACCACGACCGCCGCGCCGGGGCAGCGAGCGCGACGAATCCGTGCGGGTCGCCGCTCGAGGACTGGAGAACAATGTGCACGAGCCTGGTGATCGGCGCCAGCGGCTTCCTGGGCGCACACGTCGTCCGCGACCTGGCCGAGCGCGGCGAGAACGTGCGCGCCCTCGTACGCTCCACCAGCGATACGCGCGGAATCGAGGGACTCGACGTCGAGCGCGTCACGGGCGACGTCTTCGACCTGGATTCGATTCGCGCGGCGATGAGCGGCTGCGAGGTCGTCTATTACTGCGTGGTCGACGCCCGGCCGTGGCTGCGCGATCCCACGCCGATGTGGCGCACCAATGTCGAGGGACTCCGCGGCGTTCTCGACGTCGCCGCCGGCGCCCGCCTCAAGAAGTTCGTCTTCACGAGTTCCGTCGTGACCATCGGCATCCCCGAATCCGGACCGGCCACCGAAGAACTCCGCAACAACTGGCTCGGCAAAGGCGGTGAATACGCCCGCACGCGGGTCGCCGCCGAGGATCTGGTCATGGAGTACCGCGACACTTACGGTCTGCCCGCAGTCGCGATGTGCGTGGCGAACACCTACGGCGAAGGCGACTACCTGCCCACCCCGCACGGCGGCATGGTCAAAGCCGCCGTGCGCGGGAAAATGCCGTTCTACCTCGACGGGGTCGGCGCCGAGGTCGTCGGCATCAAGGATGCCGCGCGGGCGATGACACTGGCCGGAGAACACGGACGACCGGGCGAGCGTTACATCGTGGCCGAACGATTCATGTCGCCCAAGGAGATCTTCGACGTCGCCTGCGCCGAAGTGGGCGTCGCCCCACCGTCGAAAGCGGTGTCCCGGCGGACGCTGACCCGGATGGCCGCACTCTCGACCGTGACCGCACGCATCCGGCGCAAAGACTCGTTGCTGACGCCGACGACGGTCCGCCTCATGCACGTGATGCCGAGAATGGATCACAGCAAAGCCGTCGACGAACTCGGGTGGACTCCCTCTCCGACGCCCGACGCCATCGCCGAAGCCGCGCGGTTCTTCGCCGCGTCGCGAAGCCGCCGGTAGTCAACGGCGCCGTCGTCGGCGCATCAATGTCAGACCGCCGCGATAACGTGAACGCACGTTCTAGCTAGCCGGTGCTCCGGCCGGAGGAGGTGGATACCATGCCCGACAAGGAACACAACGAGTTGGGGCTGCCGGATTCGCCTCTAGCGCTGGCACAGCTCGTGGACGCCGCCGTCGAGAAGCTCGCCTCGTCGCCACTGGGCCTGATGACCGACGCCGATGTGCTGACGATGGTCCAGACGCTGGAGACCGCGTGGCGGCGTGCCGACGGCGTGAACGCGAAGGTGCTGGTGGAGGTTTCCGACCGCGAGGTGTTCGGCGTTTCGGGGCATACGACTGTGAAGCGGTTCTACGCGCAGGAGCTCCGGCTGGGCGCTTCGGAAGCGAAGCGACGAGTAGAGGTCGCCGAGGCGATCGCGCCGATGAATGCGATGACCGGAGAGAAGCTCCCGCCCAAACGCGAGCCGCTGGCCGACGCGGTCGCCCAAGGCGAGATCTCTTCGGACCACGTGCACGAGGTGGAAGCGATCATGGCGAAGATTCCGCACAGCGCGTCCCCGGACGACGTCGAGGCGGCGGTCGAGATCCTCGCCAAAGCCGCCGGCGAGTTCGGCCCGCAAGATCTGCGGCCGCTGGGGCAACGGGTGCTGGCGTGGCTGGATCCCGACGGAGAACTGTCCGACGACAAGGATCGCCTGCGGCAACGCGGAATCACCATCGGCCGGCAAGACGACCAGCTGATGTCCAAGATCAGCGGCTACATCGACCCGAAGATGCGGGCCAAGTTTGAGCTGATCCTGAACAGTTGGGCCGCACCCGGGATGAACAACCCCGACGACGAGCACAGCATCTCCGGCACGAGCGGTGACCTCTGCGACCACGACCGGGATGCGTTGGCGGAGGCCGCCAAGCGCGACACCCGAACCCCGGCACAACGCAACCACGACGCAATGGGCGCGGCGTGGGACTGGATCCTGGGCCACGACGGACTGGGGAAGCCGGACCGGATTCCGTCGCAGTTGGTCATCACCATCGACGAAGCCGATCTCGCCCGCCGCGCCGGGGTGGCACTCACCTCGACGGGCACGATGGTGCCCGTCGCCGATCTGGTCGACCTCGCCGCCGATGCCACTCCCTGGCTGGAGGTTTTCTCCGATGCCACCCGTCAGGTCCTCGACTTCGGCCGTGGCCGTCGGCTGGCGAGCCTGGCACAGCGGTTGGCGATGTTCGGCCGAGACCGCGGCTGCACCCGACCCGGTTGCACCGAGCCGTTCGCCCGGTGCCAAGCCCACCACGCACAAGCCGATTTCGCCGCCGGAGGCAACACCAATCTTCACGAGCTGGGCGCGGCGTGCGGACCGGACAACCGCAACGTCGGCAACAAGCCGGGCCAATGGGAAACCACCATCATCGACACCGGACCCGACAGCGGGCGCGTCGGCTGGCGACTCACCGGCTCCGGCGGCCCGTTCCGCACCAACCCCGTTCACGACCCGGCAGCATTCCTCCGCAACCACCCGGTCGCCGACGGCGCCCCGAACCAGGCTGGCGACCCCGATCCACCGGAAACGACGCCGAGCGAACCGCCGCCCGGCCCTTCAACGCCACCGGTCATGCTGCGCGCACGACCGGACCCGCCCGAGCCACCACGGTGGGAACAGCACGCCTCGCCGGTGGAAGCCGCACTCGGTCGCCTACTCGAAGCCGCCTGACGCCTGCGTCTGACGAAGCGCCACCCATTCCCAGACGGCGAACAGCACGACGACCACCGCGGCCAGCAGAACCATCCACCGCAACGCGCCATCGGATCGGATTGCGATTCCCGCCACGACCAGCGCGACGGTCGCCCCGAGGTTCGCTGCCGTCACGGCGGCCAAGACTGCGCGCAGCGGCCAGCGGCTGGGCGCGAACCACAGGCCGACGCCCCAGACCGCCAGTGCGACACCGAGAATGACGTGCAGCACCGCGGGCATCACGGGGTTCACACCCCCGAGGACGAGCAGCGCGGCCCCGGCCAGCACACAGACGATCGCGTCGGCGCGCAGTGCCAGTCGTCCCGAACGGAAGCCGGAACAACGTGCCGGTTGGTGGGTGGCCAACGCCGCGGTCTGCACGCGCGTGCCGCATTCCGCACAGTCGGCGCAGCAGGCGACGGCGTGCCGGACCGACGGGTCCCGGTGACACACGCAAACGCATTCGTCCCCGGCCACGGCCTCAACACTGGTAGTCATGCGCAAAGCCTAATATGGGAACCTCGCTCCCCGGCCCTTTCCGCGCCGAAGCTCGCCCGGCGGCGCCGCCCCGGCCCGGGCCAACAGGTCGCGCACCTGCTCGTCGTCGGTCTGCTCGAAATCTCGATACGACGCTCCTACGGCGAAGAACGGTTCCGGCGTCGCCACGCAGACCACTCGGTCGGCGATCTCCGTCATCTGCCGGCACGCCGATTCCGGGGCGACCGGAATCGCCACGACGATCTCCGCCGGCCGGGACTCCCGCAGCGCCAGGACGGCCGCGCGCATGGTCGAGCCCGTCGCCAGCCCGTCATCGACGACGATCACCGTCTGGCCGGCCATCTCGATCGCGGGTCGCGTGCCTCGATAGCGCGCCTCGCGGCGCCGCAACTCGGCCGACTCGCGCTCGACGACTCGACCAACCTGTTCCGGTGTCACGTCCGCAGTTCGCATCACATCCTCGTCGAGCACCTGCCGACCACCGGCCGCGCTCGCACCGAACGCGAGTTCCTCGTGACCGGGTACCCCCAGTTTCCGCACGCTGGCCACGTCGAGTCGGGCACGTAGCGCGTCGGCCACCTCGAACGCCACCGGCACGCCGCCCCGGGCGAGGCCGAGCACGATGACATCGTCCCGGTCGCGATAGGCGAAGAGCAGTCCCGCGAGCGCTCGACCGGCTTCGCGCCGATCGTCGAACAGCCGACGTGACATGAGCGGACGCCTCCCTTGTCTTGCCGCGACCGCCGCCTGTCTCGACCGCGACGATGTCCATTCTCCCACCGCGCGATACAACCCGACCGCCGCCAATCCACCGATCCTCCCGCGAACTGGACACGTGTCTTGTTTACTGGGCTGGTGATTCTCGATCTCTTCCGCCTCGACGACAAAGCCGCCATCGTCACCGGCGCCGGGCGCGGTCTCGGTGCCGCTATCGCGCTCGGGTTCGCCGAGGCCGGCGCCGATGTCGTCATCTCAGCCCGCAACACCGACGAACTCGAGTCGGTGGCCGAAGCCGTGCGCGCGACCGGTCGCAAGGCGGCTGTCGTGCCCGCTGATCTGTCGACCGCGGAACCCAACCTTCTGGTGGACGCCGCGGTCGCCGAATTCGGCCGGCTGGACATCCTTGTCAACAACGTCGGCGGCGCCATGCCCAAGCCGCTGCTGGACACACGCGGCAAGGATCTCGACCGCGCCTTCAATTTCAACGTGACCGTGGCTCACGAAATCCTCGTCGCCGCGGTGCCGCACCTCCTCAACAACGAGGACGGCGGTTCGGTCATCAACATCACGTCGGCGGTCGGGCGCCTCCCTGGTCGGGGATTCGGCGTGTACGGAACGGTGAAAGCGGCCCTCGCGCACTACACCCGGCTCGCAGCACTCGACCTCAACCCGCGGATCCGCGTCAACGCGATCGCGCCCGGGGCGATCCTCACGTCGGCTCTGGAAGTGGTGGCCGCCGACGACACGATGCGCGGCGCCATCGAGGACCTCACCCCGTTGCAGCGCCTCGGCAAACCCGAGGATATCGCCGCGACGGCGCTGTTCCTCGCCTCCGACGCGGGCGCCTACCTGACCGGGAAGGTCCTGGAAGTCGACGGGGGCCTCCTCGTCCCGAACTTCGAACTACCCGTCCCCGACCTGTGAGGCCCGCGATGAGCACCGATCCGTCGACACTCGCCGACATCCACGACATCACGACGCTCAAGTACCGCTACGGCCGCTGCCTCGACACCCGGGAGTGGGACGGGTTCGCGGCCACGCTCGCCCCCGATGCCACGGCCCGGTACGGAACGGTCAGCCAAGGGGACCCGCTGCATTTCGACGGTCGTGACGCCATCGTCGACTACATGCGAACCTCGCTGACCGGCAACATCGTCTCCACCCACACGTTCGGCAACCCGGAGATCACGGTCGACGGTGACCAGGCCACCGGCAGCTGGTCGATGTCCGACGTGGTGATCGCGCCCGACTTCGACACCGTGATCACCGGTACGTCGTACTACTCGGACAGGTACGCGAAGATCGACGGCCGCTGGTACATCAGCCATACCGAGTACTACCGCCTCTACGAGGCGATCACCCCGATGGCCAGCAGCGGCATGCAGCTAATAGCGAATCGGTGGTCCAGCAGTCCGCCATCCACGTAGCGCGCTTGCGTGGTCGAGTGCTCACGATGGTCTCGATACACCCGGCTCGCTCCGCTCCCCGGGCACTCGACCACCGAAGGAGGACCCGCCCCAGAGCCAGCGCGCGCTCCGTTCTAGGTGGTCGAGTGCCGGCGAGCCGCCAGGCGAGCCGGCGTATCGAGACCACGCGTACGCGATCCTCGCCAACCACCATGGACCCGTTCACACCCCGGCTCACCACGGTCTCGATACACCCGGCTCGCTCCGCTCCCCGGGCACTCGACCACCGAAAGAGGCCCGGCCCTTCGACGCAGCCTACGTGCCCTTTGGCTGCCGAGGGCCCCTTCATGGGCGAGTGCCGTTCATGGGTGGTCGAGTGCCGGCGAGCCGCAAGGCGAGCTGGCGTATCGAGACCACGCAACGCGCTAAGCCAGGACCGCTACAGCCTCGACCTCCACGAGCATGTCGGGCTCGCCCAGCGCTGATACGCCCAACAGCGTGATCGGCCGGACGATATCGAAGCCTTCGCGCTGTGCTGCGCGCATGGCACCTTCGGCGAGGTACTGCATCTTGGCGGGCTCCCAGTCGACGACGTAGACGGTCAGCTTCGCGATGTCGGCAAACGTTCCTCCCGCGGCCGTGACGGCGGCGTTGACGTTGCTGTAGGCCTGCTCGACCTGTGCCGCCAGGTCCCCCGTACCAACGGGCGCACCGCCAGCATCGCGTGCGACCTGGCCGGAGATGAAGACGAGCTTGGATCCCTCGGCGACCGCGACCTGGGCGTAAACCTCGGGCTGCGGCAGCGTGGGCGGGTTGATCAGCTGGATTGACATGATGGACTCCTTTTCATAGCACTGCTATTTTATAGCAGTGCTATACAATTGGCAACATGTCACGAAAGCCACGGCCCGAGGTGCGCGACCTGCTGATCGAGCGCGCTGCCGGCATGCTCGCCCGGCGCGAGCCGATTAGCCTGCGCAGCGTGGTTGCCGGCACCGATGTGTCGACAATGGCCGTCTACACCCATTTCGACGGGATGCCCGGCCTGCTCGGCACCGTCCGTCAAGAGGGCTTCACCCGGCTGGCCGCCCGACTCTCCGCCCTCACGCCCAGCGATGACGCGGTCAGCGATGTCGCCGCCGCCGGGGCCGCCTACGCCGAATCGGCACGGCAAAGCCCCGAGCTCTACTCGTTGATGTTCGACGGCTCGCTGCCGCTCCCGGATTCAGAAGCCGCCGACGCCACCTTCGGTCATCTCATCGAGGCCATCACCAGAGCCGTCGCCGCCGGACGTTTCGATTCGTCGCTGGACCCGGTGGAGTTCGCCAACGAGGTGTGGATGTTCGGTCACGGTGCCTGCATGCTCGTCGCCAACGAAGTCGTCACGTTCGAGCAGGCCGAGCCCATCGTCACCTCCGGTCTGGTTCGGCTCTACACCGCAGCCGGAGACGAACCCGCGGCCGCCACACGGTCGGTCGAGATCGGCTGGAAGCGCGGCCGGTCCTAAACCAGAGAAACGCGCTACCCGGGATCGGGTGACACCGGCTGGTGGAGCGCGTCCACGAGTCCCCGCACGGCCGCCGCCTCCGGTGTGTAGGCCGGGAAATAGCAGCACACTTCGTCGGCGAAGTCGCCGAACCGTTGCCGGATCTCCGCGGCGCATTCCGCCGGACTTCCGACGATGCCGATCCGTTCGACCATCTCGTCGGTGATCAACGCTCGCATCGACACGAAGTCGCCGACCTTCGACAGCGCGTTCAGCTCGCCGTGGATCCCGCCCCACCCCTCCGCGTCGAGCACCGGCCGGTAGGCGGGCGTCGACCCGTAGAAAGCGATGAGGAAGGCCACGCCGTCGATCGCGGCGCGCAGCTCGCGTTCGTCGCGACCGACCGCAACCATGGCCTGCGGCACGATCGGGAACTCCGCCGACATCCTGCCGGATCGGCGCAACCCCTCCTCGACTGCCGGCAGCGTGCGATCGGCGAGGTGACGGACCGTGTTGAACGGCATGACGAGCAAGCCGTCGGCCACCTCGGCCGCAGTGCGCGTCATTATCGGGCCGAGCGCACCCATCAGTACCGGCGGCGGCCCGTACGGGTTTGGCCCGGGATTGAAGTTCGGCGGCATCAGCGTGTGGGTGTGGAACTCGCCACGGAAGGCCAACGGCGACTCTCCTTCCCACGTCGCGAAGATCGCCTTCACGGCTCGCACCGTCTCCCCCAGGAACTTCGCCGGCGGATGCCACACCGCTCCGTATCGCTTCTCGACGTGCACCTTGATCTGCGTTCCGAGACCGAGCCGGAACCGTCCCGCGCTGTAAGCCTGCAGGTCGTAGGCCGCGTGGGCGAGGTGCAGCGGACTCCGCGGACCGGCAATGGCGACGTTGGTCATCAGTTCCAGTGACGTGTCCGCCGCCGCGGCGACCAGCGGAAGGAACACATCATGCGGCCCTTCGAACGTGAAGGTGCCGTCGGCTCCGGTGGCCGCCAGCCGTCGGGCATCCTCCCCCGCAAGCGACAGCGAGCCGTCGAGCTGCAGATGGACCCGCACTAGAGCTTGAACCGTCCGGCAAACGCTCGGAGCGGCAGATCATTGCTGGTGATGATCCCCGGACGGGCCGCCACGACCGACTTCAGGGAGTTCAGCGCGGGCAGACCGGTCACGGTCATGCCGATCGACGCGAAGTTCTCGGGCTTCGAGAGATCCACGCCTTTCGCCGGGAACACCATGTGCTTGTTGTAGATCATCGGATCCCCGGTGATCTGGGTGATGTAGCAGCCGCGGATGTTCCACGCCGGATCGGTGTGGGGCGTCATCTGCCACTCGAGATGGGATTCGACGCGGGGCACGCCGTCGACCATGCCCTGGTATTTGATGTAGTTCGCGCCCAGCGAGCCCTTGGGCAGGAAGTACCAGCCGAGATCGACGTCCTTCGTACAGGCGCCCAGCTCGTAGCTGAACGTCACCTCGTCGAGTGTCAGGTCGAACGCGTCGGCCATGAGATAGACCGAATCGGCGAACACCGCGGTGTACTTGTGCAACGAATCCGGGATCGTCGGGTCGTCGATGGGACGCCCGTAGCCGACGGCCTTCCACGTGTCTACCGAGTGATGGCAGGAGACGTCGACCGACTCGGTCACGGTGATGTTCTCGATATCGGCGACGTCGGCGCTGTTCGCGATACCGAGGATCTGGTTCAGCCCAGGATTCATGCCCGTGCCGTAGAACGTGGCCTGCCCGCGTTCGCACGCCTCGGCGATGACCTCGCTGACCTTGCGCCCCGACGGATGCGGATGGTTGGTGTCGCGATGAAAACCCGTGATCCAGTCGGCGGTCGTGACGATGTTGATCCCCGCCTCGAGCACCTTCACATACAGGTCTTCGTCCGGAAAGACGCCGTGAAACGTCAGCACGTCGGGTTTGGCTGCGACGATCTCCTCGACGGTGCCGGTCGCCGCGACGCCGACCGGATCGAGGCCGACGATCTCACCGGCGTCGCGACCGATCTTGTCCGCCGAGTAGCAGTGCAGCCCGACCAGTTCGAGGTCGGGATGCGCCTGGATCCGTCCAATCATCTCGGTGCCGAGGTTGCCGGTGGCGACCTGAAAGACGCGAATCTTGTCGGTGATGGTCATGCATGTCCTTTCACAACTGCGCCGCTGTAGGGGCGCTCGGGGTCGCCCCCTGCCGGACCGCCGTCGGGGTAGAACTGCACGGCCCATTTACGTAGGGCGGTGAAGCCCTTGAACTCCTTGCGCGAGAGCGCGGGCGGATCCGAATAGCGTTGGTGTGCCCAGATCTCGATGTCGTTCTCGAACTGCTCGATCACGAAGCCGGCCATGGTCTTGCCGTAGTCGGTCATGACGCCGTCGAACTCGGGCCCGTCCTCCCCCGCTTTCCGTCCGATCCACACGGTGAAGCGGACGTCGGAGGTGCGGTCGTCGACGGGGGTGACCGCGGGCATGGTGCGGTTGTCGAGCATGCCCCAGCTCTTGGTGACCGAGCAGCCCAGACCGGCGTTGATCGATTCGACACCGCTGGTGGCCGCCTCGAGCGTCGCCCCCTCGTCGAAGGCGATGGTGAAGTCGACGTACGAGACCGGGCCGCCGAAGTCGTGGCGGGTGAACTCCGGCATGAACGGGGTGCCGTGGACGAACTTGAAATGGGCGAAATCGACGCCGTTCTCCATGATGTACTGCGGATGGATCTCGAGGCCGGGCCGGTAGAGCGTCGACGCGGGGATCGGCGGGTAGTAGTCGGCGGCCGTCTTGCCGTCGCCGAAGTCGGCGAAGATGTCGGGCACGTCGAAGTACGGTTCGCGCCCGTCCACGTCGAACCAGATCCAGACCGCCTCGTTGCGTTCGACGACGGGATAGCTGCGGATCCGTCTGCCCTTGTTCGGGTGCTTCTCGTAGGGGATGCACACGTTGCGGCCCTGGGAATTCCACTCCCAACCGTGGAAAGGGCAGACGAGGTTCTCCCCGTCCACGCGTCCGCCGTGCCCCAGATGCGCGCCGAGATGCTCGCAGTAGGCGTCGAACACCGACACCTTCCCCGACGCCGAGCGCCAGGCGACCATCTCGCGGTTGAAGTACTTCATCGTGTGGACGGCGCCCACGGCGATCTCCGGCGACCAGGCCACCTGGAACCAGCCGGTGGGCGTCATCGACAACGGCGTTCGTGCCATGCGCGCAAGAATACTAGAACCCTCTGTGAAAATGCGGATTTCTGCCGATACGATGGCAACCATGACGGAGGCGGCGGCGACGCGGCGAAGGGCCAACAAGCGGGGTCTCGCGACGCGCGAGAACATGATCTCCGCGGCCATCGCCTCCCTCGCCACTGGGGACCCCGCCGCTGTCTCGGGCAACCGCATCGCCCGCGACATCGGCGTGACGTGGGGTGCGATCAAGTATCAGTTCGGCGACATCGACGGACTCTGGGCCGCCGTTCTCCGGCGCACGGCCGAGTTGCGCGGCGACCTGCCGGCCAACGCCCGTCCCGGCGGCACCCTGCACGAACGCGTGACCGGCCTGGTGGACACCATGCTCGTCGGGCTCCGAACGCCGGAGTCGCTGGCGATCGAGACGCTACGCGCCGCGCTCCCCCGCGACCTCGACGAACTCGAACGCGAATTCCCGCTCACCGCAGCCGAGTTCGCGTTGTGGAAGCCCCAGTGGGACGACGCCTGCGTACGGGCCTTCGCCGACCTCGACGTGGACCCGACCCGCGTCAGACAGATGGCCGCGCTCATCCCGGCGGCCCTGCGCGGCTTGACGTCGGAGCGGATGCTGGGCACCTACAGCGACCTCGACGACGCCCGGCAGGGGCTCATCGACGCCATCGTCGCCTTGCTGAACCCGGACTCGCGCCAGAGCTGAAGCCGTCACCGGGTAGGTTGCCCTTATGAAACTTGGTCTGCAATTGGGGTACTGGGGCAAGGGCCCTGTCGAGAATCACGGCGAACTGGCTCGCGCGGCCGAAGCCGCGGGCTTCGACGCGATCTTCACCGCCGAAGCGTGGGGCTCCGACGCGTACACACCGCTGGCGTGGTGGGGCAAGGAGACCGAGCGGGTGCGCCTCGGGACGTCGGTGCTGCAGCTCTCGGCCCGCACCCCCACCGCTTGCGCGATGGCGGCCCTGACGCTCGATCACCTCTCCGGCGGTCGTCACATCGTCGGACTCGGCGTCTCCGGACCCCAGGTCGTCGAGGGCTGGTACGGCCAGCGTTTCCCCAAGCCGCTGGCGCGCACCCGCGAGTACGTCGACATCATGCGCCAGGTGTGGGCCCGCGAGGCGCCGGTCACCAACGACGGCCCGCACTACCCGCTGCCGCTGACCGGGGAGGGCACGACCGGCCTGGGCAAACCGCTCAAGCCGATCACCCACCCGTTGCGGTCGGACATCCCGATCTTCCTCGGCGCGGAGGGCCCCAAGAACATCGCGCTCACCGCCGAGATCGCCGACGGCTGGCTGCCGATCTTCTACACCCCGCGCCTGGCCGACATGTACAACGAATGGCTCGACGAGGGCTTCGCCCGCCCCGGCGCGCGCCGCAGCCGCGAGGACTTCGAAATCTGCGCGACCGCGCAGATCGTCGTCACCGACGACCGCGAAACGACCATGGCCGGCATCAAGCCCTTCCTGGCTCTCTACATGGGCGGCATGGGCAGCGAGGACACGAACTTCCACGCCGAGGTCTACCGGCGCATGGGATACGGCGACGTCGTCGACGAGGTGACGGCGCTGTTCCGCAGTGACCGCAAGGACGAGGCGGCCGCCATCATCCCGGACGCCGTTGTCGACGATTCGGCGATCGTCGGCGACGTCGACTACGTCCGCGCCAAGGTCCGCGAATGGGAAGCCGCCGGCGTCACCACGATGCTGGTGACCGCCGGCTCGGTCGAGCAGATCGACCAGCTCGCCTCGGTGGTCGGCACCGTCTGAGGCCGACCGGCCTCGCCTACCCGATCTGTTCGGTGGCTTCGCGCAGCTTCACCAGCTCCCGGGGGAAGTAGCCGACGAGCAGTTCTGGATCGGGCACGGCGTCGGCGCAGGCGATCACGCCGACGTGGACAACGCCGTTGTTGGACAGCACGGTGATGTTGAGACCCGCTCCGTGGAAGATCGGGCCAAGCGGATAGAGCGCGTCGATCTTCGCGCCCATGAAGTACAGCGGCATTTGCGGGCCTGGCACGTTCGAGATCACCAGGTTGTGAATCACCGGGCCCCGCTCGGAGAGGCGCAGCGCGGCGTAGGTGCGCATCGCGAGGCCGAAGGTCCGCGGCGGCGCGAACTCGGCCCAGTCCTGCAACGCGTCGGCCGGAATCGCCTTCTGGTGCTCCTTGGCGTTGCGGTTGGCCTCCTCCATCGACGTCAACCGCTCCCACGGGTCGGCGATGTCGGTGCCGAGCCGGGCGAAAAGCGCCGAAACCTTGTTCATCCCGTCGGCGCGCTGCGTCTCCTCGCGCACCGACACCGGCACGGTGGCCAGCAGCGGGGTGTCGGGCAGTTCGTCGTGATCGGTCAGGTAGGAACGCAGGGCGCCGCCCGCGACGGTCAGCACCACGTCGTTGACGGTGGCCCCGCTGATCCGGCGGATCTCTTTGAAATCATCCAGCAGCATGTCCGTGAGCCCGATCGCCCGCTGACCGGTGATGTTGCTGTTGAACGGGGTGCGTGGTGCGCGGAACGGCGGCGCCATCGCCGTCCCCCGCCTGATCCGGTCGAGGGTTTTCACGACGACGTCGACGGACGGCTGCACGACCCGCGTCAGGCTGAGCGGCCGAGCGATGCTCGCCGCGACTCCCCTGCCGAACAGCTCCAAGGCACCCGGTTCGCGCTCCTTGCCGTCGTTGACGTGCGCACCGTCCATCGCCGCGGCGACCGGCTGGGCATCGGGCTCCAGCGCGCACAGGTGCGAAACGATGCTCGCTCCCGACGCGCCGTCGACGGTGGCGTGGTGCATCTTCGCGAAGACGACGAGCCTCTCCCCGTCGTACTCAGGGTCTTTGTGGCCCTCGACCACCCACATCTCCCAGAGCGGGTGGTGCCGGTTCACCGGAAGCGACGCGAGGTGGTTGCAGAGTTCCGCTAACTCGTCGCGCCCGCCGTCGCCCGGGAGCGCGACTCGGTGCACATGCCGGTTGATGTCGAAATGCGAATCGTGGACCCAGACCGGGTGCGCGATCTCCAACGGGACTTTGCGCACCTTGCGGGTGAACTGCGGGATGCCGGTGACCGCGAGATCGAGCGCGTCCCGGAACTTGGGAAACGAGTATCCGCCCGGAATCGTCGACGGGTCGAGTACAAAGATCGCGCACACGTGCATCAGCTGCTCAGGCGTTTCGAGATAGAGGAAGCTGGCGTCGAGTCCACTCAGGCGTTCCATTCGCCACACACTAGTGGTCAGCCGCTGGTGATGTGCCATAACCCGCAGCGGCACAGATAGACGTCGAGATCCGGTGTCCGAAGCCGGCCGGCGCGCAGCACGGCGACCGCCAACCACGCGTCATCCTCGGTCGCATGCCCCGACTTGGCCGGGGTCGGACACGACTCGGGTGGTTCGCCTGCGGCGGGCGCCGGCCGTCGCCGCGCACCGGAACGGCGGGCCCGAAGCTCGGTCCGGGCCTCGATCCGCCGGAGATAGCGTTCCAGCTCGGCGTCGTCGAAGGGAGGCGTCATGACACGCCAAGTCTGCCATCGCGTCCCGCCGGACCGATAACATCGCGGGATGGCCCACCTGACGGCGATCGACCGTCTTCATCCGGCGTTGATCGCGACGATCGTCTTCGTCATCGCCGCCGCGAATCTGATCGCCCACTACGCACACGGTCGGGCCATCTTTCTGGTCATTCCCACGACGGCACTGCTGCTGGGTGCCGCGGCGTTGATCAGCGGGCTCAAGTGGAAAGATCTCGGAGTCACCCTCCCGCAGTTGCGCGCCGGCCTGCCGTGGGCCGCCGCGGTGGTCGCCGTGGTGGTGATCGTCATCGCCGTTGCGGTGGCGATTCCGCCGCTGCGCGAATTCTTCCTCGACGAGCGCTTCCGTTCGGCGAGGACCGCGTTGTTCGCCGCCTTGGTCGTCATCCCGTTCCAGACGGTCATTCCCGAGGAACTGTTGTTCCGCGGCGTCCTGCAGGGAGCACTGATGCGCACCTGGTCGGCCCCGGTCGCGCTGATCGTCGGCGCCGTCCTGTTCGGTCTGTGGCACATCACGTCGTCGATGAATCTGGCCGGCGGGAATCGCGGTCTGCGCGACATCGTCGGCGGCGGCAGCGCCGGACAGATCGCCGGCGTAGTTCTGGCCGTCGTGGCCACGACGGTGGCCGGGTTCGTCTTCGGCTGGCTGCGCTACAAGACCGACAGTCTCCTCACCCCGATCGCCCTGCACTGGGCGATCAACGCCACCGGCGCCCTCGGTGCGGCGGTGGCCTGGCGACTCTGACCCTCCTCGGGTGGGTTTTGGTGCCCGAAGTCGCGGCCGGTGTGCCAAAGTAGCGACATGACAAACGACGATTCGGTGAACGTCCCGGTATCGACCGATCCCGCTGTGCCGTCACCCGCGGATAGCCATGCGGTCGACACACCCAAAGACGCTGCCCCCAAAGGCAAGAGCTTCGGCGAGAAGGTCGGCGGCGTCATGCAGAAGCTGCTCCTGGCCCTGATCGGGGTCGGAGTCCTCATCGTCGCCTACTTCATCCTCGCGTCGATCGCGCCGCGTTGGTGGGCCGGCGTGGTCGAGAACATCGTCGGGAAGGACGCGGGGGTCACCAAGGGAGTGATCTACGGCCTCGCGTTCGGCATCATCTGCACGCTGGTCCCCATCGTCTGCTTCGCCATGGCCGTTGCGTCGTGGAGCCGCCTCAAGCATGTGATCGGCATCTTCTTCCTGCTGGTCGGCATCGTGTTCGCCATTCCCAACCTGCTGACCCTGGCGGTGAACGTCAGCGACCCGAACAGGTCGGCGTCGATCCGATCGGCGCAGACACGGCTGGGCGAGATCATCGGCTTCCAGGGCGCGACCCTGGTCGGCGCGATCGTCGGTGCGCTGATCGCCGCCGTCGTCGTGTACTTCATCGTCAAGTACAAGGTCCGCGGCCGGAAGATCGCTGCCGCCTCCGCCGCGCACGTCGACGACGACGAGAAGTAGCCACGCCGACGCCGGCGCGCCGAGCGGGGTTCCGCGCCGGAGTTTCAGAGCGCGGCGACGTCGGGTACCGGCGCCCGGAAGTCGGGTACGCGCGCCACGATCAGCGCGGCCGCCAGAACTCGGGACTGATAGGGATCGGTCGGGTCGTACCCGGTGAGTTCGTGCACGCGCTTGAGCCGATAGCTCAGCGTGTTGGGGTGCACGTGAACCTGTGCCGCGGCCGCCTTGCGGTTGGCGCCGTGCTTGAGGTGGGCGTACAGCGCGTCGAGCAGGTGCGGCTGACCGTGCAGCGGCGCGACCTGCTGGGCTAGTCGATCACGCGCGGCGCTCGGCCTGCTCACCTGGAATTCCACGAGGAGGTCGTCGAGCCGATACGAGCCGGGCGCGCGGTCCAGGGCGCGCGCCAGCCCGATGAGTTCGGCGGCATCGGCGACGGCCGCGGGAATCCCCTCCGGCGGCGCGGCCCCGATCTCACCGAGATAGACCGGCACGTCGAAGCGGTTGGTGAGTTCGACGGCCAGGGCGTCGAGGCGTTCGTGGACGCGCTCGTCACCGACAGGCGGATCGGCCATCAGCACTACGCCGTTCACCCCGTCGAACAGCAGTGGCGTCGTGGTGGCGCTCAGTTCGTCGAAGCTGCGTTGCAGCACCCGCATCCGTCGTCGCGCGATCAGCGTCGCGGCGGCGGCGTCGGCGTGTTCGGCGAACAACCTCACGGTGACCACGAGGTAGCTGGCGGCGATCGCGATGTCGGCTCGGGCGGCCACCGCGGCGACCGGTCGACCGTGTACCAGCGCCGCGCACAGTTCACGCCGAGCCTCCCGTTCGGACCGGTAGATCGACTGCTCCACCTCGGCGTAGGTGGCCACGACCGAGAGGTTGATGTTGGTCAGCACGTTGAGCAGTCGTTCGCCGACGGCGACGAGCTCGGGCGTCTCGTCCGGCCGGGCCGTGTCGGCGGCCGCGGCCAGCAGCGCCTGTGCCGAACCGTGGATCCCGAGAAGCAGCACGGGCAACGGCAACCGGTCTTCCGCGTGCTGCTCGGCGACCGGGCCGGCGAAAGCATGCACCTCGTCGTAGGTCAGCTCGCGATCGGCGGCGATCGCCTCGAGCACGGCATGACCGCAAAGGTGGATCGCGGGCAGCACGTCGTCGGTGAAGTGCGTATCGGGCAGTCCCGCCGGGGCACTCGACGCGAGCCCGTCGGCGAGCATCCGTTCGGCGATATCCGGCCAGCGCGCCCGCAGCCGGTGGACCAACGACGCCTCGCCCTGCGGATCGGAGCGCGCGGCGGTGTCGGGCACGGAGAGTTCGGTCATGAAGACATTGTGATGCACTCCTAGCCGAAGCGGCTCCTCGGCAGTAGATTCGGCACGACCTTTGTCTCACGATACAAATCGGGGCACGGGTTCTCTCTCCAGAGCGCAGTGACTCGGATCACCGCCGCTGCCTACGGTTGTCGCCATGCCCGCCGAGCTCTTCCGTTCTGAAGACGACCCCTTCTACTCAGCCCCACCGGCCCTCGCGTCGATGAGCCCCGGGCGCGTGATCCGTTCCCGCCGTGTCGCACTGGCGGCGTTCGGCAAGATCCCGGTCGGTATGCGCGCCTGGCAACTCGCCTACCGCACGATCGACGTGCACGGCGCACCGGACCTGGCCGTCACGACGATCCTCGTCCCACGGGGAGGCGGGCAGGGACTGCTTTCCTTCCAGTGCGCCATCGACGGGGTGTCGACGCGCTGTCTGCCGTCCTACGCACTGCGCCGTCACTCGCGTGCCGCCGGCGCGCTGAGTCAGGTGGAGCTACCGCTGATCCTCGCCGCCCTCGCACGCGGCTGGGCGGTTTCCGTGCCCGATCACGGTGGTCTGCGCGGCCACTTCGGCGCGGCCCGCGAACCCGGATACCGAGCGCTCGACGCGGTGCGCGCCGCCCTGGCCTTCGATCGGTTCGGCCTCGCGCCGGACACGCCGGTCGGTCTGTGGGGATACTCCGGCGGCGGCCTGGCGACGGTGTGGGCGGCCGAGGTCGCCGGCGACTACGCGCCGGAGCTGAATCTCGTCGGTGCGGCCGCCGGCTCTCCCGTCGGCGACCCGCGGGCGACGTTCCTGCGTCTCAACGGCGGCTGGTTCTCCGGCTTCCCGACCGTCTTCATCGCCGGTCTGCGCCGCGCCTATCCGCAACTGATCCCCGTCTTCGACCGCCACCTCGATCGCAGATTCGGCGAATGGCTCGACGACGCGGCGAACCGCACGACGCTGGTCGCGCTGGCGCGCCTGACGCGCCGCGACATCCGGCGCCACCTGCGCCACGGTCTCGACGATCTGCTGGCCGAGCCCGCACTGGCCTCGGTGCTCGAACAGGTCCGCCCCGGCCACACCGCACCTGAGATGCCGCTGCTGATCGTGCAGGGGCTGCGCGACGAGGTGATCAACGCCGCCGACGTGAGTGCGCTGGTCGGCCGCTACCGCGCGGCCGGGGCCCGGCTGACGTATCGCCTCGTGCCGTTCGGCTGGCACCTACCGCTCGAATTCGCCACCGCTCCCGGCGCGCTGCGCTGGCTCGGCGAACGACGAGCGTCCGCGACGACTGACCGCGAACCGCTCGCGGAGATGGGTGAGAAGTAAGTGAAGAAACACGCGATCAGGCGTCCCCTCGCACTGCTGTCGGCCCTCTCGGCTGCGGCACTGCTCTTGTCCGCCCCGGTTTCCGCCTCGGCGGCACCGGCGAGCGGTAGCTCCGGCGGGGCGCGGCCGTTCCCGGCGATCCCGGACACCGTCGGGCACGGTCCCCGCCAGGCCGGGTTCTGGTCGGCGTACGGCTATTCCGTCGTGCACCCGAACGTCGCGCCGCAGGGCGCCAACGACTTCCGCTGCAAGCCCAAAGACGGCCAGAATCCCGTCGTCCTGCTGCACGGCACCTTCGAGAACGGCTACAACACCTGGGCGTCGTTCTCGCCCGCACTAAAACGAGCCGGCTACTGCGTCTTCGCTCCGTACTACGGGCGCACCGACTTTCTCGACCAGGGCGGGATGGGCGTCGTCCTGCCGTCGATCACCGGCACCGGCGACATCGCCCGCTCGGCGACCCAGGTCGGCAGGTACATCGACCGCGTCCGCAAGGCCACCGGATCGGAGAAGGTCGACGTCGTTGCCCACTCGCAGGGCGGCCTGGTGGCCCGCCAGTGGATGAAGTTCCATCGCGGCGCCACACTGCGGGCCCCGGAGAAGAACAAGATCGGAAAGCTGATCACCTTCGGCGCGCCCAACCGCGGGACCACCCTGCTCGGCATCGCCTGGATAGGTCGTCAGATGGCCAAGGCCGGCCTGGACACCACCGGCTTCTACGCCTGGCTGTACGGGGCCGGTCCGATCGACCAGATGGTCGAGTCCCCGTTCATCAACCGGCTCAACCACTACATCGGCACCTACCCGAGCGTCGAGTACACCATCGTCGGCACACGCTACGAAGAGGTCGTCACACCGTACGAGTCGACCTTCCTGCGCGCCAAGGGCGTCGAGAACATCACCTTGCAGGACGGCTGCGAGCAGGACACCTCCGACCACCTGGCGATGGCGTACTCCCCCCGGGCCATCTCCATCGCCCTGCGCGCTCTCGACCCGCAGCGGTACCCGAAGCTGGTCTGCACGGCGAACCCATGGTTCTTCAGCTTCTGAATCCGCGACGATAAATCCGTTGCCCCGCCGGAAGTCGTGAACTACCTTCGTGATCTGCGCTTGGCGCACTGAACACACAATTTCATCAAACCGGCATGGCGGATAATCCGGGGCAACCCGGTGAAAGGCGCGTGACAACCGTCGCCGGGAGCAATCCCGGTACCCCATGCACTCCGAGCCGAGAATCCTTCACCCCAGGGCGGAGGCAAGTCCGAAACGATCTGGTGGCCCGCTCGCGGGCCGGGAGAGCCAATCGGTGACCCCAGCACCTGCCAGGTGCTGAACAGTAGCGACGGGACCTTGCGGCAGAGGCGGGAGTAACAGTCCGAGGCAGTCAATCGAGGGCGTACTCCACGAACGCGGCGGCGGGGCACGGCAGCTTCGCCAAGGCGGGAGAGATCAAGTAGGCGTTGACGGCCGAACGGTCGAGGGTGCGCGGTATTCCGGCCTCCAAAGGGTCGGAGCCGCGTGGGAAAGCGCATCCTCCGTCGAACAAGTCCACTAGCTCAGTTGGCAGAGCCATTGACTTTCCATCAATCGGTCGCCGGTTCGAGTCCGGCGTGGCGTACCAAAGCGAAAGCCTTTCCCCGGCAGCACTGCGACAGTGTCCTAAGCCCTGGCCCTAACGGGAACCGGGGCATCCGCGGGTCCGCAAGACCCAAGGGTGTTCACGCGCGAGTAGCGGTAGCGCAGAGACCGGCCGGTCACTGCGCGACGTGAAAGCGGTGGAGAAGCAGCTGCCGTCACGCATGGCGCCACGGACGGCGCTGGGCATGGTGGATACCGTCGAGAGGCGGTGGACAACCGGAAAACCCGACCACACGGGAATAGCGACCCGGAAAGGCCACCGAGAGCAGGGACGTAGTCTCAGTCCCCGCGCATCTGAACTTTGATCCAGCCAGACGCCGCGGCGATGGCAGCGCTGACCAGCAGCGACGCCAGACCGAGGATCAGGAAGTACGGGACTTCGCGTTGCGGGTCGTACCAGCCGGCCAGCACTCCGGAGAGCGCTGTGCCGAGCGCGACGGACAGGAAGAACAGTGCGACGAGTTGGGAGTGGAAGGCGCGCGGCGCCAGGCGGGTCGCCAGCGAGAGCCCGACCGGCGAGAGCATCAGTTCGGCGAAGCTGAACAGCATCAGGATGCCGATCAGGCCGAGCAGCGGCGCGCTGTTGGGGCCTCCTCCTGCCATCGGCAGGAAGCACAGGAACGCGACGCCCATGATCGCGGTGCCGAGCGCGAACTTCGCCGGTGCCGACGGTTGAGCCGGTCCAAGCGCGGTCCACACCGCTGCGAACACCCCGGCGAACACAATGATGAAAACGGGGTTGATCGACTGCACCCACGACGGAGGGATCTCCCAGCCGAAGATCGTCCGGTTGACCCGGGAGTCCGCGTACACGGCGACGGTGGTGAACTGCTGCTGGTAGAGCGACCAGAACACGGTCGACGCCGCGAACATCGGCAAGAAGGCGAACACCCGGCGGCGCTCCCCCGCCGAAATCTTCGAACTGCCCAGTATGTACGCGAAATATCCCGCGGCGACGACGGCGGTGACTCCCGCCACGACCGCCGCAAGATTCGACGCTCGCAGCAGCCCGCTGACGGCCGCGACCACGACGACAACCGCCACGACGACGGCACCGGCGAGCGCGCGCCGCAGCCCGCCGGCCGGCAGCGGATTCGGCACCGCACCACCGAGCCCGCCGAGCGAGCGGCGCATCACGGTGTAGACGATCAGGCCGATCGCCATGCCCACCGCCGCCAAGCCGAACCCGACATGAAAGCCGGCGTGGTGTTGGGCGGCACCGGTGATCAGCGGCCCGAAGAATCCGCCGAGGTTCACGCCCATGTAGTACAGCGAGAATCCCGCGTCGCGACGACGGTCGTCAGCGGTGTAGAGTTCACCGACCATGGCCGTCGAACTCGTCTTGAGCGCACCGCTGCCGAAGGCCACCAGAACGAGGCCGGCGCCCACTCCCCCCAGACCGGGCACGAACGCCAGACACAGGTGTCCGGCCATGATGACGAGCGCTCCGCCGAACAGGGTTCGCTCGGCGCCGAGCACGCGGTCGGCCAGCCACGCGCCGACGACCGTCGACAGGTAGACGAGTCCGCCGTAGGCCCCGACGATGCTGGTGGCCGACGACCGTTCCAGGCCGAGGCCGCCGTCGGCGACCGAGTAGTAGAGGTAATAGGCGAGGATCGCCTGCATCCCGTAGAAGGAGAACCGCTCCCACGTTTCGACGCTGAACAGCGCCGCCAGGCCCCACGGATGACCGAAGAAGGTGCGCTCCCGCTTGGCGACGGCTCTCTCGACGCTCACAGCTTCGGAACGATCGAGTACACGACCGTTTCCTTCGGCACTCCCTTCGCGCGGAAACGCTTGCGCCGCAGCACGAATCGCTCGTTGTCGATCTCGTCGACGACCGCGTCGCTCACGAAGACTTCCCCGGCGCCCGCCGCCGCGCCGACGCGCGCTGCGATATTCACGTCGACGCCGAGATAGTCGTCACCCACCGGCCGTGGCGTGCCGGTGTGGAGTCCGGCGCGCAACTGTGGCCGGTAGCCGCCGATTTCGATGGCGCTGATGGCGGTGATCGTCTCGAAGGCCGCCAGAATGGCTTGCTCGGCGTCGGCGAAAACAGCCATCGTGCCGTCGCCGAGGTTCTTGACCACCTGGCCGCCGCGCCTGCGTACGACCGTGGCGGTGGCCGCGTCGACCGCGCGGATCAGTTCGAGGACGTGGTCGTCACCGGCGCGCAGGGCCCAGGTGGAGAAGCTGACGAGATCGGTGAACATGATCGTCATCGGTCCGTCGGGGATACGCGGCGCGGCGTTCTTGCTCCGGCGCCGCGTGAGCGACTGCCACATTTCGACGGTGGCCAGGCTGAGTTCGCGCATCGCGCTCGGCTGTTCACCGTGTGCCTGTTCGATGAGCCGCGCCAACCGGTCGCTCGGCCGCTCGTCGCCGCCGAGGGGCGCGCCGCCGACACCGGGCACCAGGTTGCGCGCCGCACGGGCCAGCGTCACCGCACTCTCGCTGGAGTCGGTGCGTGCCAGCAGTTCGGCCGCCCGTTTGGCCACCGATCCCTCGGCCTTGTCCGTTCGGCCGGCCCGCTTGGCCGGTGCGCTCTTCTTGGCCGGTTTGTCCGCCGGGCTCATCGGACGCGTTCCGCGGCGGCCGCGTGCTCGAGCACGGCGTCGGCCAGCTCGGCCAGGGTCGCCCCGTCGGCGTCCTCGCTCAACGCGGTCCGAAGGTCCTCCGCTGCGCAGCGCAGTTCGAAGAGGCGGTCGGCCAGGTCGCGGACCTCCTCCGGCCGGAGAATCACCGCATCGTCGGGAATACTCGTGCCCGCCGTGAGCGTTCGTTGCTCATAGGCGCGCTGCCTGCACGATTGCCGACAGTATTTGCGCCGACGGCCGAGCGAGGAATCGACGATCTCGCGCCCGCACCACGCGCAGCTCGCCTCGCGCGTGCGTCGGCGTGCGGTGTCGGTCGTCATGAACCGAAACGCTACCCGATGCCGCCGCGCCCGCGGTGCGGGGCGACACGCCGTTCTCGCGTAGAATGGGTGGTCGCACGGCGCCGGGAGCGCCAGCGAAGCGGGCCGATTTCGGCCCAGACTGGGAGAGGACACCACCATGGCAGATCGAGTGCTTCGCGGAAGCCGACTCGGAGCGGTCAGCTACGAGACTGATCGCGACCACGATCTGGCTCCGCGCCGCATCGTTCAGTACAAGACCGACAACGGCGAGATCTTCGACGTGCCGTTCGCCGACGACGCGGAGATCCCGTCGAAGTGGCCGTGCAAGAACGGTATGGAGGGCACCCTGCTGGAGGGTGCCGCTCCCGAGGAGAAGAAGGCCAAGCCGCCGCGCACCCACTGGGACATGCTCCTGGAGCGCCGCAGCGAGGAGGAACTGGAAGTCCTGCTCAACGAGCGCCTCGAGATTCTCAAGCAGCGCAGGCGCGGCTAGGCGCGAACCAGCCATCCGGCCGGTTGACCCGATGGGTCAGCCGGCCGTTTTGCTGCCCTTGGCGCCGCGGCCGAGACGACTGTCCAACCCCCACCGCGCCACCTGCAGGAAGGCCTCGGTGATGACGCCGCCGTCCATCTTCGACTCTCCGATGGCACGCTCGGTGAACGTGATCGGAACCTCGGCGACGGTGAAGCCACCTTGCACGGCCCGCCATGCGAGGTCGATCTGGAAGCAGTACCCGGCCGAGTCGATGGCGTCGAAGTCCAAACTCTCCAGCACTTCGCGCCGATAGGCGCGGAACCCGGCGGTGATGTCGCGAATCGACGATCCCAGCGCCAGCCGGGCGTAGGTGTTGGCTCCGCGCGACAGGAATTCGCGGCGTTTGGGCCAGTTCACCGTCGACCCGCCCGAGACATAGCGCGAACCGATGGCCAGGTCGGCGCCCGCGTTGACCGCGTCGAGCAGACGGTGCAACTGTTCGGGCGCATGCGAGCCGTCGGCATCCATCTCGACGAGAACGCCGTAGTCGCGCGCCAATCCCCAGGTGAACCCCGCGAGGTAGGCCTTGCCAAGACCGTCCTTCTCAGTGCGATGCAGCACGTGGATCCGGCCGTCCTCATCGTCGGATGCGAGCTTGTCGGCCACCTCGCCGGTGCCGTCGGGACTGGAATCGTCGACGACGAGCACGTTCACGCCACTCAGCGCGGCGAACAGGCGATCAATGATGATCGGCAGATTCTCGCGCTCGTTGTAGGTCGGGACGACCACCAGCACGCCCTCGCCGGCCGGCCCGACGACCCCGCTTCCGGCCGCGCCCTGTCCACCGCTACTCATCGTGCTCCTTCGGTTCTCCCACCCGGATGGGCTCGCTGACTTGCGATCCCGGCTGCTGCGGCCGCCTCTCGGCACGCGTTCGGCTCCGACTGAATCTAGTACGCGTGGCCAGGGCCGCCAAAAGCGCCGCCACCCCGGCGGCGCAGACCACCACGGTTGGAATGGTCCCCAATCGCGTCGCCAGCGTCCGCTCGGTGCGCAACGGGACCCGATCGGTCAACGTGGCCGGCTCGAACAGCTCGGTCCGCGACGCGATGGTTCCGTCGGGGGAAACGATGGCGCTCACCCCGGAAGTCGCCGCCACCAGAACGGTCCGGCCGTGCTCGATCGCGCGGACCTGCGACATCGCCAACTGTTGGTAGGTCATCGACGTGCGGCCGAAGGTCGCGTTGTTGGTCGGCACGATCAGAACCTGGGCGCCCTGGTCGACCGATGACTTGGCGGCCCGGTCGAAGGCGACCTCCCAGCACGTCGCCACGCCGGCGACGACCGGGCCTGAGCGCGTCGGAATCCGTACCACCGACGGACCGTGGCCAGGCTCGAACGTGCCTGCCATGTCCGCGTAGGAGGAGAACAGCCGGAAGAAGCCGCGCCAGGGCAGGTACTCGCCGAACGGCTGGATGATGTGCTTGTCGTACCGGTCGACGATCCCCCGCTCGGGGTCCCACACCAGCACCGAGTTGGTCGGCTGTCCGTCCCCGTTGGTCAGAATGGTGCCGAGCACGATCGGCGCGTTCACCGCCCGCGCGGCACCGTCGATCTCGGCCGCCGCGTCGGGGTTGGTGAGCGGCGAGATGTCCGAGGCGTTCTCCGGCCAGACCACGAAATCCGGCGCTTGGACGCGTCCGCTGGCGATCTCGGCGGCCAGCAGCTTGGTCTCGCGAACGTGATAGTCGAGCACGGCTCGCCGTTGAGCGTTGAAGTCCAGCCCCAGTCGTGGCACGTTGCCCTGCACGACAGCTATCCGCAGCGTCGTCGGCGAGAGCACACGATCCACCGTGGCCGGGGTCACCAGGCTCGCCAGCAGCGGCGCCGCCAACGCCAGCAGGACCGTGACCACCGCGGTGACCACGCCGGCCGACAGCACATGCGGCTCCTCGTTCGCCGGCCGCGGACCACGGCGCCAGGCTCGCACGCCCAGGACGAACGCCCAGGCCACGGCAGCCCCGAACAGCGCGACGCCGAAGGACAGTCCCGTCGCTCCGACCAGCGAGGCCAGCGGCAGCAGCGGTCCGTCGACCTGGCTGAAAGCCGTCCGCCCCCAGGGGAAGCCGCCGAACGGGAACATCGAGCGCAGTGTCTCGACCAGGGTCCAGCTCGCGGCGAACCACAGCGGCGGCAGGGGAAGCCGCATGGTGACGGTCGCGATCGCCCCGAACAGCGCCGTGTAGACCGCGAGGGCACCGGCCAGGGCCAACCACGGCAGCGGACCGACGTATTCGCCGATCCACGGCAGCAGGGGGACGAAGAAGCCCAGACCGAACAACAGTCCTGCCACCGCTCCCTCGCCGGCACGGACGTCGCCGGTACCCAGGACGACGGCGAGCAGGCCGAGGGACACGACGGCGAGAAACCAGAGGTTGCTCGGCGGGAACGACGCCCACATGGCCAGTCCGGCGACCAAAGCCGTCGCCGGTCGAATCAGTCGGGTCATGCGATCTCCGCCGTCGCGCGAAGGGCGCCCGAGTCGTACAGGACCGCGCCGCGGTGCACCGTGCGGACACACGTCGGAATCGGTGCGCCAGGGGCGACGTCGGGCAGGGCCGGGACGCGGGAACGGGGGTCGGTGGACCAGCGCTGCACTTTGTCGTCGGAGCCGGCGACGACCAACGTATCGGCGTCGAACACCGCGTAGCTGGCCGGTGCGCCAGGCATCAGGACGCCGGACAGCCCGTCATTGCGCCCGGCCGCTCGCCATCCGCCGCGTGTGCACGCGTTGTAGGCGGCCCGCGCCGACACCGCCGATTCACGACGATGGTGGCCGACGGCGGCACCGATCGTCGCCCATGGCGAGACCGGCGTGACCGGCGAATCCGACGAGAAGGCCAACGCCACGCCGTCCTTCGCCAGCGCCGCGAAGTCGTTCATGGTGGCGGCGCGATCGGCACCGAGGCGTTGCTCGTACATTTGACCGGTACCGCCCCAGCGGGCGTCGAACAACGGCTGCATGACGGCGATGACGCCGCAGCGGGCGAGGATCTCCCGCTGTTCGGCGGTGACCATCTCGGCGTGTTCGACGCGGTGCGCACACGCCGCGAGCGCCGGCGTGCCGACTTCGCCGGCCAGTCGCGCCAGTGCGTCGGTGACCGCGCCCATGGCGGCATCGCCGATGACGTGGAACCCCGCCTGGCGCCGCAGGTCGGTGAGCGCTCGCAGGTGGGCATAGACCGCGTCGGTGTCCAGGTAGACCGCGCCGGTGACATCGGGCTGGTCGGCGTACGGCTCGTTCAGCCATGCGGTGCGCGAACCGAGGGCACCGTCGACGAAGAGGTCGCCGGCCAGCCCGGCCGCTCCACTGGTGGCGAGGAGTTCGCGCGCGTGGTCGGTGTCGCGGGCGGCCTCGCCCCACAGCCCGTGGATCTCGATCCCGGTATCGGTGGCGAGGACTTCGCGAAAGTCGTCGAGTCCGGCGATCTGCGGCCCGCCGTTCTCGTGGACCGCCACCACGCCCAGCGCCGCGATGTCGCGCAACGCCCGGTGGTGGGCCTCGGCGCGCTGGGTTGCCGAGAGCAGCGATTGCGCGGCTCGGCGGACGCCGTGGTGAGCGTCTCGGGTCAGGGGGCCGGTGTGGGAGAAGCCGGCCGCCGCGGCCAGGTCGGCGACCTTGTCGCGCAGCGCGGTGGACGCCAGGGCCGAGTGCTCGTCGACGCGGACCAGATAGGCGGGACGACCACCGACCGCGGCGTCGATCTCGGCGAGGACGGGCGGCAAGCACTGGTCCGCCTCGACGCCCTCCCACCGCGACTCGTCCCAGCCGTGCGCCCAGACCACCGCGTCGGCGGGCTGGCCGCCGACATACGCGGTCAGCCGGGCGAGAAGGTCGGCGCGGCTGCGACTCGCGCCGAGGTCCAGACCCGCATCGGCCAACCCGGTGGCGGTGAGGTGTACGTGAGAATCGACGAAGCCCGGTCCGACGAAACGCCCGTCGAGGTCGACGATGTCGGCGCCGGGGTGCATGCGTCGTCCGACGTCGTCGTAGCCGACCCACACCACGGTGCCGTCCGTGACAGCCATGGCAGTCGCGTCCGGGTTGGCCGGCGTGTGGATACTGCCGCCGAGGAGCAGTTGCGTCGACATGGAGAACAGTTTGCCGTGTCGGCGGGCGACGTCAGTGCGCGGGCGGCAATTGGCGCCGTTGTGTCGGCACCGCGGTCGGATCCGTCGCGTATTCGCTCGAGACGACATCCCCGTCGATGACGTCGCCGTCGAGGAAGACCGTACGAGCGCTGACGGCCGAAACGAGACCGGCGAAGCGACGCGCGCCGAAGGCAGTGACCGCCGGGCGGGCGATCCTCCTCGTCGGCCCGGCCATCAAGACGACGCCGAGCACGGTCGACACGACACCGGGGAGGATCACCAGGATCGAGGACAGCGCCAGCAGGGCGGTGTCGGGCAGCGGCTCGGTCGGCCGGATCTCGTTGCGCGCGGCGCGGCGCAGGTCGGTCACGACTCGTCGGCCGCGGGCGACGAGGAACCCGTATCCGGCGATGGCCGTCAGCAGCGTGATCAGCAGGGCCCAGCCGACTCCCAACCAGGCCGACAATCCCACGAAGGCGGCGATTTCGACCACGACGTACAGCAGCAGGATCCAGCGAATCCTCATAAAGGTGTCCTTCCCGATGGCCGCGCCCTGGCCATCTGTGCGCGGCCTTTGCCTATCCAACGTCGCCGACGTCGATTTTGCTCCCGGGCGGCGACGGGTACGTTGGGAAACCGTGAAGCGCATCACGAGTTTCGAAAACGAAGGCCTGACGTTCGACGTCACCGATTCCGGCCGGGGAGAGGCGATCGTCCTGCTCCACGGGTTCCCCCAGCGCGCCTCGTCATGGGACAAGGTCGCACCGCTACTGCAGGACCGCGGGTACCGGACGGTCGCTCCCGACCAGCGCGGGTACTCCCCCGGCGCCCGGCCGAAGGGCCGCAAGGCGTACTCCCTGCCCCATCTGGCCAGCGACGCGGCCGCACTGATCGACCAGGTCGGTGGGCCGGTTCACCTCGTCGGCCACGACTGGGGAGCCGCCGTCGCGTGGGCGGTCGCCGCCAACTATCCGGACAAGGTGAAATCCCTGACTGCCGTCTCGGTCGGCCATCCGCTCGCCTTCGTCAAGTCCATGGGCAAGAGCAACCAGATTCTCCGTTCTTGGTACATGCTCGCGTTTCAGATCCCGCGCGCTCCCGAGGCGATCCTCGCCACGACCAATGCGCTGGCCGTCAAGTCGATGACGCGCATGGGGATGACCCCGGAGATGATCGAGCGATTCCGTCGCGAGATCGTCGACACGGGTGCGCTGCGCGGCGGTCTCGGCTGGTACCGCGCGCTGCCGTTGGCGCCGCCGAATTACGTCGGCAGGGTCTCGGCACCCACGACGATGGTGTGGAGCGACGACGACGCGGCTCTCGACATCACGCAGGCCGTCGACTCGGAGCGCTACGTCGACGGTCCGTTCGAGTTCATCCAGCTCAACGGCGTGTCGCACTGGATCCCCGAGGAGCGGCCCGAGGAGCTGGCCGCGGCCATCGTCGCGCGCGCGACCTCCGCCTCGATCGCCTGACGCCGACCGTGCCCACTTTCCCGCCGACCGTGCCCAGTTTCGCGCCGACTGTGCCCTCCGACCTCGGATCGGTCTCGATACGCCCACTCGGCTAACGCCTCGCAGGCACTCGACCACCAATCGGTGCCGACCGTGCCCACTTTCGCGTCGACTGTGCCCAGTTTCGCGCCGACCGTGCCCACTTTCCCGCCGACCGTGCCCAGTTTCGCGTCGACCGTGCCCACGGGGCGATCGCGCTAGCAGCGCGCCACGGATCCGCTACTCGCCCGCACGACCTTCGATGTCGCCTTCGGTTTCGAGGTAGATGCGACGCAATTCGTCGAGCATCTCCGGCGGCGGCGCCTCCCACAGGTCGCGCTGCGCGGCTTCGAGGAGCCGCTCGGTGATCCCGTGTAGCGCCCACGGGTTCGACTTCTCCAAGAACTCGCGGTTGTTCTCGTCCAGCACGTAGGACTCGGTGAGTTGCTCGTACATCCAGTCGGCGACGACATTGGTGGTGGCGTCGTAGCCGAAGAGGTAGTCGACGGTCGCCGCCATCTCGAACGCGCCCTTGTAGCCGTGGCGCTGCATCGCCGAGATCCAGCGCGGGTTGACCACGCGGGCCCGGAACACCCGCGTCGCCTCCTCCGACAATGTCCGGGTGCGGACGGCGTCGGGGCGGGTCGAATCACCGATGTAGGCCTCCGGATCGGATCCGGTGAGCGCCCGGACGGTCGCGACCATCCCGCCGTGGTACTGGAAGTAGTCGTCCGAATCGGCGATGTCGTGTTCCCGCGTATCGGTGTTCTTCGCCGCGACGTTGATGCGCCGGTACGCGCTGCGCATGTCGTCTACGGCCTCCTTGCCGTCGAGGTTGCGCCCGTACGCGCAACCGCCCCATGCGGTGTAGACGGCGGCGAGATCCTCGTCGGACCGCCACTGCTGCGAGTCGATCAGCTGCAGCAACCCCGCGCCGTAGGTGCCCGGTTTCGACCCGAACACCCGTGTGGTGGCGCGACGGCTATCGCCGTGCTCCGCGACCGACTCCCGCACATGCGCGGCGACGAAGTTTTGGTCGGCCGGTTCGTCTTCGGCCGACGCGGCGAGCCGCACGGCGTCGTCGAGCATGGTCACGACGTGCGGGAAGGCGTCGCGGAAGAATCCGGAGATTCGGACGGTGACGTCGATGCGTGGCCGGCCGAGTTCGGTGAGATCGACGAGCTCGAGGTCGACGACGCGCCGCGACGCCTCATCCCAGACCGGCTCGACGCCGAGCAGCGCCAGCACCTCGGCGATGTCGTCACCCGAAGTGCGCATCGCGCTGGTTCCCCACACCGACAGGCCGACCGACCGCGGGTACTCGCCGTGATCGGCGAGGTAGCGCTCCAGGAGGGAGTCGGCCATCGCTCGCCCGGTCTCCCACGCCAGGCGGCTGGGCACGGCCTTCGGGTCCACCGAGTAGAAGTTCCGCCCGGTCGGCAGCACGTTGATCAAGCCCCGCAGCGGCGATCCACTCGGCCCCGACGGGATGAATCCGCCGTCGAGCGCATGCAGCACGCGGGGTAGCTCCTGGTCGGTGGCCCGCAGCCTGGGCACGACCTCGTTCGCGGTGAATGCCAGGATGTCGGCGACGGCAGACGGCTGCCCGGCCGACGCGTCGGCGACGGCGTCGTCGGTCCAGCCGCCCTTGTGGCATCGCGAGATGAGTTCGCGCGCCTGGGCTTCGACGGCATCGACGGTGTGGGTCCGCTCTCCGCCAGCCTCCCCGGGACTTTCGTCGAGCCCCAGCGCTTCCCGCAGCCCGGGCAGCGCGACCGATCCGCCCCACAGCTGGCGGGCGCGCAGCATGGCCAGGACGAGGTCGATCTCTCCGTCGTCGACGGGCGGTTCGCCGAGGATGTGCAGGCCGTCGCGAATCTGCACGTCTTTGATCTCGCAGAGCCATCCGTCGACGTGCAGCAGCATGTCGTCGAAGACGTCTTCGTCGGGCCGTTCGTCCAGG
>NZ_BAEE01000064.1 GCF_000241265.1 Gordonia araii NBRC 100433
ACCGGTCCGGCGGCGCTGGCCTTCGACAACGTCTCCTTCGGATACGTCCGCGGTCGTTACGTGTTGCGCGACTTCACGCTCACGCTTCCGGCGGGCGGCACAACCGCGATCGTCGGCCCGTCCGGCGCGGGCAAGTCCACCGTGGCCGCCCTGGCCGCACGCCTGTGGGACCCGGACCTGGGGGCTGTCACTCTGGACGGCGCCGACCTGCGCACTATCGACGAAGACGATCTCCGTCGCCATGTCGCGGTCGTCCTGCAGGACGTCCAGCTGGTGCACGGCACGATCGCCGAGAACATCGCCCTGGGTACTCCCGACGCGACTCGCGAGCAGATCGCCGACGCCGCGCGCACCGCCTACATCGCGAACGAGATCGAGGCGCTGCCCGACGGCTACGACACGGTCGTGGACCGTGACAGCCTGTCGGGCGGTCAGCGCCAGCGCATCGCGATCGCCCGCGCGCTGCTCGGGAATCCGCGTCTGGTGATCCTCGACGAGGCCACCGCTGCTGCCGATCCCGACTCCGAGTGGGAGGTCCGGCAGGGCCTGACGAAACTCCTTGAGGGGCGGACCGTTCTGGTGATCGCCCATCGGTTGCACACCGTGGCGCATGCCGAGCAGATCGTCGTCCTCGACGACGGCAGCATCGTCGAACAGGGCACCCGCGACGAGCTGATCGCGCTGGGCGGATTGTTCGCGCGAATGCACAACCAGGCGATGGAGGCACTCGCATGATCTACTCCGATTTGGTGACCGTCACCGGCCCCGAGGGCCGCGGTGAACGGATCCGCTTCGTAGCCCTGACCGTGTTCTCCACCCTGCTGCAGGCGGCGTCGGTGGTCACGCTGGTTCCGGTGCTGCACGCCCTGTTCGGCGATCGTCCCGCCGACGCCTGGCCGTGGGTGGGGCTGCTCGTCCTGCAGCTGCTGCTGGCGTGGATCGCCGACCGGCTGGCCATTCGCGCCGGGCTGAAGCTCGGCTTCCGCATCATCGACACCATCACCGAAACGGGTCTGTCCGGCATCCGGCGCCTCGATCCCGGATCGCTGCATTCCGAGCGGGCCTCCAAACTTCGCGACCTCGTCTCGGTGTCGGCGCCCGAGTCGATCTCGGCCGTGGTGCTCCTCGGGTCACCACTGATCCGCGCCGTGCTGTTGACACCGCTGATCGCGCTGATGTTGCTGTTCGTGTCGTGGAAGCTGGCGCTCGTCGCGCTGGTCGGCGGCATCGTGATGTTCCTGGCGCTGCTCGCCTCGCAGCGCGTCGTCACCCGATCCGAGGCGGCGTTCTCCGAGACCAATCGCGTCCTCGACAATCGCGTACTCGAGTTCGCCTGGGCGCAGCCGACGTTGCGCGGCTCGGGGGCCGGGACCGGCACGGTGAACGACGTGTTGAGCGAGACCCGGAACCGGGGGCTGAAGCTGCTTGCGTGGACCGTGCCCGGTGAGCTGATGTTCAGCGTGGTCCTGCAGTTGACGCTACTGGCCTTCGGCCTCACCACCGCGTCGCTGTACCTGTCCGGCGAGATCTCCGGTGTCACCGCGGCCGCGATGATCGTGGTGCTCTTGCGGATCGTGGAAGTCGTCGGTTCCCTGTCGCTCCTGGGGCCCGCGGTCGCGAACGCATCACGCGTCTTCGGTGAGGTCGCCGGACTCGTCGACGAGGAGAAGGTGGCGGCGGCCCAGGCTACGGCCGCGGCCGAGCCGGTCTCCGGTGCCCCCGAGATCGCGCTGCGCGATGTGAACTTCACCTACCCGGACGGCACGCGAGCGCTCAGCGGTGTCGACACCGTGGTGCCGGCCGGTGGGATCACGGTGATCGTGGGTCGATCGGGGTCGGGCAAGTCGACCCTGCTGGACGTGGTGGCCGGACTCTGCGAGCCGACCGAGGGGCAGGTAATCGTCGGCGATTCGCCCGCGTCTGCCGCGGAGCGTCTCGCCGGCGCCTCGGTGGTCTTCCAGACCACCCAGCTGCGTCCCGGCACGCTCAGGGAGAACGTCGGCACCGACGACGTCACGGCACTGGCCACACTTGCCGACCGCGCTCAGCTGGGGGAGGTTCTCGAAACACTCCCGTCCGGGTGGGACTCACGGGTCGGCGAGGGCGGCAACGCGCTCTCCGGCGGCGAACGTCAACGGGTGGGCCTGGCCCGAGCGCTCGCGAAGCCCTCCGGGCTGCTACTCGTGGACGAGGCCACCTCGGCGCTCGACGCCATCACCGAGCGGGCGGTCGTCGATGCCTTGGAGGAGACGCGAGGGGAGCGGACCGCCGTGATCGTGACGCACCGTCCCGCTCTCGTTTCGCTCGCTGATCGCGTGATCGTGCTCGACGACGGCAAGATCGTGGACTCCGGCAAGGTGGACGAACTCCTCGACCGCGGTGGCGTCTTCGCCGACCTGTGGACCCGCTGGCGCGAGTCGGAGGGCTGGCAGGTCTGACCTCGGGATTCACCACGTTGGGAAGTGAACGGTCTATTCACTATTTTCTGAATACATAAATCTATGTACTGTTATGAGTCATGGAGATGGTCGCCACCCAGCGTGATGCGTTGACGAGATTCGGCTACGCGTTGTCCGATTCGACGCGGACTCAGGTGCTTTTGCGCCTGCGGAGCGGGGGAGCGTACCCGTCGGAGCTGGCCGACGCGATCGGCGTTTCCCGGCAGGCGCTGTCGAATCATCTGGCCTGTCTGCGGGGGTGCGGCTTGGTTGTTGCGGTCCCAGAAGGCCGGCGCACCCGCTACGAGCTGGCCGATCCGCGCATCGGGCATGCGCTCGACGATCTGCTCGGTTTGGTGCTCGCCGTCGACCCGGAGTGCTGCGCCGATTCGGCCGATCAGGGCTGCTGCTGATGGCCACCGAGTTGGGGATCGTCTCGTCGGCGCGAGCACGGCTCACGCCCGAACGACGGGCGATATTGCAGCGTCGTATCCGGTGGTTCGTCGCAGCGACGATTACCTACAACGTGATCGAGGCCGTGGTCGCGATCACCGAGGGCGCCCGGGTCTCGTCGACAGCGCTGATCGGGTTCGGGTTGGACTCGGTGATCGAGGTTTCCTCGGCGGCCGCTGTCGCGTGGCAATTCGCGGGCAAGGATCCCGAGCGGCGCGAGAAGGTGGCGCTGCGGATCATCGCATTCTCGTTCTTCGCGTTGGCTCTCTACGTCGGCGTCAATTCGATCCGGACGTTGCTGGGCTTCGCTGAAGACGCTCGGCACTCGTCGATCGGAATCGCGTTGGCGGCCGCGAGTCTGGCGATCATGCCCGTGCTGTCATGGGCCGAACGCCGCGCCGGCCGTGAACTCGGTTCGCTGAGTGCGGTGGCCGACTCCAAGCAGACGCTGCTGTGCACCTATCTGTCGGCGGTGCTGTTGGTCGGCTTGGTGCTCAACAGCTCATTCGGCTGGTCGTGGGCCGACCCGATCGCCGCCTTGGTGATCGCCGCGATCGCGGTCCGGGAGGGCGTCAATGCGTGGAAGGGTGAAACCTGCTGCCCTCCCGTGAGAGGCCAGGCGGACGTCGACGACGATTGCGACTGCTGTAGCCGCTGAGCCTGGACGCCGTGAACTCACGTGGCATCGATTGAACTCGCATTCGTTCCGGACTCAGAGGAGACCCGGTCCGCCCGGGAGACATTCTGGGCCAGCCGCCTCCAAGCGGTCCTGCCGATGATCACACGAGCGATCGAACGCGGCGAGTTGCCGCCAGACGTCGACGGCCGAGCCCTCATCGAACTCCTCATCGCACCGATCCATTTCCGGCATTTGCTCACCCGAGAACATGCCGACCAAGCACTAGTGGGTCGTCTCGCAACTGCAGCAATTCAAGCCGCGCAGACTGTCCCGGCAGTACAGCCCGGAACCCGACGTTGACCCTGTTACGTCACTGTGACGCAATGAGCAAGGCTAGCTGGTTATACCGGAGCGGCGGGGCGGGCGTCGAATGGTCCGATGCAACCGTGGCGAGCGCCGGCGTCGGCGGCCGAGCCTGGCAGGAACAGGCCGACGGCCCGCGCGGCAGACGTGACGCCGTCAGGTAATCGCGGAAGCGCGCCGCCATATAGGTCGGCGAGACGTCGGGGCCGTCGCGGAAGCCGCAGCTGTGTGGATTGGACAATCAATCGGTCGGCTGCCAGGAAAACCCTGCGTTCATCGTGGTCAGACAACTGGTAACGAGACGTGTTGAAGTGGGACGAGTAGCTGGCCCCGTCCAGACCGCGGCCGAGGGAGCCCTGCCGACCCTGGACTCTGGACGTACGTCGCCCGTGATTGTCGGCACCGTTCGCTAGATTTGGATGTGGTCCCGCACCGTGCAGGACCACATCCCAGGGAGGTGTCGATGGAACCCGTAACCCTGATTGTCGCGGCGATCGCGCTCGGCGCGACGGACGGTGCGCGTGAGACCACGAAACTGGCAATCGGCGACGCCTACGCGGCCGTGAAGGGCTGGATCACGAACCGGTACAGCTCCGTGACCGCGGAGGTCGAGGGGCTAGAGCAGGAGCCAGAGGAAGAGCTCCGCCGCGCACTTCTCGCGAAGAAGCTCGAACAGGCGGGTGCTGGCGACGACGTCGAGCTGCTGGGGCTTGCTCAGTCGGTGTTGACAGCCGTTGAGGAGCAGGCTCCCGAGTTGCCGGCCACCGTCGGCGTGGTGATCCGCCGCGCGTCGGTTGGGGGTGATATCGAGGTCGTAGATGTGGCTGTCGACGGCGGGAGTGGAGTTGTCGCCGAGGACGTGGCGGCTGGTGGCGATCTGCGGATCGGCAAAGTCGCAGCGCGTGCCCCGCAGGAGCCGCCCCACCCTACCCAGGCGCGGGAGCAGTAGACAGTCCGTCTGCTTCCGCGCACAACTTCACCTCGAACCAGCGCAACGTTATCGCTGGGCGGGATAACAACACGTACTATTCGGTCGGCGCGACGGAGACGGGCAACAGTGGTGGCCGCATCCGGGCAGTAACGGCGTCGGCCAAGCCGGTGCCTATCGGTCGAGGTTTGTGGACCGTCACTGTGAACAACGCGAGTTCGGGTCCGATCACGGACCTCGCAGTCGATGTGTACGCCGTTGATGGGGACGGCAACCGGCTGGAGGGTGTATGTCATCCGGCGAAGGGCAAGATCTCGCTACAGGAACTCTTCCGTGAGGGTTTGGCGGGTGGGATGAGCGGAACGCTTGATGCCATCGGCTCCCGCGCCAACTCGATATACCCGCCGGGGATGTTCGGTGTTCCGGCGAACCTCGGTTCCTACGGGGGGATGTTCTCGGATCACCTCATGGGTGCGCCTGGCCTCTCCTCGCTTCTTCAGAACGCGCAGAAGCAGATGGTCGACAAATACCCTGACGTGATCGCGCGTGATCAGTCAGCTGAGGTGATGTACAGCGCCCCCGGAGCAGCCGACGTACGGGTCGATCTCCAGTTCGCCGACGACATGGGCGACTTGTGGCGTCGACGGCACGGTAAGCAACCTGAACCGGTTATGGAGAACGAGTAGGCCAAGTCTCCGAGTCCGACCCACGCCCGAAATGATAAGAACGCCATAACACCTAATCGCAAGGCGCCAGACCTCGGTCAGTCGCCTCTGAGAACAGAGCCACTCGATGTCGACGACTATGCCCACACAGACGCCCCCGAAGATTGCGCCCTTCACCCCGGATTTCGTCAAGGGCGTGTGCGACGTGCTTGCGCAGACAGACCATCCGGGACTGACCGGTTCCGAGATCGACTCCCTGCTCCAGATGGTGGGAGTCAGGCAGCGTGAACCGGGCGGCAACAAGCGCGACAGCCTGTACGTCACTCTCTACAACGTCCAGGTTCGACAGCAAGCCGGCAACGTCGTTGGCGGATTTATCGCAAAGGCGATGAGTCCTGGCCGGTATGCCGCTCAGCCAGCTCGTTTCGACGAGCTGCGCGACCAGCTCAACGAGTTCCTCGTGTACTACAGCTACGCAGTTAACGAAGCGGGCAAGCTCGCATCCGGAGCGAGGGCATCCACAATCTCCGAGGGTGCCGCCCTGTTGGGCGAAGTGCTCGATCGACACGGCGATGAACACCGCGTGGGCGGTGAACAAGGCGGTGCCGTCATCGGCGGTGGCGGTCGCCTTAAGGTGCAGTTTGCGGCCGTCAATCTCCCGGACGTGGGCGCTGATGCGCAGGGGCCGGTGCAGCGGGACGGGGGCGAGGTAGTCGACGGTGAGGCTCCGGGTCACTGCCGGGGTGCGGGCGATCCAGAGGCCGAAGCCGAACAGGTCGTCGCAGGCGGCGGCCACTGCTCCGCCGTGCGCGAGGCCGGGCGCACCGATGTGGCGTTCGCCGAACGTCACATCGGTGTAGACCTCGTCGCCGGAGCGGAACACCACCAGTTGCAGGCCGGCGGGATTGTCTGGCCCGCACCCCATGCAGGTCGGCGAGTGCGGCGGCAGCGGTAGCTGGGTCACGGGCGTTCCTTCTCGACGGTGCTGGCTAGCGGCGGGCGCGGGATCGACCTGCGCTGGGCCGGTTCAGCCGGGCTCCTCGATGCGCCTGCGTCCGGGGAAGCGCGGCCGGGCGCCCAGACCAGCAGGATCGCGGCACCCGCCGCCGCGATGAGTGCGAGGACGATCGCGGACTGCTCGACGCCGTGCAGGAACGCGGACTTGGCGAAGTCGGCGAGTTGCTGGCCGGCCGGTCCCGCCCGGTCGGCGACCTCGAGGGCACCGGCGAGTGAGTCGGCGACCGGGCCCCGCGCCTCCGGTGGGAGCCGCGTGACCGCGGGGGCGATGTTGTGGCTGTACCCGGCGGCCAGGACACTGCCGGCGACCGCGATGCCGATCGCCGCGCCGACCTCGCGGGTGGCGTCGTTGACCGCCGCAGCGACCCCGTGCTTTTCGACCGCGGTGTCCGCGACGATAGCCGCCGTCGCCGGCGCCGCGGTCAGGCCCAGACCCGAGCTCATGATCAGCGTCGGCCACATCACGTCGAGGTAGGTGGAGTCCAAATCCAGCCGGCTGATGAAGTAGAACCCCGCGGCGATGGCGAGCAGACCGGTCACCGTCATCAACCGCAACCCCAGCCGGGTCGTCATCCACGGTGCGACCGCCGACAAGAGCACCAATGGCACCATCATCGGCGCCAAGGCCAGCGCTGAACCCAACGGGCTGTATCCAAAGATCAACTGCAGGTATTGGACGAGGACCAGGAAGACACCGAACGTCACCAGGAACTGGATGGTGATGGAGAACGATCCGCTCCCGAAGCCACGACGGGCGAAGAACCGCACATCGAGCAGTGGATGATCCGCCCGCAACTCCCACACCACGAACACCCCTGTGGCCACCACCCCCAGCCCGAACCCGGTGACCACCACGGGATCCGACCAGCCGCGTACTGGGGCTTCGATGATGGCGAGCACCACTAGTCCGACCGCGAACACCACCGCGACCGATCCGATCACATCCATCAGTGGCGGATTTTCCTGGCGGGATTCGGGAATGGTGAAGGCACACAACAGCAGAAACACCCCCACCGCGGTCAGGCCGACGAAGATTGACTGCCACGACCAGTAGTTGAGCAGCAGCCCCGACCCGAGAATCCCCAGCAGACCCCCGGACCCGGCGACCCCCGCCCAGATCCCGACCGCACGCCCCCGCTGCTGCTCGGGGAATCCCGCAGTCAGGATCGACAGCGTGGACGGCATCATGAACGCCGCACCCACCCCGGCCGCTGCCCGCGCCGCGATCAACCACCACGGTGTCGATACCAACAGTGGCACCGCCGAGGCCAGCGAAAACAGCGCCAACCCCACGATCAGCACCGCCCGTCGGCCGTAGCGGTCACCCAGGGCCCCGGCGGGCAACACCAGACACGCCAGCACCAGCGTGTACCCGTCGACCACCCAGGTGAGCTGGGTTTGCGTCGCCCCGGTGGCCACCGCAATGTTCGGAAGCGCGGTGTACAGGGCCGCCATTGAGGCGACCACCAGGGCCACCGACAGGCACGAGACCACCAACGTCCACTTCTGCGCCCGCGACAGCAGCACTCGATCATCGGCGGTCATGCAGCCACCTCCACTTAACGCTACAGTTGGTAGCGTTCCACTACTATGAGTACCACAATGCGGGGTGCGGGGATAGTGCCTGCGACTGATCCGAGGGCACAATTACGAGGTGGGCGAAGAGATGATCAACCAGAACTCCGACGACGACGAGGACCGGCTCGTGGATCCCCGGAAGGCACGCTCACGCGCACGACTGCTCGACGCGGCGACGTCCCTGCTCTCGACCGGCGGTATCGAGGCCGTCACGATCGACGCGGTCACCAAGGCGTCCAAGGTCGCGCGGACTACCCTCTACCGGCACTTCACCGACAGCACCCAGCTCCTGGCCGCGGCGTTCGAGCGTCTGCTTCCCCCGGTCACCGCGCCGCCGGCGTCCGGAACGATCCGTGAACAGTTGATCAAACTGCTGGACCGTCAGGCCAAGCTCATCGAGGAAGCCCCCGCCCAATTGACGATGCTCGGGTGGCTCGCCCTCGGGTCCGCCCAATCCGGCACGGCCGAGGCGACATCGCATCCCGAAGAAGACCGCAACCCGGTCAGTTCCCTTCGCGCACGGGTGGTCAACCAATACCGCGAACCGTTCGACCGGATCCTGGGCAGCCCCGAAGCCCAGCAAGAGCTCGGTCGCTTCGACACCAATCTCGCCCTGACCCAACTCGTCGGACCCATCGTCTTCACCCGACTCACTGCACTCCCGCCGATCGGCCCGGCTGAACGACAGCAACTCGTCGACGACTTTCTCGCTGCACGCTCCGCGCAACGCGCGCTGACAGTGACCCGCACTGATCTCTGATTCAGCACCCGCCCGAGGCGGCGGGTCGTCAAGGACCCCAATCTCTTGCCCGGCTCCAGAGCGGTGTCCTCGGCGGCTTTTCTCAGACGCTCGCTCAAAATCGTTGCACCAAAGCTCAGCTCCAGCGAATAATTCATGTACCGAATGTCGGTGGCACGGAACAACGCGGCCTTCCCGTTCGTGTACAGGTCGTTGTTGTTCTGATATCGAAAACGTTTGTCCTGATTAGGGAAATCAATCTTGATCGGGCCATCACCGGGCCCAAGGATGCCTTGCAAACCGGCCCATCGAAGCCCACATGGTTCGAGGGAGCGCCGACTGGAGCATCACATTTGTTTCTCGGTCGAGGCGCTTGGTAACCGCGAGCACAGCGACCATTTCTCCATGCCCAAACTCGATCCTGTCGCCAACAGATAGCGTCGTCGGGTCTCGATGAGCGAGGGCGATCCAGCCATCTGTTAGCGGCCGAGTCCAACCTCGCACTGCATCAATCAACTGTTGACGCACGATTCCACCATTATGGATCACATCATTGCGCATCCAACGCAACGCGTCGATGTAGGCGATCATATCGGTTGTGTACTCACCACCGGAGGCATCCGCAATATTCTGATGCAGCTCATTAAGATTGGCCTTCGCCTTTGCGGCGGAACAGCACCCGGCGTTGTGTAGCATCTTGGCGCAGGTTCGCAGGTAGTCCTCGTGAAGTGACAATACGTAGGGAACCGACATCATCCCCAGATGGGAATCTGCCGCAGATAGGATCTCAGCAGCACTTTCAGACCGTAAATTAAATCGCTTGATATGTTCGACGTTCGGAAAAGATCTCAGGCAACATGCGCTCTGATCCGAGAGTGAGCTGTAAGAAGTGGGCGGATAATTGAGCACCGGCAAGCAGCCCCATCACAGCATTGTTTGCTGCATCTTTTCGGGCTTCATACTGCCGGTGAATCTTGAAGCGTGCAACAGCACTCTTAGGTGGACCTGATCTAGACATGGTTACACCCCGACTGCGCCGATACATTTGCTGAATGCGTGGCGGCCCATCCTTCCTTAGACATTGATATCTCCATCGATCGCTGATATGTACTGGGCATATGTCGCTGCTGACGCCACAGCGTGTCGCTCGATGGTGGCAGGGGAGTAGCCGAGTGTGTCGGCAAGGATCGCGGCGGGCGCGAGTTTGGTGAGTTCGTGCAGGGTGCCGAGCCGGGCGGCGCGCGTGCCGAACGTCGACTTCAGCCGGTTCCGTAGGTGGCCTGGGTTGATGTGTTGGCCGGGGACGTAGCCGCGGAATACCCAGTTTGTGGCCGGGTGGGCGGCGGTGTTCGCCCGTTCCCCGGCGAGGTAACGGAACGGTTCGTCGAGCGGTGCGGGTAGAGCGACGGCGATGTCGCCAAGAGTGACGGTCACGAGTTCATCGGAAACGATGACGCAGTCCCAGGTGAGTTTGACGACCCGGTCGATCTGCTGGCCGAAGACGAGCACCAAGATCGCTGCAGCTCGGTCCCGTGGATTCAGTGCCGGTTGGTTTGACGTAATGCTGTCGACGGCGTCTTGCTGGGCCTCGGCACTCATCTTCGGGCTGGTTCCGCGACGATGAGGTGTCATCGTTAGGTCTACGGCGACCAGCTTGGTCGTGATCGCCCACGCAAGGAACCGGATGGCGAACTCTCGTGTGCTCGGGCCTTCGGATTGCCATGCGTCCAGATCGGGTTGGGATAGGTCGCCGATCAAGACGTCCCGGTCGGTGAGCCAATTGAGGAATTCGATTGTGACGGTGACAGTTTGCTTAGATCGTAGGAACGTGCCGTGCGACACCGACTTCATCGAGTGCATCTGCCGCAGGTGGTGCCAACGAATGTAGCGGTTAGCGATGTCGCGATGTTCCGCCGATTTCAGGCGGTCGAGGGCGTCGTTGGACCAGTCGATGTAACGGTGGAGCAATCCATCCCTGGGCGGCAGGATCTGGTGTGTGACAAGGAGTTCTCGGACGTATTCTCGGGTGCGCGATCGGGGGAGTCCGTCGACCGCATCGTGGGTAACGAGCGGGGTGCGGGCCAGCTCGGCTAGGAACGCCGTGACATGTTCTTGGTTGATCCAGGTCAGGCCGCTGTTGGCTCGTTTCATCGACTTCAGGGCAGTTGCAAAGGGGTTCAGCTCCTCGTTGATGACACCGGTCTCTGGATTTGTCAGCAATCGGTCGACGGTCGACCCCAGGACGCATCGCCAGCAGCGTCCCTGTGCGTAGAGTTCATCCTCGGCGCCGCACACAACGCAGTCGACGTTGAGTTTGATCCCCGCGCATTTGCGGCACGCCGGTTGGCCATTGATAATTCCTGGTAGTACTCCATCGTGACCGCACGGGCACACACCCCGGGTACGTTTGGCTGCTTGGTAGCAGTAGCCGCACACCCCGAGACCCTGCCAAGTGACGACACATTCTCGGTGCTCACCGCATCGGTCGCACGGGACCTCCCATCGCTGTGAGTCTTGGGGTTTACGTGGTCTTGCCATCGCCATCATCGCTACGGACGACGCGGATTCGGCGGGCAACGGAGCGCTTCTCACCAATGCCGAGATCCGCTGGGCTGGCTGGTGCGTCCGCCGTAGCTGCAGCACGCATCTCCACGTACGGCTCGAACAGATCGTTAGGCGTGCATTCAAGGATGTCGCATAACGCGGCGAACGTGCGGGCAGGGATCCGCTCGGGTGTGCCGGTCACCAGTCGGTGGACCTGAGCATTCGACAGGTTGATACCGCGAGACTTCAGCAACGGGATGAGTTCCGTTGTCTTCCAGAGGTTGTGATCAGCCATCCGCTGGCGCAGATTCCAGTGATAGCCAACCCGACGTTGCTCGCTCACATGCCCTTCCCTGCATCTTTTTCGTCACGTGTGACGATTCGTTGCTGGATCATCCGTTGGATGGTCTTCTGTTTAAAGTCTGCCGAGACCGAGGTGTAGAGCGCAGTGGTCGATGAGTAGGCGTGGCCAACCTGTTGCTGGACAAACATCGGGTCGTACCCGGCCTCGAGGAGATGAGTGACATAGGAGTGACGCAGACAGTGCATCTTCAACTCTGTCGGCAGCCCAGCCAGTTCGCGGACCGTAGTGAAAGTGCGATTGAAGTTGCGGATGCCCGTGGCGCCGGCGCGTTCCGACGGCCACAGCGAAGCCGAGCGGTCCGCTGTGGCGAACTGTTCGCGCCCCTGCGGCGAGAGCCAATGACCAAGAAGATCGACCACCCAGTCAAACTCAGGCACCGTGAGAACAGTGCGACGGCGCGGTCCCGACCCCGACATACCTTTGGCGTAGCGAACCTGAACAGCGCCATAGCGGCCGTACTTGCCTACGTGCGGATTTGGGCCGAAGTCGTGGTAGTCGAGCATGGAAAGTTCCCGACGGCGCAAACCGTAGGCGTAGCACACCTTGAACGCAGTGGAGTCTCGCATCAGTGGGAGCCAGCGCTTCGAGCCTTTGGCGAACTCTCGATCGACGAGATCATCGCAGGCATCGAAGAATGTCTGCAACTCAGTCTGAGTGAAGCTGCGCCGGTCCGCCGGAATGGCGTCATCGGTCTTGTGACGCGGCGTGTTCCACTCGAACACGACTTGGGCGGGAACGTCGTCAAATGCTTTGCTGCAGAACGCAGCCCAACCATACCTTTCGTCAGTGACGTAATAGCAGAAGGCCCTGATCGTGCCGGCGTTCGCGCGCAGCGTCGACACCGAAACCGCCTTGGGGCCGGTGCGTCGATCTGCCAGAAACTCATCGACATGGATAGGCTGCCACGCCCACGGGTACTCGTTCGAGTGCTCCTGAAAACGAGACACCAGGCTGCACGATGACTGGATGAACGGCACGCCGAGTCCACGGGCCAGCATTTGCGCTCGCCAGCCATCCAGCATCGCCTCGAAGACGCGGTCCTCGGGCCGCAGTAGACCGACGACACCGTTCGACAGAAACTCTGGTAGCCGACCCGGAACACTCTGCATGAACACAAGTGTAGCGCGAGAATCTCTCATCTGTTTGCATAAACAGATGCTGATCTGCGCACTCGATCAACACGGCAGCCCTCGATGCGATGCCGCCATGCCATGCGGCCTGCGATTTCATTCAAGATCCGGTGGGACGGGTCTTCTCATCTGTTTGAACTCGTCTCCTTTTTATGCCGATAAGATACATTATGTCAAGTAACGTTCGGTGCGCCCCGCCCCTACGAAATCGGACTAGTCCCCGTCTCCGCCGCCGCCGACGGAGTCCGGGTGTGGGACTGGCCGCACCTGCAGTTGAGGGATTCCCGCAAAATCTCCGGGGCTGCACGTGTACAACGACAAGCCGTGTGAGATGGCGGTTGCCGCGATGAGCGCATCGTAGGCGCGTGCGGCGGGCTTCCGACCTGCTGCCCGAAGCGAGGCTGCTACCGCGCCGAATGCTCGCGCGCTCTCCGCATCGAACGGAACGACGTCGAAATCAGCCTCTGCCTGCTGTAGATGTTGCTGACGTGCGCTCCTTTCTGAGTCAGTCGATGCGACGTTCGGTCCCACTGACAATTCAGCGAGAGTGATGGCGCTAATCACCGATTCGTCAGGCAAGTTGTCTGGGTCGGACAGACGTCCAAGCAGAATCACGGTGGACGTATCGAGCATTCCCCTGCTGTTGGATTCCTCGCTCATAGCGAGGAATCCAACACGCTGTCGATGTCCGAGCGCAGCGCGTCAGGATCAACGTGCGGCAGATGGCGGCGGCGGCGGATTAGCTCGGCAGCACTTGCCGCGCGCCGCGGCAGTGGGTTGAGCATGGCGACTGGATCGCCGTCCCGGGTCACTATGATCCGTTCTCCACGTTCGACCCGCCGTAGCACTTCCCCACCGGCGTTGCGTAGGTCCCGGACGCTCACCACCTCGTTCATAACTCAACTGTATCACCGGTGAGACACCTGTGGGATGGCTACTCTGCCGGCACGACCTTGTCGTTGACCGTCACCGTGACCTTGCCGGTCTTGGTGTTGAAGGAGATCTTGCCGTGCTCGAAGGTCGATTCTCGCAGGTCCCCGTTCGTGGTCTCGTCGCTGGTGGCGACCCCGAGCGGCCCTGCGGAGCCGTTCTTTCCGGTGATCGACGGCGTCCCGTCCGGCGCTCGCTCGATGTTCCACGCATCGCGGATCTTGCCCCAGGTGATGAAGGCCGGCGTTCCGGGATCGTCGTTCTTCGCGGTGATGACGCCGCCCCGGAATTGCTGGTACACGACGCCGCTGTCGCGCTCTCCGGCGTTGCGGTCCCCGGTCAGCGGGACGCCCAGGGACTTCTTCTGCGCGGCGGTCGCCGTCGAGTACTTGGCGGCGATGGGGCCCGTCAGCGTCACCATGCTGCCGTCGGCGCCTCTGAGCTTGACGTCCCCCACCGGTGCGGCCGCGGACGAATCAGCGGTCGAGGACGTGGGAGACGCGGTCGGCGAGACGGTCTCGGTGGTGGTCGTGGCCGGCGGCGAGGCGTCCTCTCGCCCCTCCCCTCCATCGCTGCCGCAGGCCGTCGCGATCAACGTGACGGCGGCTAATCCTGCGACGATGCTCGCCGGGCGACGGCAGGCGGTCTTCCACATAAGGCGTCCTCTCGGAGATGTGCGGGGGTGCTCAATCCGAGTATGGCTCTCCGTCCCCAGTCGCGCGGCGCATCTGCTCGGCCAGGTCTGGGTTTCGGGTGGCGAATTCTTCCGCGATCCGTTCACGCACCTCCGGCGACTTGTTCTGACTCAGTTTGGCCCGAGCGTCGAACCGGGTGATCGGTACTCGCAATCCGACTGCCCCCTTCGCCGCCCGCCGGGTGCCGGCTTCATCCTCCAAGAGGCTGCGTCCCCGCGGATAGTTCTGCTCGAAGTGGTCGGTCAGGCGAGCGAGTAACGCGAGCTCGTGAAGCAGGTCGTCGGGACGACCGAAATGACTGACGAGCGTCAGCTCGTCGCGACTCTCATCCAGCAGGACCGGATAGTGCGAGGCGACGAGGCCGTTCGTCGTCGACGACACGAAGGTCGCCCACGGGTGCTGGCGGATCAACCGCTTGATCTCGTCGACGTCGGTCAGCAAGTACCGAGGAGTGTTTCTCATCGACGTTCATTCTCCCGACCCGCCACGGCGGTCGCCACCGACTTTCGTCCGATAGCGCATACTTCGGCTATGACACCGATTGACGACAACGCCGCAGCCGCACCTGTTCTGGTCGAACGAATCGAGCACGTGTGCGTCCTCACCATCAACCGCCCGGAAGCCCGGAACGCGATCAACGGACCGGTCACCGACGCCTTGGGCGTGGCACTCGATGAAGCCGACGCCGACCCCGAGATCCGCGCCATCGTCCTGACCGGTGCCGGCGACAAGTCCTTCTGTGCCGGCGCCGATCTGAAGGCGCTCTCGCGCGGCGAGAACATCGGACCCAGCGACCCGGCCCACCATAGGTGGGGCTTCGCGGGCGTCGTCAGCCATCCCGTCAGCACTCCCCTCATCGCCGCGGTGAACGGCACGGCACTCGGCGGAGGAACCGAACTCGTCCTCGCCTGCGACCTGGCCGTGTCGGCCGAGTCGGCCAGCTTCGGACTGCCGGAAGTCAAGCGGGGCCTCTTCGCCGCGGCAGGCGGAGCGTTCCGGATCGTCGACGCGGTGCCGCAGAAGGTTGCCATGGAACTCCTGCTCACCGGCCGCCCCATCACCGCTGAACAAGCACTGGGCTACGGCCTGATCAATCGCGTCGTGCCCGACGACCAGCTGCGCAGCGCCGCCCTCGACCTGGCTGCCGAGATCGCCGGCAACGCTCCCCTGGCCGTGCAGGCGTCCAAACGCCTGGCGCAGCGGATCAACGACGGCGAGGTCGCCGGCGACGACCAGCTGTGGGCCGCCAACTCCCGCGAACTGGCCGTCGTCTTCAGCAGCGAAGACGCGATGGAGGGTCCCCGGGCGTTCGCGGAGAAGCGTGCCCCGGTGTGGAAGGCGCGTTAGCCGCGGCTACAGGGGCAGGTAGCGGTACCGGCCGCGGACCCTCCGGGAGAAGAATCGGCCGAGACAACTCGCGCTCATCAGGTCGGAATAGACCTCGGCGGGCACGTCGAAGTACTGATAGACGCTGCCGCTCGTGAACTCGATCTCCAGCGTCGAAGTCGGCTCGTCATAGCCCACCGACGCGAGACTGGAACTCGAGACCGGTCTGCGTTTCATCGCGGTCCCTTCGGGGTCGGTGGTCGCGGCGACTGGACGTCCTCCAAGTCCGATTGTCGCCCCGACCGCACCGCTACCCCACCGCGACGGGCCGCCTGGCCGTCTCGTGCACGAAGATCCGGTAGTCGCGCAGGTCGACGCGGCGGAGCTGGTTGACGTACTGGGTAGCGAACCCGGGGAACATCGTGGCGTTGAAGCCGTCGTCGGTCAGGTACCAGCTCTGGCAACCCGAGTTCCAGGTCGTCGAGGTGAGGCGGCGCTGCAGGTCGCGGTTGTACTCGTCCTGTACCTCCGTCCGGACGTCGAGCGCCTTCCAATCGTTGGCGAGCAGCTGCGCGACCAGATCGGTGATGTAGTCGATCTGGGCTTCCATGTACACCAGGGCCGAGTTGTGTCCGGGCCCGGAATTGGGTCCGAAGGTGAAGTACAGGTTCGGGTAGCCCGAGACCGCGACGCTCCGGAACGCGTACGCTCCCCCGCGCCATTCGTCGGCGAGTACACGACCGTCGGATCCGACGATGGGCATGGGTGTGCCGGCTTTGGAGACGTCGAAACCGGTGGCGAACACGATGCAGTCGAATTGGTGCTCGACGCCTTCGACGGTCCGGATGCCTCGCTCGGCGATCCGCGCGATCGGCCAGGTGACCAGCTTGCAGTTGTCGCGCTGCAGCGCCGGGTAGTAGTCGTTCGTCATCAGCAGACGTTTGCACCCGGCCGCGAAGTCCGGGGTGAGCTGCCGGCGCAGCCATGGGTCGGCGACCTGCGTGCGCAGGTGAAGCTTGCTGATCGCCTCCACGACCCGGGTGAGCGGCGTGTTCCACACGACTCCCAGCGCCACCGACTCGTGGCCCCAGAACCAGAGCGCGCGGACCAGCTGCTGCGCGCCGGGAACGGTCCGGTAGATCCGTTTGGTGAATCTCCCGGTCTCGGTGTCAATCCTGGGCAACACCCATCCCGGCGTGCGCTGGAAAACCTTGACGGACCCGGCCCGGTCGACCAGCTCCGGCACGATCTGCACCGCGCTGGCGCCGGTGCCGACGACGGCCACCTTCTTGCCGGTGAAGTCGTAGTCGTGGTCCCAGCGCGCGCTGTGAATCTTGTGCCCGGCGTAGTCGTCCAGCCCAGGAATATCGGGAAAGGACGGGTTGGCGAGCGGGCCCGACGCCACGATCACCGACCGTGCGCGCACCGGTTTGCGTTTCCCGGCGAACGAGATCGACCACTCCCCGTCGTCGGCGTGATATTCCAGCCCGGACACGCAGTGCCCGAACCGGATATGCGGCCCGATCCCCGACGACTCCACCATGCGATCGATGTAGCCGAGGATCTCGTCGCTGCCGGAGTAGGTCCGCGACCAGCCCGGATTGCGGGCGAAACTGTAGGAGTAGAGCTGCGACGGGATGTCGCAGGCAGCACCGGGATAGGTGTTGTCGCGCCACGTGCCGCCAACGCGGGAATCGCGCTCGAAGATCGTGAAGTCGGCGATGCCCTTGTCTTTCAGGCGGATCGCGGCGCCTATGCCGGCGAAGCCGGCGCCGATGATGGCTACCGAGATGGTCATCGATTCCTGCTTTCCCATCGTCAGGCGGTCGGTTCGTAGGTGAGTTCCTGCGACCACGTCGGAGTGCGGTGGACCAACGGGACCGGAATCAGACTCGTCGCCTTGACCAGCGAATCGGCGAACGCGTGGTACGGCAGATTGCGCCGGTTGATCACCCAGCGGCCGTGCAGGGAGACGACTCGATACATGGGAAGCCGCCGCACGTACTTGCTGCGGTCGCCGACCGAGCTGTAGCGCTTCATCGCGCCGTACAGCTTCTCCTCGTTGACACCCATTTCGACGATGTTGTCGCGCATCTTGTTCAGCAGCGGGATGTAGCTCAGCGTGCCCACCAGCAGCGACGGTTTGACCCACCCGCCGACGAAGTCGATCGTTCGCTTGCGCAGGTCCGCATGGCCGAGCAGGTCCATCACCTCGAAATCGACCGCCAAATGCCTCGACTCGTCGGCGTTGATCCGCTTGAACGCCTCCTGGGCGATCGGGTCCTTGACCTCGTCGGTGATGAACTTGATCAGCGCGCCGTCGAGCGCCACTTCGAGCATGGGGATCACGGTGCCGAGAAACGAGAGCGACATGCCGTCGGAGTACTGGTCGAGCCAGTTGATCACCAACTGCACGTTGACGTTCGGCGAGGGGATCTCGTCGTCGTCGAGCATCCCCCAGCGTCGCATCAGCGCGAGCTCGGCGTTCGCATGCTTCTGCTCCTCGGCGTGGAAATGCTCGTAGATGCTCTTGAGCGTCGGCGTCGGCGCCTTCTTCGCCATGGCGGCGAAACCGCGGGCCCCGACGTTCTCGATCCACATCAGGTCGGACATGAACGGCTTGAGCTTGGCGTGGAGTTCGGGATCGATCAGCTCCGCACCCGGCGCGTCCCAGTCGATATCGGTCAGCGCCCACTGGCGGTCCTTGATCTTCTGCAGCATGTCGTCGAGATTGATGGCCATGGTCGGGATCCTTTCCGGTGGGCTGCGGTGTCCGGCTGGCGCCGGCTCCGCGATCGAGATGTCGTCAGCCTGAAGGCAGGACGCGGTTGACCAACCCGAGACCGCGGGCGTACTGGGCCGGGAAGTGGCGCTTGAGGTGCCAGATGACGTTCGCGTCGAACTGCGGTACGACGTAGAGACGTCCGAGGTCGAGGGCGTCGAGCGTCGACGTCGCCACGCTCCCCGGCGAGATGCCCGTCAACCGCATCAGGCGTCCCGCCAGGTCGCGGCTGGCGTCAGTGATCCGGCCGTCGCGGGCGACGTTGGTCTTGACGAAGGTGGGACACAGTACGGTCACGCGGACGCCGGTGCCGGCGAACTCGGCGGCGAGCGTCTCCGACAGCGACATGACGCCCGCCTTGGTCACGTTGTAGGGCCCCATCGACGGGGCTGCGGCGAAGCCCGCCGCCGAGGCGACGTTGATGATGCCGCCGCGTCCCGCCTCGCGGAGCATGGGCGCGAACAGTTCACAGCCGTGCACCACTCCCCACAGGTTGATGCCCACGGCCCAGTCCCAGTCGTCGAATCCGACGTCGCCGACTGTGCGCCCGCCGATGCCCACCCCGGCGTTGTTGATCACCACGGTGGGCGGTCCGCCAAACGTTGCCGTGGCGAACTCCGCGAGCTCTTCGACGTTGGATCTGTTGGCGACGTCGCAGGTCACGGCGTACGCGGTCCGGCCGGTCTCGGACTTGATCTGTGCGACGGTCTCCGCGGCGCGATCGGCGTCGATGTCGGCGCAGATCACTTGACCGCTACGACGAGCCAGCTCGAGGGCGAAGGCCCGGCCGATCCCGCTTCCGGCGCCGGTGACGACCGCCTTCGCGTCGGCCGAGACCGGATCCCGCACCAGCTTGTGGAGAATGCGGTCGATGCCGAACATCTCAATGCCTCCGAACTGGTCCTGCTGCCACTCGGTCGAGCTCTGCGGAGGACGCCCTCGTCATCACTACATCAATGACTGTGTCATTTGTCAATGGCGACGATTGGGGTCGTCGGCGTGCCGAGCGGGAGTGCAGCAGGGGGCAAGAACGGACATGATTCTTATCCGGACAAGTCGACGACGGTGTGGCACGGTGTGAAGTACCCCCCGATCGTCGGGGTGTAACCGTTCAGGAGACACCATGACCATCATTGAAGCGACATCAATCGAAGCGGCGACCGAGGTGCTTGCCCGGTCGACCACGTTGTCCCAGCAAGTCGGATGGGTCGGCTACATCTTCATCGGCGCGATCGCCGGCTGGCTCGCAGGCAAGATCGTCAAGGGCGGTGGATCAGGCATTCTGATCAACATCATTACCGGAATCGTCGGCGCACTTCTCGGCGGTTTCCTGCTCAGCTTCTTCGTCGATACCGCGAGCGGCGGGTGGTGGTTCACCCTGTTCACCGCCATTCTCGGCTCCGTGCTGCTGCTGTGGATCCTTAGCTTCGTGACGGGTTCCAGAAAGGCGTAGCTACGACACGACTTCCGCCCGCGCCGGCTATCCGGTGCGGGCGGAAGTGCTATCGGAGCTTTGCCCCGTAGACCCGTTTGACGTGCAACGACATCAGAACGCGGCGGTCGTCCACCATGACCTTTCGGTACTCCGCCCAGTCGGGGTGTTCACCGGCGCCCAGCCGGTAGTAGTCGACGAGGGCCTCCACCTCCGGCCCGTTCGGATCCGTACCGGGGCCGGTGAGCGTGACATCGCCCTCGGCCGTCGCCCAGGTGTAGCCGTCGGGACTGGTGAACTCGATCGCCGCCCGTGGATCCCGTCGAAGATTGGCCGTCTTGGCGCGCCCTTCGGTCATCGACACGTGAATCACATCGGCGCCTCGGTCGTAGACCGCGGTTACCGGTGACAGCTGCGGCAGGCCGGAGGATTTGATCGTCGCGAGGATGCCGATCTTGGTTTCGGAGATGAGCGAGCGCGGGTCGTAATCAGTCGTCGTCATGACCATGGCAACGGTGCTGGTCGTTGCCGAATTCCCGTCGAGCGGCTCGGTTACGACACCCACTGCACCAGTTGTACGACGATCCCGTTCGGATCGGCGAACTGGCAGTAGCGCTCACCCCACGGTTCGGTTTCCGGTTCGGTCACCACCGGTGCGCCGGCGTTCTTCATGGCCGTGAACGCCGCATCGATGTCGTCGACGATGAAGACGAGCAGCAGCCCCTCCCCCGCGCTTCCCGCTCGGTCGACCGGCTTGAACGTCTCCAGTCCGGTGCGCAAGAAGATGACATTCGGCCCGCCCTCGACCGGGCTGGCGAGGGACACGAAGCCGTCGGCTTCCATCTCGACCCGAAAACCGAGGTGGGTGGTCAGAAACGTTGCCGACGCGCCTGGTTCGTCGACGTTGAGCGAGATCGCCGTGGCGGTAATATTCACATTCAAGCCTTTCCCGTATCTTGTACCGTTAATGTTAACCGTACTAAGTACGTGAATCAAGGAGGATTCGTGGACAGCATCGATCTGCTGTGGCGCAACGAACTGCCGAGTTCGCGTCGCGGACGTCCGCCGAAGTACACGACCGATCAGATCGTCGAGGCGGCGATCGCCGTCGCCGACCGGGAAGGCTCGTTCTTCACTTTGCGCGATGTCGCGGGTGAACTGGGCATTCCGGTCATGTCGCTGTACTCCTACGCCGCCAACCGCGAGCAGCTCGTCGCGCTAATGATCGACGACGTGTACGCGGCCATGCGCTATCGAGAGCCGACCGGCGATTGGCGAGAACGCCTCACCGTGGTCGCCGAAGACAATCGCCGCCTCCTCGCCCAGCACCCCTGGCTGGCCGACATCGAGTCCGAGCGAGCCATTCTGGGCCCGGGCACGTTGGCGAAGTACGAGCGCGAACTAGACGCCGTCGAACCCCTCGACCTGCCGGATTCGGCCAAAGACTCCGTGCTGACGCTCATCCTCGATTTCGTGCGCTCGGGCGCACGGTCGATGGCCCACGCGCAGGTCGAACGCGAGGAGGAGGACCCGGCCCAATGGTGGGAGCGTGAAGGCGCGAAGCTGGCCGTGCTGGGGATCGAGGCGCGGTTCCCCCTCGCGTCCCGCATCGGCGCCGCCGCGGGCGAGGCGCAGGGCGCCGCACGAAACGCCGTAACTGCCTACGAGTTCGGGCTTCAGGTCATCCTCGACGGGATCGCCGCGAAGCTTGCCGCCCAGCCGGATGTCCGACGGAAAGATTAGAGTCCCTGAATATGTCAGCCACCAGCTCCCCCGAACTCCATCCGGCCGATTCCCACGACCTGATCCGCGTCGTCGGCGCCCGCGCGAACAACCTGCGCGACGTCAGCGTCGAGTTGCCCAAACGCCGGCTGACGGTCTTCACCGGCGTGTCGGGTTCCGGCAAGAGTTCGCTCGTCTTCGGAACCATTGCGGCGGAATCGCAACGGCTCGTCAACGAGACGTACAGCGCCTTCGTCCAGGGATTCATGCCCTCCCTCAGCCGGCCGGACGTCGACGTTCTCGACGGCCTGACGACGGCGATCATCGTCGACCAGGAACGCATCGGCGGCAACCCCCGCTCGACGGTCGGCACGATCACCGACGCCAACGCGATGCTGCGCATCCTGTTCAGCCGCTGCAGCGACCCGTACGTCGGGCCGTCGACGGCATTCTCGTTCAACGTTCCGACGGTCAGCGGCAGCGGTGCCATCAAGGTCGGCGACAAGCAGGCCAAGAAGGCCACCTTCGAGAGCCTCGGTGGCATGTGCCCCCGATGCGAAGGGATGGGGGTCGTGTCCGACGTCGACCTCACCGAGATCTACGACGAGGACAAGTCGTTCAGCGAGGGGTCCATCAAAGTTCCCGGTATCACTCCAGACGGCTGGTACGGCCGTGTGTACGGGGGCTCCGGCTTCTTCGACCCGGACAAGCCGATCAAGGAGTTCACCGCGAAAGAACTCGACGCCCTGCTCTACAAAGAGGCGACGAAGATCAAGGTTGACGGCATCAACATCACCTACGAGGGCATCATCCCCCGTATCCAGAAGTCCATGCTGTCCAAGGACATCGACTCGGTGCAACCGCACATCCGCGCCTTCATCGAGCGTGCCGTCACGGGCATGACCTGCCCGGAGTGCGACGGTACGCGGCTGGCCGAGCACGCCCGCAATGCCAAGATCGGCGACGTCAGCATCGCCGACGCGTGCCGCATGCAGATCAGCGACCTCGCGGAATGGGTCGCGGCACTCGACGAGCCGACGGTCGCCCCGCTGCTCGCCAATCTGGTCCACACGCTGGAATCCTTCGTCGAGATCGGCCTCGGCTATCTGACCCTCGAACGGCCGACCGGCACGCTGTCCGGCGGTGAGGCGCAGCGCACCAAGATGATCCGGCACCTCGGCTCGTCGCTGACCGACATCACCTATGTGTTCGACGAGCCGACCGTCGGGCTGCACCCCCACGACATCGCCCGCATGAACAACCTGCTGCTTCGACTGCGCGACAAGGGCAACACGGTGCTCGTCGTCGAGCACAAGCCGGAGACGATCCTCATCGCCGACCATGTGGTCGACCTCGGTCCCGGAGCCGGTACCGATGGCGGCACGATCTGCTTCGAAGGGACGGTCGAGGGGTTGCGCGACAGCGACACGCTCACCGGGCGCCACCTCGGCGACCGCGCGTCGCTGAAGACAACGCTGCGAGAGTCCAACGGCGCCTTGGAGGTTCGCGGTGCGTCGACGAACAATCTGCGCGACGTCGACGTCGATATCCCGCTCGGCGTTCTCGTCGTGGTGACCGGGGTAGCCGGGTCGGGCAAGAGTTCGCTGATCCACGGATCGGTGGCCACTCGCGACGAGGTCGTCACCATTGACCAGTCGGCGATCCGAGGGTCCCGGCGCAGCAACCCGGCGACCTACACCGGTCTTCTCGAACCGATCCGCAAGGCGTTCGCCAAGGCCAACGGCGTGAAACCGGCGTTGTTCAGCGCGAACTCGGAGGGCGCCTGCCCGACCTGCAAGGGCAACGGCGTGATCTACACCGATCTGGCCACGATGGCCGGCGTCGTCACGCGCTGCGAAGAATGCGAAGGACGCCGATTCCGCCCCGAGGTCCTCGAATACAAACTCGGCGGCCGCGACATCAGCGAAGTGCTGGCGATGTCGGTGGCACAGGCGTCGTCATTCTTCGGTGGCGAGGTCGAGGGAAGCGAGGACGCGAAGACCCCGGCCGCACACCGGATCCTGGTTCGGCTCGCCGATGTCGGGCTCGGATACCTGCGCATCGGTCAGCCGCTGACGACATTGTCCGGCGGTGAACGCCAGCGCCTCAAGCTAGCGACGCAGATGGGCGAAAAAGCCAACGTCTACATCCTCGACGAACCGACGACCGGCCTGCACCTCGCCGACGTCGAGAATCTGCTTCGGCTCCTCGATCGTCTCGTCGACGCGGGCAAGTCAGTCATCGTTATCGAGCACCACCAGGCGGTCATGGCGCACGCGGACTGGATCATCGATCTCGGGCCGGGCGCGGGACACGACGGCGGCTCGATCATCTTCGAGGGCACTCCGCAGGCGATGGTCGACGCGAACAGTACGTTGACCGCCCGACACCTGGCCGCCTACGTCGGATAGGTTGGAAGTACGCACAAAACGGACCGGGGAGGTGGCGCGTGCTGGGCATTGTCCTGTTGACAATCGGACTTATCGGACTCGTCCTGACCATCCTCTCGCTCGTCGGGCTCGATATCGACGCGGCCGTCGACTTCGATTTCGATGTCGGTGACTCGGGCGTCGGGCTGCTGTCGCTTCTCACACCGTTCGTCACCGGCTTCGGGTTGATCTCGGGCGGCTTGATGACGTTCCGCGATACGTCGGCCGCCCCCGCACTCGGTGCCGGGGCGTTGACGGGACTCGTGCTCGCCGGCGTCGCCGGGGTGCTACTCGCCTACCTGCTGAAGTCGGGTGCCGAACTGCCCAGCATCGACCTGGTCGGTGCGCGGGTGCGCGTCGTCGAACCGGTCGGCCCCACGCACCTCGGCACCGGCGAGGTGCAAACCGAAACCGGGGCGCGGCAGATCTCGATCACCGCTGACGAGGACTACGTACTGGGCGACTTCGTCCGCATCACCTCCAAGCTCGAAGACCGCAACGTCTACCACGTGCAGCAGTTGCCCTACGACCAGCTTTCCTAACCAGACCGGTTTCCTCAGAAAGGACCACCCACATGTCGACGCTGATCCCCGTCATCGGGGCCGCCGCGGTACTCGTCATCCTGTTCATCCTGCTGCTCCTCTCCCGCTACCGGGTTCCCGGTGCCGAAGAGGCGTTCATCGTCACCGGCACGGGCAAGGGCCATCAGGGCAAGGTGTACCGGGGAACCGGCACTTTCGTGCTGCCCGTCGTGCAGCGCTCCAGCCGCGTGCAGCTGTCGTCGGTCAAGGCCGACCTGGACACCTCGACGCCGGCCAACGACGGCATCGAGCTCAAGGTCCGCGGCGTGGCCGTCGTGAAGGTCGGCGACACCCCGGAGGACATCCTCAAGGCGGGTCCGCGTTTCGGCGACGACCTCGATCGCGTGAAGATCCTCGTCACCGAACAGCTCTCCGGTGAGCTGCGGTCCATCGTCGGCACCATGACCGCCAAGAGCATCCTCGTCGACCGTCAGCAGCTCGTCGACCAGGTCGCCCAGTCGATCAAGGAGATCCTCTCCAACCAGGGTCTTGTGCTCGACAGCTTCTCGATCAACGACGTGCAAGACTCCGACGGCCAGTACTTCAGCGACCTGGCGGCCAAGGAGCGGTCGGATCAGGCGGCGATCGCGGCCCAGTCGCGGGCGGTCGCGCACCGCGTGGCCGAGGAGAGCCGGATCGCGAACGAGCAGGCGGTCATCGAGCAACAGCGCGAACTCGATATCGAGCGCGAAGCGGCTCGTCAGGCCACCGACCGGGCGTCAGCCGAGGCTGACGCCGTGCGCCCCCTCGTCGAGGCGGAGCGCCGCCGCGTCCAGGTCGAGAAGGACAATGAGGTCGCCGAGCAGCAGGCGCGTCTGCGCGATACCGAACTCGACGCCGAGGTTCGTCGCCCGGCCGAGGCCGAGCTGTACGCGGCCCAGCAGCGGGCGGAAGCGAAGAAGGCCGAGATCACCGCGGAGGCGGAGGCTCGTGCGGCGGGTATCCGGATCACCGGTGAGGCCGAGGCGCAGGCGCTGGAGATGCGCGCCGAGGCGCTGGGCAAGCTCGATCAGGTCGGTCAGCTGGAACTCGTGCTGTCCAAGCTGCCCGACATCGTGCGTGCGGCGGCCGAGCCGCTCGGCGACGCCAACATCACGCTCGTCGGCGACTCCGTCGATCCGCTGACCCGCGGCGCCGGCTCGGGTCTTGCCGGAGGGCTAGAGGTCATCCGCGGGACCACGGGCCTCGACATCGCGGGGCTGCTCAACGACCTCGGCGACAAGGTCGTCGGATCTGCCGGCGGCAAGGTCGTAGGATCCGGCGGTAACGGCCAATCGGCCGCCCCGACCGGCGACGCGAACGAGTAGACGCGCTCTCGCCGAGTGGGCACCTCAACCCCGTCGACTGGGCACCTCAACCTCGTCGACTGGGCACCAATACGGGCCGAAGTGGGGGTCCGTGCGCTCGGCGACTGCCCACTCGGCGCAGGTGGGGTGCCCACTCGGCGTAGGTCGACTGCCCACTCGGCGCAGGTGGGGTGCCCACTCGGCGCAGGTGAGGTGCCCAGTCGGCGCTAGCGCTTGAGACCGTGGCGGCGGGCGACCATCGTGGTGACGACACTGCGCGGGACGAGCCGCCTGAGCGTGAAGACCAGCGGCGCGTTGGAACCGACGGCGTAGAACTCGCGCGGCTTGTCGGCCTCGATGGCCTTGACGATCGTCGTGGCCACCTTCGCCGGTGCGATGCCCGCCTGCTCGTTCGCGTCGAGGTGGGCGATCATCGTGTCGTAGTCGTCGCGGTACACCGAGTCCTCGGCGATGTAGTGGGTGCGCCGCTCGCCGATACCGGTCGCGATCGAGCCGGGCTCGACGTGGCTCACCCACACCCCGAACGGCGACAACTCCTGCCGGGCCGACATGGCGAAGCCCTTGAGGGCCGCCTTGGCCGCACAGTAGGACCCGCGATGGGCCAGCGGGAAGCTGGCGAGCATCGACCCGACGGTGATCACCCGGCCGTATCCCTGCTCCCGCATGTGCGGCAGCAACGGCTGCGTCAGCTGCACCGCACCGAAGACGTTGGTCTGGAACAGCCGATCCACCGCGTCGTCGGGGAGCTCCTCGACCGGCCCGGACTGGCTCTCCCCCGCGTTGTGCACGACGATGTCGACGTCGCCGACGGCCTTCGCGCACGATCCGATCGACTGCCGGTCGGACAGGTCGAGCGCGACGTACTCGACACCGGGGATCCGCTTGTCGTCGGGAAGCGCGTCAGGGTTTCGACTCGTCCCGATGACCCGGTATCCACGATCGGCCAGCTGCCGCGCGACCTCGAGCCCGATGCCCGACGATGCCCCGGTCACCAACGCGGTCCGCTTGTCCTTGTTCGCTGCCACTACATACTCCTCGACTCGCCCCGATGTGTTAGAAGCGAGCTTAGCCACGCCGGCGCCGGCTCACCCGAGGCGCATGCCACCGAGCTGAGAGGCGACCGTGTCTACCCGCTGTTGCGCAGTGCGGTCGCGAGCCCGTTCATCGTGATCAGGATGCCCCGCCTCACTTCACGGCTGTCGTCCCCCGCGCGGTACCGGCGCAGGAGCTCGACCTGCAGCAGATTCAGCGGCTCGAGGTACGGATAGCGGTTGTACACCGACCGTTTGAGCGCCGGGTTGTCGGCGAGCAGGTCGTCGTTGCCGGTGATGGCGGCGTGCATCGCGATCGTGAGTTCGTGCTCCGCGACTATCTTGCCGAATACGCGCTCGCGCAGTTGTTCGTCGGGCACGAGTTGCGAATACCGATGTGCCACACCCATATCCGACTTCGCGAGCACCTGGGCCATGTTCGACATGACGCTGGCGAAGAACGGCCACCGGTCGTTGTAGTCCCGCAGTGTCGCGAGACGCTCGGCAGACCCGTCGTCGTCGCCGATCCATTCGGCGAATGCCGAACCCGTCCCGTACCAGCCCGGCAACATCACGCGTGATTGGCTCCACGACAACACCCACGGAATCGCACGCAGGTCGGAGATCTGCTGCGTCTGCTTCCGCGACGCCGGCCGGCTGCCGATGTTGAGCTCACCGATCTCCGACAGCGGAGTCGACGTGGTGAAGTATTCGACGAAGCCGTCGGTCTCGTGCACGAGTTCGCTATAGGCCCGGCGGCCACGGGCGGCGAGATCGTCGAGGATCGCGTAGGCGCGCTCCGATTCGTCGCCCAGCCCCTCGACGTCGAGCAGCGACGACTCGATGGTCGCGGCCAGAATGGTTTCCAGGTTCCGGTGCGCCGACACCGGTTCGGCGTACTTGGCCGCGATGATCTCCCCTTGCTCGGTGATGCGGAGCGAACCCTGCACCGCGCCCGGCGGCTGCGCCAGGATCGCCTCGTAGCTCGGCCCGCCGCCGCGACCGACCGTCCCTCCACGACCGTGAAACAGGCGCAGACGAATGCCCGCGCGCTTCGCCGCGTCCACCAGGTCGAGTTCGGCCCGATACAGCGCCCAGTTCGCCGCGAGGTATCCCCCGTCCTTGTTGGAGTCGGAGTAGCCGAGCATGACCTCCTGGGTGTTCTGCTGCGCCTGCACCACCTGCCGGTAGAGCGGGACGTCGAGCGCGTCGAGAATCGTCCGGGCGCCCTGCTGCAGGTCCTCGATCGTCTCGAACAACGGCACCACCCGCAGCCGGCTGCGGGCGCCCTCCCCTGCCGCGCCGGCGTCGTACAGTCCGGCCTCTTTCAGGAGGATCATCGCCTCGAGCATGTCGCTGACCGACGTGCACATGCTGATCACGTAGTTCGGTACGGCCTCGGGTCCGAAGGTCGCGACGGCTTTGGCGGCCGCGTGCACGATGGCGAGTTCCTTCACCGCCAAATCGCTCAGCGCCGCATCGGCACCGGTCAGCGGGCGTCGCGACTGCAATTCGGCAACCAGCAGATCGACGCGCTCGGGTTCGGAAAGCGAGAGGTAGTCGTCGTGGACGCCGGCCCACGCCAGCAGTTCGGCCACCACCGTCTCGTGCACCTCGGAGTTCTGGCGCATGTCCAGGCCGGACAGGTTGAACCCGAACGTCAGCGCACTCTCGCGGACGCGGAGCAGCCGGTCGTCGGCGATCGTCTGGTCGGCGTTCTCGCGCAACGCCTCGTCGAGCACGTCGAGGTCGGCGCGCAGCTCGTCCTTGTCGGCATACGGCGCGGCCGCGGCGCGGCCACTGGAATCGACGCCCACCAGGTGCGAAAGGGCCGACGCCGACGAACCCAACCGGGACAGCGCGGTGGCGGACAATCGTGCGCGGATAGTCTGCAGCGCGCCGCGGAACGGCTCGTCGGGTGACGCCGCCTCGCCCGGCTGCGCGGAAGCGAGCGCCGACAACGCATCGGGAACGGTGACCAACCGGGCCGACATGCTCAACTCCCGAGCGAGGATCTCGAGCTGTTCGAGGTGATGGGCGAAGGCCAAGCGGGCAGCCGACGACGTCGCGATGCCCACCACCTCGCCGGTGACGAACGGATTGCCGTCGCGGTCGCCGCCGATCCACGATCCCATCCGGACCATCGGGGCGCGCTCCAGACCCGCGGCGGGATAGGCCGAGCACAGTGCCGCGCGGGTCTCGGTGTTGATGCGGGGCACCACCTCGAAGAAGGTGGCGTCGTAGTACCGCAGCCCCGCAGCGATCTCGTCGACGATGGTGAGCCGCTCCAGCCGGATCAGCGCGGTCTGCCACATCGTGAGGATCTGGCGTCGGATGCCCTCGAGTGAGGCCGCCTCCTCGGCCGGGGTGAGTTCGGTGCGGCGGCGCAGGCGCATCAGCTCGGTGATGCGATTCTGCGCCTCGAAGATCGTCCGCCGCCTGGTCTCCGTCGGGTGGGCGGTGATGACCGGCACCACGGTGGCGTCGGCGAGCTTCTCACCCACCTGCTCGTCGCTGAGACCGGCGGCGCCGAGTTTGGCGTAGGTGGCCGCCAGACTGCTGTTCTGCGGGGTATCGCCGGCGCGGAGGTGAATCGCGCGCCGCCGTTCCCGATGCAGGTCTTCGGCGAGGTTGGCCAGGAGTGCGAACAGTGAAAAGGCGCGGGCGACGGGCAGCAGTTCGGTCGCCGGCTCCGGCACGAATCGTTCCACCAGATCGTCGCGATCGATCTCGTTCTCACGGATGTCGAAGGCCGCTTGCCGGGAGCCCTCGACCAGGTTGAACGTCGAGGTGCCCGAGTGCTCGCGGATGATGTCGCCGAGCATCCCGCCCAAGAGCCGGATGTCCTCGCGCAGCGGTTCGGTGAGAGCCCTGTCGGTCTTGTCGACCTCGAGATGGCTGACGATGGTGCCGCTCGGGCGCCATTGCGCGGAGTGGACGGGAACAGCTGGACCGGACGCAGGATCACCCATGCGTCGAGTATTGCCGAAGGCCGGTGACCCGGCTACCGGTAGCGGTGTTGCGCCGGTTACTCCGCGACGAGCTTGATGTAGAGCTCCATGCCGATGATCAGCACGACCCACAGGAATCCGACGATGATGGTCAGATAGTCGAGGTTGCGCTCGACGACGCTCGACCCGGACAGGCTCGACTGCACACCGCCGCCGAACAGCGACGACAGGCCGCCACCCTTACCCCGATGCAGCAGCACCAGCACCACCAACAACAAGCTGGTGACGACGATTGCGATCTGGAGTGCGAGTTTCACGGTGGTCAGGTCCTTGCTCTAAATCGGTTCCGGGGCCGCAGGGCCACCGAAAAGTGTACGCGACGACGATCGCCGGCTACGGCAGCGGCCCGCCGGCGGCGATCGCGGAGAGTGTCGCGAACTCCTCGGCTTTGAGGGAGGCGCCCCCCACGAGTGCGCCGTCGACGTCGGCCTGGGCGATGAGGTCGCCGATGTTCTTCGCGTTCACCGAGCCGCCGTAGAGCACCCGGATCTTCTCCGCGACCGAATCGTCGGCGAGCTCGGCGATTGTGGCGCGCACCGCGGCACACACTTCCTGCGCGTCGTCGGCGCTGGCCACCCGACCGGTTCCAATCGCCCACACGGGCTCGTAGGCGATGACCGTCTTGGCGATCTCGCCGGCCGACAATCCGGCCAGCGAACCTTTGAGCTGTTCGGTGTTGAAGGACAGGTGCTCGCCGGCTTCACGCACGTCGAGGCCTTCGCCGATGCAGACGATCGGGGTCAGCTCGTGCCGCAGCGCGGCCTTCGTCTTGGCGAGCACGACCTCGTCGGTCTCGTTGTGATAGGTCCGGCGCTCGGAATGGCCGACGACGACGAACGTGCACCCGAGCTTGGCGAGGAAAGCGCCGCTGATCTCGCCGGTGTAGGCACCCGAGTCGTGCTCGGAGAGGTCCTGCGCGCCGTAGGTGAGCAGCAGCTTGTCCCCGTCGACGATGGTCTGGACGCTGCGGATGTCGGTGAACGGCGGGATGACCGTCACGTCGACCTTGTCGTAGTACTTGTTCGGCAGCCGGAAGTCGATGTTCTGCACCAGGGCGATCGCCTCCAGGTGCGTCATGTTCATCTTCCAGTTGCCGGCGATGAGCGGCTTGCGGGTGGTCGACACGATCCTCACGCCTCCAAAACGGTGAGCCCGGGCAGTTGTTTGCCCTCGAGGTACTCCAACGATGCTCCACCGCCGGTCGAGATGTGCGAGAAGTCGCCGTCCGGGATCCCGAGCGCACGCACCGCGGCCGCCGAGTCGCCACCGCCGACCACCGTGAAGGCGCCGTCCGCGGTCGTCGCGGCGATGGCTTCCGCGACGCCCTTGGTGCCCGCGGCGAACTTGTCGAACTCGAACACACCCGACGGGCCGTTCCAGAACACGGTCTTCGCCGCCGACAGCACGGCGGCGAACCGCTTGACCGACTCCGGCCCGATGTCGAGGCCCATCCAGCCGTCCGGGATCTCGTCGGCCGGCACCGTCTTCGCCTCCGCGTCGGCGGCGAACTTGTCGGCGACCACGACGTCGACCGGCAGGCGGATCACGTCGGCGAATCGATCGAGCAGATCCTTGCAGACGTCGATCTGGTCCTCCTGCAGCAGCGAGGTGCCCACGCCGAGTCCCTGTGCGGCCAAGAAGGTGAACGCCATGCCGCCGCCGATGACCAGCGTGTCGACCTTCGGGGCGAGCGCTTCGATGACGCCGAGCTTGTCGGAGACCTTCGAGCCGCCGAGCACGACCGCGTAGGGGCGCGCCGGGTCCTCGGTGAGCCGTGACAGCACGTCGACCTCGGCGGTCACCAGGTCGCCTGCATAGTGCGGCAGCAGTTTGGCGACGTCGTAGACCGAGGCCTGCTTGCGGTGGACGACGCCGAAGCCGTCGGAGACGAAGGCGCCGTCGGGACCGGTCAATTCGGCCAGCGCTTCGGCCAGCGCCTCCCGCTCGGCGTCATCCTTGCTGGTCTCGCGCGGGTCGAACCGCACGTTCTCCAGCAGCAGCACGTCGCCGTCGGTGAGCCCTTCGGCGCGCGCCAGCGCATCGGTCCCGACGACGTCGGCGGCAAGCTGGACGTTGCGGCCCAGCTCCTCGCCGAGCCGCTCGGCGACCGGCGCCAACGACAGCTTCGGATCCGGCTCCCCCTTGGGCCGCCCCAGGTGGGCGGTGACGATGACGCCGGCACCGGCCTCGGCGAGCTTGCGGATCGTCGGCGCCGACGCCACGATCCGGCCCGGATCGGTGATGGCGCCGTCGTCGAGCGGGACGTTCAGATCCGAGCGCACCAGGACGATGCGGCCGGCGACCCCGGTCTCCAACAGGTCGGCGAGGGAGGGCACTGCCATGCGAGGACTCCTTGACGAACTGGATCGACGGGCGGGTTACAGCGACTTGCCGACGAGGCCGATCAGGTCGACCAGGCGGTTCGAGTAGCCCCACTCGTTGTCGTACCACGAGACGACCTTGGCCTGGTCGTCGATGACCTTGGTCAGACCGGCGTCGAACAGCGAGCTGTGCGGGTCGGTGACGATGTCGCTCGAGACGATGGGCGCGTCGTAGTACTTCAGGATGCCCTTGAGCTTGCCCTCGGCAGCCGCCTTCATCGCGGCGTTGATGTCTTCCACGGACGCCGTCTTGGCGAGCTGCGCGGTCAGGTCGGTGACCGAACCGGTCGGGATCGGCACGCGCAACGCGTAGCCGTCGAGCTTGCCCTTCAGCTCCGGCAGGACCAGGCCGATCGCCTTGGCCGCGCCGGTCGAGGTCGGCACGACGTTGATCGCGGCGGCGCGGGCGCGACGCAGATCCTTGTGCGGGCCGTCCTGCAGGTTCTGGTCCTGCGTGTAGGCGTGCACGGTGGTCATGAGGCCCTTGACGATGCCGAACTCGTCGTTGAGGACCTTGGCCAGCGGGCCGAGGCAGTTCGTGGTGCACGAAGCGTTCGAGATGATGTTCTGGCTGCCGTCGTACTGGTCGTCGTTGACGCCCAGCACGATGGTGATGTCCTCGTCGGAGGCCGGTGCGGAGATGATGACCTTCTTGGCGCCGGCATCGAGGTGGCCCTGGGCCTTGTCGCGGGCGGTGAAAATGCCGGTCGACTCGACGACGACGTCCACGCCCAGGTCGCCCCACGGAAGCGCCGCCGGGCCTTCCTTGACCTCGAGGGCCTTGATCTTCTTGTCGCCGACGACGATGGTGTCCTCGCCCTCCAGGCGGACATCCTCGGGCAGACGGCCCAGGATCGAGTCGAACTTCAGCAGGTGGGCCAGCGTGGCGTTGTCGGTCAGGTCGTTGACCGCGACGATCTCGATGTCGGTGGTGCCCAGCGCCTTCTGCGCCTCGACGGCGCGGAAGAAGTTACGGCCGATCCGGCCGAATCCGTTGACGCCTACGCGAACAGTCACGTGCTTTCTCCTTCGTGGGTCGGCGCGTGTCGATTCCTCGCGCCGGGGGTTGGGGCGGATCCTGCTGTTGGTATGCGCCTTAGCGTAGTCGGTGCGCCCCGGCCGGGCACTGTCCGGGTCTCACGCCTCGTCGAGCAGTTCGGAAGTGACGACGGACTCGGTGTCGGGGATGCCGTCGGTGCGCGCCTTCTTGTCCGCCATGGACAGCAGCCGCCGGATTCGGCCCGCCACCGCGTCCTTGGTCATCGGCGGGTCGGCGAGCTTGCCCAGCTCCTCCAGGGAGGCCTGGCGGTGGGTCACGCGCAGCTGGCCGGCCGCGATCAAATGATCGGGCACCTCGTCGCCGAGAATCTCCAGCGCCCGCTCGACCCGAGCAGCCGCCGCGACCGCGGCCCGGGCGGACCGCCGCAGATTGGCGTCGTCGAAGTTGGCCAGCCGATTGGCCGTGGCCCGGACCTCGCGGCGCATCCGCCGCTCCTCCCAGTCCAGCCGCGTGTCCTGGGCGCCCATCCGGGTGAGCAGCGCGCCGATGGCCTCGCCGTCGCGGATCGCGACGCGATCGGCGCCGCGAACCTCGCGGGCTTTCGCCGAGACCCCCAAGCGCCGCGCGGCGCCGACCAGCGCGAGGGCGGCCTCCGGGCCCGGACAGCTGACTTCCAGTGCCGACGACCGACCCGGTTCGGTCAGTGAGCCGTGCGCCAGAAACGCTCCGCGCCAGGCCGCTTCGGCATCGGCGATGCTGCCGCCGACCACCATCGCGGGCAGGCCGCGCACCGGTCGGCCCCGCTGGTCGAGCAGCCCGGTCTGCCTGGCGAGCGCCTCGCCGTCCTTGACGACGCGGACGATGTAGCGCGCGCTCTTGCGGATGCCTCCGCTGCGCAGCACGTGAACATCGGACGGATATCCGTACAAGTCGTGGATCTCGCGCCGCAGACGCCGCGCGACGTTGCCGGTGTCGACCTCTGCTTCGACGACGACGCGCCCGCCGACGATGTGCAGCCCGCCGGCGAAGCGCAGCAACGCCGCGACTTCAGCGCGGCGACAGCTCTGTTGTGTCACCGTCAGACGACTGAGTTCGTCCTTGACCGCCGCTGTCATGGCCACCGCTGTCGATCCTCCACTCACGTGTCGTCTCCCGCTCTCTATGCCAATTCCCGGCGGGGCGAGCGCTTCCCCGACGGTGGTGGGTTCGTTTGAACCAGCCCGGCCACCGCCTCGGCGACCCGCGACGGATCGTGGACGTGTTGCCCGGGCAACGCGAGATCCCCGACGTGTAGCTGAGCGCCGAACAGCGCGGCCGCACGCGCGAGATGCTCACGTTCCCGGCCGGCCGGGACAGAACTCTCGTCGACGATCACATCGTCGATCCGGAGCCTGTCCGCATGTGCGTGCAGGACGTGGAGGTGGCGCTCGACCGAGAAGCCGGGCGTCTCCCCCGGCTCCGGCGCGAGATTGACTATCAGCATCTTACGTGCAGATGTCGAAATGAGCGCGTCGAGCTGATCCGGCACCAGGACGTGCGGGATCACGCTGGAGAACCACGACCCCGGTCCGAGTACGACCAGATCCGCCTGCTTGATCGCGTTGACCGCATCGGCGCTGGCGGGCGGCGATTCCGGAAGCAGACGCACGCGGCGCACCTTGCCCGGAGTTGTGGCGACCGCCACTTGCCCTTGAATGCAGCGACTCAGTCTCGGATCGGCCTCGAGCCCGGTGACGTCGGCCTCGATCGTGAGCGGCGCCGTCGACATCGGCAACACCCTGCCCGTGACTTCGAACAGTTCGCGAAGGCGGTCCAGTGCCTCCACGGCGTCGCCGAGCAGTTCGGTTAGACCGATCAGCAGCAGATTCCCGATCGGGTGCCCGGCCAGTGCGCCGTGGCCGCCGAATCGGTGCTGGAGCAACCGGCCCCACAGCTGGGCGTCCTCGACGCTGCGCCCGTCGGCGGCCGCGTCGTCGAGCGCGGCCGGTGCGACGAGGAGCGCCGCCAGCGCCATGCGGAGGTCGCCGGGAGGAATCAGGTCGAGTTCGCTGCGCAGCCGGCCCGACGACCCACCGTCATCGGCGACGGTGACGATCGCGGTGATATCCGGACTGAGGTAGCGCATCGCGGTGAGCGTCGCGTACAGCCCGTGCCCGCCGCCGAGGGCGACGACGCGAGGGGTATCCGGCTCGGCGGTCATTCGCGCCCCAGATCGCGGTGCATCACCCGCACGTCGAACTTCGTCCCGTCGGCGCGCTGGCCCTCGGTCAGGCGGCGGGCGAGTTCTTCGGCCATCGCGACGCTGCGGTGCTTGCCGCCGGTGCAGCCGATGCCGACGCTCATGTAGCGCTTGCCCTCGCGCAGATAGCCGTCGGCCACCAGCCGGATGATGTCGGCGTAGAGGCGGGCGAACTCGTCGGCGCCCTCTTGACCGAGGACGTAGTCGCGCACGGGCGCGTCGGTGCCATTGTGTTCGCGCAGTTCCGGGATCCAGAATGGGTTCGGCAAGAAGCGCACGTCGGTCACCAGGTCGGAGTCGATCGGCAGCCCGTACTTGAACCCGAAGGACTGGATCGACACCGACAGCCCGGTGTTGCTGGCGGTGTCCTCCGAGGCGTTGGCGAGGACCTCGCGCAGCCGCGCCACCGAGAGCGACGATGTGTCGACGACCAGATCCGACTGTTCCTTGACGCCGGCGAGATAGTCGCGTTCCCGGCCGATCGCCTCGACGAGGGTGTCGTCGGTCTGCAGCGGATGCCGGCGGCGGACCTGCTCGAACCGGCGGACCAAGACCTCGTCGCTGGCATCGAGGAAGACCTGCCACACCGAGGTGCCCGCTGCCTCCAAATCGGCCCGTAGCGCGGCCAATTCGGCGCTGAAGTGTTCGTCGGTGCCGCGCACGACCATCGCCAGGCGCGACGTCTGGTCGCCACCCGTTCGCGCGAGTTCGACGAGCTTGCCGATCAGCGTGACCGGGACGTTGTCGGCGACGTACCAGCCGTCGTCCTCGAAGACGTCGGCCGCGGCGGAGCGACCCGCACCGGACATGCCGGCGATGAAGACAACCGTGATCTCAGTCATCGTTCTCCTGTCTACCCACTGCTAGCGCCTCGTGGACCGTCTTTGCCGTTGTTGGGCCGATTCCAGGAACCGCGGCGATCTCGTCGACGCTGGCGGCCCGGAGATTCGCCACCGAACCGAAGGCGGTGACCAGGGCCGTCCGGCGCGTCGGCCCTAGGCCCGGGACGGCATCCAGGGCCGAGGTGGTCATCCGCTTGCTCCGCTTGCTCCGGTGGAAGGTGATGGCGAACCGGTGCGCCTCGTCGCGCACGCGTTGCAGCATGAACAGCCCCTCGCTGGTGCGCGGCATGATGATCGGTTCGTCGTCGCCGGGCGCCCAGATCTCCTCCATCCGCTTGGCCAGGCCGACGACGGTGACGTCGGTGATCCCGAGTTCGTCGAGGACCGCCGCGGCGGCGTGCGTCTGCGGCGCACCGCCGTCGACGACGAAAAGGTTTGGCGGATAGGCGAAGCGGCGAGGTTTGCCGGTTTCCGGATCAACGGCCGAGACGGGAGCATCCGCTTCGGATCGATGGCGCAGGAAGCGGCGCCTGGTGATCTCGGCGATCGAGGCGACGTCGTCGGAGCGACCGTCGCCCGCCGCCTCTTTGATCGAGTAGTGGCGGTAGTCGGATTTGCGCGGCAGCCCGTCTTCGAAGACGACGAGCGAGGCGACCACGTCGGTGCCCTGGACGTGCGAAATGTCGACGCATTCGATCCGCAGCGGTGCCGAGTCCATCCCCAGATACTCCTGGATCTCGGTGAGTGCCGCAGAACGAGAGGTGAGATCGCCGGCCCGGCGCAGCTTGTGCAGGGCCAGCGCCTCGCTGGCATTGCGCTCGACCGTCTCCAACAGGTCGCGCTTGTCGCCGCGCTGCGGGACGCGCAGCCGGACCCGCGAACCGCGGAGCCCGGTGAGCCACTCGGCCAATTCGTCCGCGTCCTCGGGCAGTTCGGGAACGAGGACTTCCCGGGGAACCGACTCGCCCAGCTCGCGGCTGGCCGACATGGCGACGGTCGCGTCCTGGTCGGCCTGCGCACCGTAGAACTGGGTGAGGAACTGCTCGACCTGGCTGCCGAGGGTGTCGTCGTCGGGCCGTTCGACGACCCATCCCCGCTGACCGCGCACCCGCCCGTCCCGGACCTGGAAGACCTGCACCGACGTCTCCAGTTCATCGCCGACCATCGCCACGACGTCGGCGTCGGTCCCGTCGCCGAGAACGACCGTCTGCTTCTCCATCGCCCGACGCAGTGCGGTGGCGTCGTCGCGCAGCCGGGCGGCGCGTTCGAAGTCCAGGTCGTCGGAGGCCTTGCGCATCTGCCGCTCGACGTCGGCGATCATCTTGTCGGTGCGCCCGGACAGGAAATCGCAGAAGTCGTCGACGATCTCCCGGTGCTCGTCGGCCGTGACCCGCCCGATGCAGGGCGCCGAGCATTTGTCGATGTAACCGAGCAGGCAGGGCCGCCCGATCTGATTGTGCCGCTTGAAGACTCCGGCCGAGCAGGTCCGGGCCGGGAACACCCGGGTCAGCAGGTCGAGGGTTTCCCGGATGGCCCACGCGTGGGAGTAGGGCCCGAAGTAGCGCACACCTTTGCGTCGGGGACCGCGGTAGACGAACAGACGCGGGTACTCCTCGTTGAGGGTGACTGCCAGCATCGGATACGACTTGTCGTCGCGGTAGCGGACGTTGAACCGCGGATCGAACTCTTTGATCCAGTTGTATTCGAGCTGGAGCGCTTCGACCTCCGTGGTCACCACGGTCCACTCGACCGAAGCGGCGGTCGTGACCATCTGGTGGGTGCGCGGGTGCAACGACGCGACGTCGGCGAAGTACGAGGTCAGGCGGGAGCGCAGGCTCTTGGCCTTGCCGACGTAGATGACCCGGCCGTGGGGATCCCGGAACTTGTACACCCCTGGCTGGGTGGGGATCGACCCTGGCGCGGGTCGGTAGGTCGAGGGATCGGGCACGGGTCCCAGGTTAGTCGCCGGTGCCGACAGTGTTTGCCCGCCTCGATCCGCGCGGGTGACCGGTCACGATCCGTGTTCGGCGGAGCTCTCGGTGTACCGGCGCTGGAGTTCGCGGACGCGCTCCATCGCCTCGACGGCGGCCTCGCCGTCGCCGATCCGGATGGCGAGGACGGGAATGTGCTCGTCCATCGGCAGTTCCAGCCACGCGGAGGATCCGCGGTCGGGGTACACGACGCCGGTGAACTCGTCCCAACGGTATTGGCGCTCCCCCACCAGGTTTCGCACGCCGACGCCGTGACGCCCCACCCGCAGCCGCGGCCGGGTCAACAGGAGGATCGCGCCGGCCACGACCACGCCGATCAGCATGATCGCCCATTGGTCGGACGCCCCGAGGTTCTTCACGCCGTTGTCGCCGAACGTGAACGTGCGCCCGAACAGGTCGAGATGCGATTTGGGGAGGAGATAGGCGAAAGTCGCGTGGATCACGAGCACCACGGCCGCGGCCACGCAGCTCCAGATCACCAGCCGGCGCGGCCGGTAAACGAAATCCCAGTCCGCGTCGGCACTCATGCCAGCGACCGCAGGATGAGCGCGGAGACGAGCGCGGCGTTGACGGCCTGGGCGCCCTTGTCCTCCTTCGATTCGGGCAGACCGGCGCGGGCCAGGGCCTGCGCCTCGGTGTCCACCGTCAGGACGCCGTTGCCCACCGGGGTGGACTCATCGAGGGAGACGCGCGTCAATCCGGCGGTCACGGCGTCGCAGACGTAGTCGAAATGCGGCGTCTCGCCCCGGATGACGACGCCGAGCGCGACGACGGCGTCGTGGGTGCGGGCGAGCGCCTGCACGACCACGGGCAACTCGATCGCGCCGGCCACACGGATGATGGTCAGGTCCGCGACCCCGGCGGCGGTCGCGGCACCCGTCGCGCCGTTGAGCAGCGCGGTGCAGATGGTCTCGTGCCACTGTGCCGCGACGATCGCCAGCCGCACCTCGTCGGCGCGTTCCAGATCCAGTGTCGGTTCGCCGGCACCGCTCATGCTCCGTCTCCTCCTTCGGCCGCCCCGGCGGCCGTCCCCGCCGAGCGACCGGGCAGTCCGTCCGGAAGCTCGAGGTCGTATTCGTCGAGGCCTTCCAGCTCGTGGCCCATCCGGTCGCGCTTGGTGCGCAGGTACCGCAGGTTCTCCTTGTTGGCGCGGACCGGCATTGGCACGCGCTCGGTGATGGCCAAACCATATCCGTCCAGCCCGACCCGTTTGGCCGGGTTGTTGGTCAACAGTCGCATCGACCGCACGCCGAGGTCGACGAGAATCTGGGCGCCGATGCCGTAGTCGCGCGAATCGGCGGGCAAGCCGAGCGATAAGTTGGCGTCGACGGTGTCCTCGCCGGCGTCCTGCAGCTGATAGGCCTGCAGTTTGTGCAGCAGCCCGATTCCGCGGCCCTCGTGGCCGCGCATGTAGAGCACGATTCCGCGGCCCTCGTCGGCGACCATGCGCAGCGCGGCGTCCAGCTGCGGCCCGCAGTCGCAGCGCAACGAACCGAATACGTCTCCGGTGAGACATTCGGAGTGCACCCGTACGAGCACGTCGTCACCGTGGTTCGCCGCCACGTCGCCCATGACGAGGGCGACGTGCTCGACATCGTCGAAGTCCGAGGTGTAGCCGACGGCACGGAAGGTTCCGTGACCGGTCGGGATCCGGGCGTCGGCGACGCGGACGACGTGCTTCTCGTTGCGCCTGCGCCACGCGATGAGGTCGGCGATCGAGATCAGCGCGAGGCCGTGGTCGTCGGCGAAGACGCGCAGTTCGTCGGCTCGGGCCATCGAGCCCTCGTCCTTCTGGCTGACGATCTCGCAGATCACGCCCGCCGGCGACAATCCGGCGAGGGTGGCCAGGTCGACGGCGGCCTCGGTGTGGCCCGGACGGCGCAGTACACCGCCCTCCTTGGCCCGCAGCGGGACGACATGGCCAGGCCGGGTGAAGTCGGTGGCCTTGCTCGTCGGATCCGCCAGCAGCCGCATCGTCGTGGCACGGTCGGCGGCGCTGATCCCGGTGCCGATCCCCTCCCGCGCATCGACGGTGACCGTGTACGCGGTGCCGTGCTTGTCCTGGTTGGTCGTGTACATCGGCGGCAGGCCGAGACGGTCGCAGTCGTCGCCGGCCAGCGGGACGCACAGGTAGCCCGAGGTGTAGCGGACCATGAACGCCACGAGTTCCGGCGTCGCCATCTCGGCGGCGAAGATCAGGTCGCCCTCGTTCTCGCGGTCCTCGTCGTCGACGACCACGACCGCCTTGCCCGCCTTGATGTCGGCGATCGCCTGTTCGACGGAATCGAACCGGATCGGTTCGCTGGTCTGCTCAGTCATTCTTGCCTCCGGTCAACCGCTCGACGTACTTGGCGATCACGTCGGCTTCCAGATTCACCGGTGTGCCGACCTGCGCCTGGCCTAGGTTGGTGTGCTGCAGTGTCGTCGGGATCAGCGAGACCTCGAACCAGTCCTCGCCGACCGCGGACACGGTCAGGGAAACGCCGTCGACCGTGATCGAGCCCTTCTCGACGACGTACCGGTCCAGATGCTCGGGCAGCGCGATGCGGATGACGGTCCAGTTCTGGGCCGGAGCGATCTCGGCGATCGTCCCGACCCCGTCGACGTGTCCCTGCACGATGTGCCCGCCGAATCGCCCGTCGGCGCGCATGGCCCGTTCCAGGTTCACCGACGCCCCGACGCCGAGGTCGGCCAACGAGCTGCGCCGCAGGGTCTCGGCCATCACGTCGACCGCGAACTCGCCGTCGGCGGTCAGCTCGGTGACGGTCAGACAGACACCGTTGACGGCGATGGAATCGCCGAACGCGGCGTCGCTGGTGACGGTGGGACCGCGGACGGTCAGCCGCGCGGCCTCGGTCAGCTCCGTCTTGGCGGTGATGGTCCCGCGTTCTTCGACGATTCCGGTGAACACGTCGACTCCTCTCCTGCGCTCCACAGCGCTGCCATGGCGAGTCTGCGGGGAGGGGCGCGAGGGCGCCGAGGCGGGACGGCTGACGCGCCGCCGCGGTGTTCTCTCACATCCGGACTATGACCGTCGGCTCCGGATTCACACCGGATCTGCTGTCCCCGCAATCAGCCGTGGCCTATGCGGGCGCTCGCGGGCTCGATCGAAATTCGATCATCACCGCCGGTAGGGAATTGCACCCTGCCCCGAGAACTCTGTAGAAAACGCTAGCACGCGAGGCAAATCCGCTGCAGCCGCGACCGGCTTCCGATCACGCCGAACGCAAGTTCGCGACCCTCGCCTGCGTGCGGTAGGGCTGTGCCATGCTTTCGGTCATGGCGAACAACACGCAAGGCACGAGCTTCCTCGGTTCCGTCCTCAACCTGGTCAAGAAGCACTGGTTCCCGCTCGCGGTGGCGATCATCGCGATCGCCTTCATCGCGCTCAACCGGGTACCGGCGGAAGTCAACTTCCTGTTCTTCCGGGTCGACATCGCGCTGTGGCTCGCCCTCACGGTCGCGTCCGTACTGGGCCTGATCGTCGGGCTGTTCGTTGCGCGCAAGTAGCTCGATCACCCGTCGCTCCCCGATCAGGCATCGGGGCTCGGGCGCAGCGTCATCCGCACGTCGTCGCCGAGCCGGCGGACGTCGACCGTCATGAACCGGTGCGCCTGCGCCAGCGTGGCGACGGTCGAATCGTCGACGGCGTTGGCCCCGGCGCCGAGCAGCACCGGCGCGACGTAGGCGTGCACCTCGTCGACCAGGCCGGCGGCGAGGAAGGCGCCGATGATCCGGGGCCCGCCTTCGACGAGGACCGACAGCGCGTCCGGAACCGCCGCCAGCACGTCGGCCGGGTCGTGGGAGTCGACGACGACGGTCGGAGCCGCGTCGTCGAGGATCCGCGCGGATTCCGGGATCGTGCGGTTGCCCATGATGATCCGCGTCGGCTGGTGCGGGCGCGGTGACCCGTCGGGCTCGCGGGCGGTGAGCGCGGGGTCGTCGGCAAGTACCGTGCCGGTGCCGACGACGATGGCGTCGAGACCGGCGCGCACGTCGTGGGCGTCGGCGCGCGCCTGCTCACCGGTGATCCACCTGCTGGTTCCGTCCGGAGCAGCCGTACGGCCGTCGACGGTCGCGGCGACCTTCGCGATCACGAGCGGGCGCCCGGTGCGCTGACGGTGCAGCCAGGCCCGCAGGGGCCCGTCGGCGGCCGCGGCGGCGCCGACGCCCGACACGACCTCCAGACCGGCGTCCCGGAGGGTTTGCGCACCGCCTGAAGCCTGCGGATTCGGATCGCCGAGCGCGTACACGACCCGCGCGACCCCGGCGTCGACGAGTGCCTGCGCACACGGCCCGGTGCGGCCCTGGTGGTTGCAGGGCTCGAGGGTCACGACGACGGTCGACCCGCGGGCCTGCTCCCCCGCCGCCTCCAGCGCGACGACTTCGGCGTGGGGTCCGCCGGCCGGACGGGTGTATCCGGACGCGATGACCTCTCCGCGTTCGCCGACGATCACGGCGCCCACCGGCGGATTCGGGGTCGACGAGCCCGCCGCCGCACGGGACTCGGCGATGGCGCGGGTCATCGCGTCGACGAGAAGCTGATCCGGTGCCATCGGCGCGGCCTAGTCGGCGACGGTGGTCGGCCAGTGGGCGGCCGCCTGCGCGCGGAGCGCCGCGACGGCCCGCCCGGGGTCGTCGGCGCTGTAGACGGCCGAGCCGGCGACGAAACAGTCGACGCCGGCCTCCGCGGCCTGTTCGATGGTGTCGGCGTTGATGCCGCCGTCGATCTCCACCAGGACGCTCAGGTCGCCCGCGTCGACGAGGGCCCGCACGGTGCGCACCTTGGACAGCACCTCGGGGATGAAGCTCTGGCCTCCGAAGCCGGGCTCGACGCTCATCACCAGCAACGTGTCGACGTCGCGCAGGATCTCCAGATACGGCTCGAGGTCGGTGCCCGGCTTGATAGCGAGGCCGGCCTTCCCCCCGGCCGCGCGGATGTCGCGTGCGACGGCGAGCGGGTCGTCGGTCGCCTCGGCGTGGAAGGTGACGTTGTAGGCCCCCGCTTCGGCGTAGGGCGGTGCCCACCGACCGGGGTCCTCGATCATCAGGTGGCAGTCGAGCGGGATATCGGTCGCGTTGAGCAGGCTCTCGACGACGGGTAGGCCGAGAGTCAGATTGGGCACGAAATGCGCGTCCATGACGTCCACGTGCAGCCAGTCGGAACCCGTCACCGCTTCCGCCTCCGCCGCCAGATTGGCGAAGTCCGCGGACAGGATGGACGGAGCGATCATCGGGACGCTGGGACGCTGGCACATGCCGATCAGTCTATGTCTGCGCTTCGCCGGGGCGGCGCAGTGCCGCGAGGTACATCGCGTCCGTGCCGTGGAGATGAGGCCACAGCTGCACGTGCGGTCCGGGTCCGAGGTCGGGGACGGCCATCCCATCGGTCTGGACGAATCCGCGGGCGTCGATGACCGTCGCGCCGGTCGTCGCGCACACCGCGTCGACCACCCCGACGGTCTCCGCAGGATGCGGCGAGCAGGTCGAGTAGACGACGGCTCCGCCCGGCCGGACCAGCGCCAACGCTTCGGTCAGCAGGGCGCGCTGCAGCGGCACCAGCTCGTCGACGTCGGACGGCCGGCGCCGCCACCGGGCCTCGGGCCGCCTGCGCAACGAACCGAGACCGCTGCACGGGGCGTCGACCAGCACGCGGTCGTAGCCCGGCGTCAGACCGGGATCGCGGCCGTCGCCGACGATGACCGTCACCGGCAGGTCCGCGGTGAGCGAACGAATCAGCTCGGCGCGGTGCTCGGAGATCTCCACGGCATCGAGGTGGGCACCGCTGATCTGTGCCAGTGATCCGATGAGCGCGGCCTTGCCGCCGGGTCCGGCACACAGGTCGAGCCAACGGCCGCGATCGGGGCCGTTGAGCTCGGCACGGGTGAGGGCCAGGGCGACGAGTTGGCTGCCTTCGTCCTGGACACCGGCGAGGCCTTCGCGCACGGCGTCCAGCTGACCGGGATCGCCCCCTGGCAGGTAGACGCAGTAGGGCGACCATCTGCCCTCGTCACCGCCGCACATGGCCGCCAGCTCGGCGGCGCTGACCTGGCCGGGCCGCGCCACCAAGTGCACCTCGGGCCGGGCGTCATCCGCGGCCAGCGCTGCCTGCAGCGAGCCGACCGAACCGCCGAGCGCCTCGGTGAAGACGTCGGCGATCCATCGCGGATGCGAGTAGCGGAAGGCCAGATGCCCGACGGGGTCCTCGGCGATCGACGGGGCGAGCTCGTCGGCCCACAGATCCTCGTCCCGCTGGGAGACCTTGCGCAGCACGGCGTTGACGAAGCCCGCGGGACCTTGGCCGTCCTCGGCGCGGACCAGGTCGACCGACGTCGAGACGGCGGCGTGGGAGCCGATCCTGGTTCGCAGGAGCTGGTAGGCGCCCAGCCGCAACACGTCGAGCAGGCGGCCGTCGATCTCGGCAACCGGGCGGCCGGCGGCCGCGGCGATCACGGCGTCGAGCGTGCCTTGCGCGCGGGCGGTGCCGTAGGCCAATTCGGTGGCGAGCGCGGCGTCGCGCCCGGTGATCCCCCGCTCGCGCAGCAGGGAGGGCAGCAGGAGGTTCGCGTACGCGTCGCGCTCGCGCACGGCCCGCAGCACGTCGCGGGCAGCCTCCCTGGCGGCGTCGGCCGCCTTGTCGCGGAGCTTCCCGCCCCCGCGGCGGTCCGTGGTCATCGGAGCACCTGCCCGGGTGCGAGACGCGCACCGCGCGCCCAGTCCGCCGCCGGCATCTGTTTCTTGCCCGGCGGCACCACCCAGGTCAGGGCGACCACGTCGTCGGCGGTTCCGACGTAGAGGGCCTTCTTCGCGACGGCCAGCTCCCCCGGTGCCAGCGATTCCGGCGCACCGGGTTCACCGGCCACGCCGCGGCGCAGCGGTCCGACGCGCAGGCGCAGTTCGCCGTCGCGCGCGTCGATGACTGCCCAAGCTCCCGGCTCCGGCGTGTGGGCCCGGATCAGGCGATCGACGATGTGGGCCGGTCGTCCCCACACGATGCGGGCGTCCTCGACGCTGATCTTCGGGGCGTAGGAGACGTCGTGATCCGGCTGGGGCACCGGCGAGAGCTCGCCGGCCTCGATGCCGTCGAGGGTGGCGACCAGTAGGCGGGACCCGGACTCGGCGAGGCGGTCCAGCAGTTCACCGCTCGTCTCGGTCGGCTCGATGTCGGTGGTCAGGGTGCCGTAGACCGGCCCGGTGTCGAGTCCGGCCTCGAGCCGGAACGTGGTGGCGCCGGTGGTTGTGTCGCCCGCGGCGACGGCCGCCTGCACCGGCGCGGCGCCGCGCCACGCCGGCAACAGCGAGAAGTGCAGGTTGATCCAGCCGTGTGCCGGCACGTCCAGAAGGGCTGGCGGCACCAGCGCGCCGTAGGCCACCACGGCCGCGCAGTCGGGCGCCCAGCGTTCGAGCGCGGCCAGCACCGTGGGATCGGCTTCGCCGTCGCGGGACAATCGCTCCGGTGTCAGCACCTCGATGCCCAGCTCGTCCGCGCGTCGTGCGACCTCGCTGCGGACGACCTTGCGCCCGCGGCCGGACACCGCGTCCGGGCGGGACAGGACACCGACGACCTCGTGATCGGAAGATTCGTGCAGGGCGTTCAGCGAGGGCACCGCGACTGCTGGTGTGCCGGCGAAGATGACGCGCATTCAGCCAATAGTAGGCGGGTCGACTTGAACCCTGAGCGGCCCGCCGTCGTGGGCGCCCGCACGACGGGCCTGGGCCCGGCCCAACGCCCCGGCCAACGCACGGCCGTGCCGCCGATCGACGCGCAGCAGCACCCGCTCGACCTCCTCCCCCGCGCCGAGTTCGCCGGCGGGGGCGCGGACTCCGCGCGGGAGCGGCACCGGGCCGAGCACACCGGTGTCCTCGGGCAGCTCGAGCAGATCGAGGAACTGCCTGATAGCCGCCGGGGTGCCGTCGACCGAGGCCATCGTCACCGCGGGCGGAAAACCGAGTTCCGCGCGCTGGGACAACTGTTCTTCGGCGAAGGTCACCGGGTCCCAGCGCACGAGCGCCTGCACCGGCGGGAGATCGTTGTCCGCCAGCAACACGACGTTCCCACCGTCGGCCGCTGGGCGTGCCAGCGCCGCGATGGCGAACCAGTGCCGGGCCGCGTCCTCGTCCGCACGCAGGTCCTCGCGATCCAGATGCGCCCAGGTGTCGACGGCGATCACCGTGCCGTAGCCGCTGACGGCCCCGTCCCCCGTCGCGGCGACGACGGGTTCGGCACCGGGTGTCGCGACGACGAGCCGCGCTTCGTCGGACACCGAGTCGACGAGTCTGGAGCCGTCGCTGGTCACCACCGGTACCCCGCGGAAGGCGCGGCCCAGCTCCTCGGCCGTGCGGGCGGCCCCGATCGACCGGGCGCGGATCTCGGTGGAACCGCACGCGGCGCATCGGGGCGCCGGGTCGACTCGGCCGCACCAGCGGCACGCGACGACCCGATCTTCAGCCATGGCGAGCGGCCCGTGGCAGGACCGGCAGCGCGCGTGCGTGCGGCATTTCGCGCAGGCGAGTGACGGCAGGTACCCGCGACGCGGGACGCTGATGAGAACGGGTTGGCCCGCGTCGAGGCTGGTGCGCGCCAGGCGAAAGGCGAACTCGGGCACCCGCGCCAGCCGGACCAGCGGATCGTTGCCGATCGCCCGATTCTCGTCGGCGATGCCCTGGACGCGCGGCCCGCGGCGGCGCACGGCGGCGCGATCGGCGGTGATGCCGTGCGCCCAGCCCGCGGCGACGAGCGCCTGTGCCTCGGTGGTCCTGCCGTAGCCACCGAGGAGCAGGCCGCACTGCTGCTGGTGGCTGCGCAGCACGGCCACTTCGCGGGGGTGGGGGTACGGGGCGCGGGGCTCGTCGAGGCTCGGGTCGCCGTCGTCCCAGACGATCACCAGCCCCAGGTCGTGGACCGGCGCGAAGACCGCGCTGCGCGTGCCCAGCACGACGCGGGCCGTACCGCGCAGCGCCGCGAGCCAGCGCCGGTACCGTGCCGTCGGGCCGAGCCCGGCCGCGAGCGTCACGCAGCGATCCCCCAACGGCGCACACGCGAGCTCCAGCCGGTCCAGGTCGCGCTGATCCGGAACGACCGCGATCACCCCCCGACCGGACGCCACGGCGTGGCCGATCATCTCGGCCAGGCGCAGGGGCCAGTTCTCGCCCGGTGCCGCCTGCCATGCGGCGCGCGGAGCCCGGCCCTCGGCGACCGCGGTCGCGAAGGCGTGCCCTCCCCGGTAGTCGGCCCAGTCCGGCAGCTCCGGGCACGGGTCGAGAAAGGGCGCGGGGTCGGCAGACGACGGATCTTCCTTCTCGGTCCGCGCGTGCCTCGGCGGTACGGCGAGCCGCACGACGTCCGACATCGTCCCGGCATAGCGGTCGGCGACGGCCCGGCACAGGGTCGCGACCTCCGGGGCCAGCACGGGCTCCGGCGACACGACGCGATCGATCCAGCCGAGCTTGCCGTCGTGTTCGCTCGTCCCGTGGCGCGACAGCAGGAAGGCATCGACGAGCCGGCCGGAGAAACGGACGCGCAGGCGAGCGCCGGGCACCGCATCGGCGTCCTGTTCGGCGTCGACGAGGTAGTCGAACGGTCGGTCCAGGTGGGCGAGCCCGAGCATCGGGAGCACCTGCGCGACCGGCAGCTTCGGTGCGGGTGTGCGCGACCCGGACTCCACGCGAGGCCTCACACGAGGGCGTTCGGCCCGGCTCAGAGCCCGGCCGCGGCCTTCAGCTCCGCGGCCTTGTTCGTCCGCTCCCACGGCAGGTCGAGGTCGGTACGCCCGAAATGGCCGTAGGCGGCCGTCGGCGCGTAGGTCGTGTGCAGCAGATCCAGGTCGCGCACGATCGCACCCGGGCGCAGGTCGAAGACCTGGGTGATCGCCTTCTGGATCAGCTCGGGATCGACCTTCTCGGTGCCGAAGGTCTCCACGAAGAGACCGACCGGGGCGGCCTTGCCGATCGCGTAGGCGACCTGCACCTCGATCCGGCTGGCCAATCCGGCGGCGACCGCGTTCTTGGCCACCCAGCGCATCGCGTAGGCGGCGCTGCGGTCGACCTTTGACGGGTCCTTGCCGGAGAACGCACCGCCCCCGTGGCGGGCCATCCCGCCGTAGGTGTCGACGATGATCTTGCGGCCGGTCAGACCCGCGTCGCCCATGGGGCCGCCCAGCACGAAGCTGCCGGTCGGGTTGACCAGCAACCGCGGCGCGGAGGTGTCGAGTCCGTCGACGGTGAACTCCGCCAGCACCGGCGCCAGCACCTTGTCGCGGAGCGCGGGCGCCAGAACGGTATCGCGGTCGATGCCTTCACTGTGCTGCGTGGAGATCACCACGGTGTCCAGCCGGACCGGCTTGTCACCGGCGTATTCGATGGTGACCTGCGTCTTGCCGTCGGGCCGCAGGTAGTCCAGCTCGCCGCTCTTGCGGACCTCGGTCAGCTTGCGCGAAAGGCGATGGGCCAGCGCGATGGGGACGGGCATGTACTCGGGGGTCTCGTCGGTGGCGTAACCGAACATCAGGCCCTGGTCGCCCGCGCCCTGCTTGTCCAGGTCGTCACCGTCGGAGCCGGTCTGTGTCTCGTGCGAATCGGTGAGGCCCTGGTTGATCTCCGGGGACTGCGCGCCGATCGCGACATTGACCCCGCACGACGCGCCGTCGAAACCCTTCGTCGACGAGTCGTAGCCGATGTCGAGGATGCGCTCGCGCACGATGGTGGGGATATCGGCGTAGGCGATCGTGTTCACCTCGCCGGCGACATGCACCTGGCCGGTCGTCACCAAGGTCTCGACCGCCACCTTCGCGTTCGGATCCTTGGAGAGCAGCGCGTCGAGGATGGAGTCGCTGATCGCGTCGCAAATCTTGTCGGGGTGTCCCTCGGTGACGGATTCACTGGTGAACAGTCGCGACGAGATTGTCATCGGTTCCCTCTCGAGCCTTCTCGCGCCGATCGCCTGCCGATCGGCTCAAAACAAGTCCAACCTACATGCCCGCGCGGACCGCAGCGGGTGACGGTCGTCGCTCAGCGCTGCGAAAGCAGCGGTGCGAGGGAGTCCAGGATACGGCTCGCCAGCAACGTCTTCGACGTGAGGGGAAGCGCCGTCTCGGTTCCTGCCGCGCTGAGCAACCAGCCGGTGTTGTCCTCGGTGCCGAACGCCTTGCCCGAGCCCACCGGATTCACGACGAGCAGATCGCACCCCTTGCGGGCGAATTTTGCTCGCCCGTGTTCCAATACCCCGCCGTTCTCGTCTCCGGTCTCCGCGGCGAAGCCCACGATGACGGTATCGGCGCCGATCTCCCCTCGTCCGCGCGCTTGCACCAGACCCGCGAGGATGTCCGGGTTGGTCTCCAGTTCGATCGGTGCCGGCCCGGCGGAACTCTTCTTGATCTTCGCGTCGGACACGGCGACGGGCCGGAAGTCGGCTACGGCCGCGGCCATGATGATCACGTCGGCCTCCGCGGCCCGCTTCGTCATCTCGTCGGCGAGTTCGACGGCGCTGGAAATGGGCACGATGTCCACACCGGCGGGATCGCCGGCATTCGACGTTGATCCGGCGACGAGCGTGACGTCGGCTCCGCGGGCCGCCGCCGCCCTGGCCAAGGCGAAACCCTGCTTGCCCGAGCTGTGGTTGCCGAGATAGCGAACAGGGTCCAACGGCTCCCGTGTGCCGCCGGCGCTGATCACGATGCGGACGCCGGCCAAGTCGTAGGGCAGCGCGTCGGGCTCGTCGAGCAGGAGGTCGCCGAGCAAGCCGATCTCTCCCGGGTCGGGCAGGCGGCCGGCACCGCTGTCCCGCCCCGTCAGCCGGCCGCTGGCCGGCGGCATGACGGTCGCGCCGCGACGTCGCAGAAGGGCGACGTTGTCCTGGGTGGCCGGATGCTCCCACATCTCCGTGTGCATGGCGGGCGCGTACAGCACCGGACAGCGGGCGGTCAGCAGCGAGGCCGTCAGCAGATCGTCGGCGCGGCCGGCGGCTGCCCGGGAGAGGAGGTCGGCGGTGGCCGGAGCGATGACGACCAGGTCGGCCTCCTGGCCGAGCCGCACATGCGCGACCTCGTCGACGTTCTCGAAGACGCTGGTCGACACCGGATGTCCGGACAGCGCCTCGAACGTGGCGGCGCCGACGAACTTCAGGGCCGCCGGCGTCGGGACGACGTGGACGTCGTGACCCGACTCGGTGAAATGGCGGAGGACCGAACACACCTTGTAGGCGGCGATCCCCCCGCCAACGCCGACGAGGATGCGCTTGCGCGCCGGAGAGGTCATGACCTGCGGCCGGGAGCGGTTACTCGCCCTCGGTGTGCTCGAGGAGGTCGGAGTGGATCTCGCGCAGGGCGATCGACAGCGGCTTCTCGTGCATGCCCGGCTCGACCAGCGGACCGACGAACTCGAGAATGCCGTCGCCGAGCTGGTTGTAGTAGTCGTTGATCTGGCGTGCGCGCTTGGCGGCGAAGATCACCAGGGCGTACTTCGACGACACGCGGTCGAGCAGGTCGTCGATCGGCGGGTTGGTGATGCCCAGCGGGGTGTCGTACGCCGGCGCGTCGGCGATCTCGGTGACATCAAGGTTCTGGGTGCTCACACAAACTCCTGCTTCAAAGGCTTACGAATCGATGGTGAAAGATTTGGCGGGGCCGCTAGTGATCTGGTCCGACCAGCAAGGATACCAACTGATCGGCGGTCGAGTCGACTTCGTGGTTCACCAGCACGTGGTCGAACGTGTCGGCGAGCGCCATCTCGGCGCGCGCGGTCTCCAGTCGTCGCGTCACGACGTCGGCGGATTCGGTGCCGCGGCCGGTGAGCCGGGACACGAGATCGTCCCACGTCGGCGGAGCGAGGAACACCGTGCGCGCCTCCGGGAGGCGGGCGACGAGGTTGTTCGCGCCCTGGATGTCCACCTCGATCAGCACCGGGACTCCGGAGTCGAGCGCGGCGAGCACCGGCGCGGCGGGAGTGCCCGACCGCTGCAGCCCGCCGTGGATCTCGGCCCACTCGAGCAACTCGCCGCCTTCGATCATCTCGGCGAACCGTTCCGGCGAGACGAAGTGGTAGTCGCGGCCGTCGACTTCGCCCGGCCTGGGTCCGCGCGTCGTCGCCGAGACGCTGAAGAACAGCTGCGGTAGGCGCTCGCGGACAGCGTTGACGACGGTGGACTTACCGACAGCCGAGGGGCCGACCAGTACAACCAGTCGGCCCCTCGGCGTCGAAAGCTCAGGTGAGCGATCAGGCAAGGTCAAACTTCTCCAGCAAAGCCTTGCGCTGACGGTCGCCCAGGCCGCGCACGCGGCGGGTCGGGGCGATCTCCAGCTCTTCCATGATCTCGGCGGCCTTGACCTTGCCCACCTTCGGCAGGGCTTCCAGCAGCGCCGAGACCTTCATCTTGCCGAGGATCTCGTCGTTCTCGGCGTCCTTGAGGACCTGCTTGAGGTCGGTGCCGCCTCGCTTGAGGCGCTCCTTGAGCTCGGCGCGGGCCCGGCGGGCGGCCGCAGCCTTTTCCAGCGCTGCTGCGCGCTGCTCATCGGTCAACTGGGGAAGGGCCACGTGATCCTCCGTAGATCGTTCTTTCGTATCCGCCGCTCAGCCATGGTGATGACCGGCGGGCCGCCGGTTTACCTGCGGCGCAGCGTTGACGGTACCCAACCTGAGCAGGCATTTCGAGGGGTACCCCACCTTAGGTCCCGACCGGGCATGGGGTAGCGTGCGGCAGGTTTGCCCGCGTGCGAGGAGCCGATGACGTCCCGCTGCGACGACCATTGTCGCAGGTCAAAGCGAGATCGCAGCACATCGGGCCGCCGCGGTCGGCGTCACGCGTGTGACAGATGTGACGTAGGTTCGTCCGAATGCATCTCACCCACATTCGTTGTCACAGTCCGCGTGTCGTGCTCACACATGCTCCTGACCGGCCCGGATCATGCGTCGAGCGCCGGGCCTGACCACGAGCGGGGAACTCGGTCCGGGAGCTTCAGCGTCGAGATCGCGCGTGCAGCTCGCGAATCCGGCCGGCCAGCTCGGGAGCAGGACCGTCGACCGGTATTCCAGGAGCGACGGTGGTGATCGGCAACGCGACCACCGGCGCGGGCGGTGCCGCGAACTCGGCCAGCCATGCCGTCAGCTGAGTCGACGAACTGGCGAACACAATGCGCCCCAACCCCACCCACGCATGCGCGGCCGAACACATCGGGCAATGCTCGCCGGAGGTGTAGACCGTGGCAACCGCCCGCTCCTCGGGAGCCAGTTCGCGCGCGGCGAGTTGGGCCAGGGTCAACTCCGGGTGATACGTCGGGTCGCCGTTCCCGACGATCCGGTTGCGGTCTTCGGCGATCACCGCCGACCAGAATCGAGCCGAACGGTTCGTCACCGGCCTCGAGTGCCTCCTCGGCCAGGTCGACGCATCGACGCAAGTGGTGCAGATCAGTCTCGTCGATCATGGGCGCAACCTCATTTCACGGCCTCAGCGCGGCCTCGACCTCGTCGCGGACAGCCTCACACGCGGCTCGCAGCGCTGCGACATCCGGCCCGGAGCGCAACACGCCTCGCGAGCTGGCGGGCAACAGCCAGCGCTGATCGGCGCCGGCGAACAGTTCGGCCAGCTCGGCCGCGGTCGCGCCCTGTGCGCCCAATCCAGGCGCCAGAATCACCCCGCCCAAGCCGGTCAGGTCGAGCCCATGAGCGCGAGTCGCGCCCACCACGACGCCCGCGGTCGCACTGCCGTCGAGATTGGCCGCCGCGGCCTCATCGACGATCGCCTGTCCGACGCTCCTCCCCCGTTCCTGGGCGAGTTGGATCTCCCCACCCTCGGGGTTGGACGTGCGGGCGAGAACGATCACCGCGCGCTCGGTCGTCCGCGCCTGGACGATCGCGGGTTCCAGCGACCCGAATCCGAGATAGGGCGACGCCGTGACCGCGTCGGCGCACAGGGGGGATTCCTCGGCGAGCCACGCCCGGGCGTACGCGGCCATCGTCGAGCCGATGTCACCCCGTTTTGCGTCGGCGAGCACGAGTGCTCCGGCATCGCGGCAACCCGCGATGACCCGCTCCAGCGCGGCGAAACCGGCCGACCCGAACGCCTCGAAGAAGGCGACCTGGGGTTTGATCACCGCCGCGGTCGGGCCGAGCGCTTCCACGCAGATGTCGCCGAAGCGGGCGAGCCCCTGCGCGGACACGGGCAGCCCCCAACTGGCCAGAAGCTCCGGATGGGGGTCGATGCCCGCACACAGCCGCCCCCGCGCGGCGACCGCCGCGCGATAGCGGGACGCGAATCCGGTCACCGCGCCCCGACCCGGGGGCTGTTCACCAGGGCAGCGTGCAGATTCTGCAGCGAGTTCACGCCGAGCTCCCCGGTGAGGATCGCCTCGATTCCCTGGATCGCCGCGCTCGCGCCCTGCACGGTGGTGATGCACGGGATCGTCGCGCTCACCGCCGCGGTCCGGATCTCATAGCCGTCGACGCGCGGCCCGGAGTTCCCGAACGGGGTGTTGATGACCATGGCCACCTCGCCGTCGCGGATCTGGTCCACGATCGAGCGTTCGCCCGCCGCCACCTCGGGATCGGAGTGCTTGCGGACCCGCGTGCATTCGATTCCGTTGCGCCGCAACATGTCTGCGGTGCCCTCGGTGGCGAAGATCTCGAAACCGAGGTCGGCGAGACGCTTCACCGGGAACAGCAGGGCACGCTTGTCCTTGTTGGCGACCGAGACGAAGACCGCCCCTTCGCGCGGCAGCGAACCGTAGGCAGCGGTCTGGGATTTGGCGAACGCGCGGCCGAAATCGGCGTCGATGCCCATCACCTCGCCCGTTGACTTCATCTCCGGGCTCAGCAGCGAATCGACCCCCGTCCCGTCGGCGCGACGGAACCGGTGGAACGGAAGCACCGCCTCCTTCACTGCGATCGGCGCGTTGACCGGGGTGTTCCCGCCATCCCCCGAGGCCGGCAGCAGCTGGGTATTGCGCAACTCGGCGATGGACTCCCCCATCATGACGCGGGCACAGGCCTTGGCCAGGGGCACCGCGGTGGCCTTCGAGACGAAGGGCACGGTCCGGCTGGCCCTGGGGTTGGCCTCCAGGACGTAGAGGATGTCGTCCTTGAGCGCGTACTGCACGTTGATGAGGCCGCGCACGCCGATGCCGTGCGCCAACGCCTCGGTGGCCTTGCGCACCGCCTCCAGATCGGATCGGCCGAGGGTGACGGGCGGGAGCGCGCAGGCCGAGTCGCCCGAGTGGATTCCGGCTTCCTCGATGTGCTCCATGATCCCGCCGAGGTAGACCTCGGTGCCGTCGCACAAGGCGTCGACGTCGATCTCCACCGCGTCTTCCAGGAAGCGGTCGACGAGCACCGGATGATCGGGGGTCAGTTCGGTGGCGCGCGAGATGTAGTCGCGCAGCGAGTCCTCGTCGTAGACGATCTCCATGCCGCGCCCGCCGAGGACGTAGGAGGGCCGGACCAGAACGGGATAGCCGATTCGTCCAGCGACCTCGCGGGCCTCGTCGACGCTGGTGGCCGTGCCGAAGGCCGGGGCCGGGAGCCCGGCCGAGGTGAGGACCTTGCCGAACTCGCCGCGATCCTCGGCGAGGTCGATCGCTTCGGGGCCGGTGCCGACGATGGGCACGCCGGCGGCGGCGAGGCGGTGCGCCAACCCGAGCGGGGTCTGGCCGCCGAGCTGCACGATGACGCCGGCAACGGTGCCCGACTCGGACTCGGCGCGGTAGACCTCCAGCACGTCCTCGAAGGTGAGGGGCTCGAAGTAGAGCCGGTCGGCGGTGTCGTAATCGGTGGACACCGTCTCCGGGTTGCAGTTGACCATCACCGTCTCGTACCCGGCCTGCGAGAGGGTCATCGCGGCGTGCACGCACGAGTAGTCGAATTCGATGCCCTGACCGATGCGGTTGGGACCCGAGCCCAGGATCAGCACCTTGGGGCGCTCGGTCTGGGGCGCGACCTCGCTGGTCGCCGCCGGATCGAGCTCATATGTCGAGTAGTGGTACGGCGTCTTCGCTTCGAACTCGGCCGCACAGGTGTCCACGGTCTTGTAGACCGGGTGCACACCCAGGCGGTCCCGCAGCGCCGCGACGGCCGCCTCCCCGCCCAATTCGGCATCGCCGGCTGCGGCGCGCAGCGCGGCGATCTGACGGTCGGACAGACCGGTGGTCTTGGCCAGCCGCAGCAGAGCCTCGTCGACGGTTTCGGCGTCGCGCACCTGAGCGCCCGCCTCGCCGATCCACGCGATCTCGGCGAGGAACCACGGGTCGATCGCGGTGGCCTCGTAGAGCTGTTCGATGCTGGCCCCGGCGTCGAGCGCCAGCATGATGTCGTAGAAGCGGCCGTCCTTGGGGGTACGGACCTTATCCAGCAGCGCGGGCACGTCGACATCGGCCGGATCGGGCCGGTCGGCTTCGGTCCAGAATCCGCCGGCCTTGGTCTCCAGCGATCGCAACACCTTCCCGAACGCCTCGGCGAAACTGCGCCCGAGGCTCATCGCCTCGCCCACCGACTTCATCGTCGTGGTCAGCGTGTCGTCGGCCCCGGGGAACTTCTCGAAGGCGAACCGCGGCGCCTTCACCACGACGTAGTCGAGAGTCGGCTCGAAGCAGGCCGGGGTCTCCTTGGTGATGTCGTTGACGATCTCGTCGAGGCTGTAGCCGATGGCCAGCTTGGCGGCGATCTTGGCGATCGGGAAGCCGGTGGCCTTGGAGGCGAGAGCCGACGACCGGGATACGCGCGGGTTCATCTCGATCACGACGAGCCGGCCGTCGCGCGGGTCCTGGGCGAACTGGATGTTGCAGCCGCCGGTGTCGACGCCGACCTCGCGCAGGATCGCGATCGACAGGTCGCGCATCCGCTGGTATTCGCGGTCGGTGAGGGTCATGGCCGGGGCGACGGTCACCGAGTCGCCGGTGTGCACGCCGACCGGATCGACATTCTCGATGGAGCACACGACCACCACGTTGTCCCGGTGGTCCCGCATCAGTTCGAGTTCGTACTCCTTCCACCCGAGGATCGACTCCTCGATGAGGACGTTGGCGGTCGGCGACGCCGCTAGACCGCCACCGGCGATTCGGTCGAGGTCCTGCTCGTCGTACGCCATTCCGGACCCGAGCCCGCCCATCGTGAACGACGGGCGCACGACGACCGGGTATCCGAGTTCGGCGACGGTGTCGCGGACCTCGTCCATGGTGTGGCAGACGCGCGAACGCGCGCTCTCACCGCCCACCGCGGCAACGATGTCCTTGAACATCTGGCGGTCCTCGCCGCGCTGGATGGCGTCGAAGTCGGCACCGATCAGCTCGATGCCGTAGCGCTCCAGGGAGCCGCGTTCGTGCAGGGCGACCGCGGTGTTGAGCGCGGTCTGGCCGCCCAGGGTGGCGAGCACCGCGTCGATCGGATGCCCCGCGTCGCGCTCGGCCTCGATGACCTTCTCGACGAACTCCGCGGTGATCGGCTCGACGTAGGTCGCGTCGGCGAACTCGGGGTCCGTCATGATCGTCGCCGGGTTCGAGTTGACCAGCGAGACGCGCAGCCCCTCGGCCTTCAGCACTCGACAGGCCTGGGTGCCCGAGTAGTCGAATTCGCACGCCTGGCCGATCACGATCGGGCCGGACCCGATGACCAGGACGTGGTTGAGATCAGAACGGCGTGGCATCAGGCTTTCTCCATCGCGGTGGCGAACTTGTCGAAGAGGTCGGCGGCGTCGTGCGGGCCGGCGGCGGCCTCGGGGTGGTACTGGACCGAGAAGGCGCGGCCGTCGAGCAGTTCGACGCCTTCGACCGTCCCGTCGTTGGCGCACACGTGGCTGACGCGGGCCCGACCGAAGTCGGTGTCGAACTCCTCACCCGCCTCGCCTTCGAGGGCGAAACCGTGGTTCTGGGAGGTGATCGCGGCTCGGCCCGTGGCCAGGTCGAGGACCGGGATGTTGATGCCGCGGTGCCCGAAGCGCATCTTGTACGTATTCCGCCCGAGGGCCCGGCCCAGGATCTGGTTGCCGAAGCAGATGCCGAACAGCGGGTATCCGGCGTCGATGACCGACCTGGTGAGTTGCACGGCGGCGTCGGCGGTGGCGGGGTCGCCCGGGCCGTTGGAGAGGAAGACTCCGTCGGGCTTGAGGTCGGCGATCGCGTCCAGACCGGTGCCGACCGGCAGGACGTGGACTTCGATCCCGCGCTGAGCGAGCATCCGGGGCGTATTCGCCTTGATGCCGAGATCGAGCGCCGCAACCCGGAAACGGACCGGCCCGTCCGGCTTGACGACATACGGGCTCGCCGTGCTGACTTCGGCGGACAGGTTCGCGCCGGCCATCGGCGGCTGCGCGGCGACCCGGGCCAGCAACTCCTCGTCGTCGGCCAGCGCGGTGCCGGAGAAGACCCCGGCCCGCATCGAACCGTGGTCGCGCAGGACGCGGGTCACCGCACGGGTGTCGATACCGGCGATGCCGACGATTCCCTGTTCGCGCAGCTGGTCGTCGAGGTTGCCGGTGGCCCGCCAGTTGGACACCCGCCTGGTCGGATTGCGCACGGCGTAGCCCGCCACCCAGATCTTGCCCGGATCCGGGCCGTTGCCGACGTTCAGGCGGCTCTCGCCGTCTTCGTCGTTCCACCCGGTGTTCCCGATCTGCGGTGCGGTCGCGACGAGGATCTGCCGGTGGTAGCTCGGGTCCGTGAGCGCTTCCTGGTAGCCGGTCATCGCCGTGCAGAAGACGGCCTCGCCGAGGGTCTCGCCGACGTCACCGAACTCGAGGCCGGTGAACACCTGGCCGTTCTCCAGTACCAGTTTTGCCGTGTTGCTCATCAATCTGCTCACTCTGCTGCGTTCGGGTCGGTGGGTTCTGCGGTGCCGGGGAAGGCCACCAGCCAGTGCGGGTAGACGGCCTTGTCATCGGCGCGGATGGCGGTGGTCACGCCCGCCCGGGAGGGCAGCGTCCAGTCGAAGGCGAGGATGCCTCCGGCGTGCATGACCTTGCTCGCGGCACGGTTGGTGGTCCGGACGGCCACCAGATCGTCGCGCGGAATCCAAATCGTCGCCGCGCCGCGCCGCTCGATCGCCACCCCGTGGGTGTAGCCCGTGGCCGTCGCCGGTGCCCGGTCGCCGACGTCGTCGACCTGGACGCGGTCGATCCAGTTCTCGACGCGGGTCGTCCCCAGATACAGGCACTCGGTCGGTCCGACGACGAACTCACCCGGATCCGCCGGCGGGGCGGGAAAGGACCCGAACTCGGCGAGTTGCTGTTGTCCGCGGCGCTGCCGACCGGTGAAGAAAAGCCAGATCAGCCACCCGATGAAGATCAGGAACAGCGCGACCAGCGCCAGGAAGACGATGTTGAAGACGAGGGCCCCGGTACTCACCAGCGCACCTCCCCGCCGAGCTGGGTGATGCGGCCGCGCAGCAGCGTCGCGGTGATGGTCGCGGGCATGGTCATGCCGCCGTACGGCGTGTTCTGCGACTTACTCGCGAGATCGGTCGGCACCACCTCCCACGAGGCGGTCGGGTCGATCAGCGCGAGGTTGGCGGGCTCGCCGACGGCGATGGGCCTCCCCTGGTCGGGCAGTCCCACGATCTCGGCGGGCCGTTCGCTCATCACGCGCGCGACACCCCGCCAGTCGAGCAGGCCGGGCTCGACCATGGTGTCGACGAGGATCGGCAGCGCCGTCTCCAGTCCGAGCATTCCCGGTCGGGCCGCGGCGAACTCGCAGCACTTGTCCTGCATCGCGTGTGGCGCGTGATCGGTGGCGACGCAGTCGATGACCCCGTCGGCGAGAGCAGCGCGCAGCGCCTCGGCGTCGCTGGCCTCTCGCAGCGGTGGGTTCACGCGGTTGAGGCCGTCGTAGGTGCCGAGCCGCTCGTCGGTGAGCAACAGATGGTGCGGTGTCACCTCGGCGGTGATCGAGATGCCCTGCGCGCGAGCCCAATTCACCAGCTCGACCGTGCCGGCGGTCGAGGCGTGGCAGATGTGGACGCGGGCGCCGGCGTCGCGGGCGAGCAGCGCGTCGCGGGCGACGATGGATTCTTCGGCGGCGCGCGGCCAGCCGGTGAGGCCGAGCCTGGCGGCCGTCGGACCCTCGTGGGCGACGGCGCCGACGGTGAGCCTCGGCTCCTCGGCGTGCTGGGCGATCAGCACTCCCAGCCCGGTCGCGTATTCCAGGGCGCGTCGCATGACCAGCGGATCGTCGACGCACTTGCCGTCGTCGCTGAACATCTTCACCCGGCCGACTCCGGCGGCCATCATGCCCATCTCGGCGAGCTGGCGCCCTTCCAGGCCGACAGTGACCGCGCCGACCGGGTGGACGTCGACCAGCCCGACCTCCTGCCCGGCGCGATAGACGTTGTCGGTGATCGTGGCGTTGTCGGCGACCGGGTCGGTGTTGGCCATCGCGAACACTGCGGTGTAGCCGCCTCGCGCCGCGGCGGCCGAGCCGGTGGCGATGGTCTCGGTGTCTTCGCGCCCGGGCTCGCGCAGGTGCGTATGCAGGTCGACGAATCCGGGCAGCGCGATAGCGCCCCCGGCGTCGACCACCTCGGCGTTCTCCGGGGCTGTCAGGCCGGCACCGATCTCGCCGATCACCCCGTCGACGATCGCGATGTCGGTCTCGTCGCCGCCGTAGGGCCGCACGCGGCGCAACAGCACGGGCGCACCCTTTCGCTCGAGCGTCATGAACTCGCCTCCACCTGCTGGTCTCCTCGCTGTTGTTCCGGATCGATGCCGACGAGCAGCCGCAGCAGGACCGCCATGCGGACGTGGACGCCGTTGCGCACCTGTTCGAGGACCGTCGCCTGTGGCGCGTCGGCGACCGAGTAGCCGATCTCCATGCCGCGCAGCATCGGGCCGGGGTGCAGCACGACGGCGTTCTCGTCGAGCAGCCGCAGCCGGTCGTCGTTCAGGCCGTAGCGCACGGAGTATTCGCGCGGGCTCGGGAAGAACGCGCCGTTCATCCGCTCGGCTTGCACGCGCAGCATCATGACCGCGTCGGCGGAGGGCAGTTGCGCGTCGAGTTCGTGGGCGATCGTCACCGGCCAGGTCTCCACCCCGGCGGGCAACAGCGTGGGCGGAGCGACGAGGACGACCTCGGCCCCCAGCGTCGAGAGCAGGTGGGCGTTGGAGCGGGCGACCCGGGAGTGCACGATGTCGCCGACGATCACGACGCGCCGCCCGTCGATCCCGCCGAGGCGCTGCCGCAGGGTGAGCGCGTCGAGCAACGCCTGGGTCGGGTGCTCGTGCGTGCCGTCGCCGGCGTTGATGACGGCCGGGCCCGTCAGCGCTCCCGATTCGTCGCGTTCAGAGGTCCACTCCGCGATCTGATGCGCGGCGCCCGAGCTCGGGTGCCGCACGATCAGGGCGTCGGCGCCCGCTGCGTGCAAAGTCTTGGCGGTGTCCCGCAGGGACTCCCCCTTGCCCGCGGACGAACCGGTGGCACTGACGTTGATCACGTCGGCGCTCATCCACTTCCCGGCGACCTCGAAGGACACCCGGGTGCGCGTCGAGTTCTCGTAGAAGACCGTCATCACGGTGCGGCCGCGCAGCGTGGGGAGCTTGCGGATCTCACGGCCGAGCAGCGCTTGGGCGAAGCCGTCGGCGTCGTCGAGGATCCCGAGCGCGTCGTCGCGGGAAAGGTCGGCGGTGGACAGCAGATGCCGCATCAGGCGCTCCCCTCGCCCGTCGACCGGGCCGATGCCAAGACGACCTCGTCGACCCCGTCGGTCTCGGCGAAGTGGACGGCGACGTCCTCGTCGCGGGCGGTCGGAAGATTCTTCCCGACATAGTCGGCGCGGATCGGCAGTTCGCGGTGGCCGCGGTCTACGAGGACGGCCAACTGGACGGTTGCCGGCCGGCCGAGGTCGCGCAGGCCGTCGAGCGCCGCTCGTACCGTGCGCCCGGAGTAGAGCACGTCGTCGACCAGGATGACGTGGGCGTTGTCGATTCCGCCCGGGGGCACGGCCGTGCGCTCCAGCGGCCGATGCGGCTGCGCGCGCAGATCGTCGCGGTACAGCGTGATGTCGAGGAAGCCGGTGGGGATCTCGATGCCGGAGTATTCGGCGATCCGCGCCGCGAAACGCTTTGCCAGGATCGGGCCGCGAGTCGGAATGCCGAGGAGGACGACGTTCTTGTCGCCGTCGTCGTCGAGCGCGGTCTTCTCGATGATCTGGTGCGCGATCCGGGCGATCGTCCGATTCACGTCCGAGCTGTCGAGCAAAACCCTGCGGGCAGCGCTGGTCAAAGCAGCCGACCTCCTTCTCCGCCTCACGGGACGGATCGTTAAAGGATGTCTGTCGGCTACGAGGCTACACGGTGCCGGCTCAGCCTCGTCCGCGAGTGGCCGATTTCGCGGTGAGCACCGTCAGGTTGGGACTCTGGAACTCGGTGGCGAGGACGAGGCCGGTGCGTGGGTCGACGGCCACCGTGTGCGGGCGCCGGGCGGTCGGTACGGTGGCGACGACCCGGTCGCTGTCCAGGTCGATCACCGTGATGGACCGCTTGAACAGGTTCGCCGTGTAGGCCAGTCGGCGCTGCGCGTCGATGGCCACGTTCACCGGCGTCGTACCGGTCCTGATCCGCTTCGCCACGGTCAGCGTGTCCGGGTCGATCACCGCGATCTCACCGGTCGCGAAGCTGGCCGCGTAGACGCGGCCGGTCGCGGGATCGACCGACGGCCGGGAGTTCGGCGCGGTCGCGATCTTCTTGACGACGGCGTTGGTCTTCGCGTCGATGACCGCGACGTAGTTGGTCTTCTTCGCCTTGGTGTCGGCGTTGCCGACGTAGACGCGGCCGCGCCCCGGATCCACCGACAACAGCGATGGGCGGTAGACGCCCCGGATAACGGCCAGTTCGCCCCGCGTCGCCGTGTCGACGACCATCACCGCGTCGGCGTTGCTGTTGGCGATGTACGCGCGCCCCGACACCGGGTCGGCGGCGACGCCCATCACGTGTTTGAGCGGGATGCTCGTACGGATCATGTCGCTCGGTCGCGCCCGCGTCGCACCCATGTCGACGATGGCCGCGCCGCCGGCACGGGCGCTGGTGGTCAGGACCCGGCCACGCGCGGGATCGACCGCGAGACCGACCGGCACCTGCGGCATCGGAACCGTCAACGGGCCCATCGTCGTGCGGCCGTTGGGCAACGGTGCGTAGTCGATCGTGCGCTTCACCCGTCGGGAATCCAGGTTGACCACCGCCACCTTGGGTCGGAGCTGGTGCGGGTAAGGCACGACGGCGCCGACGGTGTCGTCCTTTTGGTTGTAGTCGTCGCCGTCGGCGATGAACACGGACCGGCGGCCCGGATCGATCGCCAGTTCGGCCCCCTCCGTCACCCCCGCCGGAATCGACGCGACGTTGTACGCGCCGCCCGGCGCGGCGCCCGACATCGGTGACGCCGCGACAAGCGAGAGCACCGGCACCAGGCCGGCAACGAGAACAGGTGGCAGGCAACGGCTTTGCATGATCCCCCTCAGTGTCATTTCATGAGGGTAACAGTAAGGTTAGCGCACCCTAACTTCGCTGTGGGTGATCTGCGTCATGGATCTGAAGCCATCCACATCACGAGCGTCGAACCCGGCACACTTCGCTGGCCACAACGTGCGCGCTGGCAGGAATCCCTACCCGTAGGTTCTCCGCCGCAGTTCGTGGCGAGGAACCTACCTCTGGCGCCTTGCCGCAGCTCGGTAGCAAGGCCACCACCAAAGCGACAAGACCGGCAAGGCTCCGTCGTACTGAAGGAGCGTGAGTGGAGATGGGCATCATCAAGGCAATCGCCCTGCCGTCGCCGGCGCGGCGAGTGTTTGATCGATCTTCACGCCTCGTCGCCGGGCTCCTGCGGCTGGGCGGCGGCGGCCGCGCGCACCTGCGGCGCGAGTTCGGCGATCTTGGCCAGCACACCGTTGACGAAGGCCGGCGAGTTGTCCGTCGACAGTTCTTTGGCGAGTTGGACGGCCTCGTCGACGATCACGACGGGGTCGACGTCGTCGGCGTTGAACAGCTCCCACGCCGCGAGGCGCAAGATCGCCCGGTCCACGGCGGGCAGGCGGTCGAGCTGCCATTTGTCCAGGTGCGACGAGATGACCGCATCGATCTGCGCGGCATCGCCGGTGACGCCCTTGACCGCCCTCTCGGTGTAATCGTGGATCGTTCCGACGCTGTCGTCGACGACGAAGATGCGACGTCGCTGGTCGATCAGTTCCAGCGGCGAGACGCCCTTGGCCTCGGCTTCGAACAGCAGATCCACCGCGCGGTTGCGCGCTTTGTGGCGGGTACCGGAATGTTTCACTTCGGCCTGTGTCGATCCGGGCTAGGAGTTGACGCGACCGAGGTAGCTGCCGTCGCGCGAGTCGACCTTCAGCTTGTCACCAGTGTTGATGAACAGCGGCACGTTGATCTCGGCGCCGCTCTCCATGGTGGCGGGCTTGGTGCCGCCGGTCGAGCGGTCGCCCTGCAGCCCCGGGTCGGTGTGGGTGACCACCATTTCGACGGTGACGGGCAGCTCGATGAACAGCGGCACGCCCTCGTTGAGCGACACCTGGACGGTCATGTTCTCCAGCAGAAAGCGAGCGCCGTCGCCGACGGTGGCTGGCGGGATCGAGAACTGCTCGTAGTCCGTCGTGTCCATGAAGACGTAGTCGGTGCCGTCGTTGTAGAGGTAGGTCATGTCGCGGCGGTCGACGGTAGCCGTCTCCACCTTCACACCGGCGTTGAAGGTCTTGTCCACGATCTTGCCGGAGAGGACGTTCTTGATCTTGGTGCGCACGAAGGCCGGGCCCTTGCCGGGCTTGACGTGCTGGAACTCCAAGATCTGCCACAGCTGGTTGTCAATCTTCAGCACGAGGCCGTTCTTGAAATCCGCAGTCGTCGCCATGGGCGTGCCTTTCTGTAGTGCTATCGAGCTGGCTGGTCCGTCCTGAGCGGTCCGTCGGCGGTCGCTCAATCCAGGACGGTGAATGTCCGGTCGGTCGCAGTCAGTATCCGGCAGGGCCCGTCGGACACGACAATCGTGTCCTCGATACGGACTCCGCCGCGTCCGGGCAGGTAGACCCCGGGTTCCACCGTGACGACTGCGCCGTCAAGCAGTGTACCCGTCGCCCTCGCGTTCACCGACGGGGCTTCGTGGATCTGCAGCCCGACCCCGTGACCGAGCCCGTGCACGAACTGCTCCTCGTACCCGGCCGCGGCAATCACCGATCGCGCCGCACCATCGACCTCGGCCGTTTCCGCGCCCGCACGCGCGGCCGTGCGGCCCGCTTCCGCGGCATCGGCGACCAGCTCGTATACGTCGCGCTGCCACGGCCGGGCCCGGCCGAGCACGTAGGTACGCGTCATATCGGAGTGATAGCCGCGCACGACTGCCCCGAAATCGAGCTTCACGAAGTCGCCCTCGGCGAGTACGGCGGTGGTCGGCCGGTGGTGCGGAACGGCGGAGTTGGGCCCGGCCGCGACGATCGTTTCGAAAGCGATCGCGTCCGCGCCCCGGGCGTACATCGCCCATTCGAGATCGCGCGCCACCTCGCGTTCGGTCCGCCCCGGCACGATCAGCCGGTCCGCGATGAGCTGGGCGAGCGCGTCGTCGGCCACCGCGCAAGCCGCGGCGATCGCCGCTATCTCGTCCTCGTCCTTGACTTCCCGCAGACCTTCTACCAACCCCGCCGTCGGCACCGCCAGCACTTCTGCCGCTGCCTCGCGCAGATCGGTCATCTGGGCCACGGTCACGGTGCCGGCTTCGATTCCGACGCGGCGTGCTCCGGCGGCAGCCGCGCGTTCGATCAGCTCCCCGGCGACCTCGCGGGCGGTGACCAGCGACAGATCGCCGGCCTGCTCCCCCACCTGCACCGTGTACCGGCCGTCGGTGCTGATCAGGTCGGCACGGTCGGACGACGGATCCGCCCACACCAGCACGGCACCGTTGGAGCCGGTGAACCCCGAGAGGTAGCGGACGTTGACCAGATCGGTCACCAGCACGGCGTCGAGACCGTCGTCGACGGCGAGCATCGCCGCGCGCAATCGCTCGCGGCGGGTGCCTTCGGGCCTGGTGTTTGACGCGGCAGTAGTCACGTTCGCCACGCTAGCCCAACCCTGTGATTGGTTTCACGACCGTCGACCGGTAACCTTGCTGACCATGAGTTCGTGGATGCTGCGCGGCCTGTTGATGGGCGCGGTCGTGACTGTTGGTTGGGTCCTCGTGGGCGCCTTGATGGGCGTGACGCCGACGATCGGCACCGCGTGGAAGGTGATCGCACTGGCGATCATCGTGCTGACCGCGATCATCTGGGGTGGCTACGACGGCATTCGTGATGCGCGCGCCAACCCCGACCCCGATGACTACGCCGACCTCACGATGGTGTGGCTCAAGGCGGGCTTCCTGGCGGCCTTCATCGCCGTTGTAGTCGGCTGGGTCGTCGGCACCCTGTTCGTCCCCGGTATGGGCGTGAGCAGCATCTTCATTGCGCTCACCGCGGGAATTTCGTCGCTCACCCTGTTCGTCTACGTTCCGGCCTTCGCCGGCGTCGCCATCGGCCGTTGGCTGGTGCGCCGCGAGGACCGCAAGGGCGCGCAGACGGCCGACAACCTCGACCTGCCGGCTCAGTCCGCGGCCGCCACGGCCGAATAAGCCGCGGCGATCAACGCCGGGTCCGGCCCCTCGAGTCGTCCCGGCTTGGCCAAGCCGTCCAGTACGACGAACCGCAGCACGCCCGAGCGGTTCTTCTTGTCGCCCGCCATTCCCTCCATTAGATCGCCGAGCGCGTCGGCGTCGTACGTGGTGGGTAGGCCGATCAACTCGAGCACGCTGCGGTGCCGGTCGGCGGTGTCGTCATCGAGCCGCCCGGCCAGTCGCGCCAGCTCAGCCGCGAACACGAGGCCCACCGAGACCGCGGCACCGTGGCGCCAGCGGTACCGTTCGCGACGCTCGATGGCGTGGCCCAGCGTGTGCCCGTAATTGAGGATCTCCCGCAAGGAGGATTCCTTCAGGTCGGCCGACACGACGTCGGCCTTCACCTGTACCGACCGGCGGATCAACTCGGGCAACACTTCCCCCGAAGTGTCGAGCGCCGCCGTCGGATCGGCCTCGATCAGGTCGAGAATCGTCGGGTCGGCGATGAATCCCGTCTTGATGACCTCCGCCATGCCGGCGATGACCTCGTTGGGGGGGACGGTCTCCAGCGTGGCGATGTCCACGAGGACGGCATCGGGCTCGTGGAACGATCCGACCAGGTTCTTACCCGCGTCGGTGTTGATTCCCGTCTTGCCGCCCACCGCTGCGTCGACCATGGCCAGCAGGGTGGTCGGAATGTGGATGACGCCGATCCCCCGCATCCACGTCGCGGCGACGAAGCCCGCCAGGTCGGTGGCGGCGCCGCCGCCAAGGCTGATGATCTTGTCGTTGCGCTTCAGCCCGATGCGGCCGCACACATCCCAGCAGAAGGCCGCGACCTGCAGGTCCTTCCCGGCTTCCGCGTCGGGGATCTCGACGCGATGGGCGTCGAACCCCTTGTCCGCGAGGAAGGCTCGGATCTGTTCGGCGGTGGACTGGAGGGTCGGCTGGTACAGGATGGCCACCGAATCGGCTCCCTGCGCCGCGCGGGCAACGTCGTCGAGCAATCCGCGGCCGATGACGACCTCGTAGGGGGATGCGGCGTTGACACCGATCCGGACTGGCTCGGTCATGACTCGTTGTCCTTTCGGAGTGCGGTGAGGATCGCGTCGACGACGGTGTCGACCGGCTGGTCGGCGTCGACGGTGACGGCGGCGACCGTCTCGTAGAGCTCGGCGCGTTCGGCGAGCAGCTGGGCGTACGTGTCGCGTGGCTCGGGGCCGGCCAGCAGCGGCCGATCGGAGCCCTCGACTCTGCGGAAGCCGTTCTCGGCCGTGATCCGCAGGTGTACGACCGGCCCGCCGGTCAGGGCGGCGCGGATGGCCGGCACCGTGACCGAGCCGCCGCCCAGCGCGACGACTCCGTCGAAGTCCGCCAGCACGCGGGTCACGGTGGCCAGTTCGAGTTCACGGAAGGCGGCTTCGCCGTCCTCGGTGAAGATCGATGCGATGGTGCGGCCGGTGCTGCGCTCGAGTTCGGCATCGGTGTCGAGGAACCGGACGCCGAGACGCTCCGCCACCGCGCGGCCGACCGTGGACTTGCCGGCACCCATGAACCCGGTGAGTACGACGGCCGGCGCGGTCCGAGCGCTCATGGGCGAGGCGGTCGGGCCGCGATCCGCTCGAGGTACGTACGGAGATTGGAGGCGGTTTCGCCGATGGAGTCGCCGCCGAACTTCTCCAGCAGCGCTTGGGCGACCACCAGCGAGACCATCGCCTCGGCGACGACACCGGCCGCCGGCACCGCGCACACGTCGGAGCGCTGATGGATGGCGCTGGCCGTCTCCCCGGTCGCCATGTCGACGGTGGACAGCGCACGCGGAACGGTGGAAATCGGCTTCATCGCGGCGCGAACCCGCAGATCCTGCCCGTTGGTCATCCCGCCCTCCAGGCCGCCGGCACGATTGGTCGACCGCGTGACACCGTCCGGGCCGGGCACCATCTCGTCGTGCGCCTGACTGCCGCGGCGACGCGCGGTTCGGAAGCCGTCGCCGACCTCGACCCCCTTGATCGCCTGAATGCCCATCAGTGCCGCTGCTAGGCGGGCGTCGAGCCTGGTCTCACCGCTGATGTGGGAACCCAGGCCGATGGGGACGTTCGTGGCGACCACCTCGACCACGCCGCCCAGCGTGTCGCCGTCCTTCTTCGCCGCCTCGATCTCGGCGATCATGGATGCCTCGGCCGCTTCCCCGAAGGCACGCACCGGGCTCTCGTCGATCGCGGCGAGATCGGCCGGACCGGGCGCCGGGCCGTCGTACGGGTCACTGGCACCGATCGAGATCACATGGGAGACGATCTCGATTCCGGCGACCTGGCTCAAGAAGCGTCGCGCCACGGTCCCGGCGGCGACGCGCGCGGCTGTCTCCCGGGCGCTCGCGCGTTCCAGGATCGGCCGAGCGTCGTCGAAGCCGTACTTGAGCATTCCCGAGTAGTCGGCATGCCCCGGCCGGGGACGGGTCAGCGGCGCGTTGCGCGCGCTGGATTCCAACTCGGCGTCGTCGACCGGGTCCGGCGCCATCACCTGTTCCCACTTGGGCCACTCGGTGTTGCCGATCTCGATGGCGATGGGGCTGCCCAACGTGACGCCGTGGCGCAGACCGGCGAGGAGGGTCACCTCGTCGGCCTCGAACTTCATCCGGGCACCGCGGCCATAGCCCAGGCGGCGACGTGCCAATTGTTCGGCGATATCGGCCGAGGTCACTTGGACCCCGGCGACCATTCCCTCGACGAGTGCCACGAGGGCACGTCCGTGTGATTCTCCAGCGGTGATCCAGCGCAGCACGGTTCCCAATTCTTCCATGCGCGGCCTCGCCGCCCGAATCCAGCGTCACGCCGCGAGCACGGCGAGGGCCGCGACCCCGGCCAACGCCGGACCGTGCGGTCGTCGGGTGCGACGGTCGAGGACGAAGCCCGCTAGCCCGACCAGCTGAGCGACGCCCACCGCGGCCAGTGCGACAAGCGGATCGGCGACGAGTCCGCCGACGATGAACCCGAGCTTCACATCGCCTCCGCCGGCCTGCCCCGCAGCGTGTGCGCCGACGTACGGCAGCGCGGCCGCGGCCGCGGATGACAGCACCGCCGGCTCACCGGCGAGGGCGCCCGCGACCCCGCAGGTTATGACCGCCGCGATGCCGGGCCAGAGCACGACCAGCGGCAGCCGCCCGGTCCGCCGGTCGATCTCGCCGGCGACCAGCAACCACCCAGCGACGACCGGCTCCACGCCTCGATCATCCGCGCCGTTGCGGCCAGCTGGGCTGGCGCAACCCGTCGCCGTCAGCGCTCCTGGGGATCCGCGGCATCTGTGGAAAGCGCCGCCGCCATCGCCTCGCGCGGTGCCGGCTGCCCGGTGAACAACTCGACCTGCCGGAACGCCTGGTTCAGCAGCATCACCAAGCCTCCGATGACCGTTCCGCCGGTCTCCGCCACGCGGGCGGCCAACGGGGTCGGCCACGGACTGTAGATGGCGTCGACGAGTCTGAGCGGGGTGTTGACCGCGCCGGTGACCGCCGCGGCGGCGTCGGCCGGGACGGTCGAGACGACGACGCCGGATGCGGCGAATGCCTCGGTCAGGGCCGGTTCGTCGCCGAAACCTACGACGCGTGCGGCCAACGACAGTTGTTCGGCCAAGTCCAGCGCAGCCGATGCTCGGGACGCGTCGCGCACCACGACGGCGACCTCGCGCGCTCCGGCGTCGGCCAGCGCGGCGAGGGTGGGCCGCGCTGTACCGCCGGCTCCCAGCAGCACGGCCCGGGGGTTCGCGACAAAGTCGGCGCCGACGGCGGTCAGCGCCCCCGCGACGCCGTCGATGTCGGTGCAGTCGGCGAGCCAGCCGTCCGGCCGGTCTGACTTGCCGTCGTCCCGGACCAGGGTGTTGGCCGACCCGACGAGACGAGCCCGCTCGGTCGCCTCATCCGCATACGCCAGTGCCTCGGCTTTGCCCGGCATCGTCACCGACACGCCGACGTAGGAGTCGTCGAGCCCGTCGACCACGCCGGCCAGCTCCCCTGCGCGGCACTCGATCCGTTCGTAGGTCCAGCCGGTCAGCCCCAGCGCACGGTAAGCGGCCCGGTGCAGGTCGGGCGAGCGGGAATGCTCGATCGGGTAGCCCAGGACCGCGGCCCTGCGGCCCTGACCGGCCCCGGCCTCAGCAGCCGGTGCGGAGGAACTTGTTGTCACAGGCGATCTTGCGGTTGCGCAGGTGTTCTTTGAACGTCGCGGAGAACTTCGTCGTGCCCTGTTTGTCGACGGTGATGAAGTAGAGCCAGTTTCCCTCCGGCGGGTCGAGCATCGCCTTCATCGCCTTCTCCCCGACCGTCGCTATCGGCGTCGGCGGCAGACCGAAGACCCGGTAGGTGTTCCACCGGGTGTCGGCCTTGTAGTTCTCACCGTGGACGTCGATATTCGTCTCCGCCGCGGTGTAGTTGGTCGTCGAATCCATCTCCAGCCGCTGCTTCTTGTCCAGCCGGTTCAGGATGACGCGGGCGACCTTCGGCAGATCGTCGACGCTGTTGACCTCGCGCTCGGCGACCGATGCCGCCACCAGCACCTCGTACGGCTTCAGTCCGCTGTTGTTGGCGCTGAGCAGCCCCCACGACTCGTACCGGCGGGTGCTGTCGGTGATGAGGTGGTGCAGGACCTCTACCGGCGTCGCCTTCGGATCGATCGCCTCCCACGTGCCGGGAGCCACGAGTCCCTCGATCCGCCGGTAGTCGCCCGCCAGGTCGGCGAAGGCTTCCCGAGCCCACGCCGGAATGCCCAGTTCCTCGGCGGACGCGGTCTTGGCCGCGTTCTCCAGCTGCTCGACGGTGATGCCGATCTTCTCGCCGTTCAAGTCCACGCTGGTCACGGTCTCGATGCGGTCGAAGACCCCGGGCACCGTCTTGCGATCGACACCGCGCTTCGCCTCGAGCTGGACCCCTTCGGGAACGACGAGCCGCCCGACGCGATGGGTCTCCCCCGACATCATCTCTACAGCGGTCGCAGCCGAGATACCTGTGCGGAGTTTGTAGATCCCGCCCGCCAGCGGCTGGTTGTCGGCGGCCGAAATGAATGCCTTGGACGACCCGACGACGCCCGCGTCGGACAGGATCCGGCCGAAGTCGGTGAGCGTCGAATTGTCCGGGATCGTGACGAGGACGTCGGCGTCCCCGGTCTGGCTGCTGAAGTCCTTCGAGGAGGCGAGCAGGCCGAAGCGGTCAGCCACGAGGTAGCCACCGGCGCCGAGTGCCGCCACCACGAAGACCGCGGCGGCGATCAGCGCCCAACTGCGCTGGCGGCTGCGACGACGCGGCATCCGTTCGGAGTCTTCGGACGCTGCGCTGGCCCGTTTCGCCGCATCGGCCTCGTCGAGGTCCGTGTGCCACGCGGGTACGGCGCGCGCCTTGACCGAGGCGGCCTTGTCGTCCTCCTCGTTCGTCGCCCCGGCAGCGTTGGTCGCCCCGGCAGCAACGGTGTCGTCGTTGGTCGTCGCCGGCTTGAACTGCGCTGTGGGCTGATCGCCGGGCACGCGGGGAGCCGGCCGGTTGGCCGGTCGCTCGGCCGGCATCGGGCGCTGAGTCTGCGCCGCGGGACGACCGGTTTGCGGTGCCGGACGATCGACGTGACGCACGATGTTGGGCCTGACGTCGTCGTCGGCTTGTCCCGCAGGCTTCGCCTGCGCGGATCGATCGTCGACGCGAGGGATCTCGCCGGTCATCCATGCCGGGGCACCGGAAAGACCCTTCGACTCGCCGCGGCGGGTGCGGTGACGCGTGGAGGACGTCGGTTGGCCGTTCTGGTCATCGGAGCCGTTGGATGGGCTCACCTCATCAGTCACGCACTGATCCCTTCGTCTTGTCCGATTCGCGGGTCTGTCGACTCTATCGTCGCGCCCGCACGGAAACGCTCATACCCGCCGATTGCGCGGGGTCGCTATGCGCGGCTATCCAACCATCCTTGAAGAATAGCGACAGCGGCAGCCTGATCGATCACTCCGCGCGCTTTTCGCGAATCGCGGCCGGCGTCGCGCAGCGCCCGTGCCGCGCTGGCCGTGCTCATGCGCTCGTCGGTGTAGATCACCGGCACCGGTTCGATCGCCCGCGCGAGTTGGTCGCCGAACCGTCGGACCGCCTGCGCGGCCAGCGCTTCCTCGCCTCGCAGGTCCCGGGGAAGCCCGACGATCACTTCGACCGCCTCGTATTCGGCGACCAACGCCACCAGCCGCTCGATCGCCGCGGTGTCGTGCGCCGCCGTCGGCGTTCCGCCCTTTCCGGCCCGAGGGACCGTCTCGACCGGGGTGGCCAAGATCCCGTCCGGGTCGCAGACCGCGACCCCGATCCGGACGGTGCCGACGTCTACGGCCAAGCGGCGACCACGAGGGTCCAGCACTACTGTTTCCCGACCAGCTCGCGCAGTCTTGCCATGGCTCCCGGGATCCCGTCGGCCTCGCTGCCCGATCCCTGTGCCAGATCGGGCTTGCCGCCGCCGCGCCCGCTGACCAGCGGCGCGATCTCCTTGACGATCGCCCCGGCGGCCAGCCCGGCGTCTCGCGCTCCCGGCGTCGTGGCGACCACGAACGGCACCTTGGCCGCCTCGCCGCCACTGCCCGGGGTCGCCGAGAAGACGACGACGACCGCCTTGTCCGAACGGGCCCGGTTGCGCAGGTCCGCGGCCAGGTCGCGCAGGTCGTTGCCGGTGAGCCCGTCAGCCAGGCGCCCACCGATCACGTCGACGTCGCCGACGCGCTCGGCCGAGTCGAGCAAATTCGCCGCGGCAGCACGGGCTTGCTCGGCGCGCAGGCGGGCGACTTCGCGCTCCGCGTCGCGCAATCGGCTGACCAACTGCTCGACGCGAGCCGGGACCTCGGCGCTGGGCACCTTGAGCGACGAGGCGACGCCGGCCAGCAGGGCCCGCTCGGTGGACAGATGCCGGAAGGAGTCCATGCCGACGAATGCCTCGACCCGACGGATGCCCGATCCGACGGAGGATTCGCCGATCACCGTGATCGGGCCGATCTGCGACGAGGTCGCGACGTGGGTGCCGCCGCACAGTTCCATGGAGAACGGGCCGCCGATCTCGACGACGCGGACCACGTCGCCGTAGTTCTCCCCGAACAACGCCATCGCGCCCATCGCCTTGGCCTCGTCGAAACCCGTTTCGAACGTGTGGACCGGGTAGTTCGCCTCGACGGCGGTGTTGGAGATCTCTTCGATCTCCCGTCGTTGCGCATCGGTGAGCGGGCCGCTGGCGTGGAAGTCGAAGCGCAGGTACCCCGGTTTGTTCAGCGAGCCGGCCTGCGTCGCCGTCGGACCGAGCACCTGGCGCAGCGCCGCGTGGACCATGTGCGTACCCGAATGCCCCTGCGTTGCGCCGTGCCGCCACGTCGGATCGACCGCGACGATCACCTCGTCGCCTTCGGCGATCTCGCCTGCCTCGACGGTCCCCCGGTGCAACCAGACCGCCTTGCCGACCTTCTGCACGTCGGAGACGGCCACTCGTACCCCGGAACTGGTGGTGATGGTGCCGACGTCGGCGAGCTGACCGCCGCCCTCCGCGTAGAACGGGGTGCGATCCAGGATGATGTCGACCTCGGCGCCGGTGCCCGCGCGGCCCAGCCGCTGGCCGTCGCCGACGACGGCCAGCACCCGCGCTTCGCTGACCAACTCGTCGAATCCGACGAAGACCGTGGGATGCGAGTCGACGAATTCGCGGTACACGCTCAAGTCGGCGTGTCCGCTCTTGCGGGCGTTGGCGTCGGCTTTCGCTCGTTGCCGCTGCTCGGCCATGAGGGCGGCGAATCCGTCGGCATCGACGGTCAGTCCTGCCTCGGACGCCATCTCCAGGGTCAAGTCGATCGGGAACCCGTAGGTGTCGTGCAGGGTGAACGCGGCGTCACCGCTGATCTGCCCGCTGCCCGCCGCTTTGGTCTCGGCGGCGGCCTCGGCGAACAGTGTCGAGCCGGCCGACAAGGTCTTGGAGAACGTGTCCTCCTCGCCTACCGCGACGGTGAGGATCCGGTCGCGGGCCGCCGCGAGCTCGGGATACGAGGGTGCCATCACGTCGATCGCCGTGCCGATGAACGCGGCCATCGTCGGCCCGGTGGCGCCGAGCAGACGGGCCGAGCGGACGATGCGGCGCAGCAGACGGCGCAGCACGTACCCGCGGCCTTCGTTGCCGGGCAGTACACCGTCGCCGATCAACATGGCGGCGGTCCGGGTGTGGTCGGCGATCACGCGGAACTTGACGTCGTCGGCGGCGCCCGTTTCACCACCGGCGCCATAGCGCCGATCAGTGAGCTCGACCGCCTGGTCGATGATCGGCTTGAGCAGATCCGTCTCGTAGACGTTGTCGACGCCCTGCAGGATGCAGGCGACGCGCTCGATGCCCATACCGGTGTCGATGTTGCGCTTGGGCAGCGGCCCGAGGATCTCGTAGCCGTCCTTCGCGCCGCCCTCGCCCCGGATGTTCTGCATGAACACCAGGTTCCAGATCTCGATGTAGCGGTCTTCGTCGACCTCGGGGCCGCCCTCCACCCCGTAGTCGGGGCCGCGGTCGTAGAAGATCTCCGAACACGGGCCGCACGGGCCGGGGACCCCCATCGACCAGTAGTTGTCCTTCATTCCGCGGCGCTGGATCCGCTCCGCCGGGACGCCGATCTCCTTGCGCCAGATCGCCTCGGCCTCGTCGTCGTCGAGATAGACCGTCGGCCAGAGCCTGGTCGGGTCGATCCCATAGCCGCCGTCGTCGACGGGGTTCGTCAGCAGCGACCAGGCGAACTGGATGGCCTCGCGCTTGAAGTAATCGCCGAAGGAGAAGTTGCCGGCCATCTGGAAGAAGGTGTTGTGCCTGGTGGTGATCCCGACTTCTTCGATGTCGAGGGTGCGGACGCATTTCTGCACGCTCGTCGCCCGGTCGTAGGGTGGGGTCTGCTCGCCGAGAAAGTACGGCTTGAAGGGCACCATTCCGGCGTTGACGAACATCAGGTTCGGATCGTCGAGGATCAGTGGAGCGCTCGGGACCTCGGTGTGGCCGGACCGGATGAAGTGGTCCAGGAATCGCTTGCGGATCTCGTGCGTCTGCACTGCGTGACTGTCCTTCGTCGAGGGGAACTGGTTCGGCTCGGGTGCGGCGAGCACCAAAGCTCCAGTCTAGCGGCGGTGCTCACCGACGCAGGCGGCGGATGATCGCACGCAGGCGGGGAACCCGTGCCGCGAGCTCCCGCTCCGCGCCGCGTTCGGTCGGGGCGTAGTAGTCCACCCCGACCAATTCGTCCGGCGGGTACTGCTGCGCGACGACTCCGTCGGGGTCGTCGTGCGGATACCGATAGCCCACCGCGCTGCCGAGTTCTTTGGCTCCGGCGTAGTGGCCGTCTCGCAGGTGCGCGGGAACCGACCCGATCTTTCCGGCCGAGATATCGGCCATCGCGGCGCCGATCGCCGACACCACCCCGTCGGATTTCGGTGCCGTCGCCAAGTGGATCGTCGCCTGCGTCAACGCCAGTTTCGCCTCCGGCATGCCCACCATGGCCACCACCTGGGCGGCGTTGACGGCGGCCGTCAACGCTGTCGGGTCAGCCATGCCGATGTCCTCGCTGGCGTGGATCATCAGCCGTCGCGCGATGAACCGCGGGTCCTCGCCCGCAGTGATCATCCGCGCCAGGTAGTGCAGTGCCGCGTCCACGTCCGATCCCCGGATCGACTTGATGAACGCGCTGATGACGTCGTAGTGCTGGTCGCCGTTGCGGTCATATCGCACGGCGGCCTGGTCGATGGCCGCTTCGACGTCGGCCAGGCCGACCTCGACCGCTTCGCCTTCGTCGACGTCGGCGCCGAGAACGGCCGACGCCGCTGCCTCGAGAGCGGTGAGCGCCCGCCGAGCGTCGCCGCCGGCGACCGCGATCAGGTGCGTTCGCGCCTCGTCGGTGAGTACGACGGTGCCCGCGAGGCCCCGCTCGGCTTCGACCGCGCGGTCGAGCACCACGCCGATGTCGTCGTCGGACAACGGCTGCAGCGCCAGCACCAGCGAACGAGACATCAACGGGGCGACCACCGAGAAGGACGGATTCTCGGTGGTGGCGGCGACCAGCAGGATGATCCGGTTCTCCACGGCGTCGAGCAGCGCGTCCTGCTGGTTCTTGGAGAAGCGGTGCACCTCGTCGATGAACAGCACGGTCTGTTCGCCGGCCACCAGCCTGCGCCGGGCCAGGTCGATGACCGCACGTACTTCTTTGACGCCGGCGGACAGGGCCGAGAGCGCCTCGAAACGGCCGCCCGTTGCCCGGGAGATCAGCGACGCCATGGTGGTCTTGCCCGTACCGGGCGGCCCGTACAGCAGCACGGACGCCGCACCGGATCCCTCGACCAGTCGGTGCAGCGGTGAACCGGGCTTGAGCAGATGCTCCTGGCCGACGACCTCGGCCAGGCTCTGCGGCCTCATGCGAACCGCGAGCGGTGCACCCGCCCGCGCCGAGGACGACGCGGACGACTCGTCAGGCTCGGGGTCGAACAGGGTGTCCATGGACGGGTTAGGACAACCAGTCCCGCCGCAGGGCGGCCGCGAACTCCGTGCTGAATTCGGCGAGTTCGGTGAGCTCGGGGTTGGCGGCGGCTCCCCGCTGCGCCGCCTCCGCCAACTCGAGCCAGCGATCGCGCGCCACCCCGGGGTCTCCGGTCGTGATCGCCCAGTCGTGGGCCAGCAGGACTTCCTCGACGCTGTCGGTGGGCCGGTCGTCGCCGGAGCCGACGAACACCACCGTCGACAGCCAGACCCAGAGCAGGCGGGCCGAGATGATCAGATCCTGCACGGCCCGATCGTCGCCGAGGGCCGGCCACATCGGCTGCGCCTCGGAACGCCACGCGTCGACCAGTGCCGTCTCCAGGTCGGCCCGCACCGCCGCCGACCTCGAACCGAGGTGCTCGGGGAAAGTCACCAGGCCGTACGCCACGTCCAGCGTGGCATCGCGGAACCCGCCCCACTCGTAGTCCATGAAGCGCACGCCGTCGGAATTGATCAGGATGTTCTCCGGGCCGACGTCGGACGTGCTGAACGCACGGAAATCGCCCTCGCCGAAGAGCCGCACCGCGTCGTCGAGCCGTTCCGTCACCAAGGCGGGCACCTCCACGCGCAGCGCGTCGGCCACCGACGGCAGCTCGGCGACGACCCGGGCCGCCCACCGCGTCGGTACGCCCTCCACCGGACGTGCCTGCGATCGGCGGACGAGTGCGTTGAAGTCTTCCTCGCCGCCGATGGTCGCCGCGTGCATCCGTCCCAGCGCCTGTCCCCAGGCGCTGATCGCGCGCGAGGCCTCCTCGACGTCGTGGCCGGCGAGCAGATCCGTCATCGCGCGCCCGGTACCGAGGTCGGAGAGCACGATCACCCGCTTGTCGGGGTCGTGGGCGATCAGCTGCGGTCCGGGACGACTGGCGCTGGGCAGCGCAGTGGCGTACTGGTAGGCGGCGATCTCGCGGTGGAAGGACTCCGGATTGTCTTCCGCGCCAAGGGCTTTGATGACCAGGGTGCGATGCGTCGACACCGGGTTCTTGGTCACCCTGGCCCGCACGACGATGCTGCGTCCGGAGCCGCCGAGATCCTCGGGGTCCGACAGCGAGACCGGTGTACCGGCTCGCGCCGACAACACGGCCTCGGCCGTGGTCAACGCGCCCTCGATCCGGCTCTCAACGATGGCGGTCATGATTAGTCCAACCTACCCAACAATGTAAGCCGCGTCACTGGCCGGATTGAGACGGCGCCGCGGACTGGCCGGCCGCGGCGGACGGCTGTCCCGCCGTCTTCCCGGGTTCCGCCGCCTTCGGCTTCGAGTCGATTCCCGACTCCTTGCGCTGGGCCGCCGTGATCGGCGCCGGCGCCGCGGTCAGCGGGTCGACACCGCCGCCGGACTTGGGGAAGGCGATGACCTCGCGAATCGACGGCTCACCCGCCAGCAGTGCGGTGATCCGGTCCCAGCCGAACGCGATGCCGCCGTGGGGCGGGGCGCCGTAGGCGAAGGCGTCCAGCAGGAAGCCGAACTTCTCCTGCGCTTCCTCGCCGTCGATGCCCATGATCGCGAAGACACGCTCCTGGATGTCGCGGCGGTGGATGCGAATCGATCCGCCGCCGATCTCGTTGCCGTTGCAGACGATGTCGTAGGCGTATGCGAGCGCGGCGCCCGGATCGCTCTCCAGGCCGGCAAGGGACTCCGGTTTGGGCGACGTGAACGCGTGGTGCACGGCCGTCCACGCACCCGAACCCACGGCGACGTCGCCCGCCGCAGCAGCGTCGTCCACCGGCTCGAACAGCGGCGCGTCGACCACCCAGACGAACGACCAGTCGCGGTTGTCCGGGCCGATCAGTCCCAGGCGCTCGGCGATCTCCACCCGTGCGGCACCGAGCAGCGCGCGCTGGGCCTTGGCCGGGCCGGCGGCGAAGAAGACACAATCCCCGGGCCGTGCGCCGACGTGGGCGGCCAATCCGGCGCGCTCGGCGTCGGACAGGTTCTTGGCGACCGGGCCGCCGAGGGTGCCGTCCTCGCCGACGAGCACGTAGGCCAATCCTTTGGCGCCGCGCTGCTTGGCCCACTCCTGCCAGGCGTCGAGCGTGCGGCGCGGCTGGTCGGCACCGCCGGGCATGACCACCGCTCCGACGTAGGGAGCCTGGAACACGCGGAACGGGGTGTCCGCGAAGAACTCGGTGCACTCGACGAGTTCGAGGTCGAACCGCAGGTCGGGCTTGTCGGTGCCGTATCGGCGCATCGCCTCCGCATAGGTGATCCGCGGGATCGGCGTGGAGACGTCGTGGCCGATCAACTGCCACAGCGCGACGAGGATCTCCTCGGCGAGGGCGATCACGTCGTCCTCGTCGACGAAGCTCATCTCCAAGTCGAGCTGGGTGAACTCCGGCTGCCGGTCGGCGCGGAAGTCCTCGTCCCGGTAGCACCGGGCGATCTGGTAGTACCGTTCCATCCCGGCCACCATCAACAGCTGCTTGAACAGCTGCGGGCTCTGCGGCAGCGCGTAGAAGCTGCCCGGCTGGAGGCGGGCCGGGACCAGGAAGTCGCGTGCGCCTTCGGGCGTCGACCGGGTCAGGGTGGGCGTCTCGATCTCGACGAAGTCATGGGCGGCCAGCACGCCGCGGGCCGCGGCGTTGGCCTTCGACCGGAGGCGGATCGCCGCCGCGGGGTCCTCGCGCCGCAGATCCAGGTAGCGGTATCGCAGCCGCACCTCTTCACCCGGCTGCTCGTCGAGCTGGAACGGGAGCGGGGCCGATTCGTTCAGCACTTCCAGCTCGGCCGCACTGATCTCGATCGCCCCCGAGGCGAGGTTCGGGTTCTCCGACCCCTCCGGGCGCACCTCGACGACGCCGGTGATCGCCACGCAGAACTCCGCCCGCAGGCGGTGCGCGGCTTCGGCCACCGCGTCCTCGCGGAAGACCACCTGCACAAGACCCGAGGCATCGCGGAGATCGATGAACACGACGCCGCCGTGATCGCGGCGCCGGGCCACCCATCCGGCGACGGTGACGGTCTCGCCGGCCGATTCACGGCGCAGCGAGCCTGCGAGATGGGTGCGCAGCACTGGAAAGTCCTCCAAGGGATTGGGTGATCGGTGTGGGGCCGAGTCCGGCTCGATGGTCCAGTCTACGGACCCACCCTGATGAATGACCCGGTCGGGTGACCCCATCGGGTCACCCGATCAGCGCGGGGAAACGTCGCCCGCGCACCGCATGCGCGAATATGCTGAAATTCACTGACTGCGATGACAGGAGAACAATGACTTTCCAAGGCAGCGGCCCGCTCGACACGTCGACGGTCTCCAGCGGCGGTTCGGGTGGCGGGCTCGGCGGTGGTCTCGGAGGCGGTGGCGGCCTCGGGGGCGGACGCATCGCCATGGGAGGCACCATGGGCTTGATCCTCACGCTCGTCGCGCTTTTCCTCGGTGTGAATCCCGGCAACCTGCTGGGCGAGGCCGGATCGCCGGCGCAGAATCAGGCGTCGACGAACGACGCGATCGCCCAGCACATCCAGCAGTGCACGATCGAGAAGGCCAACACCGACACCATCTGCCGCATCGTCGGCACCGTGGACAGCCTCAACAAGGTGTGGCCGAAGCTGTTGCCCGGCTACACCGAACCGCGGACCAAAGTCTTCTCCGGTGCGGTGAACACCGCGTGCGGGCCCGCCTCCTCGTCGATGGGGCCCTTCTACTGCCCCGCCGACCGCACGGCGTATTTCGACCCGTCCTTCTTCGACACCCTCAAGCGGATGGGCGGCAGCAACGGTCCGCTGGCCCAGATGTACGTCGTCGCCCACGAATACGGCCACCACGTGCAGAATCTCACCGGCGCCCTGCAGAAGGGCAACCGGATGGGCAACGCCGGCTCAGTGCGCGTCGAGTTGCAGGCCGACTGCCTGGCCGGTGTGTGGGCGGCCAACGCCGACAAGGGACCCGACGCGATGCTCGCTCCGCTGACCCAGGACCAGATCGCGTCGGTCATCCAGACCGCCAAGGCCATCGGCGACGACACCATCCAGGGCTCGAATTCCAACCCGGAAGGCTGGACGCACGGCTCGGCCGCGCAGCGCTCGCGCTGGTTCACCATCGGCTACGAATCCGGTGACCCGCGCCGTTGCGACACCTTCGCGACCAACGACCTGTGACGGTCGTTCCGGTCAGAACGGGCGCTCGGCGTCAAGTTCGGCGCTGAGCAGGCGAACCTCCTCGACGATGTTGGAGAGGGACACCCGTTCCTGCTCTCCGGTCGCGAGCTTCTTGAGTTCGATGGCGCGCTCGGCCAACTCCCGTTCGCCGAGTACCAGAGCGAAGGCGGCGCCGGAACGGTCCGCGGCCTTCATAGCGCCTTTGAGACCGCGGTCCCCGTAGGCCAGGTCGACGGCGATGCCCGCCGCGCGCAGCTGGGACGCGATGACGACCAATTCCGCCCTGGCCGCCTCGCCCATGCCGACGCCGTACACGCGGCAGCGCGGCGGCTCCTCCTGGGCGACGCCCTCGGCGCGCAGCGCCAGGACCGTCCGGTCGACGCCGATCCCGAAGCCGATACCGGAGAGGTCCTGCTTGCCTCCGAGCTGGCGCATCAACCCGTCATAGCGCCCGCCCCCGCCGATCCCGGACTGCGCGCCCAGACCGTCGTGTACGAACTCGAAGGTCGTCTTCGTGTAATAGTCCAGACCGCGGACCAGACGGGGGTTGATCTCGTACGCGACGCCGAGGCGGTCCAAGTGGCCCCGTACCGCCGCGAAGTGCTCGGCCGACTCCTCCGACAGGTGGTCGAGCAGCAACGGGGCGTCAGCGGTGAGTTCGCGCACCTCGGGCCTCTTGTCGTCGAGGACCCGCAGCGGATTGATCTGCGCGCGGGCGCGGGTGGCGTCGTCGAGGTCGAGGCCCATCAGGAATTCGAGCAGTGCGTCGCGATAGGCCGGCCGGTCGGTCGCCGTCCCCAGCGAGGCCAGCTCGAGCCGATAGCCGGTCAGGCCCAACCGCCGATAGCCCTCGTCGGCGATGGCGATGACCTCGGCGTCGAGCGCGGGATCGTCGACGCCGATCGCCTCGACACCGACCTGCTGCAGTTGACGGTAGCGCCCCTCCTGCGGCTTCTCGTAGCGGAAGAACGGCCCGGAGTAGCAGAGCTTCACCGGGAGCTGGCCGCGGTCGAGACCGTGCTGGATCACCGCCCGCATCACGCCGGCGGTGCCCTCGGGGCGAAGAGTCACACTGCGGTCGCCGCGGTCGGCAAAGGTGTACATCTCCTTCGACACGACGTCGGTCGACTCCCCCACGCCCCGGGCGAACAAGGCGGTGTCCTCGAACACCGGCAGTTCGATGTGGCCGTAGCCGGCGAGGCGCGCCGCGGTGGTCAGGGTGTCCCGCACCCTCACGAAGTCCGCCGAGCGCGGCGGGTAGTAGTCCGGGATGCCGCGCGGCGCCTGGAAGTCGCTCACAGTCCGTATCGTCCTTTCGCATCGTCACCCGCTGGACCGCCCGAACCGCCGATTCCGGCGAGAAAGGGATTGCTCGCGCGCTCGGCGCCGATCGTCGTCTGCGGACCGTGGCCCGGCAGCACCAGCGTGTCGTCGGGCAACGGCAGCAGCTTCGCGGCGATCGAGTCCAGCAGCTGCTGGTGATCGCCGCCCGGGAGGTCCGTGCGGCCGATCGACCCCTGGAACAATACGTCTCCGGCGAAACACACCCGCATCTCGGCGTCGGGGTCGGCCTCATCCTCGACCGGCACGTCCAGCCCGAGCAACACCGAGCCCTGGGTGTGGCCGGGGGCGAGATCGACGGTGAATCGCAGGCCGGCCAACTCGACCTCCTCCTCGTCGGAGAACTCCACCACCTTCTCCGGCTCGTGGAATTTCAGGACGCCGATCATCGCTCCCAGCGTGCGCCCGATCCCCTTCGCGGGGTCGGTCAGCATCGGACGGTCCGCGGGGTGGATGTAGCACGGGATGCCGTACCGCTCGCAGACCTTGGCCGCGTTCCACGTGTGATCGAGATGACCGTGCGTGAGCAGCACCGCGACCGGGGTCAGCCCGTTCTCCGAACACAGCTTCTCCACCTGGTCGGCCGCATCCTGACCGGGATCGATGATGACCGCCTCGCCTCCTGGCCCGCCGGGCGAGGCGTCGCCAGAGACGATGTAGCAGTTCGTCTGGAACATGCCCGCGGGGAATCCGGTGATCAGCATGGCCGCCATTCTCGCAGAAACTCCGGCTGACCCGCCGACGCGCGTGCACCCGGTGTCACCGCCGTGGACGGCGAACTGGCAGTATGGCAGTGAACTTCGACCACTCTGAGGAGAGTTGCCGCACGTGACCAGCAACGACGAGCAAGTGACCAGCAACGAGGATCGCCGGCTGGCCGCCAAACGCAAGCTCGAGGCCCGACTGGCCGCCGAGCGCGACCGCAAGCGCCGCAGTCGCAACATCGTCATCTCGATCGTCTCCGTGATCGCGTTGGCGACCGCGCTGACGATCGTCTGGGTCACCCAGAACTTCCTCGGCACGGTGACCTGCGAATGGGGCAAGGCTCAGGACACGCTGGCGGACACGGTCAAGAACCGCGCGAACATCGTCGGCCAGCAGCCCCCGGAGCGCCGCGCCGAGGCCAACAAGTACCTCGACGAGCTGGCCGCGGCGCTGCCCAAGGAGCGGACGGCGCCCCAGCCCACGTCGAACGTGCCGCTGCCCTTCCCCGGCAGCTCGGAGCGGTTCATCAAGACCGGTTCGTGGTTCGCCAGCGCCCAGCGCCCGCTGACGCTGGAGACCAACCGCGGCAACCTGCCGATCACCCTCGACTCCACGTCGGCACCGTGCAACACCGCGGCCATCGAGTCGCTGGCTAAGAACGGCTACTACAACGGCGTCGACTGCCACCGCCTCACCAACAGCGAGAATCTCAAGGTGCTCCAGTGCGGCGACCCGACCGGAACCCTGTTGGGCAGCCCCGGCTGGACCAGCCCGGATGAGCCGCCGACCGATCTGAAGAAGGCTCCGGGAAGCCAGGATTCGATGATGGGCGCCGGCCCCGTCATCTACCCGCGGGGCACGGTCGCGATCGCGAACTCGAACCGTCCGATGATGGGGCGCGCCAACACCGGCGGCGCGCAGTTCTTCATCGTCTATGCGGACTCGCAGCTGAGCCCGGACTTCGCGATCGTCGGACACCTCGACGAGGGCGGCTTCAAGGTTCTCGACCAGATCGCCAAGACCCCGGTCGAGAAGGGCCAGGGCGGCAACGAGGACAAGCCCAAGGATCCGATCACCATCAAGAACGCGGCGGTCGGCTAACAGAAACGCAGAAGTGCGGTGGTTCGTGACCATATAGCGGTCACAAACCACCGCACTCCAGGCCGAATTATGCGGCCGAGGTGACCCGGTACACGTCGTAGACGCCCTCGATGTTGCGGACGACGTTCAGCACGTGGCCGAGATGTGTGGGGTCGCCCATCTCGAAGGTGAACCGGCTGACGGCCACCCGATCGTTGTTGGTCGTCACCGACGCCGACAGGATGTTGAGCTTCTCGTCGGCGAGCGCCTTCGTCACGTCGGAGAGCAAGCGATGCCGGTCCAGGGCCTCGACCTGGATGGCGACCAGGAATACCGACGAGTCCGACGGCGCCCACACCACATCGATGAGGCGCTCGGACTGCTGCCGCAGCGAACCCGAGTTCGGGCAGTCGGCGCGGTGCACGCTCACGCCTCCCCCGCGCGTCACGAACCCGAGGATCTCGTCTCCGGGCACCGGCGTACAGCACTTGGCCAATTTGATCAGCACGTTGTCGACGCCTTCGACGACCACACCGGCATCACCGCCGGTCCGCCGGCGCGGCGGCATGGTCGACGGGGTGGTGATCTCGGCGAGTTCTTCCTCCGCGCTGTCGAGTCCGCCCAGCTGCGCCACCAGTCTGCTGACGACGCGGTGGGCCGAAACCTGATTCTCGCCGACGGCCGTGTAGAGCGCGGTGACGTCCGGGTATCGTAGCTCAGCCGCGACGGCACTCATGTTCTCGCTGGTCAATAGGCGCTGCAGCGGCAGGCCGCCTCGCCTGACCTCCTTGGCGATGGCTTCCTTGCCCGTGTCGAGCGCCTCTTCGCGGCGCTCTTTGGCGAACCACTGCCGGATCTTGGATTTGGCGCGCGGGGATACCACGAAGTTCTGCCAGTCGCGCGACGGCCCGGCGTTGGGCGCCTTGGAGGTGAACACCTCGACGACTTCGCCGTTGTCGAGCTTGCGCTCCAACGCGACCAGCCGCCCGTTCACACGGGCGCCGATGCAGCGGTGCCCCACCTCGGTGTGCACGGCATACGCGAAGTCGACCGGGGTCGACCCGGTGGGCAGCGTGACGACGTCGCCCTTCGGGGTGAAGACGAAGATCTCCTTGACGGCGAGGTCGTAGCGCAGCGACTCGAGAAACTCCCCCGGATCGGCAGCTTCCCGCTGCCAGTCGAGTAGCTGGCGCATCCACGCCATGTCGTCGATCTCGGCGAGCTCGGCCCTCTTCTGCCCCTTGCGGTCGCGATACCCGCTCTCCTTGTAGCGCCAGTGCGCCGCGATGCCGAACTCCGCCGTGCGGTGCATGTCCTGCGTGCGGATCTGCACCTCCAGCGGTTTGCCCTCGGGCCCGATGACGGTGGTGTGCAACGACTGGTAGACGCCGTAGCGCGGCTGGGCGATGTAGTCCTTGAAACGTCCCGCCATCGGCTGCCACAGCGAGTGGACCACGCCGACCGCCGCGTAGCAGTCGCGCACGTCCTCGCAGAGAATCCGCACCCCGACCAGATCGTGGATATCGTCGAAGTCGCGTCCTTTGACGATCATCTTCTGATAGATCGACCAGTAGTGCTTCGGGCGCCCCTCCACGATGGCGGACAGCCTGGCCCCGGCCAACGCCTGACCGATGTCGTCGCGGACCCGTGCCAGATAGGTGTCGCGCGACGGAGCACGGTCGGCGACGAGACGCACGATCTCCTCGTAGCGCTTGGGGTGCAGAATCGCGAAGGCGAGGTCTTCGAGTTCCCATTTGACCGTGGCCATTCCCAGCCGGTGGGCCAGCGGGGCGATCACTTCGAGGGTCTCGCGGGCCTTGCGCGCCTGCTTCTCCGGCGGAAGGAACCGCATGGTGCGCATGTTGTGCAGCCGGTCGGCGACCTTGATGACTAAGACACGCGGATCGCGGGCCATGGCGATGATCATCTTGCGGATGGTCTCGGCCTCCGCCGCGGTGCCCAGCGCCACCTTGTCCAGCTTGGTGACGCCGTCGACGAGATGAGCCACCTCCGGCCCGAAGTCGCCGGTGATCTGCTCCAGCGAGTACCCGGTGTCCTCGACCGTGTCGTGCAGCAGGGCGGCGACCAGCGTCGTCGTGTCCATCCCCAAGTCGGCCAAGATCGTCGCAACGGCCAGCGGGTGGGTGATGTAGGAATCCCCCGACTTGCGGTACTGGCCCTCGTGCTGGGCCTCGGCGATGTCGTAGGCGCGCTGCAGCAGCGAAACGTCGGCCTTGGGATACACCTCGCGGTGCAGCGTCGCCAACGGCTCCAGCACCGGACGCACCGACGACCTGGTCGACGTCATCCGCCGTGCCAGCCGCGCCCGGACGCGCCGCGTCGCCGACGACGATTGCCCGCCCGAGGCCGGTGCCGTCACCGGAGTGGGAGCCACCGGACCCTGCTGAGCGGCGGACTGATCGGAACCTTCCGCCCCGGGCGCCTCCTGATCCGGCGGGGCGTCGGTCGGAGCCGGCCGGGCGGGCTCGTCGCCAGGAGCGACGTCGATCGATGCCGATGCGTCCTCGGTCCGCGATGCTTCGTCCATGAGCCCTCCTTCCGGTGGTCCGAGTGGTTTTCCAGTCTAGACGGGCGCGCCCGGGGTTACCCGGTGGCGAGCGCTCGGACCGGTATCGGCGCGGGGCTCGCATCCGAGAGAAAGCCTCTGCCGCCGAGAGCGGACAGCTCCAGCACCACCGCCACGGCCGCCACCGACGCACCCGCCTGGCTCAGCAAAGCCGCGGCGGCGCCGATCGTTCCGCCGGTGGCCAGCACATCGTCGACGACGAGGACGCGCTTGCCGCTCAACTCGAGTGCTTCGGCGGGAATCTCCAACGCGGACGTGCCGTACTCCAGCTCGTAGGAACGCGACAGCACCGGCGGTGGCAGCTTGCCTTGCTTCCGAACGGCGACCACACCCACCCCGAGCCGATGCGCCACCGCACCGCCCAGGAGGAATCCCCGCGCGTCGATTCCGGCCACCACGTCGACGCCGGCCGCGTCAGCACTCAGCGCCGCGATGACGGCCGCGAACGCCGTGGCATCGGCCAGCACCGGCGTCAAGTCCTTGAAGACGACGCCGCGGGTGGGGAAATCCGGCACCGACCGCGTCAACGCCGCGATCGCCGCCCGGGCCTCCTCGACTAGCGCTTGATCCCCCTCGCTTCGCTCGACCGGTGTCACGAGCGCGACCAGCGATCCATATTCCACCCGGTGCCGTTGCGAGCACGGCCGGCGATGACACCCGAGAGTTTGTCCGACCACGTTTGCTCGCGCGGCGTGGCGAACAACGGGATGGCCGCCAGCTCCCGCCACGTCGCCGTTTCCATGGTGCGGGAAACCGCCAGTTGGTCGCCGGCGACCGTGGTGACCGAGAGTTTCGCGACGCTGTCGGTGGCCGCCCGGTCGCGGAAGTCACCGATGTTCAGCGGGTCCCCGCCGAATAGCGCGAAAGCGTCCCGTGCGACGTCGGCCGCTCCCGCGGCGGCGAAACTCGCGCCGGTGTTGAGCAGGAGCACATCGAAGCGCGATCCCAGACCGGCGACCGCGATGTCCGGCCCTCCGGCGTCGACCACGTCGATTCCCGCTCGCCGGCACGAGGCGGTGATCGCCGCCACCATCTGTTGTCGCCGCTGGTCGGGTCCGAGGTAGCCGACGCGCACCCGTAGCTGGCCCGGACGTCCCTGCGGCCGCTGACCGGCCAGCTCGCGGGCACGCGCGATATCCGGGCGGGCGTAGCGCAAACCGAACTGGCCGTTGATCGGGTCGGCGAGATCGTTCGCCGGAGTGAGAACGTGCAGGTTCCAGGGTTGCGAACCGTAGCCGAAGCTCCGGGCGAGCTCGTCGCGCGGAACGCACGCCCCGAACGCCTGGCGCGCCGGTGACGAGCCGAGCACACCGCGCTGTGCGAGGACCAGTTGCTCGGTCGAGAGGGAGGCGTTCGCCGGGGATACCTGCGGCTTGGCGGGCTCGGCGCCCTCCGGTGCTGCCTCGATCCCCACGGTCGCATCGACGACGTCGAAGCCACCAGCGGCGGCACGTGCGGACGTCTCGGTATTGCGGCCGAAGACGAACACCGTCGGCACCCGCGCCGGTTCGCCCCACCACTTCTCGTTGCGGACGAGGCGCAGACCGTTCTCTGCGTCGAACGACTCCGCGCGGTACGGGCCGGAGGAGACGAAGCGAGCCGGATCCAACTGGCCGTTGGGAAGGTCGAAGCCGGTGTTCCAGGACTTGGCCAGCGCGGCGATCGCCGCTTGGTTCCGCTTACGGATGGGTTCCACGACGTTCGGGACGCCGGCGTCGCGGGCGACGATGTGGGCCGGCATCATCGAGCCGGCGCCGAACAATCCCCGCCAGTCCCGGTAGGAGCGGCCCTTGTGAAACCGTGCGATCGCCGTCGATGAGCCCGGTTCGCAATCGATCCGCTCAATGTCTCGATACCCGGCAGTGGTGGCCGGAGTGAATCCGCGGAACTTGCCGCTTTGTGCCGCCCACGCGAGCACGAGGTCGTCGCAGGCCGGCTTCGCCCCGTCCGAGTACACGGCGTCGGGCGAGAACGTGTAGCGAACGGTCAGCGTCGGACCGGGCGCCAGCTCGACGTCGCCGACATCGCGATCCGAGATGACCTGGCCTTGCGGGCCCAGCACGCTGAACCCCCCGAGGACACGGGTGAGTGCCATCAGCACGCCATCGGCGCTGCCGGTGATGCTGGCCGGGTTGTACGTACTCAGCCGTGCGTCCGTCCGGTAGTGCACCGGAGCGTTCTTGTCCGTTCCGCACCCCGCCGCCAACGGTGCCACCAGGATGACCGTTCCGACGATCAGGGCCAGCGCCCTGCGGTGGCGCATCGTGTTTCGCACGGTCGCAAGACTAGCGCGAACGCCGCCGTTTCCCGGTCGGACGCGCGTCACCCGCGCCGGATTCCGTTGCGACCCCGGCGTCAGCCGTGTGCCTGGCGGCATGTCGGCCGGTCGACACCGGCTCCCCGGCGTCGACACGTGCCCGCCGGGCCAGCACCTTGCGGGTGTGCGCGGCGATGTCGGGATTGCGCTCTTTGAGGGTCACCAGCAACGGCGTCGCCAGGAAGACCGACGAGAACGTTCCGACGACGATGCCGACGAGCTGAATAAGCGCCAGATCCTGCAGGGTGCCGACGCCGAGCATCCACACCGCGATGATCATCAGCGCGACGATCGGCAGCGCCGAGATGACCGTCGTGTTGATCGATCGCATCATCGTCTGGTTGACCGCCAGGTTCGCCTGTTCGGCATACGTTCGGCGAGACGTCTTCATGAACGATCGCGTGTTCTCCTCGACCTTGTCGAAGACGACCACGGTGTCGTAGATCGAGAAACCCAGGATCGTGAGCAGGCCGATCACCGTCGCGGGGGTCACTTCGAAACCGACCAGCGAATAGATGCCCGCCGTCACCGCGACGTCGAAGAACAAGGTCGCCAGCGACGCTATCGACATCTCTTTGTCGAAGCGGATCGCGATGTAGATCGTCACGATCACCAGGAACACCACGAGGGCGATCAGCATCTTCCGCGTGATCTCGGCGCCCCACGTCGAACTGACGTCCGACGACGACACGTCGGCGCGGGTCAGATCCGGGCTGAACTCGGCCGCAAGGGCGTCGATGACCCGGTTCGCCTGCGCCTCGTCGAGGTGCTCGGTGCGCACCTGGATGGTCTTCGACGGTCCCGAGCCGGCGGTCTGAACCATTTCCGGTGCATCGCCCAGCGCGTCGGTGAACACCTTCTCGACCTGGTCGACGGTCACCGAGGCGCTCGTGGCCGGCAGCGAGACTTGCGTTCCACCCTGGAAGTCGATGCCGAAGGTGAAGCCCCGGACCGCCATCGACAGGATGCAGATGGCCAGGATCACCCCGGTGACCATGTACCAGCGCTTGCGGTGGCCGACGACCTCGAAGGCGCCGGTACCCGTGTACAGCCGGGACAGGAAGGACCGGTTGGTGTCGGCCTCGTAGTCGGCGTCGGCGACCATCGTGTCGGCCACCTGGACGGCCTGCTTGCGCTGCTCTTTGTTGAGGCGGAACCCGGGGGGCAGCAGCGGGTCGTCGCCGTCGCCGGTCGCCCGCTTGGACAGGCCGTCGACGCTGTCGCTGCCGAGGCCTCCTCTGCTGAAACTCATCGCTGGCCTCCTTGCGCCGCCGTCTTCTCCGCGTCGACCTCGTCCGCGCCCAGGCCCACCGCTGCGCGGGCCGCCTCACGCCGTTCGCGGGCGACCTCGCTGACCGCGCCGAGCCCGTTGACCGACGGCTTGGACAGGAACTTCGACCGAGTCGCGTAGACCACCAGCGGATGGGTGACCATGAACACGACCATGACGTCGAGAATGGTCGTCAGACCGAGGGTGAACGCGAAGCCGCGCACCGAACCGACGGCGAGGATGTAGATCACCACGGCCGCGAGCAGGCTGACCGCGTTTCCGGTCCACACCGTGCGACGCGCGCTGGCCCAGCCGCGGGGTACGGCAGAGCGGAACGATCTGCCTTCGCGCATCTCGTCCTTGATGCGCTCGAAGTAGACGACGAACGAGTCGGCCGTCATACCGATGCCGATGATGAAGCCGGCCACGCCCGCGAGGTCCAGGGTGAAGCCGATCCATCGGCCCAGCAGGACGATGATGCCGTAGGACATCGCTCCGGCCAGCACCAGGGAGGCGAAGGTGAGCACGCCCAGCATGCGGTAGTACGCCAAGGCGTAGAAGAGCACCGCGATGATGCCGACGAGCCCGGCCACAAGACCGGCACGCAGCGCCGACAGGCCAAGCGTGGACGACACGGTCTCGGCGTCGGAAGCCTCGAAGGACAGCGGTAGCGATCCGTACTTCAGCACGTTGGCCAGGTCGCGGGCCTCCTCCTCGGTGAAGCCGTTCTGGCCGCCGGAGATCTCGGTCGAACCGGTGATCGTCGACTGGATCACCGGCGCCGAGACGACTCGCGAGTCCAAGGTCATCGCCGTCGCGGTGCCGATGTGCTGCGAGGTGTATTTGGGCCACAGGTCCTGCGCGGCGCCCTTGAAGTCGAGCGCGACCGTCCACTGATTGGTTTGCGGTGACAGGTTCGCCGACGCCTTCGCGATGTCGCGGCCGTCAATGATCATCGGCTCGAGGAGGTAAACGGTCTTGCCGTCGGTGCTGCAGGCGACCAGATACGCGTTCGGATCGTCATTGCCCAGCAGCGGGTCGCTGGCCGTCTCGCCGCATTCCATCTTGGGCATGTGCGCCTGGAGCTGGGCGATCTGCTGCGGGGTCGCATTCTTCGGCGCCTGGCGCAACCTGCGCTGCTCCTCGACCGCCGCGCGCTGCTCCTCGGGGGTCTGGGGCGCCTTGTCCTCATCCTCGGCGTCCTTCTGGTCGCCTTCCTTGTCACCGCCGGTCTGCTGGTTCTGGGCGCCGATAACCATGTCCTGGCCATTCGGTCCCTTGGCGACCGGGCGGATGTACAACCGAGCAGTCTGGCCGAGGTTGCGCGCCTGCCGCCCGTCGTCGCCAGGCACCGTGATGATCAGGTTGTCGCCGCTGACGACGACTTCCGAGCCCGCGACACCGAGGCCGTCGACGCGCTGCTGGATGATCTGCTTCGCCTTGTCGAGCTGATCGGCCTCGGGACGCTTCCCGTCGGGGGTCCGAGCGGTCAGGGTGACGCGCGTGCCACCCTGCAGATCGATGCCGAGTTTGGGCTCAGGCACCCGGTCACCGGTGAAGAACACCAGGCCGAAGACGGTACCGAGCAGGATGAGGAACGCGAGCAGCGGCTGCCACGGCGGGGTTTCCCGCGTCGAGGAGGATCGCTTCGCCGCGGGACGACGCGGAGTGGTCACGGTGGTCGGGTCTCCTGGGATTACTTGTCGTCGGCGATATCGTCGGACTTGTCGGCGTCCGCATCGACGACCGGATCGGTCGGCTCATCGGTGCTCAACTGGGCGCCCACGTAGGTGTCGGCCGCCTCGTCGACGGGGACTACGCCGCGCACCGCCAGCTTGTTCCAGCGGGTGACGACACCGGGGGCGATCTCCAGATCGATGAACTCGCTGTTCGCGTCGATCACGGTGCCGAACAGGCCCGACAGCAGCTGGACACGGCTGCCCGTGGTGATCGAGGCGCGCATCTCCTCCATCTCGACCATCTGCCGCTTCTGCTTGCGCGTGCCCATGAACAGCATCACGCCCATCAGTACCAGCATCGCTGGGATCAAAAGCTCCATGCCGACCAGTCTGCCAGACCGGCTAGTCAAGCTCGTCGAACAGGTTCGGTTCGTCGCCGCGGGCGCGCACGCCCCACGTGGCGTTGAGGGCGCCCGCGGGCGGAACGAGCCCGAGGTGGTGCCAGGCGGCGGCGGTCGCCACCCGTCCCCGCGGCGTGCGGGCGATGAGCCCGGCGCGGACCAGGAACGGCTCACATACCTCTTCGACGGTCGCCGGCTCCTCGCCCACCGCCACCGCGAGGGTCGACACACCGACCGGGCCCCCGCCGAACCCCTGCACCAGGGCCGATAGCACCGCCCGGTCCAACCGGTCCAGGCCGCGTTCGTCCACGTCATAGACGGTCAGGGCCGCGCGCGCGATCGGCAGCGTCACCGCGCCGTCGCCCCGGACTTCGGCATAGTCGCGCACGCGACGGAGCAGCCGGTTGGCGATGCGGGGCGTCCCCCGCGACCGCCCGGCGACCTCGACGGCGGCGTCCAGGGCCAGGTCGACGCCGAGGATGCCGGCCGATCGGGTGAGCACGGCGACGAGTTCCTCGGTTTCGTAGAACTCCATGTGCGCGGTGAAGCCGAAGCGGTCGCGCAGCGGACCCGTGAGTGCTCCCGACCGCGTCGTCGCGCCGACCAGCGTGAACGGTGCGACGTCGAGCGGGATCGACGTCGCACCGGGCCCCTTGCCGACGACGACGTCGACCCGGAAGTCCTCCATCGCCAGATACAGCATTTCTTCGGCAGGCCGCGCGATGCGGTGGATCTCGTCGATGAACAGGACATCGCCTTCGATCAGATTCGACAGCATCGCGGCCAGGTCCCCGGCCCGTTCGAGTGCGGGCCCCGACGTCACTCGGATGGCCGAGCCGAGCTCGCTGGCGATGATCATCGCCAGCGATGTCTTCCCCAGCCCCGGCGGACCCGAGAGCAGAATGTGGTCGGGGGTGCCGCCGCGCCCCTTCGCGCCGCTGAGCACCAGCTCGAGTTGCTCGCGCACCTTCGCCTGCCCGATGAAGTCGCCCAGCGAGCGCGGCCGCAGGTTCGCGTCGAGTTCGCCGTCGGCGGCCAGACGGCCGGAACTGAGCGTGCGGTCCTCGTCATCCATCGGCTATTTCCTCCCCAACAGAGCCAGACTGGCGCGCAGCGCGGCGGCGGAGTCGGCCTCCGGCTCCGCCGTCAGGACCGAGGCGACGGCCTTCTCCGCCGACGCGGTCGGGAACCCGAGGCCGACCAGAGCCTCGGTGACCTCGTCGGCGACACCGCTCGTGCCGGCCACGGCTGGACCCGCTCCCGCGGTGACGGTTCCGACCTTGTCACGCAGCTCGACGACGAGCCGTTCGGCCACCCGCTTGCCGATACCGGGAACGCTGGTCAGGGCCTTGGTGTTCGACGAGGCGAGCGCGGCCGCCAGCTGGGCCGGCTCGTGGACGGCCAGTGCCGCCATGGCCAGGCGCGGACCGACCCCGGTGACGGTCTGCAAGAGAACGAACAGGTCCCGGGCGGCGCCGTCGGTGAACCCGTAGAGGGTCATCGAGTCCTCCCGCACGATCATCGTCGTGAGCAGCGTCGCCTCGGATCCACGTGACAGCGCCGAGATCGTCGCGGGCGTCACCAATACCCGGTATCCCACCCCGGCGCAGTCGACGACGACGTGGTCGAGGGCGATGTCGAGGACCGGTCCCCGCACCGAGGCGATCATCGTCGGGCCTTCACGGCGGCGGCGTGGGCCGCCTTCAACCGGGCGCGGTGCGTCTTGGCGAGTTCCTCCGCCTTGGCCTGCGCCGCGACGAGCCGGTCGCCCATCGGGCCCCGCCAGCACTGGCAGATCGCCAGCGCGAGCGCGTCGGCGGCGTCGGCGGGCTTCGGGCGCGTCTGCATCCCGAGGATGCGCGTGACCATGGAGGTGACCTGCGCCTTGTCGGCCCGGCCGGATCCGGTCACCGCGGCCTTGACCTCGCTGGGCGTGTGGAAGCGGACCGGGATGTCGTGCTGGGCGGCGGCCAGCGCCACGACGCCGGCGGCCTGTGCGGTGCCCATCGCCGTGCTCACCTGCTGCTGGGCGAAGACACGCTCGATGGCGACGACCTCTGGCCGATGCGTAACGATCCAATGCACTGCGGCGGTATGCACCGCGAGCAGGCGGTCGGCGAGATCCATCGACGCCGGGGTGCGCACCACATCGACGTCCAGGGCAGCAACCGCGCGGCCGGCGCCGGACTCGACCAGCGCGATGCCGCACCGGGTCAGCCCGGGGTCGACACCCATCACACGCATGACCCACCCTCCGCTATCGCGAACAACTGTTCGATATTCTAGGAGGGTCGGACGACTCTTTCCCGCACCGACACGCTGAGCGCGATGCGGTCGGCCGTCAGTCCTCGAGCTGGGCGAGGACCTCGTCGGATACGTCGACGTTGCTGTAGACGTTCTGGACGTCGTCGGAATCCTCGAGCGCGTCGATCAGCTTGAACACCTTGCGCGCGCCGTCCGCGTCGACCGGCACCTCCACCGATGCGCGGAAGTCGGCCTCGGCCGAGTCGTAGTCGATGCCCGCCTCCTGCAGGGCGGTGCGGACCGCCACCAGGTCCGTCGGTTCGCTGACCACTTCGAAGCTCTCGCCGAGATCGTTGACCTCTTCGGCGCCGGCGTCGAGGACCGCCATCAGGATGTCGTCCTCGCTCTGTCCACTCTTCTCCAGCGTGACGACGCCCTTGCGGGTGAACAGGTAGGCCACCGAGCCGGGGTCGGCCATGTTGCCGCCGTTGCGGGTCATCGCGGTGCGCACCTCGCCGGCCGCGCGATTGCGGTTGTCGGTGAGGCACTCGATCAGCAACGCGACACCGTTGGGTCCGTAGCCCTCGTAGGTGATGTTCTGCCAGTCCGCGCCGCCGGCCTCTTCACCCGCTCCGCGCTTGCGGGCGCGCTCGATGTTGTCGTTGGGCACCGACGACTTCTTGGCCTTCTGGATGGCGTCGTAGAGCGTCGGGTTTCCCGCCGGGTCACCACCGCCCGTCCGCGCGGCGACCTCGATGTTCTTGATCAGCTTGGCGAACATCTTGCCGCGCTTGGCATCGATGACAGCCTTCTTGTGTTTGGTGGTCGCCCATTTGGAGTGTCCGCTCATGACCGGTCAGTTTACCGGGCGCCGGGCGCGCGGCGAGCGTGCCCACTCGGTGCAGGTGGGGTGCCCACTCGGCGGGGTTGAGGTGCCCACTCGGCGAGCGGGCCAGAATGCTGCCCACCGAGCGCGACTAGCGTCGCACCAGATCGACGAAGTACTCGTGCACCCGCAGGTCGCCGGTGACCTCGGGATGGAACGATGTCGCGACCACCGAGCCTTGCGCCACGGCGACGACCCGCCCGTCCGCGCGCGGATCGGCTGCCGCGCCGGGGGGCACCGTGGCCAGTACGGTCACCCCGTCGCCGACCTCCTCCACCCACGGCGCCCGGATGAAGACCCCGCGCACCGGGGCCGCACCGGGTGCGTCGGTGATTCCCGCGAACTCGAGGTCGGCCTCGAAGGACTCGACCTGACGGCCGAAGGCGTTGCGACGCACGGTGATGTCGAGGGCGTCGAGGTGCCGCGCGTCCGGCCTGGTGTCGAGGATGCGGTTGGCGAGCATGATCATCCCGGCGCAGGATCCGTACGCCGGAAGGCCCTGCGCGAGCGCTTCGCGCAGCGGATCGAAGAGTTCGAAGACGTCGAGAAGCTTCGAGATGGTGGTCGACTCGCCTCCCGGGAGCACGATCCCGTCGAGCCCGTCGAGTTCGGCGGTCCGGCGCACCGGCCGGGGGCGGGCGCCGACCGCGGTGAGTGCCGCGGCGTGTTCGCGCACGTCGCCCTGGACGGCGAGCACACCGATCGTCGGTGCGCTCACGATTCGTCGCCGCGCATGGGGATGCCCTGCACGTCCGGGTCGGAGATGATCCGCGCGAGGCCCTCCTGGGTCACCGCGGCCACCATCCTCCCCTGCTGGTCGAACAACCGCCCCTGGGTGAGCGCGCGGCCGTGGCCGGCCGATGGGGACGTCTGGTCGTAGAGCAGCCACTCGTCGGCGCGGAAGGGGCGCAGGAACCACATGGCGTGGTCGAGTGAAGCCGATTGGACCCGTTCGTCGCGGTGGATAGACGAGGCCGAACCGAGCAGCGTCATGTCGCTCATGTAGGCCAGCACGCAGACGTGCGACACGTGATCGTCGGGGAGCCGATGCCGGTAGCGGAACCAGACCCGCTGTTGCGCTGCGATGTACTCGGACAGCTTCAACTGGTCGCGCGGAACGATCCGGATGTCGAAGTTGTCCCACTCGGCGAAGAGTTTGCGGTCGGATTCGGAGGCTGCCTCGCGCCGGTCCGCCAGATCGTCGGGCCCGACGACCGGCGGCATCCGGTCCTGGTGCTCGATCCCGGCGTCGCTGCCCACGTGGAACGAGGCCGACATCGAGAAGATCGCCTCGCCGTTCTGGACCCCGGTCACGCGCCGGGTGACGAACGACCGTCCGTCGCGGATGCGGTCGACGAGAAAGACCGTCGGCATATCCGGGTTGCCCGGCCGCAGAAAATACCCGTGCAGCGAGTGAACCCCATACTCGGCGGGCACCGTCCTGGTAGCCGACACCAGCGCCTGGCCGGCCACCTGCCCGCCGAAAGTGCGGCGCAGCACGCTCGGGTACGACGGTCCTCGGTAGATGTCGGTCTCGATCTGCTCTACGCGCAAGATCTCGTCGATGGTCGGCATGAATTCGATTATCGCCGATCGCCCAACGTCAACCGGCGGCCTCCCCCACGTTGGGAGGAGACCGCCGGTTGTTCCCCGGGGCGGCTTTCTAGAGTTCTTCGAGCGAAATCAGCTCGTCCTGGACGGCGCGGGCGACCAGTCCGGCTTTGGTCGGTGCCGGCCGGCCCAGGTCCGCGTACTTCGCGCGGATCCGGGTCAGGTGGGTGTTCACCGTGCCCAACGAGATGCCGAGATCCGCCGCGACGGCCGGCTTGGAGTCGAGCAGCAGCCACGTCCGCAGCACCTCGACCTCACGAGCGGTCAGCGAGGGGCGCGGCAGCTCCAGGTCGGCGGACTCGCCCAGGCGGGCGGTTTCGGCCTCGATCACATCGGCCTCGACGGTCTGCGGCCGCTCGAAGATGACGACACCGCCGGGGAGACGGCCGATCGGCCGGGCGGCGAACTCGAGGTCGGCGGTCGCGCGGTGCTGGCCGGGCACGGCCATGCGGCGCGCGGCGAGATTGGCGAGCGCCTCCTGGCGGCGCCGGGCGGATTCGGCCGCGCGGCGGCGTGCGGCCTCTTCGACTCTGCGAGCCTCCTCCTGCGCGCGGTACTGCGGGTTCCACGGGGCGGTTGCAGTCATCGTCAACTCCTGTCTCGTGTGACTCACGAGGTTGTCTCGCGGTGTTGACAATGACCGTATGGCCGATCGGGCAATCGGGAAATGGGGAGAACTACCCATACCGTATGCGCAGGTCAGCGCAATTTAGCTGCCGTCGTGCTGTTGCTTGTTGCGCTCGGCTTCCGCATCGAGCAGCGGCAGGTCGGCCCGGGAGACGATTTGGGAGGCGAGCGCGAACTCGACGAGGCGGGCCCGACGGTTGGTGGCGAGCTTGCCACCGCCCGCACGCATGCCGGGCACACCCATCTGGTCGAGTTTGTCGCAGACGTTGTCGAGCTTGCGGTTGAACTTGGTCAACGACCACCCCAGCCGGGCGGCCGCTTGGGCGGAGGACGGGATCGCGCTCGTCCCACTCCCCTCGCGACGGAGGATCTGTTCGGCCAGGACGACGATCAGCAGGCGCTGGCTCTCGGTCAGCGTCGGCACGCCAACGGTGGTGTCGCCGGTCTGGGTGGCATCGGTGACCGTGGCGGCCGCCTCGCCGGGCGACGCGTGGATCTCGAACTCGTAGGTGGTGGGGCCGGCGGTGAAGACGACGACGCTGCGTCCGAAGACGAGCGGCAGCGTCGCCCCGGGGGCGATCTGCCCGGAGAAGCCGGCCTCGGGGGCGACGACCTTGGCCGAGAGATGCGATCCGACGTTCGACAGGTACCAGAGGTCGCGAGCGCCGCGATGGATCAGCAGAAAACGGCGATGCAGGAAGAGATTGTCGTCGAGGGCGAGGTCGCCTTCCCGCCCGACGGTGAAACGGTCGGTGGGATCGATGTCGAACCGCTCGCCGCAGTATTCGACATACAGGTCGGCCGACGAATCAGGCATCGTCCTGGTCGGCCGGCTCGGCGTCAGAGTCGTCGTCGGTCGCCGCTTCGTCGTCGACCCCGGCTCCCGAGCCGACCCGCACGACGACGACCGTCACGTTGTCGTGGGCTCCGAGCGCGAGCGCCCCCTCCACCAGCGCGTCGGCGGCGTCCTGCGCGCTGTCGGTGTCGGCGAGGATCGCGGCGATCTCGGCGTCGGGCAGCTCGCCGGTGAGACCGTCCGAGCAGAGCATCAGCTGATCACCCGGCTGTGTCTCGAAAGCGAAGTAGTCGGCCCGCGGCGTCACCATCCCGGCGCCCAGGGCCCGCGTGATCACGTTGCGGCGGGGATCGACCCGTGCTTCCTCCGCGGTCATCATCCCGGCATCGACGAATTCCTGGACCTGGGAATGGTCGACTGTCACCTGCTCGAGCACGCCGTCGCGCACACAGTAGGTCCGGGAATCGCCGATGTTGAACACCAGCCAGTGCGGGGCGTCCTCGTGGTTCACCAGCACGGCGCCGGTGGCCGTCGTCCCGGCACGGCGCTCGCTGGAGGTATCGATCTCACTGATCTCGTCCTGCGCCTGAGCGAGCAGGCGGTCGATCTCGTCACGGGTTTCGTCCTGGCCGCCGCCGACGGCGATGTGCGCGAGGACGTCGAGTGCCTTCGCGCTGGCGACCTCGCCGCAGTCGTGCCCGCCCATTCCGTCGGCGAGCAGGAACAGGCCCGGCCGGACCAGTGCCGCATCCTCGTTCGCCTCGCGAACGCTGCCGACGTTGCAGGCCGCCGCCCACTCCAGGCGCAGACTGTCGACGTCGTCGTGGCCGGCGGCCACATCGTCGCGGACGATCCCCGGTGCTCCCACCTGGGGTATCACCAGCCCCGCTCGGCGAGCCGGTGAGGCTGGGGAATGTCGTCGACGTTGATGCCGACCATCGCCTCCCCCAGGCCGCGCGAGACCTTGGCAAGCATTCCGGGGTCGTCGTGGAAAGTGGTCGCCTTCACGATCGCGGCCGCGCGCTGCGCCGGGTTGCCGGACTTGAAGATGCCCGACCCGACGAACACGCCCTCCGCGCCGAGCTGCATCATCATGGCAGCGTCGGCCGGGGTGGCGATGCCGCCCGCGGTGAAGAGGGTCACCGGCAGTTTCCCGGCGCGGGCGACCTCGACGACGAGTTCGTACGGTGCCTGCAGCTCCTTGGCCGCGACGTAGAGCTCGTCCTCAGGCAGCGAGGTCAGCCGGCGGATCTCGTCGCGGATCTTGCGCATGTGGGTGGTCGCGTTGGACACGTCGCCGGTGCCCGCCTCGCCCTTCGAGCGGATCATCGCGGCACCCTCGGTGATCCGCCGCAGCGCCTCGCCGAGGTTGGTGGCACCGCAGACGAACGGCACCGTGAAGGCCCACTTGTCGATGTGGTTGGCGTAGTCGGCCGGCGTGAGCACCTCGGACTCGTCGACGTAGTCGACGCCGAGGCTCTCCAGGATCTGGGCCTCCACGAAATGACCGATCCGAGCCTTGGCCATCACCGGGATGGAGACGGCGCTGATGATCCCGTCGATCATGTCCGGATCGCTCATCCGCGAAACGCCGCCCTGCGCGCGGATATCGGCGGGCACGCGCTCCAGCGCCATCACCGCGACGGCGCCGGCGTCCTCGGCGATCTTCGCCTGCTCCGGGGTGACGACGTCCATGATCACGCCACCCTTGAGCATTTCGGCCATGCCGCGCTTCACGCGCGCGGTGCCGACGTTCTCACTCACTGAATCCCACTCCTGAAAGTTCTTTCTCGCCAGTACCCGACCAGTCTAGGCCAGGCGCAGGTCACCGAGCGGTTCAGGGCGGTCACCCCGGCCACCGCCCGGGCGGACCGTTCAGGCGCTCACGCGCTCGATGATCTCGAAATAGTCCGGTAGCGGCGCCCGGCCGCCGAGCCGCAGCCAGCGTACCGGCCGCCGCAACGCCAGCGTCCGCGTATCGCGCACCGCGTCGTTGTAGAACCTGCGCGCCATCATCACCCTGGTCTGGGCGTCGGCGATCTCGGAGATCAGCTCGGTGGGATGCGGCTCGATCCCCTTGGTGGCCGCGGCCACCTTGCCCAGCAGAATCGACATCTCGTTCTCCGGGTTCTCCCGCTCGGCGAACGGTGCAGCTTCGGCGCGGTCGGCGTCGGCGGCGAGCTCGGCGCCCATCCGCTCCAGGTCGTCCTCGCCACGCGCCCGCAGGGCCGCGGCGATCGCCCGCGCGACAACGGCGCGACGGTCCAGCGTCGCCGTCAGCGCCTGGCGTGCCAGGTCGGTCCGCACGTGCAGCCGGTCGAGCCTATTCGCGACGCGGTAGGCCCACAGCAGAGCCAGCGCGAGCACCGCCCCGGCCACAATCAGCGTGATCGTAAACCACTCCACCGCGTCACTCCTCTCAGTCGGCGAGGACGACCGGACCGGATGCCACCGTGACCGTCTCGTAGACCCGCATGATCTCGTCGGCGACCCGCGACCAGTCGTAGCGCCACGCGTGTTCCGCCCCGATGCGCACCTGCTCGGCGCGCGCTTCGTCGTCCGACAGCAGTTCGATGACGCCGGTTGCCAGATCCTCGGCCGAGCCGACCTCCACGAGCCGCCCGGCGCGTCCGTTGTCCAGGACACGGCGAAACGCGTTGAGATCGCTCGCGATGACGGCCGCACCCGCGGCCATCGCCTCGACCAGCACGATGCCGAAACTCTCGCCGCCGAGATTCGGTGCGCAGTACACGTCCGCCGACCTCAGGGCCCGCGCCTTGGTCGCGTCGTCGACCAGCCCGAGGAAGACCAGGTGATCGGCGAGGTCGCCGGCCCGGCGCCGCAGGGCCGCCTCGTTTCCGCCTCCGACGATCAGCACGGTGACGTCGGGGAACGCCTCGACGATCGCCGGCAGCGCCCGCATCAGGATGTCGACCCCTTTGCGGGGTTCGCCGTAGCGGCCGAGGAACAGGACGGTCCGCCCGGGGCGCGGATACCCGTCGAGCGGCTGGGCCTCCGCGAAGAACGGTACGTCGATGCCGTTCGGAATCTCCACGGCGTCGGAGCCGAGCGACTCCATCTGCCAGCGACGCGCGAGCTCGGAGACGGCGATCTTGCCTTTGATGCGTTCGTGGTAGGGCCGCAACACGCCCTGGAAGATGCTCAGCACCAACGATTTCGTCGTCGACGTGTGGAAGGTCGTGACGATGGGTCCGTCGGCGACCATCAGCGAAAGCATGGAGATCGACGGCGCGTTGGGCTCGTGCACGTGCAAGACGTCGAACCGGCCGGCGGTGAGCCATCTGCGCATCTCGCGGTAGGCGTGCGGCGAGAAGGTGACGCGTGAGACGGACCCGTTGTACGGGATGGCCAGCGCCGAACCGGCGGAGACGACGTAGTCGGGCAGTTCGACGCCGTCGCCGGCCGGCGCGAGGACGCTCACCTCGTGGCCGCGCTCGATGAACACCTGCGCCAGCTCGACGACGTGCGCCTGCACACCGCCCGGGACGTCGAAGGAGTACGGGCACACCATGCCGATTCTCATGCCGTTCCCTCCAGCCGCCGGCGCCGGTCCTCGCTCCAGTCGGCTTCCCACAGCGGTTGCAGCATGTGCCAATCGGCGGGGTGCGCGGCGATGTTGCGCTCGAAGACGGTGGCCAGCGCCTGGGTGGCCGCCGCGACGCCCCCGCTGACGTCGATCTCCTCGCCACACGACGCCTGCGAGTGCGGTTCCTCGAGGAACCAGTGGTGCACCGGTATGAGAGCGGCGCCGGTTTCGATCGCCAGTTTCGCGGGACCGGCGGGCATCCGCGTCCGCTCGCCGAAGAAGGTGACCGGCACACCGTGCCGTGCCAGGTCGCGCTCCCCCAGCAGGCAGACGATCCCGCCGGCGCGCAGGCGTGCGGCCAATTCCCCGAACGGCGGCTGTTCGCCGCCTGACAGGGGAAAGATCTCGAATCCGAGCGATTCGCGGTACTCGACGAAGCGCCGGAACAGCGACTCCGGCTTGAGGCGCTCGGCAACGGTCGACAGCGTGCCGTAGTGCTGCACGAGCCACGCTCCGGCCATATCCCAGTTCCCGGTGTGCGGAAGAGCGAGCACGACGCCGCGGCCGCGGTCGACCGCGGCGTCGAGCCGGCCGCGGTCGGCCTCCGGCAGGAGGAAGTTCTCGGCCACGTCGGCCGGATTCATCGTCGGTAGCCGAAAGGCTTCGCACCAGTAGCGCATGTAGGAGGTCATCGCGTCGACGACGATCTCGTCGGGGACCTGCTCCGGCGTGGTGGCCAGCACCCGGGCGAGGTTGGCGCGCAGTTGATCCGGCCCACCGCCCCGGCGCCCGATGACCGACCCGATCTGGTCGAACAATCCACGGGCGACCGGATCCGGCGCATACCGCAGGGCCGTCCAACCGGCCGCGTAGCCGACGTCGGCAACGCGCTCGATGATGCCCGAGCGCAGTTCGGCGAGGTTGACCACTGTGCTAATCCTCGTCGGCGGCGCGCTCGGTGGCCTCGGCCGGCGCCGTCGGGATCAGGTCGCGGGCTCCCGGCGAGCGCGAGATCGACCACATGCGCTGACCGACGGTGATGACGCTGGCCACCGCGAGCACCCACATCGCGATGTGGATCGCCCACGCCAGGCCCATCCCGGTCAGTCCGGCTCCGACGAGCACGATGACCAGACGGTCGGGACGTTCGATGAGCCCGCCGTCGCCGTTGAGGCCGCTGGCTTCGGCGCGCGCCTTCGCATACGAGATGACCTGGGAGGTCACCAGACAGATCAGCGTGGCGGCGAAGAGCCACCGGTGGGGCTCGGTGACGATGGCCCACCAGGCCAGACCCGCGAAGATCGCCCCGTCGGCGACCCGATCGCAGGTGGCGTCGAGCACCGCGCCCCAGCGGCTGCCGCCACCGCGTGCGCGCGCCATGGCACCGTCGAGCATGTCGAACATGACGAACAGCCAGATGACCAGGGTGCCGACGAACAGGTGGCCCAGCGGGAACAGGGTGAGCGCCGCGGCAACGGTGGCCGCGGTACCGATCAGCGTCATCGCGTCCGGCGTGAGCCCGGTGCGCAACAACGCGCGACCGATCGGCAGCGTCACCTTGGAGACCGCCCCGCGGCCCTTGATGCTCAACACCGGCTGATGCCTCCCCGCAACCGTCGGAAACCCGGCGTGCTGATCATGACAGCTCCTGCCACTTCTCGGCCAACAGACTGCGGGTATCGCGCAACAGCTGAGGCAGCACCTTGGTGTCGCCGACGACGGTGATGAAGTTCACGTCGCCGGTCCAGCGCGGGACGATGTGCTGGTGGATGTGTTCCGAGAGGGAACCGCCCGCCGCCGCGCCCAAGTTCAGCCCGACGTTGAAAGCATCCGGGGACGACACGTCTTTGATGACGCGGATCGTCCGCTGGGTGAAAGCCATGAGTTCGGCCGCTTCCGCATTGGTGAGATCCTCCAGGTCGGCGACCTGCCGATACGGCACGATCATCGTGTGGCCGGGGTTGTACGGGTACAGGTTGAGCACCGCGTACACGGAGTCACCGCGCGCGATGATGAGACCGTCCTCGTCCGACATCCGCGGAATGTCGAGAAACGGGTGTCCGGTCGCGTCGGCCGGACGCGGTTCGGCGGTGATGTAGGACATCCGGTGCGGACTCCACAGTCGCTGCAAATGGTCGCTCATCGGCGTTTCCTGGCCGCCTCGAGGACGACGCTCATCGTCTCCGCGGTGGGCGAGTCGTTGCGACGCGACTCCTCCCACTCGTCGATGGCCACCACGGCGTCGTCGACCGGCACGCCGTTGAGCTGGGTGCCGTCGCGGAAGCGGAAGCTGACCGCGTCGGCCTCCACGTCACGCTCCCCGGCGAGCAGCATGAACGGCACCTTCGCGGTCGTGTGGGTGCGGATCTTCCTCTGCATCCGGTCGTCGGAGTGGTCGACCTCGGCCCGGACGCGACGATTCTTGAGCCGGTTGACCACCGTCTGCAGGTGGGGCGCGAACGTATCGGCGACGGGGATGCCCATCACCTGCACCGGCGCCAGCCACACGGGGAACGCACCGCCGTAGTGCTCGGTGAGAACGCCGAAGAAACGCTCGATCGAGCCGAACAGGGCGCGGTGAATCATCACCGGACGCTGTTTGGTCCCGTCGGGGGCGGTGTAGGAGAGGTCGAACAGTTCCGGCAGGAAAAAGTCCAGCTGGATCGTCGACATCTGCCACGTCCGGCCCAGCGCGTCCTTGACCTGGACGGAGATCTTGGGGCCGTAGAAGGCGGCTCCCCCGGGATCGGGGACGAGTTCCAGACCGGAGGCCTCGGCGACGGTGCGCAGCGTCTCCGTCGCCTCCTCCCAGACTTCCTCGGTGCCGACGTACTTCTCGGGATCCCTGGTCGAAAGCTCCAGGTAGAAGTCGTCGAGCCCATAGTCCTTGAGGAGCTGCAGGACGAAGTTCAGCGTCGTGCCCAGCTCTTCGACCACCTGGTCCTGCGCGCAGTAGATGTGCGCGTCGTCCTGGGTGAAGCCGCGCGCGCGGGTCAGGCCGTGGATGACACCGGACTTCTCGTACCGGTAGACCGAACCGAACTCGAACAGCCGCAGCGGCAACTCCCGGTAGCTGCGCCCGCGCGAATTGAAGATCAGATTGTGCATCGGGCAGTTCATCGGCTTGACGTAGTAGTCCTGGCCGGGTTTGCGCACGGTGCCGTCGTCGTTGTACTCGGCGTCGAGGTGCATCGGCGGGAACATGCCGTCGGCGTACCACTCGAGGTGCTTGGAGGTCTCGAACAGCTGCCCCTTGGTCACATGGGGGGTGTTGACGAACTCGTAGCCGGCGGCGGCGTGCTGTTCGCGCGAGTAGTCCTCCATCTCGCGCCGGATGATGCCGCCCTTCGGGTGAAAGACCGGCAGGCCGGAACCGAGCTCGTCGGGAAAGCTGAACAGGTCCAGTTCGGCGCCCAGCCGTCGGTGGTCGCGCTTCTCCGCCTCGGCGAGCAGATCGAGGTAGTGGTCCATCGCCTCGGTGCTCTCCCAGGCGGTGCCGTAGATGCGCTGCAGATCGGCGTTGTCCTGATTGCCCCGCCAGTACGCCGCGGAGCTGCGGGTCAGCTTGAAGGCCGGGATGTACTTCGTCGTCGGAACGTGGGGTCCGCGACACAGGTCACCCCAAATCCGTTCTCCCGTACGGGGATTCAGGTTGTCGTAGGCGGTCAGCTCGCCGCCGCCGACCTCCATGACCTCCGGGTCGTCGCCGGCACCCTTGTCGTCGACGAGTTCGAGCTTGAACGGCTCGTCGGCGAGTTCGGCCTTTGCCTCGTCGAGCGACGAGTACACCCGCCGCGAGAAGCGCTGGCCGGACTTGATGATCTTGCGCATCGAGCGCTCGAGCGTCGCGAGATCGTCGGGCGTGAACGGCTCGTTGACGTCGAAGTCGTAGTAGAAGCCGTCCTTGATCGGCGGGCCGATGCCCAGCTTGGCGTCGGGGAAATGCTCCTGGACCGCCTGCGCCAGCACGTGGGCGGCCGAGTGCCGGATGACGCTGCGCCCGTCCTCGGTGTCGGCGGCGACCGGCGTGACGTCGGTGTCGATATCCGGCGCCCAGGCGAGGTCGCGCAACTGCCCGTCCGGATCGCGCACCACGACGATGGCCTGCGGTCCCTTGTTGGGGGCGTCGACCTCGCGCAACGCCGCACCGGCGGTCGTCCCAGCCGGCACCCGAATGGTGGCGGGCACGGCGGCATGGGGTTGCGACGACACGGACAGACTCCTCGAGCGTTGGGCCGGATGGCGGCGATGCGACAGTTCGCCCTAGATCGTATCCGTGGTGCGTGGAGGTGAGGCGTGGTGGGCCTCCGATATCCGCTGTGGACTCAGTGGCCCACCCCGGCCGGAGGCCGGCAAGGATGTCACGGTGGTCCCAGCTGGGTTCGAACCAGCGACCTCTCGCGTGTGAGGCGAGCGCTCTTCCGCTGAGCTATGGGACCGCGGGCCCTGCCGCCGGCGAGGCCGCAGAGTGGCCGTGGTGCGCGATACTGGGATTGAACCAGTGACCTCTTCCGTGTCAGGGAAGCGCTCTCCCGCTGAGCTAATCGCGCGAGTCTATGGAATTGATGGTGGAACGCCGAACTGGAGGTGGCGACGGGAATCGAACCCGTGTACACGGCTTTGCAGGCCGTTGCCTCACCACTCGGCCACACCACCATGCGAGGAACTCGCCTCGAGCGGATGACGGGATTCGAACCCGCGACCCTCACCTTGGCAAGGTGATGCGCTACCAGCTGCGCTACATCCGCATTCTCGCCCCGCTCTCACTCGGTTTCCCTCGTGCTTGCGGTGCGAGTGGAAACACTAGCCGACCATCGGAGCCATTGCCAAATCAGCAGGTCAAAGGAGCGCAAACAAATCACATCGATCGGATTCACGACGGTGCCGCTGGCGCCCGACGAGGTGGGCGTCCACTCGTCATCGAGGGCACCGGTACAAATGGAGTCATGTCCGTCGTCGAAGGGGTTACCGACCCGGCACTGGCCGACGATGTCGCGGCGGTAGCGGCCGCGACCTTCCCGCTGGCCTGTCCCCCGCATTCGGCGCCCGCCGATATCGCCGCCTACATCGACGCTCACCTCTCGGCGACGCGCTTCGCGGCGCACATCGCCGATCCCGAGTCCGACGTGCTCGTCGCACGCCCGCACGCCGGCGGCGCGATTGTCGGCTACAGCCTCGTCCACCACCGGCCACCGGCGGATACGGCAGTCGCCGCACTGCTCCCGGACGGTCCGTCGTCGGAGATCTCCAAGGTCTACGTACTGCCCGACCACCACGCACACCGCCTACGACGCGACGACCCGCCGGCAGCCGCGCTCATCGCGGCTGCGGTCGGCACGGCCGCCGAACGGCACAGCGAGATCGTCTGGCTGGGCGTGAACCAGGAGAACGCCCGCGCCCAGCGCTTCTACGAGAAGGCCGGCTTCCTCCGGGTGGGAACCAAGACCTTCGACCTCAACGGCCGGACGGAGCACGACTTCGTGCTCGTCAAGCGGTTGCGCGGTTGATCGCCGCCGTCAGGCCGCGTTGGCCTCGGCGAAGCGTGACAGTGCCAGTAGTCGCGACGTCGCGCGCAGGTACTTCTTGCGGTAACCCCCGTTGAGCATCTCCTCGGTGAAGATCTCGTCGAGTTTGCAGCCGGAGGTCGTCAGCGGGATCCCGGCGTCGTAGAGCCGGTCGGCCAGCACCACCAGGCGCAGGGCCACCGACTGATCGGTCGCCGGAGACACGTCCGAGACGCAGACGAGGGAGACACCGTCGACGAGTGCTTTGTACTTCGACGGGTGCAGCGTGCTCAGGTGCTCGCACAGGGCGGTGAAATCGTCGAGGCTGGCCGTCGGCGTCGATTCGGCCAGCTCCGTGAGAGCCTCGTCCGAGCGCGGCTCGGGTGCGGGCGGAAGATCGCGGTGCCGGTAGTCCGGGCCGTCGACGCGCACCGATTCGAAGATCGAGGAGAGCTTGCGAATTTCGCGCAGGAAGTCCTGGGCCGCGAAACGGCCCTCGCCGAGCTGGCCGGGCAGCGTGTTGGACGTGGTGGCGATCGAGACGCCCTTCGCACTCAACTCGGTCAGCAGGCGGGAAACGAGCATCGTGTCGCCCGGGTCGTCGAGCTCGAACTCGTCGATGCAGATCACCGTGTGCTCGCCGAGTCGCTCGACGGTGTTGATGAAGCCCAGCGCGCCGACCAGCTGGGTGAGTTCGACGAAGGTCGCGAACGCTTTCGGCCCCGGCATGGCGTGATAGATCGACGCCAGCAGGTGGGTCTTGCCGACGCCGAACCCGCCGTCGAGGTAGAGCCCGATGCCCTGGCCGGCTCCGTTCTTTCGGGCGAACAGGCCCCGCTTGCCGCCGCGCACCTTGCGGGCCCGCTCCACGAAATCCCGCGCCTTGGCGAGCGCCGCGGCCTGGCTGGGCTCGTCCGGGCTGGGGATGTACGTGTCGAAGCTGACGTCGTCGAACGTCGACGGCGGAACCATCTCGGCGATCAGGGTCTCCGGTGCGACGATCGGGTTGCGATCACATAAATGCAGCGTCATGACCATCGCAGCCTAACCGGCCGGGCCACAATGGTGTGGTGCAGATTCTCCGCAAAGCGAGCCAAGTCACATCCGACGACCTGACCGCGTTGTACGCCTATCCCGGCACCGCGCCCTACGTGCGGGCGAACATGATCGCGAGCATCGACGGCGCCGCGGGGCTGCAGGGCCGATCGGGCGATCTAGCCGCAGACGGGGACAAGACGATCTTCGGCGTCCTGCGGTCGCTCGCCGACGTGGTCGTCGTGGGCGCCCATACCGCCGTCACCGAAGGCTATCGGCAGCCCGACGGCCCGGCCCTCATGATCGCGTCCCGGTCTCTCGATCTCCCCGACGGCTACCCGCCGCTGGCCGATCCCCGGACGATCGTGCTGACCTGTACCGCCGCGCCCGCGGACCGCCGGGCGGCCCTGACCGCCGCCGGCGCGACCGTCGTCGATTGCGGTGCCGACGCCGTCGAGCCCGAACGCGTCGTCGCCGAATGCGCTGTTCGCGGCTGGCCCCGCATCCTGCTGGAGGGTGGACCGCGGCTTCTCGGATCGTTTCTCGCCGCCGATGCGCTCGACGAGTTGTGTCTGTCCACCAGCCCGGTGATCCTCGGCGGCTCGGCTGCTCGGCCGGTCGACCTCGACGAGGAACGTGCACACGCCTTCCGGTGCGAACTCCTGCTCACCGATGACGACGGATACCTCTATGCGCGCTGGACCCGATCGCTCGACCGAACGCGCGACGCGCACGACGACGACTACCCAACGCCCGACTAGTCTCGGTTTCATGCATTCGCACGGCACGCACATGGGCACCGCTGCCCGGCTTTTGCTCATCCCGTTCGCCGGCATGCTGGCGGCCGGTTGCGCCATCGGACCCAACACCGGGCCGGGCGTGGTGCGCGACGGCGGCTCGAAGGGGATTCCGACCAGCGAATCCGCGAAGCCGGAGGTTCCCGCGCTCGGCGGCGTCAAATCGGATCTCGACTGGCGCGACTGCCCGCCCGCCACGACCGCGCAGTACGGCGTTCGGCCCGACGCCGCGATCAAGGTGCAGTGCGCGACCATGGTCAACCGGGCCAATCCGGCGACGCCCGGCGGCGACCGGGTCACCGTTCCCCTGATGCGCGTCAGTCGCGCCGACACGCCGCCCGGAGCCGCTCCCCTGGTCACGGTGACCGGTGCCGACCTGCCTGCCGGCCAGTTCGCCCTCGCCCTGGCGAACGGACCGTCGGGCAAGGCGCTGCTGAGCAAGCACGCGATCGTCGCCGTCGAGCAACGGGGACTGGCCGACATCGACTGCATGACACGAGCCGACCGAACCGTCATCGCCGACAACGGCCTCGTCGGCCGCGACTCCGATCCCGTCGAGCGGGTCGACCGCGTCGCGCGGGCGGCTCGCAGCGCGGCCGACTCCTGCAACGACACGCTCGACGACAACTCGCTGGCCTTCACCTACGCGCTGGCCGCCACCGATATCGAGGCGCTGCGAACGAAATGGGGCGTGGAGAAGGTCGCCGTTCTCGGCGCCGGGAGCGGTGCGGAGGTCGCGCTGTCCTACGCCGCGCAGTACGCCAACCGCGTCGGGCGGATCATCGTCGATTCCCCCACGCCGTTCGCCGGTACCGCCAAAGAGCGGGCGACCACCCGCGTCCGCGGCGTCGAGCAGGCGCTGGAGACCTTCACGCGCCGCTGCACCACCAATCCCGCCTGCCGCGGCCGGGAGGCCGATCCCGGTGCGGTCCTGGCGTCGGTGCTGCGCAAGGCCTCCGCGGGCGCGCTCAGCGGCATCAACGACGCTGAGCTGACCCAGACGGTGATGATCGAGATCGGACTCGCGACCGACCCGTCCCGGAGCCGGGAACTCATCGCGGCCCTGGCGGCCGCCGACAAGGGAAACACCGGCGCGCTGGCGGCGATGGTGCGCCGCAACAGCGCGGTGCAGAACTCGGACGGCATGCAGGTGAGCCGCTGCAACAACGTCACGGGCACGGCCGGACTCAACGAGATCGAAGGCCTGGTCGACTCCTGGCCGAAGCAGTATCCGCTGACCGGCCAGACGGCGGCCATCTCGTTGGCGCGCTGCAGCGGCTGGAGCACGGCGTCACCGGTGTCGGCGCCCACCGGGTTCGCGGTGGCGCCGCTCGTGTTCGGCACGGGGGCCGATCCGGTCAACGGCAGCGACCCGGCGGCGTTGAACAAGCTGTTCCTCGAAGCGCGGACCTCCCCCACAACGGTCAGTTGGGACGGCGTCGGCTACTCGGTCCTAGCGCACAGCGATTGCGCGGCCGACCTCGTCAACGACTACCTGGATCCGGAAGCCCTGAGCGGTGACCGAACCCGGGCCTGCCCTGCGGGTTAGCACGACCGCATGTAGTACGGTTCGCTCGTGACGATTGCAGACCGTTACCTATTCCCGCGCATCTCCACCGAACAGATCGTCAAGGCGATCCTGTGGCCGGTCAACATCATGATGATCTTCCACCGCAGCGTGGTGTTGGCCATCAACGGTGACCGCACCGACGATTTCAAGCCCGTCTACGCCGCGGCTTTGCGCTTCGTCCGGGGTGACACGGTGTACGGGGAGAGCTACCTCACGGTGGAACCCCACTACCTCTACCCGCCGTCGGGCACCCTGCTGATGTCGCCGATCGCCTATATCGACGAAGAACGCTCGCGCTGGATCTTCATCGTTCTGTCGGTGATCGCACTGCTCGTGTCGGCGTACCTGCTGACCCGTCTGTTCGGCTATGCCGCGTCTTCCTGGGTGTTTCCGACGGTCATTTTCTTCTTCTTCATCAGCGAGTCGGTGATCAACACCCTCGTCTACACGAACTTCAACTCGTTCGTCCTGCTGAGCCTGGTGGTCTTCCTCTGGTTGCTGCACCGGAACCGGCCGTGGCTGGCGGGCATCGCGATCGGGCTGACGATCGCGGTCAAACCGGTGCTGCTGCCGGTCCTGCTGCTGCCACTGCTCAAGAAGGGCATGTGGCGGGCACTCGTCCCGGCGCTGGGCCTTCCGCTGCTGCTCAACGTCGTCGCGTGGCGGATGATCGTCGACACCGACAACTTCATGGAGAACACGTTCCCGTACCTGCGGGAGACGCGCGACTACTACAACAGCTCGATCAGCGGTCTCGGCACCTTCTACGGACTGGAGCCCTGGCTCATTCTCGCGTTGCGCGTGATGTTCGTCGGGATGGCGGCGTTCGGCGTCTGGTTCCTGTGGCGCTACTACCGCGACTCCGACGAGGTGCTGTGGCTCTCGGCGTCCTCCGGCATCCTGCTCACGACCTCCTTCCTGGTCGGTCCGCTCGGCCAGGGCTACTACTCGATGCTGTTGTTCCCGCTGGTGCTGACGGTGATCCGGCCGGGCTCGCCGATGCGCAACTGGCCGGCCTGGCTGGGTGTCTACGGCTGCATGACCTTCGACATCTACTACACGATCCGCAATCCGAACCTCGAGCATCTGCCTCTCGGCTGGGAGGGATTCGGCCGCAACATGGAATACCTCACCGTGACCTGGGGCTGGTCGCTGCTGATGATCGCGGTGTTCTTCTCCCTGCTGTGGCGCTATCTCGACCTGCGCGCCGCCCAGCGCGAACCGGCCTTGCCGCGGTCAACCGTGGCTACTGTGGAAGCGTGACCGACGACAACACCGATTTCTCCGAGCTCACCGACGAGGAGTGGGCGCAGCGGCTCACGCCGCCGGAGTTCCGCGTGCTGCGCCGCGCGGGCACCGAAGCGCCTTTCGTCGGCGAGTACACCGATACGAAGACGACGGGCGTGTACCGCTGTCGGGCCTGCGGCGCCGAGCTGTTCCGCAGCGACGCCAAGTTCGACTCGCATTGCGGCTGGCCGTCGTTCTTCTCACCTTTGGCCGGCGAGAAGATCATCGAGCGCCGCGACACGTCGGCAGGTATGGTCCGCACCGAGGTGCTGTGCGCGAACTGCCACAGCCACCTGGGCCACGTCTTCGCGGGCGAGGGGTACGACACCCCGACCGATCTGCGCTACTGCATCAACTCGATCAGCCTCACGCTCGAACCCGACGAGTAGCGGCGTCAGGGCAGTCGCGCGACGAGCGCGGCCGGTTCGACGCGCGGGCCGGTGAAGAACGGGATCTCGACGCGCACGTGCCGGCGCGCTTCGGTCGCCCGCAAGTCGCGCATCAGGTCGACGATGCGGTGCAGCTCCGGCGCCTCGAAGGCGAGGATCCACTCGTAGTCGCCCAGCGCGAACGCCGGGACCGTGTTTGCGCGCACATCCTTGTAGCCGCGCGCGGCCTTGCCGTGATCGGCGAGCATCGTGCGCCGTTCCTCATCCGGCAGCAGGTACCAGTCGAGAGACCGGACGAACGGGTACACGCACACGTAGGCACCCGGGTCCTCGCCCGCGAGGAAAGCGGGGATGTGGCTCTTGTTGAACTCGGCCGGTCGATGCAGTGCGGCCGCGCTCCAAAAGGCGTCGCTGCCGCGTCCGAGCGCCGTCTCGCGGCGGAACCGCTGGTAGGCGGCCTGGAGTTCTTCGATCGTCTCCGCGTGCCACCAAATCATGAAATCCGAGTCGCCGCGCATCCCGGCGACGTCGTAGACGCCGCGCACTACGAGGCCGTCGCGCTGGATCTCGTCGAGGAAGGCGCCGAACTCCGCCGCCGCGGCGTCGCGGTCGGACAGTTCTCCCGGTCGCACGGTGAACACCGAGAACATCAGATAGCGGACGGTGGCGTTGAGTTCCTCGTAGTTCAAGCGTGCCATGGCTCCAAACCTACCGCGCCGCGATTCGCGCATCGACGGCGGCAGCCGCCGACCGCGCCTGGGCGATGCACGCCGGAACGCCGACCCCGTTGTAGGCCGACCCGGCGACGACGATCCCCGGCGGCAGCCCGTCGATCACGGCGCGGGCGCGTGCTTGGTGGCCGGGCGCATAGCAGGGCAGGCCGCCCGGCCAGTGCTGGACGGCGGCATCGATGAGTCGTTCGCCGATCTCTTCACCGCACACCTGGCCGACGGCTGCGACGGCCGCGGTCACCAACTCCTCATCTGAGGCGATTACCGGCTCGCCGAGCCGTCCGAAGGACACGCGCATTCTCAGCGCGGCGGAGTCTCGGTAGTGGGGCCACTTGCGCGAGCTGAGGGTGATGGCCTTCGCGGGGTTGGCGCACACGCCACGGGCCAGCTCGTCGCCGGTGGCAGCGAGCACACCGGAGAGGTCGGGCACCGGTACGGAAGCATCGACGGCGAGCGCCACCACGGCCGACGAGGCGGTCTCGATCTGCGCCAACGACTCCGCACTGGCCGGCGCGATCTGCTCGAGCTGCGTCGCGGCCACCGGTGCGGGTGTCGCCACCACGACCGCGTCGTAGGTCTCGGCGCCGACCGCCCAGACGCCGGCGATGCGGGCGATCGGTCCCACCGGTGTGTTCAGGTTGAGGGTGGGCGCGCCCGATTCGACGAGTGCGGCCACAAGACGGCCGTAGCCCCCGCGCAGCGCGCCGAACACCGGAGGTTGTTCGGCGCCCGCCGGCGGCAGCAGCGCCTCGACCGCCGCGGTGAGACTGGGCGCCCCGTCGTCGAGCCGCGCGGCCAGCGCCGGCATCGCCGCGCGCACGCCGGTGTCGGCCGCCAAGCACGCGTACACGCCGCCGATCATCGGATCGACGCTGCGGGCGACGACTGACGGCCCGAATCGATCGGCCACCAACTCCCCCAGCGAACAATCGCTCCCCCGGGTCCAGTGCAGTGGACGGGTCGGCTCGGATTCCATCCGCGCGACATCGGCATCGTCGGCAAGACCGCGCACCGCCTCCGCCGAGGCCGGGATCCCCATCCACGCCGGCGCGGGCAGCCGATGACGACGTCCTCCCGCCCACACCGCGGGCCGGGCCCCGGTCGGAACGACCAGCTCGTCGGCCAGGCCCAGTTCGACCACGAGGTCATGCGCTTCGGGTCGGCGGAGCACGAACGCTTCGGCGCCCACATCGGTCGTGCGGCCCGCCACGTCGACCCCGTGCAGCAGGCCGCCGACACGGTCGGCGCTGTCGTACAGGTCGATTGCCGAGTCGGCCCCCAGCAGGCGCCGAAGATCGTGCGCCGCGACCAGCCCCGACAGACCGGCGCCGACGATCGCGACCCGGCTCACGCCGAATGCACCAGCTCGACGGTTCGGGTGATCGCGTCCGGATCGGTGTCGGGCAGGACACCGTGCCCGAGGTTGAAGATGTGACCGCGCGCCCCGGCCGCGACCGCGCGGTCCGCGTCGGCGATCACCCGTGCGACGTGTTCGGCGATCACGTCGTCGCCGGCGAACAGCACCGTAGGGTCGAGATTGCCCTGCAAGGCCTTGTCGGGTCCGATCCGTCGAGCCGCTTCGTCCAGCGGGACGCGCCAGTCGACGCCGACCACGTCGGCACCGACCTGAGCCATCGGCACCAGCAGCTCGCCCGTCCCGACGCCGAAGTGGATACGCGGCACGTCGAAGTCGGCGACCTCGGCGAAAACGCGCGTGCTGTGCGGTGCGACGAAAGTCTCGTAATCCCGTCGGGAGAGCATGCCGGCCCACGAGTCGAACAACTGGATGGCCTGCGCGCCCGCTTCGAGCTGAACGCGGAGGAAGGTGACGGTGATGTCGACGAGACGTGCCATCAGCGCATGCCAGAGCTCCGGGTTGCCGTACATCATCGCCTTGGTGTGCGCGTAGTGCCGGCTCGGCCCGCCCTCGATGAGGTAGGACGCCAGCGTGAACGGCGCACCGGCGAAGCCGATGAGCGCGGTCGGCGTCGGATCGAGTTCCGCCCGCAGCAGCGACACCGCACGCCCGATCGCGCCGACCGCGTCCGGGTCGAGCCGGTTGACGGCCTCGACGTCGGCCACGGTGCGCACGGGAGTCGCGATCACCGGGCCGGTGCCCGCGACGATGTCCAGGTCGATACCGGCGGCCTTGAGCGGCACCACGATGTCGGAGAAGAGAATGGCGCCGTCGGTATCGTGACGGCGCACCGGCTGCAGCGTGATCTCGCAGACCATCGCCGGGTCGAAACACGATTCCAGCATGCCGCGGTCGGCGCGCAGCGCCCGGTATTCGGGCAGCGACCGGCCCGCCTGACGCATGAACCACACCGGCCGGCGATCCGGCCGTTGGCCGGCAGCGGCCGCCAGTAAGGGTTTGAGACTCACGGCGACCACTGTGCCACAACTCGATCGGATTCCCTCGCGCGCGATCCGCCGACTCCCCTCGCTGCGCTCGACCGCACCCATCCCTCTCGCTGCGCTCGACCGCACCCATCCCTCTCGCTGCGCTCGACCGGACCCATCCCCCTCGCTGCGCTCGACCGGACCCATCCCCCTCGCTGCGCTCGACCGGCGCGCCTCCCACCGAGGCGGCCCGGTCCGTCCTACGTTGGACCGGTGATCGGATCAGGTGCCTCAGATGGCGGTACCGCGTCGGGCCGAGCGGGTGACCCCGCCGACTTCACCCTCGCCGTGGAGTCACTGCAGGCCGCGAAAGTGCGCCCGGACATCGACGTGAGTCCGATCCGGCCGCCGCAACGCCTCGCGCCGTACAGCTACGCCGTCGGTGCCGAGGTGCGAGCAGACGAGCCGGAGGACATCCCGACCGATGCCGCCGGATCGGCTTTCGGGCGCCTCATTCTCCTCTACGACCCCGAAGGCCACGACGCCTGGAGCGGAACCATTCGGCTGGTCGCCTACATCCAGGTCGACATGGAAGCCGACCTCGCCACCGATCCCATGCTCCCCGAGGTGGCGTGGAGCTGGCTGACCGATGCGCTGGGCGTGCCGGAGGGCGAAAACTCCAGCCAGGCGCCGGTGCTGACCGCGCTGGGCGGCACCGTCACATCGACGAGCTCGGTCCGCTACGGAGACATCGCCGGCCCGCCGCGCGCCCATCAGCTGGAGCTGCGCGCCTCGTGGACCGCGCTCGACCCCGTCCTGCGGCCCCATCTGGAAGCCTTCTGCGACGTGCTCGCCACGGCGGCCGGTCTGCCGCCGACCGGGGTCGTCGCCCTCAAATCCACCGACTGAGAAGCGGTTGTCCATGTCCGCCGACGACGCACCCGAACCCCTGCTGTCCCCGGCGCAGGGTGTGCCCGACGTCATCACCTCCCCCGATGAGTTCGCCGATGCGGCGCAGCGGCTGCTCGACGGCGCCGGCCCGATTGCCGTCGATACCGAGCGCGCATCCGGTTTCCGGTACTCGCAACGTGCCTATCTCGTACAGATCCGCCGTCCGGGCGCCGGTACGTTCCGCATCGACCCGATCGGCCACCCCGACGCGTTGCAGCCGGTGATCAGCGCGCTTGCCGACGCCGAGTGGGTGCTGCACGCCGCCGACCAGGACCTGCCATGTCTGCGTGAGTTGGGCTTCGAATGCGGCACCCTCTACGACACCGAACTCGCCGGACGTCTCCTCGGGCTGGAACGGGTCAACCTGGCCGCGATGACAGCACACTTCCTCGGCCGGGAACTGCGCAAGGGACACGGCGCCGCCGACTGGTCGAAGCGCCCGCTGCCCGCCGACTGGCTCAACTACGCCGCCCTCGACGTCGAACTGCTCGTCGAACTCCGCGACGCGATGGATTCCGCGCTGCGGGGCGCGGGCAAGAACGACTGGGCCGCCCAGGAGTTCGAGTACATCCGGCAACGCCCGCCCGCGCCTCCGCGACCCGACCGCTGGCGGCGTACGTCCAACATCCACAGCCTGAAGACGCCGCGGCAGCTGGCGGCCGTCCGGGAGCTATGGCTCGCCCGCGAAGACCTCGCCCAGCATCGCGATGTCGCTCCGGGCCGGGTACTGCCGGATGCCGCGATCGTCGACGCCGCAGCGGCCAACCCCACCACCGTCGACGAACTCACCGCCCTCAAAGTGTTCGGCGGACCGCGCCAGCGCCGGCATGCGCGCCGATGGCTCGCCGCCTTGCACCGTGCCCAGGCATTGCCCGAGAACGAGCTTCCGTCCCGCAAGGCGGCGTCCACCGGTCTGCCGCCGATCAACCGGTGGGAGCAGCGAAAGCCCGAGGCCGCTGCACGGGTCGCGGCGGTGCGCCCGGCCCTCGCCGAGGTGGCCGAGGAGGTGTCGGTGCCGACCGAGAACCTGCTGGCACCCGACCTGGTCCGCCAGCTGTGCTGGGTCGGAGTCGAAGCCGAACCGGCAGCCGTCGACGAGGCGTTGGCCGCCGGTCAGGCCCGGCCGTGGCAGCGCGACCTGACCCGCGACCCGATAGCCGACGCCCTGCGAAACGCCTAGCCGTCAAGCCGTCAAGCCGACCCCGCCGAGTGGGCACCTCACCTCCGCCGAGTGGGCACCTCACCCACGCCGAGTGGGCACCACAACCCCACCCAGTGGGCACCTGGACTGCACCGAGTGGCCTGACCTCCTGAGCTGCCCAGGACTCGACGATGCCAGGAAATCTGCTAGGCGCCGAATCGTGCCGGCAGGACGACCTAGGGCCGCGCTACTGGTCCAGCGCGGCGGCGGACCTGTCGGCCCTGGTCAAACGCCCAGTCAGCGTGGCTGACGTGCCCACTCGGCGTGGGTGGGTGCTCAGTCAACGCAGATGAGGTGCCCAGTCGGCGTGGGTGAGGTGCCCACTCGGCGTGGGTGAGGTGCCCAGTCGGCGGGATCGGGACTACTCGGCGTCCTCGCCGAGTGCGGCGACGGTCGACTCGGCGGTCTCCGGCTCCATCCGCCTGGCCTGCGCCGCGGCGATCGTGCGCGCCAACTCCTGGGCCGTCAAACCCAAGCCGGTCAGGATCTCGCCACGCGAGGCCGCCGCGATGAACTCCTTGGGAATCCCGCGCTGCATGACGGGAACCTGATGGCCGGCGGCGGCCAGCGCATCGACGATCTCCGATCCCACACCGCCGTCGACCAGGCCGTCCTCCAGGGTGACGACGAGGCGGTGATCAGCCGCCATCTCGACGATCGACCCGGGCACCGGGAGCACCCAGCGAGGATCGACGACGGTGACCTCGAAGCCGTGCTTCGCCAGGATCTCGGCGGCATCGCACGCCAGTGCCACGAAGGCACCGACGCCCACCAGCAGGACATCGCCGGTCGGGCTGGCCGAGTCAGAATTGTCGTGACGCAGAATGTCGACGCCGTCGTCGGTGCGCTGCAGCGCCCGGATGTCTTCGGGCACAGCACCTTTGGCGAACCTGATCGCCGTCGGGCCGTCGTCGGTGTTCAACGCCTCGTCCAGCTCTTCCCGCAGCCGTACCGCGTCCCGAGGGGCGGCCACACGCAGGCCAGGAACCATCGCCATCAGCGACAGGTCCCACATGCCGTGATGACTCGGACCGTCCGGGCCGGTGATCCCCGACCGGTCCAGCACCAGCGTGACGGGCTGGCGCAGCAGCGCGACATCCATCAGCAGCTGATCGAAGGCCCGGTTGAGGAACGTCGAGTAGATCGCCACGACCGGATGCAGCCCGCCCAGCGCCAGCCCGGCGGCCGAGGTGAGCGCGTGCTGCTCGGCGATTCCGACGTCGTAGAGGCGGTCCGGGAACTTCTCGCCGAAGGCGGCGAGGCCGGTCGGTGCGGCCATCGCCGCCGTGATCGCCACGACATCGTCACGCCGACCGCCGGCCTCGACAAGGGCCGCCGAGAACACCGAGGTCCAGTCCTGTGCCGCGACGGCCGCGGAGCGCCCGGTCGCCGGGTCGATGACGCCGATGCCGTGCATCTGGTCGGCTTCGTCGTTCTCGGCCGGACCGTATCCGTTACCTTTGCGGGTCACCGCGTGCACGATCACCGGCCCGCCGAACGCCTTGGCGTGCCGCAGCGCGCTTTCCATGGCGGCAATGTCGTGGCCGTCGACCGGTCCGACGTACTTCAGTCCCAGATCGGCGAACAGCGCCTGGGGCGCCAACAGATCCTTGATCCCGCTCTTCACGCCGTGCACCACGGCGTAGGCGGGCTCGCCGACGACGGGCACCTGCTTGAGCAGCTTGCGCCCCTCGTCCAGGACGCGCTCGTAGCCGGGTTGCAGACGCAGGCCCGACAGATGCTGGGCGATGCCTCCGATGGTCGGCGCGTAAGAGCGTCCGTTGTCGTTGACGACGATGACGACCGGCCGTTTGGCGCCGGCGATGTTGTTGAGGGCCTCCCAGCACATTCCGCCGGTCAGCGCACCGTCGCCGACAACGGCCACGACCGTGCGGCGCTCGTCGCGCAATTCGAAGGCCTTCGACAGTCCGTCCGCGTAGGAGAGCGCTGCCGACGCGTGAGACGACTCGACCCAGTCGTGCGCGCTTTCGGCGCGCTCCTGGTACCCGGTGAGCCCGTCGCGCTGCCGCAGCGAGTCGAACCCGGCGGCGCGCCCGGTGAGGATCTTGTGGACGTAGCACTGATGGCCGGTGTCGAAGATCACCGGATCGTTCGGCGAGTCGAAGACGCGGTGGACGGCCAGGGTCAGCTCGACGACACCGAGATTCGGGCCCAGGTGTCCACCGGTCGCCGCGACCTTGGCGACCAGGAATCGACGAATCTCACCGGCAAGTTGATCCAGCTCCTCGCCGGTCAGGCCGGACAGGTCAGCCGGGGAGTTGATCGACTCCAACAGACTCATCGTCGAGTCCTCCTGTCATCTCGAGATCGCGGGCTGAGCGATTTCGTTTCAGTCTACGGACGTTTCAGCGGAGCACGAGCAGGCCCATGGCTTCGACGTGATGCGTCAGGGGAAAGGCGTCGAATCCGCGCACCTTCGCCAACCGGTAGCCGCCGGCGACGGCGCGCCCGACGTCGCGCGCGAAGGCCGCCGGATCGCAGCCGACGTGGACGATGGCGTCCGGCGCCGCCGCGACGACCGCGTCCATCACGGCGGTCCCGGCGCCGCTGCGCGGCGGATCGAGGACGACGGCGGCAGGCGGGGGCAGCTCGGCCAGCGCCCCCGGCGTGACCGGCCCGCGCCTGGTCGTCACCGCCCGGCCGTCGAAGACGCGCCCGGCCGCGGCGAGTACGTCGGCGGCGGTGTCGACGATCGTGACACGGTCCGCTCCGCTGTCGAGGGCCGCGCCGGCGAAGACCCCGGCCCCGCCGTAGAGGTCCCACACCGCCCCGGTGACCCCGGCCTCCGCGAGCCAGCCAGCAGCGGTCCGGGAATACACTTCGGGCGCACCGCGGTGCGCCTGCCAGAAGGCCTGCACCGGCAGGTCCCAGGTGCGCGGACCGACGCGGTACCGAACGGTCGCCGAACCGGACAGGATCCGGGGGCGAAGCGCCCGCTGGTGCCGGGCACGGCGACGCTGCGCGGCCGCTCGGCCAGCCCCCTTCTGCTGGGCCCCCGCGCCCGCCAGCACGGCCAGGTGCACACCGCCGTCGTCGTCGTGAACGGCGAGCACCTCCGACCCCGGTGCCAGATCGCCGGCATCTGGCCGACCACGGCGACCGCCGAGCTCGGCGATCGCATCGGCGAGGGACGCGGTCAGCGCGGCACACGGCGCGTCGACGATGGCGGTGCCGTGCGCGGCGCGGAACCCGACGGCGCCCGACGGCCCGACTCCCAGGCGTGCGCGGATCCGCCAGTCGTGGCCCGACTCCTCGCCGATCGCCTCGACCGCGAGCCCCGTTGGCGGCTCGAGCCGCCCGATCCGGGTGAGCGCGTCGGACAGGATGGTCGTCTTCGCGCGACGGATCGCCGCGACAGTGCCGTAGGCGAGGTCGCAGCACCCAGCTCCCGCGGCGGCCGCGGGGCAAGACACCGGGGTGCGGTCCGGCGACGGCGAGACGATGTCGACGGTCCGTCCCCGCCACCACGACGAGCGCGAGTCGTCGGTGACCTCGACGCGGACGGTCTCGCCCGGCAACGCTCCGGTGACGAAGACGACTCGGCCGTCCACCCGGGCGACGCCGGCACCACCGTGCGCGAGGCCGGTGATATCGCAGGTCAGCAAATCTGAAGTCATGTCGCGTCGACTGATCGGGTCAGCGGCCGACGCCGCGCCGGGTCTCCCCCGGTGCTACGTAGTGCGGCGTTTCCTTGCGCCGGTCCGACGAACTCAACAGCCACGGCACCGAGGTCACCATCACGCCCGGCTCGAATAGGAGGCGGCCTTTGAGTCGCAGCGCCGACTGGTTGTGCAGGATCTGTTCCCACCAGTGCCCGACGACGTACTCGGGGATGAACACGGTGATCACGTCGCGCGGGTTGTCCCGGCGCACGCGGCGCACGTAGTCGACGACGGGTCGGGTGATCTCGCGATACGGCGAGGCGATCACCTTCAACGGGACCGTGATGTCGCTGGCCTCCCACTGCGCGACCAGTTTGCGGGTGTCGCGGTCGTCGACGTTGACGGTCACCGCCTCCAACGTGTCCGGCCTGGTGGCGCGGGCATAGCGGACCGCCCGACGCGTGGCCAGGTGCAGCGACGACACCAGCACTATCGAATGCGTCCGGGGCGGCAACACCTCCTCGTCGTCGGCGGAGGCGTCGAGTTCTGACTGCACGGTGGCGTAGTGCCGGTGGATCAGCTCCATCAGCACGTACAGCACCGCCATCGCGACGACGGCGATCCACGCTCCGGCGAGGAACTTCGTGATCAACACGACCACCAGAACGCTGGCGGTCATGACCAGACCGATCGCGTTCACCACCCGCGAGCGCTGCATCCGGGCGCGGGCGGTCGGATCGGATTCGGTGCGCAGCAGACGCGTCCAATGTCGCACCATGCCGGTCTGACTCAAGGTGAACGCCACGAAGACGCCGACGATGTAGAGCTGGATGAGCGCGGTCACCTCGGCGTCGAAGACGACGATGAACACGATCGCGGCGATGGCCAGGAACAGGATGCCGTTGGAGAACGCGAGCCGGTCCCCGCGGGTATGCAGCTGGCGCGGCAGGTAGCGATCCTGGGCGAGGACCGAACCGAGCACCGGGAAGCCGTTGAACGCCGTGTTGGCCGCGAGCAGCAGGATCAGCGCCGTCGCGACCGCGACCAGGTAGAACCCCGGGGTGAAGCCGCCGAACACCGCGTGCGCGAGTTGCGCGATCATGGAACGCTGCCGGTAGCCCTCGGGCGCGCCGATCAGGTCGTGCGCGGGATCGGCGACGTACTTGACGCCGGCTTCGCGCGCCAGCATCACCAGGCCGAGGAGCAGTGTGATGGAGAAGGCGCCGAGCAGCAGCAAGGTTGTCGCCGCGTTCCGCGATTTGGGCTTCTCGAAGGCCGGCACCCCGTTGCTGATCGCCTCGACGCCGGTCAGCGCGGCACAACCCGAGGAGAACGCCCTGGCCACGAGGAACACCATCGCGAATCCCACCCAGTGCCCCGGCTCGGCGCGCAGATCGAAGTCGGCGGTCTCCGCGTGCACCTCGCCGCCGAACAGCAGGCGGGCGAAGCCCCAGCCCAGCATCCCCAGGACGCTGACGATGAACAGATAGGTCGGCACCGCGAGGAATCCGCCGGACTCGCGCATTCCGCGCAGGTTCACCGCGGCGAGCAGCAGGATGGCCGCGACGCTGAACCACACCCGGTTGTGGTGCACCACGTCAATGGCCGAACCGATGTTTTCCACCGCGGAGGCGATCGACACGGCGACGGTCAGCACATAGTCGACGAGCAGGGCGCTGCCGACGACCAGCCCCGCACGCGGCCCGAGGTTCACCGTGGCCACCTCGTAGTCGCCTCCGCCCGACGGATACGCGTGCACGTTCTGCCGGTAGCTGGCCACCACCACGACCATCACCACGGCGACGGCGAGTGCCACCCACGGGGTGAAGCTGTACGCGGCCAGCCCCGCGACCGACAGCACCAGGAAGATCTCCTGCGGCGCGTACGCCACCGACGACATCGCGTCGGAGGCGAACACCGGCAGCGCTATGCGCTTCGGAAGCAGGGTTTGGCCCAATCGGTCGCTGCGGAACGGGCGGCCGACGAGCAGGCGCTTGAGCGCGACCGGAACCTGGGACAGGGTGGACACCACGCTCACATTAGGCCGATCGGCGCCATCCTGCTAACCATCGGCGCGCACCTGACGCGAGGCTCCCGACGACCGGCCCGGCACGGTGTAGGTTCGTGACCGTGCGGGTAGTCATCATGGGATGCGGTCGCGTCGGCGCGTCGTTGGCCGACGCGATGCAAGGCAGAGGTCACACCGTCTCGGTGATCGACAAGAGCGCCGAGGCGTTCGCCAGGCTGAGCCCCGGCTTCAACGGGACGACGACGGTCGGAATGGGTTTCGACCGCGACATTCTTACCCGGGCCGGAATCGAGGCCGCCGACGCCTTCGCCGCGGTCTCCTCCGGCGACAACTCGAACATCGTCGCCGCCCGCGTGGCCCGCGAGACCTTCGGCGTGGAGCGCGTGGTGGCCCGCATCTACGACGCGCGCCGCGCCCAGGTCTACGCCCGGCTCGGCATTCCGACCGTCGCCACCGTGCCGTGGACCACCGAGCGCTTCGTTGCCGAACTCGACGAGGACGTCGACGCGGTGGCGTGGCGCGACCCGAGCGGCAGCGTCGACCTCATCCAGCTCGACATCGACGAGTCGTGGATCGGCGTCTCGGTCGCCAAGTTCAGTGAAGAGACCGGTTGCCAGGTCGTGTTCCTCAACCGGGTGGGCCGGCCGATCTTGCCCGAACCCCGCACGGCCCTGCAGGATGACGACCTCGTATACGTAGCGGTGCGGTCCGCCGACCGTGCCGCCGTCCGCGCTACCGCCGCCGCGCCCCGACCGGCGCACGACTGAGGCCGCAGGAGGTCCATCCGTGAAAGTCGCGATCGCCGGTGCCGGCGCGGTCGGCCGTTCCATCGCCCGCGAACTGCTGGCCAACAAGCATGCGGTGACCCTGTTCGAGCGGGAGCCGAGCAACGTCGAGCCCGACGCCGTCCCGGGTGCCGAATGGGTGACCGGCGACGCGTGTGAACTCACCAACCTGGAGCGCGCCCAACTGCAGGACTACGACGTCATGGTGGCGGCGACCGGTGACGACAAGGCGAATGTCGTCGTCGCCCTGCTGGCGAAGACCGAGTTCGCGGTCAACCGCGTCGTCGCCCGGGTCAACGATCCGCGCAACGAGTGGCTATTCGACGACGATTGGGGTGTCGACGTCGCGGTGTCCACCCCGCGCATCCTGGCCTCGTTGGTCGAGGAGGCGGTCAGCGTCGGCGACCTCGTGCGATTGATGACCTTCCGGCAGGGTCAAGCGAACCTGGTGGAGATGACGCTCCCGGACAACACTCCGCTCGCGGGTCGCCCGGTGGGCAAGCTCGGACTGCCACGCGATGTCGCCCTCGTCGCCGTTCTGCGCGGCAACCGGGTCATCGCGCCGCAGTCCGACGACTCGGTGGAGGGCGGGGACGAACTCGTGTTCGTCGCCCCCGAGGACGTCGAGGACGCCCTCAAGTCCGCGATGCACCTCGACTAGCGAATCGGTCGGCGCGACGGACGAGCAGGACTGTCGCGACCACGGCGAGGATCGTCAGCGGCCATCCCATGCCGATGCGGGCGGCGGCCAGCAGGCCGGTGTGGCCGGAGTCGTAGAGATTCGACTGCACGAGGTACCGCGCGATGAACACCGCCGCCCAAAGCGCCGTCGCCAGGTCGTAGGCGATCAGCGTCGGGCGGTCGCGGCGCCACGCCGTGCCCGCCCCGTTCACCAGGTTCCAGACGACGCCGATCAGCGGCCATCGGACGATGATCGACAGCACCAGCAGGGCCGAATACACCAGCATCGTCCAGATGCCGAACAGGAAATAGCCCTTCGCGTCGCCGGTCCGGTTGGCGATATAGGCGCAGATCGCGACGCCGAGGAACCCGGAGATCGCCGGTGTGACGTCCTCGCGGCGGTAGAGGCGATAGCAGAGGATCGCGGTGGCCACGCCCAGCGCGGCGAAGATCGCTCCGCGCAACCCGAACCAGGCGTTCGCCGGGACGAAGACGACGATCGGCAGCGTCGAATAGACCAGACTGGACACGCCGCCCATCTGCTCGAGCAGGGTCTTGGGCTCTCGCGCGTTCTCCACCTGCTCCGCCCGACCGGCGTCGTCCTGCGATTCCGGTTCGTCGCGGTCGCCGCCGGGGCGGGTGTGGGCCTCAGTCACCGTCGAGGTCGTAGTACGGGTTGAAGATCACCTTGGTGCCGTCCTTCTCGCCGACGCGGCCCGACACCCACAGTTTGCGGCCCGGTTCGATTCCCGGGATCCGATTGCGCCCCAGCCATTTGAGGGTGACGATGTCGGTTCCGTCGAAGAACTCGGCCACCACCCCGGCCTTGGCGTTCTTGGAACAGGTCTGCACCGACCGCAGCTCGCCGAAGATGCGCACCTCCTCGCCTCGGGCGCATTCGGAGGCGCACTGGGCGCCGTGGGATCGCGACTCGTCGGCGATGTCGGCCGCGTCGGCGACCTCCAGATCTTCGACGAGCTTGCGCGTCATCCGCCGCAGATAGCCGGCTGTGGCCATCACACCCTCCCGGGCAAGAGAAGTTGCTTACCGTTTCGCTGCCCAGGGTAGTCCTGGGGCAGGATCAAGTCATGTCCAGCCCTTTGGTCGTGATGGCCGGCACCGGATCCGACGACGACTACGCCCGTCGCGCGTTCGGCCCCGCTGCGCAAGCGGCGCAGATCCCGCTGGTGGCGCTGCCGCCGGGCGCCGAACTCGTCGACGAGTACCTGCGGGCGCTCGACGAGCTCGCCGACCGCGACGGCCCGATCCTGGTCGGCGGCGTGTCGATCGGTGCCAGCGTCGCCACCCGGTGGGCGCTTCGCGCCGGGTCCCGCAGTTGTGCCGGAGTGTGGGCGGCCCTTCCGCCCTGGTCCGGGGAGCCGGCGGGCAGCGTGGCGGCGGCTTCGGCGAAGGCGACCGCCGACGCGCTGACGCGCGACGGGCTCACCGCCACCATCGACGCGATGGCCGCCTCCAGTCCGCCGTGGCTGGCCGCGGAGCTGACCCGCTCCTGGACCGCCCTCTACCCCGCACTCGTCGAGCAGTTGCGCGCGGCCGCGACCATGGTCGGCCCGACACCCGGGGAACTGGAACATCTCGCCGTGCCGCTGTCCGTGGTGGTCTCCGACGACGATCCTCTCCACCCCGCCGCGGTCGGCGAGGAGTGGGCGGCCGCCGCCCCGCGTTCGGCGCTGCGTCGCACCACCCTCGACGCCTGGGGACATGAGCCGGCGACGCTGGGGCGTCTGGCGGCGCAGGCCTGGACGCAAGCGCGACAGTCCGAGTCGGTCTGATCAGCGACGGCGGCGCAACTGCTGCATCGCGGTGCCGCGCGAGACGCGGGACCGACGTGCCCCTTCCGGACCACCCGCGGGCGCGCCCGGCGCCGACTGACCACTCGCCTGCTCGCCGGGTTGCGGCTCGGCGAACCCGGGCTGGGCGTCGCTGACCAGCGGCTCTTGGGGAACACCGCCGTCGGCGAAATCCGGCGGCAGGTCGTCGAGCGCCAACTGTCCTTCATCGACCATCTGCTGCTGGGCCGCTCGGACCTGCTCGGCCAGCACGTCGGGGAGGATCAGCGGCAACGGCTCGCGCGGCGGATACGGGTCGTTCCCGCGGCGGACCACCGATTCCGCCAGCACCGCCCGGGCGAGCTGGGCGAGCTGCTCGGCCGTCTCCGGCGGACCGCTGGCAACGCACCGCACCATCCATCGAGGCCCGTCGACGCCGATGAACCGGTGGCATTCGTCACCGGGCACCTCGGCGAAAATCTCTCGCCCCCAGTGCCCGTTCTCGGTCCGCGCCTCGGCTCCTTCGGCCCGGATCGACTCGGCCAACTCCCCCACGACCTCGCGCCACTGTCCGGGTGACTTCGGCGCGGCGTAAGCCGCCACCGAGACACGGCCGACCGGCGTCAGCAGGTACACGGCCTCAGGCTGGTGGTCCACCGACATCTCGACGCTGACCTGTCCGCCCTCGACGACCGGGACCAGCACCGAACCGAGGTCGAGATGCGAGTTGGCCAGCTCGTCTGGGCTGTTCGCCAAATCGGCGAAATCGTACGGCCCGGCTGCCTCGCCGACCCTCGCCTGTCCTGCCATGTCCCACTCCTGCCGTGCTGGTCTCACCGTGTCGCCGGATCTCACAGCGCCGCGTGGCCGCCGCTCGATCCGTAGCCGCCGGCTCCGCGACTCGTGTCGTCGAGTTCCTCGACCTCTTCGAGGTCGGGCAGTTCGACCCGTTGGACCACGAGCTGCGCGATCCGGTCGCCGCGCTTGATGACGACGGGCTCGTCGGTGTCGAGATTAATCAAACACACCTTGATCTCCCCGCGATATCCGGCGTCAATCGTTCCCGGCGTGTTGACGATGGACAGTCCGGCTCGCGCGGCCAGCCCGGATCGCGGGTGGATCAGCCCGACCGTGCCGAACGGCAGGGCAATCGCGACGCCGGTTCCGACCAGTTGCCGCCGCCCGGGGCGCAGCTCGGCATCGGTCGTCGAGTAGAGGTCGATTCCCGCGTCGCCGGGATGAGCTCGGGCCGGCAACGGCAGGTCCTTGTCGAGGCGGCGGATCCGCAGCGCGTCGACGGCGGGGGGTGACGGAATTCGATCGGACACACCCGCAGACTACGCTGAGCCGCGTGACTAGTGACGCCCAGACTGACCGATACGACGAACGGTTGTGGGTGCCGCTCTGGTGGTGGTTGGCCGCCGCGGTGCTCACCGGAGTGCTCGGCTACGAGATTCGCCTCGGCGCACACGGTGCGGCGTGGAGCTGGTGGGTCTTCCCCGCGGTCGCCGCGCTCCTCGTCGCGGTACTCGTCTCGGTGAGCCGCCGGCGCATCCGCGTGACCGCCGATGGCGAGCTCCACGCCGGCGGGGCACGGCTGCCCGGCTCGGTGATCGGTCGGGGCGCGTCGGTGCCGCCCAGTGCCAAGAGCGCGGCCATGGGCCGGCAACTCGACCCCGCAGCCTTCCTGGTGCATCACAGCTGGGTCCGGCCGATGGTGCTGCTGGTTCTCGACGACCCCGACGACCCCACGCCCTATTGGCTGGTGTCGACCCGCCACCCGGACAAACTCCTGTCCGCGCTGGGCGTCGCCGATGCCCGCCTCGCCGGAACTCCGGAGTCCCCCGCCCCGGTGGCACCGGAACGTTCGCTGGTGATCAGCGCCCTCGGCGCGGCGCTTTATCCGCCGTTGCGGTGGCTGATGTTCCGCCTGCCGGCCGAGACGGTGCACGGCATCGCATCGGGCGCGATCAGGCTCGTCGGCGCGCTTCCCGGCGCCGGCCGCCTCGTCGGCCGCGCCTTGACGGTCGACGACCCGATCCTGCGGCAAGAGGCGCTCGGCACGGTGTTCCCCGCTCCACTGGGGCTCGCCGCCGGATTCGACAAGAGCGCCGCAGCCGTGCGCTCGTGGGGCCCGATGGGATTCGGCTACGCCGAGATCGGCACCATCACCGGACAGGCCCAGCCGGGCAATCCCAAACCCCGGCTGTTCCGGCTGACGGCCGACCGCGCCCTGATCAACCGCATGGGCTTCAACAACCCCGGCGCGGACGCCACGGCGACCCGATTGGGCAAGGCGTTGCGGTCGTCGCGCGGCCATGCGGTGCCCATCGGCGCCAACATCGGAAAGACCAAGGCGGTCGAGTTGTCCGCCGCCGCCGACGACTACACCCACAGCGCGACACGACTCGGCCCGCTCGCCGACTTCGTCGTGGTCAACGTCAGTTCGCCGAACACACCTGGATTGCGCGACTTGCAAGCGGTCGAACAACTGCGACCGATCCTCGCCGCCGTGCGAGCGGCCACCGATCGGCCGGTTCTGGTGAAGATAGCCCCCGACCTGGCCGACGACGACGTGGATGCCGTCGCCGATCTGGCGGTCGAGACCGGATTGGCCGGCATCGTCGCCACGAACACGACCATTTCCCGGGCCGGGCTGCGATCGTCGCCGGAGCAAGTGTCCAAAGCCGGGGACGGCGGGCTTTCCGGCCCACCCGTCGCCGACCGCTCGCTGGCCGTCCTCCGCCGGCTGTACGCGCGCGTCGGCGACGACCTGCTCCTGGTCAGCGCGGGTGGCATCGAGACTGCCGACGACGCGTGGGAGCGCATCCTCGCCGGCGCCACGCTCCTGCAGGGCTACACCGGCTTCATCTACGGCGGCCCCCTGTACGCGAAGGACATTCACGCCGGACTGGCCGCCAAGGTGCGCGGCGCCGGCTTCGCCTCGATAGCCGAGGCGGTCGGTGCCGGACACCGCACCGCCGCGGGCTGACGCCCCGAGCGGCTAGGCCTTCTGCTCGTAGGTGCCGACGACGACGGCGCGCGCGATCGCGTGGGAGAACAGGTTGAAGCCGAGGTAGGCAGGCGTGGCGCCGTCGGGCAGGCCGAGCGATTCGACGTCGACGGCGTGGACGGCCACGAAGTAGCGGTGCGGGCCGTGTCCGGCGGGCGGGGCGGCGCCGATGTAGCGCTTGCCCGACGCGTCATTGGCCAAGGTGACCGCACCGTCGGGCAGCGACCCGGCCTCGCCGTCGCCGGCGCCGGCAGCCAGCGACGTGACCGACACCGGGATGTCGGCCACCGCCCAGTGCCAGAAACCCGACGCGGTCGGCGCGTCCGGGTCGTAGACGGTGACGGCGAAGCTGCGCGTCTCCGGCGGGAAGCCCGACCAGCTCAGCTGCGGCGACACATCCTCACCGCCCGCACCCATGATCCCGCTCACCTGGGGAGTGGCCAGCGGGGCACCGTCGGTGACGTCGGCCGAGGTGAGCGTGAACCCCGGGAGCTGGGGCAAAGCGGCGTACGGGTCGTAGGACGAGTCGGGCATGGGTCACCTTTCGGTCGGTGCGCTGTGCAACAGGAAATGCTCGAAAACCTTGGTACCGAACAACACTGAATCCACCGGTACGCGTTCGTCAACCCCGTGGAACAAGGCGGCGAAGTCCAGTTCCGGCGGCAACTGCAACGGGGAGAAGCCGAAGCACCGGATGCCGAGCTTGGCGAAGGCCTTGGCATCGGTGCCGCCGGACAGCATGTAGGGCACGGTCCGGCCGTCGGGGTCGTGCGCCAGGATCGCGTCGTTCATCGCATCGACCAGATGACCGTCGAAAGTCGTCTCGTAGGGCTCCAGGTGCGTCACCCACTCCCGGGTGACGTTCGGGCCGAGCAACTCATCGATCTCGGCCTCGAAAGCCGCCTGGCGCCCGGGCAGCACCCGGCAGTCGATCACCGCCTCCGCGGTCTGCGGAATCACGTTGGCTTTGTAGCCGGCGTTCAGCATCGTGGGGTTGGCCGTGTCGCGCAGCGTGGCACCGATGATTCGCGCCAGACCGCCGAGCTTGAACAGCGCGGTCTCCAGGTCCGGCGTCTGCGCGCCGAGATCCAGCCCGGTCTCCTCGGCGGCGGCCGCCAGGAACTCGGTCACCGAATCGGAGAGGACCAGCGGGAACTGGTGGGCGCCGATGCGGGCCACCGCCGCCGCCAGCTCGGTCACCGCGTTGTCGGAGTGCAGGAACGAGCCGTGTCCGGCGGTGCCGGTCGCCCGCAGGCGCATCCACGACAGGCCCTTCTCGGCCGTTTCGACCAGGTACAGACGCCGCTGCCGGCCGTCGGGGCGATCGACGGTGAGCGAGAAGCCGCCGACCTCGCCGACCGCTTCGGTGATTCCCTCGAACAGGTCGGGGCGATGCTCGACGAGCCACTGCGACCCCCATTTGCCTCCGGCCTCCTCGTCGGCGAGGAAGGCGAACACGAGATCTCTGGGCGGGACGGTGCCCTCCCGCGCGAACTGGCGCGCCAGGGCCAGCGCCATTCCGGCCATGTCCTTCATGTCGACCGCGCCCCGGCCCCAGATGTACCCGTCGGCGATCGCGCCCGAGAACGGATGCACCGCCCAGTCCTCGGCTTCGGCGGGCACGACGTCGAGGTGGCTGTGCACCAGCAGCGCACCGGCGCGGCTCTCGGGGTCGCCGGGAAGCCGGGCGAACACGTTGCCGCGACCGGGTTGCCCGGACTCGACGTAGGTGGTCTCATAACCCGCTTCGGCGAGTCGATCGGCCACCCAGCGCGCGCATTCCTCCTCGCCCTTGGTGGTCTCCGGCTCGCCGGTGTTGGAGGTGTCGAAGCGAATCAGTTGGGCGATCAGATCGACGACTTCGTCGAGTGCGCGGGAGGTAGTCACGGTTCCATTATGCGAATTTGGGTAAACGCCGCGTCCTCGGTTAGTGTTATCCGGCACCGAGTCCGAGTGGCGGAATGGCAGACGCGCTAGCTTGAGGTGCTAGTGCCCTATTAACGGGCGTGGGGGTTCAAGTCCCCCCTCGGACACCGAAGGAATCCCCGACCGAATCCGGTCGGGGATTTTTCATCGGCTATGGTCCGTTCGTGACCCGGCTGCTGCTCGACTGCGACACCGGCATCGACGACTCCCTGGCGCTGCTCTACCTGCTCGCCCGACCCGATGCCGAACTCCTCGGGGTCGTGTCGACCGCCGGAAACGTGCCGACCGAGGTCGTCGTCGAGAACAATCTCGCCTGGCTCGGCTTGTGCGGACGATCGGACATCCCGGTCTTCCGGGGCGCGGCCGGCCCGCTCGCCATCCCGCTGCGCACCGCCGAAGACACGCACGGACCCCGCGGAGTCGGGTACGCGCAACTGCCGCCCGCCACCGCATCCGCCGCGGACCTGGAAGGAGCTCACGCCTGGGTTCGCACGGCCGCGGCGCACGACGGCGACCTCGTCGGTCTCGTCGTCGGTCCGCTCACCAACCTGGCGCTCGCCACTCGCCTCGACCCCGACCTTCCCACGCGACTCCGCCGCCTGGTCATCATGGGCGGGGCCTTCGGCGTCGCGGGCAACACGACGCCGGTCGCGGAGTGGAACATGGTGGTCGACCCCGAAGCCGCCGACGAAGTCTTCGCCGCCTTCGACCGCCCCGACGCCCCGTCGCCCGTCGTGTGCGGTCTGAACATCACCGAACAGATGCGGTTCACCCCGGATCACCTCGCCGCGCTGCGCCGTCGCACCGGCGACGCTCCGCTCACCGCCCTCGTCGACGACGCGCTGCGCTTCTACTTCGAGTTCCACCGGTCGCAGGACGAGGGCTACCTGGCCTATCTGCACGACCCGTTCGCGGCCATGGTCGCACTCGACCCCGGCCGGGTCTCCTGCGAGGCCGCCCGCGTCGTCGTCGAGCTGACCGGCACTCACACCCGGGCGATGACCGTCGCCGACCGCCGCGGCATGATCGGCGCGCCGAACGCGTTCGTGGTGGCCGAGGCCGACACCGAGGCCATGCTCGACGAGTTGGTGGAGGTCCTCGCCCGTCTCGCGCGCGATTGACGCGTGACCGGCGAGACGATGCCGGCTTCAGCGCTGATCGAAGGAGGCGAGAATCTCCGCGGCACCGAGGGTGGGCGTCAGTTCGCCGCTGCCGATCCGGCGTTCGATGCCGGCGCGCACCTGCGCGACCGACGGGTTCGAGGCGAGGCGAGCGAGCAGTTCGTCGTGGACCATCGTCCACATCCAGTCGACCTGCTGGGTACTGCGATGGGTCTCGAACCGGTCGGTGTCGACCATCGCTTTGCGGTGCCGCTGCACGGCCGTCCAGAACTCGTCGACGCCGGAGTTCTCCAGCGCGCTCATCGTCAGCACCGGTGGCGTCCAGAACGCGTCGTGCGGGTAGATCAGGCTCAGCGCGCCGCGCAGCTCGCGGGCGGCGGCCCGAGCCTCGTTCACATGCTTGCCGTCGGCCTTGTTGACGACGATGACATCGGCCAGTTCGAGCACGCCCTTCTTGATCCCCTGGAGCGAGTCACCCGTGCGGGCCAGGGTGAGGAAGGTGAAGGTGTCGACCATGTTGGCCACGGTGACCTCCGACTGCCCCACTCCGACGGTCTCGACCAGGACGACGTCGTACCCGGCCGCCTCGACGAGCACGATCGTCTCGCGCGTCGCTTTGGCCACGCCCCCCAGGGTGCCCGCCGTCGGCGACGGCCGGATGTAGGCGTCCGGGTGGGCCGCGAGCCGGCCCATGCGCGTCTTGTCGCCGAGGATCGAACCGCCGGTGCGCGTCGACGACGGGTCGACGGCGAGGACCGCGACCCGGTGGCCCTGCTCGATCAGGTACATGCCGAGGGCTTCGATCGTCGTCGACTTGCCCACACCCGGCACGCCGGTGATGCCGACCCGGAACGACTCCCCCGCGTGCGGGGTCATCGCCAGTAGCAACTCCTGGGCCTTGAGCCGGTGCCCCGGGTTGGTGGACTCGACCAGGGTGATGGCCCGCGCCAAATCCGAGCGACGCCCGGCCAAGACTCCGTCGCCGAGCAGCTCGGGGTCTGTGCGCGCCGATCCAGCGACCACTACTTCCCCGCGCCAGACAGCTGCAGGCCCAAAGCGTCGGCCAGCTTGCCGATCAGCTCGACGGCCGAATCGGCGATGACCGTGCCCGGCGGGAAGATGGCGGCGGCACCGGCGTCGTACAGCTCCTGGAAGTCGCCGGGCGGGATCACGCCGCCGACCACGATCATGATGTCCTCGCGTCCGACGGCCGCCAGGGCGTCGCGCAGTGCGGGCACCAGCGTCAGGTGTCCGGCGGCCAGCGAGGAGACACCGACGACGTGGACGTCGTTGTCGGCGGCCTGGGCCGCGACCTCCTCGGGCGTCGAGAACAACGGGCCGACGTCGACGTCGAAGCCGAGATCGGCGAACGCCGTCGCGATCACCTTCTGTCCACGGTCGTGCCCGTCCTGGCCCATCTTGGCGACCAGGACGCGAGGCCGCCGGCCCTCGGCCTTGGCGAACTCCTCGACCAGTGCCGTCGCGGCGTCGATGTTGCCGGATTCTCCCGCCTCGTGGCGATACACACCGCTGATGGTACGGATCTCGGCCTGATGGCGCCCGAACACCTTCTCCATCGCGTCGGAGATCTCGCCTCCGGTCGCACCGTGGCGGGCGGCGTCGATCGCCAACGCCATCAGGTTGGTGTCCATCGAGCCGCCGGGCTGTCCGGCGGCCCGGGTGAGCGCCTCCAGGGCCGACTCGACCTCGGCCGAATCGCGCTCCTCCCGCAGCTTCGCCAGCTTGGCGAGCTGCTCGGCGCGGACCTTGGAATTCTCGACCTTGAGGACCTCGATCTCCTCGTCATCGGTGACCTGGTACTTGTTCACCCCGATGACCGGTTGATGGCCGGAGTCGATCCGCGCCTGGGTGCGGGCGGCGGATTCCTCGATCCGCAGCTTCGGCAGACCTTCGCTGATCGCCTTCGCCATGCCCCCGGCCTCTTCGACCTCGGCGATGTGCGCGCGGGCGCGGGATGCGAGTTGGGCGGTGAGCCACTCGACATAGTTGGAGCCGGCCCACGGATCGATCGGGCGGGTTGTACCCGATTCCTGCTGCAACAGCAGCTGCGTGTTGCGCGCGATGCGGGCGGAGAAGTCCGTCGGCAGGGCGAGGGCCTCGTCGAGGGCGTTGGTGTGCAGCGACTGCGTATGCCCCTGGGTCGCCGCCATCGCCTCGACGGCGGTGCGCGCGACGTTGTTGAACACGTCCTGGGCCGTCAACGACCACCCCGAGGTCTGCGAGTGGGTGCGCAGCGACAGCGATTTCGCGCTGCGCGGGTTGAACTGGGCGACCAGCTCACTCCAGATGAGGCGGGCGGCGCGCAATTTGGCCACCTCCATGAAGAAGTTCATCCCGATGCCCCAGAAGAAGGAGAGCCGGGGAGCGAACTTGTCGATGTCGAGGCCCGCGTCGAGACCGGCGCGGATGTATTCGACACCGTCGGCCAGCGTGTAGGCGAGCTCCAGATCGGCGGTCGCCCCGGCTTCCTGGATGTGATAGCCGGAGATCGAGATGGAGTTGAACTTCGGCATCTTGGCACTGGTGTAGCCGAAGATGTCGGAGATGATCCGCATCGAGGGGTCGGGCGGATAGATGTAGGTGTTGCGGACCATGAACTCTTTGAGGATGTCGTTCTGGATGGTCCCGGCCAGCTTCTCCGGCGGCACGCCTTGTTCCTCCGCGGCCACGACGTAGAGCGCGAGGATCGGTAGCACCGCCCCGTTCATCGTCATCGACACCGACACGTTGCCCAGGTCGATGCCGTCGAAGAGCTGGCGCATGTCGAGGATCGAGTCGATCGCGACACCGGCCATGCCGACATCGCCGGCCACGCGCGGATGGTCGGAGTCGTAGCCGCGGTGCGTGGCCAGGTCGAAGGCGACCGACAGGCCCTTCTGCCCCGCGGCGAGGTTGCGGCGGTAGAAGGCGTTGGACTCCGCGGCGGTGGAGAAGCCCGCGTATTGGCGGATCGTCCAGGGCTGGTTCACGTACATCGTCGGGTACGGGCCGCGGATGAACGGCGCCGCGCCCGGGACGGAGTCGAGCGGGTACTCGGCGGCAACCGCGTCACGATCGGCGCGGGTGTAGATCGGTTTCACGTCGATCTGTTCAGGCGTCTGCCAGACCACCTGCTCGGCGCTGTAGCCGTGCGCCCGCGCGGCCGCTTCGATCCGCTCGGTCGCCTGGGCGACGGTCACCGGCGGCTCCGACGAGTCCGATCGCAGCGGAACACCGGCGAAGTCGGGGACGGAATACTCACTCATGCCGGTGCTCCCGCCGTCGGCGCTTCGGTGATCAGGTCGACCATGTCGGTGAGTGCCGCGACCGCGTCGATTCCGGCACGCAGCGACCCGTCCGGCGGCGACTCCGGGTCGGGCCATTCCTTGTCGGGGCCGGCGAGATACACGCGGGCGATGCCCGCGCCCTTGGCGGCCGCCAGCGCGGCGGGGCCTTCTTCCGCGTAGCGGGCCTTCGACCCGCACAGCACCGCGACGCGCGGGGCGTGTTCGGCGACGAGCGCGACGATCCGGTCGGCGGTGACCGGTCCGGGGTTCACGGCGGCGATCCCGCCGGCCGCCAGCAGGTTGGCGATGAACGTAGTGCGCCCGTTGTGCTCGGCGATCGGGCCCAGCGGGATCAGCAGCACGCTGGGGCGGGTGCCGCCGGCGGCCACCGCGTCGGCCCGGTCGCGCAGCGCCTCGAAATGCCGAGCGACGCGTGCGAGGTTCGGCGGGGCCCCCGGCAGCTCAGTCGTCGATGCGGCACCGGGCAGCAGCACCGGCTCGTCGAGGTTGGGGAACTCGCTGACTCCGGTGACAGGCGTCGACCTTTTCGCCACGCCGGCGTCGCGGTCGGCGAGCGCGGCCGAGATCCGTTCGGCCACCCGGCCGTCGCCCAGCGCGGTCCGGTAGCCGCCCTGCGCTTCGACATCGGTGAAGACACCCCATGCGGCCTCGGCCAGGTCGTTGGTGAGCGACTCGATGAACCAGGAGCCCCCACCCGGGTCAAGCACCCGGCCGATGTTGGACTCCTCGAGCAGGAGTAGCTGGGTGTTGCGCGCGATGCGTCGCGCGAACGCCGGCTTGGCGCTCCGGCTGTCGCCGGGAATCGCCGCGTCGAAGGGGTGCACGGTGACTTGGTCGGCACCGCCCACACCGGCGCCGAACGCCGCGACCGTGCTGCGCAGCATGTTCACCCACGGGTCCCGCTGCGCGTACATCGCCAGGTCGGTGACCGCGTGGGTGACCGCCGCACCAGCGTCCGGCACACCGAGCACCTCGGCCACCCGCGCCCACAGCATGCGCAGCGCGCGCAGCTTGGCGATGGCGCCGAACTGGTCGTCGGTCACGCTGACGGCGAAGGTGAGCTGGCGCAGCGCTTGCGCCGGGCTCAGCCCTGCGTCGACCAGGTCTCGTACATGGCTGACGCCCACCGCGACCACCAGTCCCAGCTCGGTCACCGGGTCGGCGCCGCCCGCTGAGAAGTCGAGTCCGTCGATGCGCAAGGTGCGCACCCGGTCGGCGTGCGCGCCCGCTGCGACCTCGGCGGCCAAGGCGGTGGCATCCTGCTGCGGCACCGTCGCGCGGCCCGAGTAGGCGGCGGTGAGCGGGGACAACCCCAGCGAATGCGCGGTGGCGACCGTCGGCGGGGCCTCCTGCGGCGGGGCGGGTGCGTCGTCGAGGACGGCGGTGAACGCGCGTGCGGCCGCGATGCCCGCCTCCCCGGCGTCCAGCGTGACCGGAAGGAGGTCCAGGTAGACCCCGGTCAGTGCGGCGGGCACATCATCGACGCCGACCCCCACCCCGACGCGGAGCCAGATACCGCTCGTACCGTTCGCGCAGGCGTCCAGGATCGTCTCGTTGAGGGTGGCCGGCGCCGCATCGTCGTCGCCGAACCGTTCGGTTACCCGCCAGCCCATGGTGACGTCGCGGACGCGGTCGGCGCCCCGAACGAAGGGAAACTCGCCCGGCAAACCGGGCTCGGTCGCTTCGTCGAGCCGGGTGTAGAGCGGGCGCACCACCAGACCGCCCGGAATGGGCGTCGACAGCAGCTCGGTGGGACTCGCCGGCAGGTCGGCGACGTCCACGCGACGCGACTTCGCGAGTACCGCGGCGGCCGCATCCGACCACTCTTCATACGCGGAGGACAGAGACATTTCGCCGCCTTTCATATTGTATTTGCGACGATAGCCGATCCCCCTCGCCGCACGGTCTCCGACTAGGCGATGAGCGCCCAGTAGAGTCGCGCAGGTGAGCGGTGCGTCAGACGAACATCCGCGGACCGGCGACGAACTCCTCGAAGCCGATATCCGCGGCACGGTGATCCGGCGTCTCGTCGTGGTCGGAATCGTCATCGCGGCCATCATGGTCACGTCCTACGTCGCGCCGACGCGCGGGATCGTCGACGCCATCGAATCGTGGCGGTCGGGGCTCGGGCCGACGTTCCCCATCATCTTCTTCGTCTGCTACGCGCTGATCACGATCTTTCCGGTCCCCCGCTCCGCCTTCACCTTCTCGTCGGGCGTGCTGTTTCCGTGGTACGTCGGGCTACCCGGGGCGATGGCGGCCACCATGTTCGCCGCCATCGCCTCGTTCATCGCCATCCGGGTCATCGGCCGCGCGAAGGTGCAGCCCTACCTAAAGCAGCCGGTGGTCATGGCGATCGAAGCGCGCCTCGCCCGACGGGGCTGGCTGGCGGTCGGCGCCCTCCGACTGATCGCCGCGTGCCCGTTCTCGCTCGCGAACTATTGTTCGGCGCTGTCGTCGGTGCGGTTCTTCCCGTACACGGTCGCGACCCTGATCGGCGTCTTCCCCGGCACCGCGGCGGTGGTGCTGCTCGGACACTCGGTGACCAGCGGGCCCAATCCGTGGCTGATCGGCAGCACGGTCTTCTTCTTCGCCCTGGGCATCTTCGGTCTCGTCTTCGACGCGAAGCTGCCGGTCGAAGAGTCCCCGTCCGACGAGGGCGACGCCGCTGCGGCTACTCCCCCTGGGCCGTCACGAAATCGATGAGTTCCTCCATCGACCGCAGCAACGGCACCTCGATGTCGCGGTAGTCGCGCACACCCGCCAGGACCCGCCGCCATCCGTCCTGCGGGCTGCCCCAGCCCAGTTCGGCGCACACGCCGGACTTCCAGTCGGTGCCGCGCGGGATCACCGGCCACCCCGCGATGCCCACCGACGCCGGTTTCACCGCTTCCCACACGTCGATGTAGGGATGTCCGCAGACCAGGACGTTCTGCCCCAGCGACGCGGTGAGCCGCGCTTCTTTCGAACCGTCGACGAGGTGGTCGACGAGGATGCCGGCCCGCCGGCCGGGTGCCGGGCCGAAGCCGTCGAGCGCCGACGCGAGGTTGTCGAGGCCGTCGAGACTCTCGACGACCACCCCCTCGGCGCGCAGATCGTCGCCCCACACGCGTTCGACCAGGGTGGCGTCGTGGACGCCTTCGACGAAGATTCTGCTCGCCCGGGCCACGCTCGCCCGCGTGTGTTGCGCCTTGCGCGACCCCGATGCGGTGCGCTGAGCACTCGTAGACGACGGTGATCCCGTCGGCCGTTCCAGGGTCACCGGTTTGCCGTCGATGAGGAAGGCCGCGGGCCGCATGGCAAAGATCCTCGTCGCGCCGTGACGGTCCTCGAGACGGACGAACAATCCGTCGTAGGACTTCTCGAAGCCGACGACCGCGCCGCAGTAGCCGCTGGCCGCGTCCTCGACGACCAGCCCCTTCTCCGCGGGTACGACGGGAACCCGTGGGCCGCCCCGGCGCGGTGTCGCGAGTACGTCTCGTCCGTAGCGATCTTCCATCACGGTCGCCCAGCGTATCGCCAGAGGCCGCCGGAATCGGTGAACGCCGCACCGCCGGATCCGGTCAGACCGAACGCTGTCCGGCGCGCCACGCGCGAACGCCGATCACCACCGTGGCGACGGTGCACAGCGCGATCGACCCACCGACCGCGAGAAGCAGGTAGCCCACTCCCCAGAGGCCGCTGCCGTCGTGGCGCGCCGCATCGACGCCCCAGGTCGTCGCGAATCCCACGATCATTCCGAGCGCGACGACGAGCGGCCCGGAGATCCGCCACCGGGTGAACCAGCCGAGCGCCGCGCAGATCGCTCCGACACTCAACGCGCAGGCGATCACCTGCCACGGGCGGTAGGGGCCGTTCACCGCCCCACTGGCATCGGTGTAATAGCCGCCCCAGCTCAACCACGCGAACCACAACGCGACGCCCAGCACCACTGACGCTGCGAGCGCCATCCACGTGCCCAGACCGCGGGCGGCGGTGACATCGGCCGCGGCCGGGTTTCGCTCCATTCCCCGCAAGCCGTAGGCGACCGCCGCGATCACGGCGAACGGCGGCACACCGAAGATGCCCATGACGAGCAGCATTCCGGGCAGCGCGTCGACTACCGAACCACCGGTGCTCATGCGGGCCTGTCATCGGTCATGGCCGATACGCTACGGGGGCTATCCTGGCCTCGCTATGACCCCCGTACCTTCCCCGAACGATTCTCGTCCACCGGCGCAGCCCGCGTTCCTGTTGACGACCGCCGGTGCTTGGGCCGCCGCGCTGGTGGCCCGGGCGTGCGCCGCCGACGACTTCTTGGACACGCTGCGCGGCCTCGACACGTCCGCCGACCTGATCGCCGGGTCCGACGATGGCGGTCCTGCCACCTGGCTGGAACTGCTCCGATCAGCCGAGCACCTGTCGCTGCGCCTTCCGGTTCCGGGCGATCCGGCCGGGTTGCCGCCACAGGCATCGGGCGCGGCGGCGATCGCGGGCGAGGCGCTGGTCGTCGATGCCGGACACGGCGCGGCCTGGGCGGTGATTCCGGCGCGCGACCCCGATCGCGCCGTCGAATGGCACCTTTACCGGCTGCCCGGGCCCGCAACCGCGCCGGGTTCGCCCGGTCTGGGCGATGCGCGCATGGCCCTGCGCGAGGCCATGACCCAGACCGTCACGGCCCTGTCCGCACTGCCCGGCCAGTCGTCGGGCGAGGCGGCCACGCTGCGCGCCGACCTCGCCGCTCATGTCGAGAACTTCACGCCGCTGTTTCCGCCGGGCGCGGATGCGCGCGCGGCCGACGTTGCCGCGCAGGCCGCCCAGGTCCTCGCCACGCTGGCGCTGGCCTCGCAGCGCCGCGCGAGCTTCGGCGTCTCCGGCAGCCACGCCGACCGCTCCGACGCCCGGCTCCGCGAGGTCGCGTCCGCGGCGAGAACGGCCATGGCCGGCGCCGTCAACAAGATCATCGAGGAGTTCCGGCGCGCCTGAGCCCCCGGGGCTCCGATCGCCGCTACCCGCAGCAGCCGGACCGGCAGCCTGCGCCGTTGTCGCCGCACCCCGGCGCGTCGAGGTCGCCGCCGCCATCGGCATAGCGGTCGACCAGGTCGGCGAGAAGATCGGTGAACCTCGGATCCGTGCCGACGGTATCGGCCCGGGCGTACCCCAGGCCGAGGTCGGCCGCCAGCTCGGCCAGCTCGTTGTCGAGGTCCCAGATGACCTCCAGATGGTCGGAAATAAAGCCGATCGGCGCGACCACCACCTGCTGCTCCCCCCGCTCGGCCAGCGCCGTCAGGTGATCGGCGATGTCGGGTTCGAGCCACGGGACCTGCGGCGGTCCCGACCGGGACTGCCACACCTGATCGAAATCCCGACCGATCTGGGTACCCGCGACGATCCCGTCGGCCGCTAGACGTCGCGCGACCGCCGTCGACGCCTCGGCGACCTGTCTCGAATACAGGCCGCCGCCGACCGCCTCGTCTGCGCTGGTGGGGATGGAATGCGCGGTGAAGACCAATCGCGCGGGGGCGTCCGCGCCGGGCAGACTCGCGGCGGCTCGGCGCACGGCATCGGCCTCGGCGTCGAGGAACGCGGTCTCGGAACAGAACTGCGGGAGCTTGCGCAGTAGGACCGGGTCGGTCTTGGCCGCCGGTTCCCGCTCGCTCAGCGCGGCGATCGCCCTGCCGATGTCCTCGTGGTACTGCTTGCAGCCGGAATAGCCGCCCCACGCCGACGTCGCGAGGACGAGGATCTGCCGATGCCCGTCGCGGTACATCTGGACCAGGACGTCCTCGACGTACGGGTCCCAGTTGCGGTTCCCGAAATACACCGGCATGTCGCGCCCGCGCGCCTGGAGACCGCGGCGCAGCGCCTCGATCATCGCCCGGTTGAGAGCGTTGATCGGCGACGCGCCGCCGAAATGGTAGTAGTGCTCGGCGACCTCGTCGAGCCGCTCGCGCGGCACACCGCGCCCGCGGGTGACGTTCTCCAGGAACGGGGTCACCTCGTCGGCCCGTTCCGGTCCGCCGAAGGACAGGAACAGGACCGCGCTGAACGACTCGGTTGTCACGGCCGGCTCACTGCGCGGCGATGAAGTCCTCCGGGAACCACGTGTTGTGGCTGGCGCCGCCGTCGACGTAGATGATCGACCCGGTGGTACCCGGCAGGAAGTCCGAGAGGAGGGCGCACACGCTGGTTCCGACGACCTCTGGGTTGTCGACGTCCCACCCGATGGGCGACGCGCCATTCCAGTAGTCGTTCAGCATGTTGAGCTTCTTGGCGTCGTCGGTGGCGGTGCCGGAGATGGCCTTCGCGGCCAGCGTCTTGATGGGCCCGGCGGCCACGAGGTTGGAGCGGATCTTCTTCGCGTAGCCAACCTCGCGGGCGACGTAGCGGTTGACCGATTCGAGCGCAGCCTTGGCGACGCCCATCCAGTTGTAGTCGGGCAGGGCGGTGCGCGGATCGAAGTCCATGCCGACGATCGAACCGCCCTCGTTCATCACCGGCAGGACCGCGCGAGCGAGCGACGCGTAGCTCCACGCCGAGATCTCGAAAGCCCTGGCGACATCGGGCCCCGGGCCCTCCAGGAACGGCAGCGAGTCGGGTCCCATGAGCGTGCGCGGGGCGAAGGCGATCGAGTGGACGACGCCGTCGATTCCTTCGGGAGCGAGTTCGCGGATCTTGTCGGCCAGGCCGCCCAGGTACTCCTCGTCGGTGACGTCGAGCGGAATCGCCGGCGGCACCTCCTGCGGAAGGCGCTTGGCGATGCGGTCGATGAGACGCAGCCGCTCGGGGATGCCGGTGATGATCACCTTGGCGCCCTGCTCCTGGGCGACCTTCGCCGTCGAGAAGGCGATGGAAGCGTCGGTGATGATGCCGGTGACGAGGATGGTCTTGCCGTCGAGGATGCCGGTCATGGCTGACTCCTGGGTCTAGGTCGGGTTTGGTCGAAGCGGGGACGATGTGGGGCGGCGAGCCTAGTGGCCCATTCCGAGGCCGCCGTCGACGTTGATCACGTTGCCCGCGACGTAGGCCGAGTCGTCGGAGGCGAGGAAGGAGACCACGGCGGCGACTTCCTCCGGCTGGCCCATGCGCTTGGCCGGAATGGCCTGGTCGACCGCGGTCTTGGTGTATTCCTCGGGCAGCGCGCGAGTCATGTCGGTGTCGATCAGGCCGGGGGCGACGACATTGGCCGTGATGTTGCGGCTGCCGAGTTCGCGGGTCACCGAGCGCGCGAGGCCGATCACGCCCGCCTTGCTCGACGCGTAGTTCGCCTGACCCGGGGTTCCCATCAGGCCGACCACCGAGCCGAGGTAGATGAAGCGGCCCCAGCGGTTCTTCAGCATGTCGCGGGTCGCCGCCTTCGTGACGCGGAAGGCGCCGGTGAGGTTGGCGTTCACGACGCGCTCGAACTGGTCGACGTCCATCCGCATCAGCAGCGTGTCCTCGGTGACGCCGGCGTTGGCCACCACGACCTCGACCGGACCCTGGTGCTCGGCCACCTCGGCGACCGCGCGGTTCACCGACTCGGTGTCGGTGACATCGCACTGGACGCCGAACAGGCCGTCGGGAACACCCGACCCGCGGTGCGTCACCGCAACCTTGTGGCCGTCGGCGGCGAGACGCTGCGCGATGGCCAGGCCGATACCGCGGTTGCCGCCGGTGACAAGTACAGAGCGAGAGGTAGTCATGACTACAAAACCTATCGTGTCGCGATCCGGTGAGCGAACTGCGGGTCGGTGCGGACCGGGCGTCTTCGGCGGCACTGGCACGACCGGCGAAAGACGGTCGGCACTAGGGCAGCCGCTGGTTCAGCAGCAGGGCGCCGGCCGCGGCGATCAGCGCGGCGATGGTGCCCCACAGGACCCACGGATGGGAGTTGTCACCGCGCGTCGTCTCGTAGCCGATCTGCTCCTGCAGCGTGCCGTAGACCTCGTTGAGTTCTTCCAGGCTGGACGCGGTGAAGAATCGTCCTCCCGGGGCGCCCAGCTGGGCGATCTTCTTGAGCGAGGCGTCGTCCACCGGTACCCGGACCCGCTCCCCCTCGATCTCGACGTAGCCGCTGCTGGTACCGAAGGAAATGGTCGAGACGGGAACGCGCCTCTCCTTGGCCTTGCGCGCGGCGGTGAACGCCCCGCGCGGTGCGTCCTGCGTGTCGGGAACGGTCTGCTTGCCGTCGGACAGCAGCACGATGTGCGCAGGCGGCGCTGAATTGTCACCGCCCAGCAGCGAGTTGAGGGTCCGGATCTGTTCGAGAGCGGCGAAGATGCCCTCGCCGGTGGCCGTCTTGTCGTCGAGCTGCAGCTTGTCGACGGCCGTCTTGGTCGCATTGTGGTCAGGGGTCGGGCTGACCAGCGTCGTCGGCGTGCCGGCAAAGGAGATCAACCCCAGGTTGATGCCCTCGGTGAGTTCGTCGGCGAACTTCTTCACCGCCTCCTGGGCCGCCTTGATTCGCGACGGCGCGACGTCGGTCGCGTTCATCGAGCGGGAAACGTCGACGACCAGCATCACCGTGGCCTTGTTGCGCGGCACCTTGCGGTCTGCCTGCGGACCGGCGAGCGCGACGGTCAGCAGGACCAGCGACACCACCAGGAACACGAACGGCACGTGTCGGTAGCGATCGGTCCGCTTGGGCGTGACCGTCTTGAGGATCTCCAGATTGGCGAACTTCATCGCCCGCGAACGGCGCTGGCGCTGGATAAAGACGTAGAGCCCCACGAGCGCCGCGACGATCAGCAGGACGAGCAACCACCAAGGATTCGCGAGCATCAGCTCACCCCCGCGGCGAGACCGCGGCGCCGTCCGCCGATGAACCGGACGGTGTCGGCCACCCAGTCACGGTCGGTGCGCAGAGTCATCACCGGGCCGCCACAGGCACGGATCGTCTTGTGCACGCGCTCCTGGTGGGCCGCCGCGGCGGCGGCGAAGTCGGCGCGGACCTGTTCGGTAATGACCACGTCGTGGATCTCCCCCGACTCAGCATCGGCCAGTCGCACGTCGCCGATCACCGGCAGGTCGAGGTCGCGCGGGTCGAGAACCTCGATTCCCAGCAGTTCGTGGTGTGCGCCGATGGCGCGCAGCGGACGATCCCAGTCGATCGGCCCGAGGAAATCGCTGATGACGACGGCCAGGCCGCGGCGGCGCTCGGGGCGGCGCAGCGCCTCGATCCCGTCGCGCAGGTCGCCGCGCACCGTCGGCGAACTGCGATGCGTGGTGGCGATCTTCTTCAGCAGGGTCTGCGCGTGGGCCCGGCCGCCCTTGGCCGGAATACGGACGAGCTCGTCACCGGTGACGACGATGGCGCCGATCCGGTTGCCGCCGCCGGCCGTCAGGTGGACGATGATCGCGGCGGCCGCGACGGCGAGATCGCGTTTGGTATGCCCGACGCTGCCGAAATCGAGGCTGCCCGACACGTCGATGACCATCCAGGTCTCCAGTTCGCGGTCGGCGATCATCTGGCGAACGTGCGGAACCGTGGTTCGGGCGGTCACCGCCCACTCCATCCGGCGGATGTCGTCGCCCGGCTGGTAGGGACGGGCCTCGCCCGGCTCGGAACCGGGGCCGGGGATCAGGCCGACGTGCTCGCCCTGCAGCACACCGTCGAGCTTGCGGCGCACGGTCAGCTCAAGGTTGCGCAGAGCGGCGGTGAGCGCCGGATCCGTGAGAAGGCCGTCGGCGAACGACGGCAGTGGGGTGCTACTGGCCGGCATGCCGGACATTGCTCGTCGGCGCCGGGATCTGGCCCGGTGCCGCTACCGCATGGTTCGGGATCGCCGGGATCTGACCGGCCTGACCGACTGGCCCGCCGTTGCCGTTGGCCGGGGCGGCCACGACCTGCGGCAGCCCGACCGTCTGCAGGACGCGGGCGATGACGTCGTCGGCGTCGACCGAGTCGGCCAGGGCGTCGTAGGTGAGCACGAGACGGTGCCGCAGCACGTCCGGCGCGATCTCGACGATGTCGTTCGGCACGACATAGTCGCGCCCGCGCACGAGGGCCAGCGCCCGGGCTGCGGCGATGATGCCGAGGGTCGCGCGAGGCGAGGCGCCGTACGCCAGCCAGGAAGCGACTTCGGTCATACCGAGGTCGCCGGGCCGGCGGGTCGCGTTGATCAACCGCACGACGTAGTCGACCAGCGCGTGGTGGACGAAGACGTTCGCCGCCGCCTTCTGCAGTCGGATCATGGCCTCGGGGTCGAGTACCTGGGAGGCGGTCGGCGGGACGTTGCCCATCCGGTAGACGATCTCGCGTTCCTCTTCGACCGACGGGTAGTCGACGGTCACCTTGAACAGGAAGCGGTCGCGCTGGGCCTCCGGGAGCGGGTAGACGCCCTCGTTCTCGATGGGGTTCTGCGTCGCCATGACCAGGAACGGATCGGGCATCGGATAGGTCACGCCGCCGATCGACACCTGGCGCTCGGCCATTACCTCCAGCAGCGCCGATTGGACCTTGGCCGGCGCGCGGTTGATCTCGTCGGCGAGCAGGAAGTTGGCCACGACCGGGCCGAGCTCGGTATCGAACTGTTCCTTGCCCTGACGGTAGATGCGCGTACCGATGAGGTCGGTGGGCACCAGGTCCGGGGTGAACTGGACGCGGGAGAACGAGCCCCCGACGACGGTCGCGAACGTCTCGACGGCCAGCGTCTTGGCGACACCGGGAACACCCTCGAGCAGGATGTGGCCGCGGGCGAGCAGGCCGACGAGGATGCGCTCCACGAGCTGGTCCTGGCCGACGATGACTCGCTTGACCTCGTAGATGGCCTTCTCGATCAGCTTGACATCGGCCTCGGAGAGCGTGGCCGAAGGTTGCTGGTCGTTGGCGGGCTGCGACGTCAAAGCCCAACTCCTGTCGTCGTTGTCCTGTGCCGGGCCGCGAGGGATCGGCGCATGGGTGATGAAACGGTCTGCACCAGCCTAGCCGCGCGAACGGGGTAAGGCGATAACGGCTGCCCGCGCGTCCATCGGTGGATCGACGGAGCCGGGTTCGCCGGTGCGTCTCACCAGAGACGCACGACCATCGGCATCGTCCCGCTCATCCGGACCGGCGAGACCTTGACGACGTCGCCGGACTGCGGCGCCTCGACCATCTGGTTATTGCCCAGATACAGGGCGACGTGCTGGCTGGCGTTGGCTCCCCAGAAGATCATGTCGCCGCGCTGCATCTGCGAGATCGGCACCTGCGGACCGGAGGTGTACTGATAGCCCGTGTAGTGCGGCAGGTCGATGCCGATGCCGGCGAAGGCGTAGATCATCAGACCCGAGCAGTCGAAGCCGATCTTGTTGTAGTCGCCGTGCGCGTCGGCCACGCCGCCGTCGCGGATGCCCTTCGTCGGGCCGTTGGCGTCGCCGCCGCCCCACGCGTAGGGCTGGTTCAACTGGGACATCGCCCGGTTGACGACCAGTTCGACGGCTTGCGGGCCCTTAAGACCGGGGCGGACCTGACCGCCGCCTCCGCCGAAACTGCCCGTGCTGCCGAAGAGTGCCCCGAGCGAGCCCGTCGACAGCCGCGACAACGAGCCGTTGCCGCCCATGCTGGTCAGATCGCTGCCTCCGAGGCCCAGTTCGTCGAACAGCGCCGAGTGCGGAATCTGCTGGGAGCCGATGACCCCGGCCAAGACCTTCTGCGCGACGTCCGCGGCCAGCTTCGCCGCGGCGGCGGCCGCTTCCATCGCCGCCTTGCTGTCGACCGCGTCGGTGCGGATGGCACCGATGCCCGGGAGGACGGGCGCCGCGACCCGCTGGTTGATGCCTCGCAGTGCGTTGAGCTTGTTCTGCGCCTCGGCCCGCTTGGTCAGCAGGGCGAGCCTGCGTTGCTGCTCGGAGCGCATCGCTTCCTGAGCGGTCTTCACCGCCGTGATCGCGTCGGTGCGCCGGCTCGCGGCGCTGCGCGCCGCCGATGCCGCCTGGCGCCGCGAGGCCTCGGCCGCCGCGGCACGATTGGCCTTCTGGTTGCGGGCGATCTTGAGTCGTTCGATGTTCCGGCGCTGCTGGGCGCTCACGCGGTCGAGGACCGCGACCTGGTCGAGGACCTGCTGGGGGTTGTCCGACGAGACGTAGTCGCGCATCGAACCGGCTGGTCCGCGCCGGTACGCACGCTCGGCGTAGGCGTCGAACCGCTTCTGCGCCGTAGCGACGCGCCGGTCGGCGTCCTTGAGCGACTTGCGCGCCCCCAACGCGGCGACGGTGGCGAGCCGCTCGGCGACGATCGAGTTCTGGAAGTCGACCAGCGCACGATTCACCGCTTCGCGCTTCACGGCGAGGGTGTTGTCGAGGTCGGTCAGGTTCTGGTCGCTGGTGGCCACTTGGTTGACCAGCGACGAGATCTTGGCCGCCTTCTGATCCGTCGGCGCCGCACCGGCCACTCCGGCGACCAGTGTCGTCAGGGCGACCGCGGCAGTCAGCACACCACCGCGCAGCAGCGCGGTGATCGGATGACCTTTTCGGGTTGCTCTGGTCTGGGTTCGCCTCACGCCGGTGCTCCTCAAATCCGCGAGGTGGACATCACACGTCACAAGAACCTCACCTGTGACAATTGCACCGTACGTCACATGAGTGAGCGTGGGAAACACCAGAAACTGAATTACAAATATGTGATTACCTGCGGCGATGCTGTGATCAGCGCAAAAGCGCCCGAATGCCGGGAGGTCTCACTTTCGCAACAAGCGATGCGTGTCGACGATCAGTCGTCGGTCGAGGCCTTCTCGCCTGGTCCACCCGCCGTGACCGAGGCGTCGCCATCGTCGGCGGCGACCGTATCCCCGTCGGCCGAATCCGGGCTGACGACACCCTGCTCATCGGCCGCGGCACCCGCATGAGCGCCGGCCTTTCGCTTGGAAAGGAAGCGGGCGGCCACGGCGGCCAGCAGGACCGCGAGCGTCAGCACGATCGTGATGACCGACCAGTTCATGTGCGGCGCGGTCAACTGGTCGACCATTTGGCGCGCCGCACCGGGCGGATCCGACAGCGTGAGGTTCTGCGCCGCCTCCTCTTGGACCACACGGGCGAACTCCGGGCCGGAGCTGCCGACCGAGTCCGGGCCGAGCACGATGACGGTGCCCCCGGTCTTCGGCTGCACCGTCAGTGCGACGTCGCGGTAGTAGGTGAACTTGGGCTGCTTGGAGGTGAGCACCACGATCTTGATGTCGTGCCCGTCGGCCTTCGCGTCGGCGACGACTTGCTTCAGTGCGGGAACCTGCTCGGCCGGCCCGTGAACGCTCTGGGCCTTGAGATCCGCGACGATGGCGTCGACGTCGACGTTGTCGGGCACGCTGGCGCCGTACGGAATCGTCGGGACCGCCGAGGAGGGCTCGGGACTCATCGCTTGCGCCTTTCTGACTTCACCTTCTTGATTGCGCAAGAGTACGACACAATGGATGGGCGTCGAACGAGCAGCCCGGCGACACCCCGGTGTGGTAACAGTACGCCCGTACTGTTAGACTGACGGTGTCGCGCCGAACTTCTCGGCGCCGCTTGACCCGGACAACCCGACACAGCCCGTCGGATCGTGCTGTTGCGAGCCCTCACCAGCACACCGAGGACATTTTAAGAGGAGATGTTTGCAAGTGAGTATTGATTCATTCGGCGCCCGCGGAACCCTCGAGGTGGGCGACAAGTCCTACGAGATCTTCCGCATCAACACAGTGAAGGGCACCGAGCGACTTCCCTACTCGCTCAAGGTGCTCGCCGAGAACCTGCTGCGCACCGAAGACGGCGCCAACATCACCTCCGAGCACATCGAGGCCCTCGGCAACTGGGATCCCAGCGCCGACCCGAGCATCGAGATCCAGTTCACCCCCGCCCGCGTCCTCATGCAGGACTTCACCGGTGTCCCCTGTGTCGTCGACCTCGCCACCATGCGCGAGGCCGTCTCGGCCCTCGGCGGCGACCCGAACAAGGTCAACCCGCTCTCCCCGGCCGAGATGGTCATCGACCACTCCGTGATCCTCGACGTGTTCGGCCGGGCCGACGCCTTCGAGCGCAACGTCGAACTCGAGTACGAGCGCAACGGCGAGCGCTACCAGTTCCTCCGCTGGGGCCAGGGCGCCTTCGACGACTTCAAGGTGGTCCCGCCGGGCGTCGGCATCGTCCACCAGGTCAACATCGAGTACCTCGCCCGCGTCGTGATGACCCGCAACGGGCAGGCCTACCCGGACACCTGTGTGGGCACCGACTCGCACACCACGATGGAGAACGGCCTGGGCGTGCTGGGCTGGGGCGTCGGCGGTATCGAGGCCGAGGCGGCCATGCTCGGCCAGCCCGTCTCGATGCTCATCCCGCGCGTGGTCGGCTTCAAGCTGACCGGCGAGATCAAGCCCGGCGTCACCGCGACCGACGTGGTGCTCACCGTCACCGACATGCTGCGCCAGCACGGCGTCGTCGGAAAGTTCGTCGAGTTCTACGGCAAGGGCGTGGCCGAGGTGCCGCTGGCCAACCGCGCCACCCTGGGCAACATGAGCCCCGAGTTCGGCTCGACCTGCGCGATCTTCCCGATCGACGAGGAGACGGTCAACTACCTGCGCCTGACCGGCCGCACCGACGAGGAGCTCGCGCTCGTCGAGGCCTACGCCAAGGAGCAGGGCATGTGGCACGACCCCGAGCGCGAGCCGGAGTTCTCCGAGTACCTCGAGCTCGACCTCGGTACGGTCGTGCCCTCGATCGCCGGCCCGAAGCGCCCGCAGGACCGCATCCTGCTCTCGGAGTCGAAGGTCGCCTTCCGCAAGGACATCCACAACTACGTCGAGGAGCACCACCCCGTCGAGCACACCAAGCTCGACGAGGCGGTCGAGGAATCCTTCCCGGCCTCCGATCCGGCCGCACTGTCCTTCGCCGACGACGGCGCGGTGCCGATCCAGTCCGCGGCCAACGGCGCCGAGGGCCGTCCGTCCAAGCCGGTCACGGTGACGTCGGACGGCAACACCTTCGTGCTGGACCACGGCGCGGTCGCGGTCGCGGGCATCACGTCGTGCACCAACACCTCGAACCCGTCGGTCATGCTGGGCGCCGGCCTGTTGGCCCGCAACGCGGTCGAGAAGGGCCTGTCCACCAAGCCGTGGGTCAAGACCAACATGGCACCCGGGTCACAGGTCGTCTCGGACTACTACGAGAAGGCCGGCCTGTGGCCCTACCTGGAGAAGCTCGGCTTCTACCTGGGCGGCTACGGCTGCACCACCTGTATCGGCAACACCGGACCGCTGCCCGACGCCATCAGCAAGGCGGTCAACGACAACGACCTGACCGTGACCGCCGTGCTCTCGGGCAACCGTAACTTCGAGGGCCGCATCTCCCCCGACGTGAAGATGAACTACCTGGCCAGCCCGCCGCTCGTGATCGCGTACGCGCTGGCCGGCACGATGGACTTCGACTTCGAGAACGATCCGCTGGGCCAGGACACCGACGGCAACGACGTCTTCCTGAAGGACATCTGGCCGTCGCCCCAGGAGATCGACGACACCATCAAGTCGGCGATCAACGAGAAGATGTTCCGCGACTCGTACGCCACCGTGTTCGACGGCGGCGAGCGCTGGAAGAACCTCAGCACCCCGGACGGCGACACCTTCGAGTGGGACGAGAACTCGACCTACGTCCGTAAGGCGCCGTACTTCGACGGCATGCAGCTGGAGCCGTCGCCGGTCTCCGACATCAAGGGCGCCCGCGTCCTGGCCCTCCTGGGCGACTCGGTCACCACCGACCACATCAGCCCGGCCGGCCCGATCAAGCCGGGTACCCCGGCCGCGCAGTACCTCGACTCGCACGGGGTGGCGCGCAAGGACTACAACTCGCTGGGCAGCCGTCGCGGCAACCACGAAGTGATGATCCGCGGTACGTTCGCGAACATCCGCCTGCAGAACCAGCTGCTCGACGGTGTGTCCGGCGGCTACACCCGCGACTTCACCCAGGAAGGCGGCCCGCAGTCGTTCATCTACGACGCGTCGCAGAACTACCAGAAGGCCGGCATCCCGCTGGTCGTCCTGGGCGGCAAGGAGTACGGCTCGGGCAGCTCTCGTGACTGGGCCGCCAAGGGCACCGTCCTGCTGGGCGTCAAGGCCGTGATCACCGAGTCCTTCGAGCGCATCCACCGCTCGAACCTGATCGGTATGGGCGTGGTGCCGCTGCAGTTCCCGCAGGGCGAGTCGGCGAAATCGCTCGGCCTCACCGGCACCGAGGTCTTCGACATCGAGGGCATCGAGAAGCTGAACGAGGGCGTCACCCCGAAGACCGTGCACGTCACGGCCACCAAGGAGGACGGCGAGAAGATCGAGTTCGACGCGGTCGTGCGCATCGACACCCCCGGCGAGGCGGACTACTACCGCAACGGCGGCATCCTCCAGTACGTGCTGCGGAACATGCTGAAGGCTGATGCCTAAGGTCTCCGACGATCACCTGGCCGCGCGTCGTCAAGAGATCCTCGACGGCGCGCGGCGGTGTTTCGCCGACTACGGCTACGACGGGGCGACCGTCAAACGCCTGGAAGAAGCGACCGGCCTATCCCGGGGGGCGATCTTCCACCACTTCCGCGACAAGGAAGCTCTGTTCCTCGCGCTCGCCGACGAGGACGCTCACCGCATGGCCGACGTGGCGGCCGAACAGGGCCTCGTCCAGGTCATGCGTGACATGCTCGCGCGCCCGCAGGACTTCGACTGGCTGGGCACGCGGCTGGAGATCGCGCGCAAGATCCGCACCGACGCGGCGTTCCGCGACGAATGGCGGGCCCGTTCGGCCGAGCTGGACTCGGCGACGCTGACCCGCCTGCGGAATCAGCGCACCGCGGGGCGGCTGCGCGACGACCTGCCGACCGAGGTGCTGGTCACCTATCTCGACCTGGTGATGGACGGTCTCATCAATCGGCTCGCTACCGGCGAGTCGACGGCGAACCTAGAGGCCGTCCTCGACCTGGTCGAGGCGTCGGTCCGCGCGGGGGCGCGAGCCTGACGCCGACCGTGCCCACAATCCCGCCGACCGTGCCCACAATCCCGCCGACCGTGCCCACATTCTCGCCGACCGTGCCCAGAATCTTGCCGACCGTGCCCGGCGCAGCGATACGCTCGGCGCATGTTCCCCGGAACCCACGCAGTCCAAACGCCGGATAAGCCGGCGATCATCGCACCGGCGTCGGGACGCCAGGTCACCTATCGAGAACTCGACGAGAACTCGACGCGGATCGCCCACTATCTTCACGATGAACTGGGTCTTCGCCCCGGCGACGTCGTTGCGATGGTCACCGACAACGACCTGCGCGCCTTCGACGTCTACTGGGCGGCGATCCGCAGCGGTCTCTACATCACCGCGATCAACCATCACCTGACCGCGGCGGAGACCAACTTCATCCTCACCGACTGCGGCGCCAAAGCACTCTTCGCCTCGGCCAACGTTGCGGGCGCCGTCGCCGACTCCGACGAGATCGACGCGCTCGCCGCGCCCGGTCGCCGGGTCGCGTGGGCCGGTCCCCTTCCCGGGTTCGCCGACTACAACGAGGTGCTGGCCGCGTCATCTCCCGATCCGCTTACCGACCAGCCCCGCGGCACGGACATGCTGTACTCGTCGGGCACCACCGGACGGCCCAAGGGGATCAAGCCACCGCTTCCCACCGGGCAGGTCGACGAGGTGCCCGACCTGGTCTCGGCGGTCTTCGGTCCCGTGTACGGCTTCGATGCCGATACCGTCTACCTCTCCCCCGCACCCGTCTATCACGCCGCTCCGCTGCGCTACTGCGGCATGGTCAACTCCCTGGGCGGGACGACTGTCCTCATGGATCGCTTCGATGCCGAGACCGCACTGCGTTACATCCAGGAATACCGGATCACACACAGCCAGTGGGTCCCGACGATGTTCGTCCGCATGCTCAAACTTCCGCCCGAAGCGCGCGCACGCTACGACGTATCCAGCATGAAAGCCGCGATCCACGCGGCCGCCCCCTGCCCGGCGGAGGTCAAGCGGGCGATGATCGACTGGTGGGGGCCGGTCGTCAACGAGTACTACGCGGCGACCGAGGCAGCGGGAGTCTGCCTCATCGGCGCTCAGGACGCCCTGACCCATCCCGGTTCGGTCGGCAAAGCGGCGCTGGGCGTCGTCCACATCTGCGACGACGACGGGAACGAGCTTCCCGCCGGGGAGGTCGGCACGATCTATTTCGAACGCGATGAAGTGCCGTTCACGTATCACAACGACCCGGACAAGACCCGCAAGAGCCAGCACCCGCATCACGAGACGTGGGCGACGACCGGCGATCTCGGCTACGTCGACGAAGAGGGCTTCGTCTACCTCACCGACCGCTCGGCGTTCATGATCATCTCCGGCGGAGTCAACATCTACCCGCAGGAGTCGGAGAACGTGCTGATCAGTCATCCCGCCGTGTACGACGTCGCCGTGATCGGCGTCCCCGACGACGAGATGGGCGAGCAGGTAAAGGCCTGCGTACAGCTCTCGGAAGGGTATGTGCCCTCCGAGGAACTGGCCGCCGAGCTGATCGACTACGCCAAGGCCTCCCTCGCGGCCTACAAGGCGCCCAGGTCGGTGGACTTCCTCGACGATCTGCCGCGCACGCCCACCGGAAAGATGGTCAAAGGCGAGCTGCGCAAGCGATACCTACGGAGCTAGGTGCCCACTCGACGCAGGTGAAGTGCCCACTCGACGCGGGTGAGGTGCCCACTCGGCGGAATCAGGCTAGTTCGATCAGTTCCTGGTACTCGTCGGACCAGTGGTCCTCGGTGCCGTCGGGCAGCATGATCACGCGCTGGGGATCGAGCGCGGCGGCCGCGCCCGGGTCGTGGGTGACGAGGACGACCGCGCCGTGATAGCTGCGCAGGGCGTCGAGGACCTGCTCGCGCGAGACGGGATCGAGGTTGTTGGTCGGCTCGTCGAGCAGCAATACGTTGGCCGCCGACGAGACGAGTCCGGCGAGACTCAATCGCGTCTTCTCACCGCCGGACAGGGTGCCGGCCAGCTGTTCGAGCTGCGGTCCGCTGAACATGAACGCGCCGAGCAGTCCGCGCAGATCCTGCTCCCCCGCATCGGGCGCGGCATGCCGGATGTTCTCCCACACCGTCGCCTCGTCGTCGAGAGTGTCGTGCTCCTGGGCGAAGTAGCCGATCTTCAGGCCGTACCCGGGCTCCAACATGCCGGCATCGGGCTTCTCGGCGCCGGCCAGCAGCTTCAGCAGCGTGGTCTTTCCGGCACCGTTGAGGCCGAGCACGACGACCCGGCTGCCCTTGTCGATGGCGAGGTCGACGCCGGTGAAGATCTCCAGCGAGCCGTAGGTCTTCGTCAGCCCGGACGCCATCAGCGGCGTCTTCCCGCAGGGCGCGGGCTCGGGGAACCTGATGGTCGCGGTGCGGTCGGCCACGCGCTCTTCATCGAGTTCGCTGAGCATGCGGTCAGCGCGTTTGAGCATGTTCTGCGCCGCCGTCGCCTTCGTCGCCTTGGCACCGAGTTTGGCAGCCTGGGTGCGCAGTGCCGCCGCCTTCTTCTCGGCGTTCGCACGCTCACGGCGCCGGCGCGCCTCATCGGTCGCGCGCGCATCGAGATACTTGTGCCAGCCCATGTTGTAGACGTCGGCCTCGCCCCGCACGGCATCGAGGAACCACACCTTGTTGACGACGTCGGCCAGCAGCTCGACATCGTGGCTGATCACGATCAGCCCTCCGTCATGGTTCTGCAGGAAGGAGCGCAACCACGTGATCGAGTCGGCGTCGAGGTGGTTCGTCGGCTCATCGAGCAGCAGCGTCGTCGTCGACTTGCCGCCCTCGTCGGAGGCCGCGAACAGGATCCGGGCCAGCTCGATACGACGGCGCTGACCACCGGAAAGCGTCGAAAGCTGCTGGGACAACACACGATCCGGCAAGCCGAGGTTGTGACATATCCGCGCGGCATCGGACTCGGCAACGTATCCGCCGAGCGCGGCGAACCGCTCCTCCAGCTGGCCGTAGCGCCGCACGGCCTTGTCGCGCGCCGCGTCGTCGACCAACTCGGCCATCAGCAGCTGCTGCTTCTCCATATCGCGCACCAGGGTGTCCAAACCGCGGGCGGAGAGGACCCGGTCCTTGGCAAGCACGGTCAGATCGCCTTCTTTGGGATCCTGCGGCAGGTAGCCGAGGTCGCCGTTGCGGACGACCGAGCCGGCGTACGGCTCGGTCTCGCCCGCCAGGATTCGCAGGGTGGTCGTCTTGCCCGCGCCGTTGCGCCCGACGAGTCCGATGCGATCACCGGGGCCGATGCGCAACGCAGCGCCGGGCGCCGACAACAGAGTCCGGGCGCCCGCGCGGACCTCGAGGTCGGTGGCGGTAATCATGACGGATCGAGTCTACGGGCCGGGACGGGCGGGTTCGAAATCCTTTCCGGGGTCCTACGGCTAGCGTGAGTCGCATGGCGAGCCCCGATTCCGACGTCCGGACCGACCTGCTGGTCGTAGGCGCCGGTCCGGCCGGTGCGGCGCTCGCACACCGCGCCGCCGTTGCCGGGCTCGCTGTGACCCTGGTCGACCGCACGCCCCAACAGCGCTGGTCACAGACGTTCGGCGCCTTCGTCGACGAGCTTCCCGCGTGGCTGAGCATGGACTGCCTGGCGACGCGCAGCGACGAGGTCGCCGTCTACACGCCGCGCCGCCGCGTCCTCGACCGCGCATATGCGGTCCTCGACAACTCCGCCCTCCGGCGCGCGCTGTCGCTCGACGCGGTGACCATCGTCACCGCCGAGGTCCTGCGCGTCGGGCGGTCCGGTGCCGTCCTCGCCGACGGTTCGACGCTGCAAGCACCGGTGGTGATCGATGCGAGCAGTCGTCGCGGGCATCCCGGGGCACCCCGACAGCGCGCCTACGGCGTCGTGGGTTCGGTCGACGACGCGGAGACCGTGCTCATGGACTGGCGGTCGCCGCTGGGCTCCGGCGCGTCCGGCGCCGGGCCGCTCACCTTCGGCTACCGGGTGCCGGTCGACGGCGAACGCCTCCTCGTCGAGGAGACCTTCCTCGCCGGCGACCCGCCGCCGGTCAACGACCTCGCCGGGCGATGGGAGTTGCGCGGGACCCCGGCCGGGTGGTCGCGCGACGACGCGGCCGACGTCGAGATCGTCGACTTCCCGCTCACCGGCCCCACCCTCGACCCGTGGGCGGACGACGGCCCCCTGCGGTTCGGCGCCGCCGGCGGCCTCATGCACCCCGCGACCGGGTACAGCGTCGCCACGTCGCTGCGATGCGCCGACATCGTCGTCGACGCGATCACGAGCGGCGCGGACCCGCGCGCCGCGCTCTGGCCGTCGCCGGCGCGGCGGGTCTATCGGTTACGCGAGCTCGGCCTCGGCGTGCTGCTGCGTCTCGGACCGACGGCCACCGTCGAGTTCTTCGACGCCTTCTTCGGCCTCGATCCCGACCTCCAGTACGCCTACCTCAGTTCGCGCGACGACCTTCCCGGCGTTTCGGCGGCCATGCGCGGCACGTTCTCCGCCCTGGGCTGGCCCGGCCGTCGACGACTCGCGTCGACGTCACTGGCGGCGGCGATGGAACAGATCCGCGACTCCCGACGTTGGACTCGGCATGGCAACCACTGACTTGACCGCCGCGGCCTTCGACCAGACCGTGACCGACAACGAGATCGTGCTCGTCGACTTCTGGGCCTCCTGGTGCGGTCCGTGCCGGCAGTTCGGCCCGATCTTCGAACGCGCGTCGGAGAACCACTCCGACATCGTGTTCGCGAAGGTCGACACCGAAGCAGAGCAACAGCTCGCGGCGGCGGCGAACATCCGGTCCATCCCCACCCTCATGGTGTTCAAGAAGGGCTACATGGTGTTCAACCAGCCCGGCGCGCTCCCGCCCGAGGCGCTCGACGACCTGATCGCCCAGGTGAAAGCGCTCGACGTGGAGAAGGCCATCGCCGAAAGCGAAGGCGCGACCGAAGCCTGACCCGCTTCGGCATTCCATCCGCCGAGCGTTCCCCGCTGCGCGAGTACCGGTACACGCGCGGAGTTTCTCCAATCCCACCCCTTGAGGGTGTGATCGTGGTCTCATTGAGATACATGAGTACACATCGTGTATCTCTGTTTCAGTCCACAGGGAGGTCGGGGAATGTTGGAACGCGAGGTCAGTAGACGTGATGCGTTAAGAGTCGGCGGCGCCGCCGTGGGCGCCGTCGGCGCACTAGCGGTCGGGAGTACAGCGCGGGCCGAACCGTGGTCCTGGTCGCCGCGGGGATCGGTAGCCGGCCGGGGTTCGGGAGCGGACCCGCGGACGGTGTGGGATCCGGAGGCCGATCCGGTGATCGCCAACGTGCTGGAACGTCACAACGTCAACCGGATCAACGCCGAGCTGAGGACCTGGGTCCGCAACGGCCAGGCCGTGCCCAAGAATCTGCCGAACGAGCTGCGCGACTTCATCGAGTACGCGCGGAAGCTCCCCGAGTGGACCGACCACCGCAAACTCGCCGCGGGCTTCGAATACAACAAGAAGCACGGGACCCTCATCTCCGTGCTCTACGCCTTCGCCAGCGGGATGATGTCGACGGTCATCCCCAACGAGGCACGCGCGGTCTACTACTCAAAGGGCGGTCAATTCTTCAAGGACCGTATCGCCAAGACCGCCAAACTCGGCTACGACATCGGCACCGTGAACGCCTACGAGCCCGACGGCCAGATGATCTTGACGTGCGTGAAGACCAGGATGATCCACGCCGCCGTGCGCCATCTGCTGCCGCAGTCGCCGCACTGGCCGAAGAAATACGTCCCGATCAGCCAGGACGACCTGATGATCACCTGGCACAGTCTCCCGACGACGATCATGCAGAACATGACTGCCTGGCGGGTCCCCACGCCCCGCCACGAATCCCAGGGATACCTGCACAGCTGGCAGGTCTGCGGGCACCTCCTCGGCATCAGCGACGAGTACCTCCCGTCGTCGTGGAAACAGGCGAATTCCCAGGCGAAACAGGTTCTCGACCCCGTTCTGGCGCCGACTCGCGAGGGCCGGCAACTGGCTCAAGAACTCCTCGCGCTCGGCGCGCAACTCGACCTCACGCTGCTGAGCAAACCGATCCTGGGCGCCTTCACCCGCTTCATCCTCGGTGACAAGATCGCGGACTGGATCAGGGTCCCGCGCGAACCCGTGTGGAGCCCGCTCCTGGAAGTCAGCTGGGCGCCGTACGTCGCGGTCCGCTCCGGAGTTCTCAACGTCGCACCGCCGATGGACAACGCCTACTGGATGTTCGACGAGTTCTTGCGGCAGTTCGTGCTCTGGTACATGTCCGAACTCCGCATGCCCATCAGCATCGAACTCCCGCAGCACAACCGGAAGTTCTAGCGCCCCGCCGAAGGAGACCGACGTGACCATCTTCCACTTCCTCCAGAACCTGCTCTATTGGCTCGACATGGGCTCCAGCGGGTACGGCGGATACGGCAGTTAGCGCCGCCATCACACCGGCGTTCTGACACCAGAGCCGACGACACGACCGTGTTAAACTTCCGGGCCGGATCAGGTCAGGAGGGTGTGATGGAGGCTGTGCCGCCAGTCGCCAATCCCCGCGTCGCCGCCATGTTCGGACGCGTCCTGGCCGATACCTCGGGTACCACCGGTACCGACGACGAGATCCGAACGCGCATCCTCGACGCCGCGCGCGAACAGTTCAGCGCCATCGGCGTCCGCCACTCGACGATGGACGATGTCGCCCGGCGCGCCGGAGTAGCGCGGATCACCGTCTACCGGCGCTTCCCGACCAAGGACGCACTCGTCGAACAGGTGACCCTGCGCGAGTACCGCCGGTATTTCGACCGGTTCCTCGTCGACATCCGCGACGCGGACACGGTCGAGGACCGGGTGGTTCTCGGCTTCGTCAGCTCGTTGCGCGCGATTCGCGGTAATCCGATCGTCGAGGGACTGCTGACGGCTGATCCAGATCTGTTGGCGCACACCATGGTCGGCGACGACGGCAGCATGGTCGCGGTCGTCCGCCAGTTCGTGTCCGGTCAGCTGCGCCGCGAGCAGGCGGCCGGTCACGTGGCGCCCGAAGCCGACGTCGATCTCGTGGCCGAGATGATGGTTCGCGTGTCGGCATCCTTCCTCACCACGCCCAGCGAAATCGTGGACATCGACGACGACGAACAACTGGCCGGTCTCGCCCGGCGCTTCCTGGTGCCGATGCTCGCCGTGCCGCCGCTCCCCGAGCGGCGATAGGTCCCCGATCCGGGGACTACTCCTCACCGATCTCGTCGATAGCGTCCTCGACCGCCTCTTCGATCTCATCCGCGACCGGCTTGGAATCCATCGCGGCCGACAGCTGGGCATCCACGTCGATGACTCGCGCGGCCTTGACCTCGGGCTTGTTGATCTCTTCGGCGACCTGCTTGGCGATGACTCGGCGCACCTCGTCGTCGACCTGCGCCAGGTTCCGGACGATCTCGGCCCGCATGTTGCGCGACGCGACGTCGACGTGGACGTCGCCGGGTTTGGGCGCCTCGACGTCGAAGTGGATCTGCAGCGGTTCGACGGCGTGCACCGTCAACGGCAGCGTGATCAGCCCGTCCACGTCGTAGCGCAGACGGTCGAGTTTGAGGTCGATCTCGATCTTGATCCGCAGCGGGATCTGCACGGTGAACCGAATCAGGTCCTCCACCGAGCGCTCGATGTTCGGCTCGTCGATGCTGACGCGGGCGAGGACCTTGACCATGCCGCCGGGGCCGGAAGGGATCGGCCCGACGTCGAAACTCTCTCCGGCGATGGACGCGAATGCCTCGCCGACGCGGGGCTCGGTCACGGCGAGTTCGAAGAAGCGTCGGCCAAATTCCTCATAGGTCATGTATTCGGGCACCGACATAGTTTGCCACTTCCCGGCAATCATGGCTTGCCGCACCGACTCCTAAGCGCTCGACGCGGCGATTCCCGCTGCCTCCGCATCGTCGCTCACGTCGTCCTCGGCTCCGGATTCCTCCCAGAATCCGCGCAGCTCGAGCTCTCGCACCAACCGTTCCCGCGCATCGATGAACCGGCTGTGGATCTCGGCCGTGATGGCTTCCGCATCGCCGCGAGCCAGGTGGCCGATCAGGCGCCGGTGACTCTCCACCGCCTGTGTCCCCCAATCCTTGTCCTGGAGATACAGGCTGTACGGGGTGTACTTCGACGCGGCCACCAGGAACCACGCCAGTTTCTTGCTTTCGGAGGCGAGGTGGATGCGCCGGTGGAACTCGTACTCGCATTTGAGGACCTTGTCCGAGTCACCCGACTCGACCGCCTGCTCCAGCGCGTCGACGATCGAGTTGAGCTCGACGAGATGGTCCTCCAGATCCGGATTCCGCGAAGCGTGCACGGCCAATCGTGCCGACAGCTGCGACTGCATCCAGAAGATGTCGACGATGTCTTCGCGCTTCAACTCATCGACGATGAATCCGCGGTGCGGCGACGACCGCACCAGTCCCTCGCCGCGCAGGGTGACCAGCGCCTCCCGGACCGGGGTGACGCTGCAGCCCAGTTCCGAGGCAACGTCGTCGAGTCGGATGAACTCTCCCGGGCGGATCTGCCCCGTGAGAATCCTGGTACGCAGATCGCCGGCGACCTCGTCGGTCAGCTGCGTCCTACGCAGACTTGCCCTCGTCACGTCTATCCCTTCGTTCTCCCCGACCCGCGTTCACATCTGGCCTCAGTATGCCGTGCGGGCACGCCCGCACAGGTGAGGCGCACCCCGCGATCGCCTCGCCGCACGGCCTCCCGGCGCGCCGTTCAGATCATGTCTTTGTGATGCTTCATCCTCCATTGCAGGTCTTTCATGAGAACTTTGGTGGCGCCGGCCCGGATGAACTTCGGCAAGAACTTGTTGACGATCGACACGAAGGTGAAGAGGTGCTGGAAGCGGCGGCGATCGTCTTCGGTCCACTCCAACCCGAGCTGCCGGTGGAACAGCGGCGGGAGGAACCCGATCGTCAAGAACCGCAGCAGGTTCACGAACGGCAGGCGGATCAACGGATTGATCATCTTCAGGTCGACGAGGTCGTTCATGAAGTCACACGTCGTGTCGTCGATGACGACGCGCTGGCAGGCCACGTTCCAGTAGTGGTCGAAGTCTTTTCGCGTCGCCGGCCACATGTCGTCGGGAACCTGGAGCGTCGTACCGAGCGTCTTCGCCGATTGGTAGAACTCTTCGGCGTCCTCCTCGTTCATGAGGCCGTGCAGGAGCTGGTGGGAGTCCTCGACGCCGATGAACAGACAGGCCGCCACCCACAGCTGGAGTTCGCGGTTGAAGGCGTTGTATTTCACCGGGCTCCGCTCGTCGGACTTGACGTGGCGGTGCGCCGAGTTGACGGCCTCCCGGAAGGCCTCCTTCTCCTCGTCGGTGCCGAGTACGGCGACCGCGAGATACTGCGACGTCGTGCGTGCCCGCTTCCACGGGTGCTTCATCAACGCCCCTGATTCGACCTTGCTCTCCATCACCCCGTAGGCGACCTCGGGCCAGCCGAGCTGCATGACCACGTTGGCGGCGGCGCCGGCCAGCGACCAGAAGTCGATCGCCTCGGAGATCTGCGCCGGCTTGCGCAGACTCGTCAGCCGGCGGCGCCTGGTGGTGATCTCGATCCGTGTGTCCTGTGTTCGCAGTTCCGGCACGGCCTCGTCGAGGTCGGGCGTGTACTTCATTGCGTGGTTGGCGATTGACATGTCCTCGTTACCTCCGGTTGGAATCGATCATCGGGTCACACGGTTTGCACATCGTCGACGAGCCAATGCCCGCCCGTTCGCTGAAGTTTCACCACCATTCGGTACGGCTGGTTCTTGCCGTCCGGCGCAACGACGTTGGTGGCCTTCTGGTTGACGAAGAGGATGACCGTCGCCTTGTCGTCCTTCACCGACTCCACCGCGGAGTTGATGACCTCGGCGGTCGCCACCCCTTTGCCGTTGGCGACGATCTCCGTGAGGGCCTTCACCATCTCGTCGTACTTCTTGCCGAAGTCCTCCGTCGACATCGCGGCGATGGACTCCCGGTTCTTGTTCAGATCCCGGTAGTCGAAGCTCGACAGCTTGGTGGCGTAGTCGTTGGCGACCCGGACGATCTCCGAGCGGGTCTCGGCGTTGTCCGCGCCCGCCGACGCAGCGAAGTAGTGGTAGCCGAAGAAGCCGGTGGCGGCGAGCAACAGTGCCACCAGCCCGACGAGCAGCGCCCCGGCCCGCCGGCGCGATTTCGGCGGTGCGGTGCTCGTATCGGCGGTCGCACGCTTCGCGGCGTCGGGTCTGCGCCGCTTCGCCGGTGCCGAACGCACCGCCGTTCGACTCCGCTTGGGCACTTCGGCGGCGGTTTCCGCCCGGACCGCATCGTCGGTCTTCGCCACCTCATCGGTACCGTCGACGGTGTCGGGCTCGACTGTCTTACTCGCCATTTCGCGTCCTTTCGAGAAGTTGTTCCCACATCTGGAGGAGTTCGGCCCCGTTGGGCACCAGTACCGGGTCGGTGACCGTCGGCGGCCCCGACGGCGCCCCCGGCGATCCCCAGTTGCGCGTGCCCAGGTTGTTCGGCCGAGGCGCGTTGACCGATCCGCGCTGGCCGTAGCCGTCGCCCGGCGGGCAGTACCGCGCCAGATTCGGCCGCGACGGCGTCAGATCGCCGACGGCGCGGCGCGGCTCGTCGTAGAAGAGGCACACCGGCCCCTGAGTGCCGATCAAGGCGAAGTCGGCTCGGTCACCCTTCACGATCGAGCGCAGGTCCACCAGACCCTGCGGGATCGTCTTGAGACCGGTCCGCAACGACTCGCGACGATCGCTGACGATCGGTTCGACCGCCACCAGATTCGCCAGCACACCGCCGAAGGTGCCCCGGTATTTGTCGAACAGGCGCTGCGCGTGGGCCAAAGCGCGGGGCGAGTGGTCCAGCAGGTACACGAAGACCGGCTGATTGGCGTCGAGCTGGTCGGTGAAGGACGCGGCCGACCGCATGCCCGACTCGAAGGTCGCGGTCGTGGCACCCATCGCCCCGAGGATGTCGAGCCATTCGGTGAGCAGCCCCCGCAGCATCGGCGCGTTGGCGGCCACCACCTTGGCCAGCGCCGAACCGTTCGCCACGAACTTCGCCAGCGCGTCGCCGTCGGCGCCGAAGGCCCGGTAGAGCTCGTTGCCGATCGTCGCCACCGATCCGCCCCGGAAGGTCTCCAACACCTTGGCGGCCCGCGCGATGATCGCGTCCATCTGCATCGGCTGCTTGTCGGCGGGCGCGGCGATCGCATCCCCGCTCCGCAGGTAGGGGCCGGCTTCGGAACTGGGGATGATGTCGACGCTCTGGATGCCGGCCATCGAGGCCATCGTGACCTGCACGAACGAATCCCGTGGCACGCGGGTGTCGCCGCGCAGCACGAGGTCGACCCGCGCCCCGGAACCATCCGGACTCAGCGACGCGGACGCCACCGTGCCGACGTCGACGCCGCGGAGGGTGACACCGGTGCCGGCGGTCAGGCCGAACGCGTCGTCCATCCGGGCGTGCAGGCGCAGCTTCGAACCGAAGCCCTCCGGGCCGGCGATGAAGTTGATACCGACCGGGATCACGATCGCCGAGACGATCAGGAAGATGACGAATTGCAGGGTGCCGGTGGGGAATCGGTCTCTCATGGCCGGCCTCCTCGCCGCGGGGCGCTGCCCGGCCGCGCTGCCTTGGGTGCGGCCTTCTTGGGGGTTTTCGCCTGGTGATTGCGGTCCCGCCACAGACCGCCCGACAAGATGTCGGCGAGTTCCCCGGGGGACGGCAGCGGTTGACCGGAGCCGAGAAGGCCCCCGGTGATGATCTTGTCGATGCCGCCAGGAATGTCGAGTGCCCCGTCGAAGACGAGGTAGTCGCCCCGGATCGCCCGCGAGAAGTTCCGCATGAACGAGTTCATGTTCGCCAGCGTGTGTCCGACGCCGTCGTTGAACGCGGCCAGCGAGTCGACCAGTTTCGCGGCGTCGGGCACGAGGGCGTCGAGTCGGTCTTGACGGCCCTTGGTGATCGCGTCGAGGTTCGTCGCGAGGCTCGTCGTCTGCGTCATCAGTGCCGCTATCCGGTCGCGCTGGGCGGCCAGGACGGTCACCGCGCGCGGTGTCTCGCCGAGGAACGCCTCGATCTGGGCCTGCCGCGCCGTCATCAGATCGGTCGCCTCGGCCGCGACCCGCATCGCGCGGTTGAAGTCCTCGGTGTGGCGCGACGAGCGCGCCAGCAGGCGGTTGAGGGTGTCGATCAGCTCCCCGACCTTGTCGGACCGGTTGGCGAACGCGGTGTTCAGGGCCGCCATCACCGACTGAAGCTGACGCACCCCGCTGCCGGTCAGGATGTTGCCCAGCGCCGCGAGCGTCCCCTCGACCTGCGGGCCGACGGAGGTCCGATCCGCGGTGATTCGCCCACCGGCGCCGAGCCGCCCCTCCGCGACGGCAGGATTCTGCAGCCGGATGAACGGGGTGCCCAGCGCCGACGGGATCTCGACGGCCGCCGTCACGTTCTGCGGGAGGTCGGTGGTCTTGCGGAGCGACAGCGTCAGTTCCGGCTGGCCGTCGACGAGGCGGACCGCCGTCACCCGGCCGACGACCTGCTGCCCGTTGATGACGTCGGCGCCGTCGACGACCCCGTCGGCGGTGTCGAGTTCGGCGGTGACGTCGAAGGTGCCCCGCACACCTCCGACGGGAACGTCCTGCAGGCCGATTCCGCACCCCGCCGTCGCGACCGCCGATGCCACCGCGAGGGCGGTCAGCCCCCATCGCCGGGGGCTCATCGGGGCCCCGGCTTCGGCGGCAGCTGGCCGCCTGTGATCGCCGATACGATCCCGAGCGGATCGGAGCTGGAGATGGGGAAACCGATGGGGTTCGTCAGCCCGGCACCGATGCAGATGGGCATCGGAAAGCGATCGCACAGCGGTTTGAGCGTCTTGAACTGCGTCAGCGTCGTCGAGACGTTGAGCCGGATGCGGCCCCGCCGGTCGGGTCCGATGGTGCTCGACAGGTTCTGCAGCATCAACGGCGCCAAGTCCATGAATTCGGCGAAGCCGGCCCGGTTGGCGGCGACCACCCGTCCGAGTTCGTCCAGATTGGCCGCCACGGTGCCGACATCGTTGCCGTGCGCCACGACGAAGCCGTTGATCTGATCGAAGACGACGCGCAGATTCTTGATCGGCGTCGCGACATCCTGGTTCGCCGCCTGCCACTGGGCCGACAGATCCCCCATCGAGCGCACGAGCCCGTCCAGGGAAACCTGCTTGGCCCGGAACGTGGCCATCAGTTGGTCGAGACTGGCGATCAACGCGCCGATGTCGTCGGCGCGGGCACCGAAAACCCCGCTGGCGGCGGACAATTCGGTCAGCGCCTGATTGACCTTGGTACCGCGGCCGTTCCACGACTGCGCTGTGCGGTTGAGCAGCGTGCCGACATCGGTCGCTCCGGGCGCCTCGCTCGGGCCGAGTATCTGGGTCAGCGTCCCCAGGCTGCCGATCAGCTGGTCGAAGCTGATCGGAGCCTTCGTCCGCTCGCGCGGGATGGTGCTGTCGGCCGCGAGGGTGGGGCCGCCGGTGTAAGCGGGTGCCAGGTCGAGGTGCCGGTCGCTGATGACCGAGGGGTTGAGCACATGCGCGCGCACGTCGGCGGGCAGGTCGATGCCCTTCGGGAGGCTCATCACGACGTGGACGTGGTCGCCGCGCGGCACGAGTTCTTCCACCCGCCCCACCGGCACGCCCAGGATGGTCACCTTGGATCCCTGGTAGAGCCCGTTGACGAAGGCGAAATCGGCGCCGATCGTGCGTACTTGGGGATCGCGGAGCAGGAAGAACCACCCGCTGTAGACCATGGCGGTCACCAGCACCAGCGCGGTGAGAACCTTGCCGCCGTAGCGCTTGCGCACGCGGACTTCACGGACCTGGCGAAAAGTCATCAGCTACACCCCTGCATCGTTCCGAGCACACACAACAGACCGTCGGGAATGACCGCCGACGGGGAGACGACGTCGGCCCAGTTGCCGTTGCCGGTCGCATCGGTGATCGTGCGCATCGCCGGCGGCAGCTTCTTGAGGATCTCGTCGATCGTGGCGGCATTCGCTTTGAGCGTCCCGGTGACGGCCATGATGTTGGTGGTCAGCTCCGCCATCGGGATCCGCGGGAACGTCTGCGCCATCTTGGCCAGCACCAGGCGCAGGTTGTCGGCCAGCCGCGTCAGCACGTATCTGCGCACGACGAGGGTCTGCACGATCGCCTGCGTGTTCGCCATGGCGGTGGACACGGAGTCCGATTGTCCCGCGGTCGCCTGCGCCAGGCGTTTCGCGATCCCGAGCAGTTGGTCGAGTTGGGCCCCCGTCCCCGAAATCGCCAGTGCCGCCCCACCGGCACCGGCCAGCGTCGACGACAACTGCTGGGAGTCGGGCACCATGGACTCCATCGTGTTCAGCATCGCCCGGACGACGGTCGGGTCGACGTCGGTCGACGAGCGAAGTGCGTCAGCCGAGATGTCGTCGAGCGTGTACGCCGCGTCGGTCCGGTTCAGCGGGATCGTGTTGTCGGGGCCGACCGGGCCGCGGCCGCCCGGTACGAGTTCGAAGTAGCGTTTTCCCAGCACCGTGCGCAGTCGCACCGTGGCGCGCGTCTGGTCGCCGAGGGGCTGCTTGCGGTCGAGGCGGAACTCGACCCGTACCCGGTCACCGGCGAGTCGGACCGCTTCGATGCGTCCGGCGGGCACGCCGGCGATGAGGACCGGGTCGGAGGTGGTGAGACCTGCCGCATTCCCCAACTCCGCGGCGTAGGGCTCGCTGCGAGCGAGATACCGCCAGTGCGGGACACCGGTGGCCAAGAGCAGCAGCGCCACCAGCGTGATGATTCCGGCGGTACCCAGCACGGCGGGCGAGGCACCCTGAGCCCGTTTGTCGGATTTGAAGACGAATTCGAGGATGCCGACGAAGACGTCGATGAGCCGAACGAGAAACATGTCCTGGCCCCTACCTGCACACCGGCGAATGCAGCGGACCGAAGATGTTCGCCTCCAGGTTCCACGCCTTGAGCGTGAAATTGCAGAGGTAGAGCATCATGAATCCTCCGTAACGTCCACTGTGGTTGATCCGGTCGGCCATGACCGGGAACCTGGCCAGAAAGGTCTCGAACGCCGGCGTGTTCGGAATCCACGCGTCGGTGACTTCCCGCAGGCCGGTGAGTGAGCGCTCGAACGAGTCGCCGGCCGTCGTCATCAGTTGGGCGAGAGAACCGATCGCGCGGTCGCCGGAGTCGAGCAGCGCGGTGAGTTGCCCGTTGTCGCCGACGATCGCCGACGTCAGTTGGCCGAGTCCGACGAACAGCTCGGTCAGCTGCGCGCTACGGCTGTCCGCGGTCGACATCAGGGTGTTGAGGTTGGCGACCAATCGGGCGAAAACCGGACCGTTCGCCGCGAGGCTGGAACCCATCGACGCGATCTGGCGGAGCAAGAGGTCCACCGACTTGGTCCGACCGGCGAACGTGTCGACGAAACCCTGCGCGAGTTCGTTGACCTGCTTGGGGTCCAGCGCGGAGAACAGCGGCTCGAACCCGTTCATCAGCGCCGTCAGGTTCACCGGGCCGGCGGTCGCCTCGACGGGTATCTCGTTGCCGGTGCGCCGCGGCGTATTGGGGCCGCCGTCGGACAGCGCGATGTACCGGGCGCCCAGCATGTCCGCGTAGCGCACGGCGGCGCGGGCGTGCTCCGGCACGCGGTGGGCTCGTTCGATGGACACGCGGACACGCGCCCGGGCGGTGCCGTCGGCTTGCGGCGCCAGTTCGATCGCCGCGACCCGTCCGACCCGCACTCCCGACATCTTCACCGGGTTGCCCTCGACCAGCCCTTCCGCGTCGGCGAAGTTGAGCAGATAGTCCGCGGTGGCTCCGTGAACCGGAGTCCGCAACGTGTTGGCCATCAAGGAGAAGGCGACGACCCCCACACCGACGAACAGGACCGCTTTGATCACGGTCAGCAGGCGCAGCCTGGTCATCGGACCCTCACTTCCGTGCCGCGGACCATCGGCCCGAGCATCATCGTCGTAGCGGCATTGGGGTTTCCGGACGCAGGCCGGTGCCGTTGCCCGGTGATCACCGCTTCCAGCCCGCGCAGCGCCGACGCTTCTCCGGCCCCGTCGATCACCCCCGAATCGGTGAAACCGGCCGGCCGCATCCGGGGCTTGGGCGGATGCAGGATCGTTCCGTTTCGCTGACCGGGTGCGCGCACCGGTCCCGTCCCCCACAGCGATCGCTTGCCGAAACACTTGGCTCCGCGCATCGACCCGTAGGTCGGACAGTCCGCCGCCGAGTAGGGCTGCGGCTGGGAGAAGGTCGGCACCGCGGTGATGTTGAACCGGCCCGACGCGAACAGGATGGTCCCGGCCTTGCCGAACTTGCTCGCCTCCCGCACGGTTCGGGTGATGCCGGTGGGATTGTCGGCGACGGTACCGAGGATCGTCCCCGTCGAATCGACGACGGTGATCAGGTTCTTCCGGTTCTTCGCCACGAACGGACCGACAGATCCCAGGTAGCCGCTGGCCGAGACGAAGAACTCGGCGATCTGATCACCGGTGTCGATCACGCCGCGCGAGATGTTCGCGACCGAGGACAGCGTTTCCATCATCGCCGGCGTCGCGCGCTTGAGCGACTCGGTGACCCTCGCGAATTGCGGAGTGGCGTCGATGAACCGGTTGATCGTCGACTCCATCTCTTTCGACGCCGTCCACCAGTCGTCGATCATCATGCCGAGTTGCTCGCCGCGCCCGCCGATCGCCTTGTCGACGGCGGCGAGGGCGACGTTCATCTCGTCCGGCTTGACCTCGGCGATCAATTCGGAGAGCTTCGAGAAGATGTTGTAGAGGTTGATCGCGTCCGGTCCGTCGTCGACGGCGATCTGCGCGCCGGGCGTCAGGGGCGCGGCGACGTGCGTCTGCGGCGATCCGGGGATCGGTGCGAGCTGCACGTAGATGTCGCCGAAGAAGGTGCGGGGAAGCACGCGCAGCATCACGGTCGCCGGAATGCTCCCCATCGCCGCCCCGTCGATGGTCAGCCCGACCCGCGACGACGCCGAGCCGGCGTCGATCGAGCTGATCTCGCCGACCTTGACCCCGTGGAATCGCACGGGCGCCCCGGACTGGATGAGACCCGCCGACGCCGGGATCTCGGCGTAGACCTTCGGGTCCGAATCGAGCACGCCGGTGCTGCGCGACACCATCCACAGCGAGAACGCGAGGATCAACAGGGCCGCGAGAATCGCGCGCGCCGCATAGCGCGCTCGGGAGACCGACTTTCCGGGCAACATGACCGTCATCGGCTACAGCCCCAATCCCGGGATCTGCGGGACCAGCCCCCACAGACCGAAGGTGAACACCACGTCGAAGATTCCGATCGCCAGGATCGAGGTGCGCAACGCGCGGCCAGCGGCCTGACCGACTCCCTCGGGTCCGCCGCTCGCGAAGTAGCCGTACGAGCAGTGCACCAGCGTCACGATCGCCGCGAATACCACGGCCTTGATCGCCGAATAGAGAAGGTCGGTGGGCGTGAGCGCCAGATGGAAGAAGTAGTCGTAGGTGCCCGACGACTCGCCGTTGTACCAGACCACGACCGCGCGCGTCGCGATGTAGCTGGCCAGCAGACCGATCATGTAGATCGGCAGAACGCACACCATCGCGGCGATCATCCGCGTCGTCGCGAGGAACGGGATGGACCGGATGGCCATCACGTCGAGCGCGGCGATCTCGTCGGAGATCCGCATCGCGCCGATCTGGGCGGTGAATCCAGTCCCGACCTTCGCGGCCAGGGCGATCGCGACGACGACCGGTGCCAGCTCCCTGGTGTTGGCGATCGCGGCCAGCATGCCCGACAGCGACGTCATCCCGACCAACTGCAAGCCGCGATACGTCTCGACGCCCAGCATCATCGCGGCGGCCAGCGACATCGCGAGGACGATGCCCATGGTTCCGCCTCCCGAGAGAAGGGATTTGGTGCCGAAGGTCATCTCCGCGATCTGCCGGACGACGTGCTTGCGGTAGTGGACCAGCGTGTACGGGATGGCGGCGACCGCGCGGCCGATGAAGGTGACGTACTCGCCGAAGCGGACCGTGTGGTCGACGAGCGGATCGAGGCGGCGGCGGTAGCCCAGGCGCGTCCGTACCCGGACATCGGTGGTGGAAACCATGTCAGTACGCCCCCACAGCCGGCACGATCACCGTGTAGACCTGCGACAGGATCGTGTTGAAGATGAAGACCAGCGCGAAAGCCACGACGACCGCCTCGTTGACCGCGTCGGCGACGCCGCTCGGACCGCCGCGGGCGTGCAGTCCTTTGAAGCAGGCCACGATGGTCGCGAGCAAGGCGAACATCGACGCCTTCACCAGCGCCATGACGAAGTCGGACATGCGCCCGTACTGGCTGAAGGTCGACATGAACGCGCCGGCGGGAAGATGCTGCACGTAGATGTGATAGAGGTAGCAAGCGCCGACGCCGGTGACCGTGATCAGCGAACAGAGCACGACCGAGACGACGATCGCGGCCGCGATGCGCGGTGCGACCAGCCGCTCGATGATGTTGAGGCCCATGACCTCCATCGCGTCGATCTCTTCCCTGATCTTGCGTGAGCCCAGGTCGGTACAGATCGCCGACCCCGCGACACCGGCCATCATCAGGGCGCACACCAGGGCGGCCGCCTGCCCGACGATGACGAAGGCGACCACGGCGCCGGAGTAACCGCCGGCACCGATGCGGCCGGCGAGTTCGCCGACCGACACCGCGATGAAGACCCCCACCGGGATCATCAGCAACAGCGACGGCCCGGTACTCACCCGCCCAATGAACACGATCTGATTGAGCGTCTCCGCGAGCGACAGGCGGAACCGCAGCGTGGCGACGACGAGCGCCCCCACCGCCTGCAACGCGAACCCCAGCGTGTGCCCCGCCTCCACAGCGAGGTCGCGAACCGGCCCGCGTGAGGCGGGAAGCTCGAACGCCATCAAATCCCCCGATCGGTGTTGTAATCCGGCGCCGGGCCCGATCCGCGGCGCGCTGTGGCTGTGATCACAACGAAATCACCCTAACATGTTTCATATATGAAATGTGACAACGGTACCTAGGTCCTTTTGGCGGCCTACGCGGCCTACGCGGTCTCTGCGCGCGGAGCACGGAAAGCGCCGAGGCGCAGGATGTGGCGAAGCACGAAAGCGAGGACGGGGCTCACCAAGGGCGCCGCCCAGCGCCACGGCAGAAATCCCACCCATCTCGGCGTGCCGGCCACGGTCCAACTCACTTCGGTCACTCCCCTCGCGCCGACGGTCGAGATATCGAAGCGCTCGGCGAAGGACTGGATCGTCGCAGGCGTGCAGACCGCCGTTCCGGTGAGCACCAACGTCTCCGCCGGTTTGGCCAATATCACCTGTTCAGTGACGGAATAGATGGTTCCCGACATCGTGCGCCTGGACCAGACACCCCGCTCCTGGGCGCTGTGGCCGTCGATCCAGTCCGGCCCCGAGAGGAACGGGAGGCTGCTGAGATACGCGCGGCCCATGAGGCGGTCGAACACCACGTCCGGCGCGAGTGGCGTACGCGCGGACACGGTGATGGCGAATGCCGCCCGTCGCTGGAAATACTCGTCCAGTTCGGCCGGGGTCAACGGCTCGACCGGCGCGCGGTCCGGCCGGCGCGCGATCGAGGCCGCAACGCCTGCGGCCAGCAGGCCGGCGAGCGCGATCGCGACCGACGCGCCGATCGCCAACAGTATCCATTCAACAAATGTCATATTTTTGATATTATCTGTCGATGTTGTTCACAGGAAGACGTTTCGCAACCTCCGTTCTCGTGTTGGTCGCGTCAGCGGCGTTGACGCTCCCGGCCACCGGGCAAGTACACGCTGCGCCCGTCCCGACGATCAGCGTGACCGGCTCGGGCGATTCCGATTGGCAGATCACCTACCACCGGGGCTCCGCGGTCGGGATCGACACGCGCTGCCGCGTCTGGATGGACGATCGGGTGGTCGCGACACCGGAAGCCGTGACCGAGCGCCCGGCGGGTCAGCGGCGGCCGACGGGTCAGCGGCAGCCGGCGAATCCTCGGCGGACCGCGCCCGCCGGGCGGACGGCTCCGGAACGGCGCCCCGCTCCCCCGATGATCGTGTCGACGACCCTGCTCGGCAAGGACGTCGCGCCCGGGATCCATCGGCTCAACATCCGATGCGGCCGCAACGTGAGTCCGACCGTGCTGCTGGTCGCGCCGCGCAACCAGATCTTCGACGGCGTCACCTGGCTGTCGAACGGCACGGCAGGGGTCATCGGCTACTAGGCAACAGGCGATATCCGCCGAGTGGGCACCTCACCTGCGCCGAGTGGGCGCGGGCGGACAGATCCACTGCCGGATGAAGGCGCGCAGCTCGTCGTCGGATCGCGGCGGGACGGTCGGGTACTGCTGGAAGCTGAGCCATATCCGCATGACCAGCTCGGCGAGGCCGGTCATCGCATCGTCGTCATAACCCTCGGCCGCCCAATCGACGTCGAGCCGACGCAGCATCTGAGCGCCCAGATCCACGGCCCCGGCCGACGTCGCCTCGCGGGTGAAGAACTCCGTCTCCCCCGCCCGCAGCATCAGTCCGATCGCGGGTTCGTCGGGCAGCACTCGCAGGCAGTAGAGAATCGTCTCGGTGATCGCGTCCGCCGCGGTGTGCACGTGCGACAGATCCGCGCGCATCCGATCGAGAAAATCCGCCGTGCCGGCTCGCGCGACCGCGACTAGCATCTCGTCGACCGACGAGTAGTAGCGGTAGACGGTCTGGCGGGTGACACCCAGTTCGTTGGCGACGTCGGCCAGCCGGGTCTTCTGAGCACCGAAGCGCTCGACGCAGCTCGCCGCGGCACGCAGGATCCGCTCTCGGGCCTCATCGGAGTCCTGAGGCAGATCGCCTTGCCACCCCCGGGTCCTCATGCGGCCATCGTCTCACACGGCATCGGCCTGCACCTCGGCGCCGCGCGGCGCACCCGCCCCGTCGCCGAACGGCGTCGCCGCCCGCCGTCCACGGATCAGCGCGAACGCCAGCACCCCCACGGCGACGGCGAAACAGGCGACCACATAGGGAAGGTTGCCGATCGGCGTGTTGTCCGCGGTCAGCCCGTCCTCGGCGCCGAAGAAGGCGGGCAGCGCCGTCACCCACAGCACCAGATGCACCGCCAGGAACAACGGCGGGAAGACGACGAGGAAGGGGTAGGCGGTGCGCGCGTCATCGGCGCCCGTGCCCGGTTGAGCGCGCAACCGGCGCCACTGCGCGTAGAGCAGTGCCAGCCCGATCGCCCAGACCAGGAGTAGCTCGATCGTGTACACGACCGTCTGCGCCTGCTGATTCGCGTGCTCGTCTCGCCCGAACACCGCCGTCGGAATCGACAGCAACGGCATGCTGATCACCGCGACCACCCCGGCGACCACAATCCGCCACGTCAGCGACCACCCTCGCGGCGCACTCCCGGCCAGTGCGGCGTTGCGCACGAGGCGGACGGCGAGGTAGACGAGCACCGCGAAAGAGACGGTGGCGAACAGCCAGACGCTGCCCCACGGGACCGACGCCAGCGTCGGCACCGCCGACGGATTGCCCAGCTTGTCGGTCGGTATGCCCCGATCCTGCATCTGGCGGACCGTGTCCGCGTAGAACGGGGCGTCGATGTTCCAGGCCCACCACTTCAACTGGGGACCCAGCTGGTCGAAGATCTCGTAGAAGGCCTGGAAGACGAGCGCCACGACGATCGAGCCCCGCAGGGCCGAGCGCCGTGACCCGTCGAAGAACCCCCAGGCGCGCACGATCTCGTAGGCCAGCTGGCTCACCGCGGGATAGAAGGCGACGATGTAGAGCGGCAACCGGTCGAACATGAAGTTCACCGTGAAGACGTTGTGGGAGAACATGAATCCCATCGCCTCTTCGGCGCGGAACCACTCCGGAAAGTAGAGCGGCGGCTCGATCACGAACAGGTAGACCAGCGAACCCACCCAGATCGCCAGATTCGTCGGGTCGCCATCGCGGCGCAGCCGTCTGATGGCGTGGACCAGGGCGAGGACCGCGCCGAGGACGATCGTCACTTCCAGGACCGGCAGCGTCCAGTTCGCCAGGTCGGCCGGATTGCGCACGGTGACGATGGGATTGGCCTTCTCGCAATCGAATCCGAGATAGCCGGTGATGATCGACGGGACGTCGCCCGGGGTGCAGGCCGCCATTTCTCCTACTTTCCCGCCGCCGAAACGGCTGCCATGTCTTCGGGTGCCGTCCCCTTGGGGATCACGCGTACGCGGCCGGCCGGATGCGGCTTGCCGTCGCGCCACACGTGCGACGGCGGGTCTTGCTGACTGTCGAACCCGAGGGGCAGCTTCGTCCGGCCCAGTGCGCGTTTGCCCGCGAACCACGCCAGACCCGCCAGCACGCGCGGGCTGCGCACCATCGTCGTCACCGATTCTTCGAGGTTGAAGACGTCGGCGAAATGCTGCGCGACGACGTCATCCTCTCGCGTCGTCGCCGAGATGTGGTTGAAAAGCGGCCAGCTCGCACGGTTGGCGAGCCGCTGTCGCCAGCGCGGCACGACCTCGGTGCCCTGTGCATTCGCGTAGCCCTGATCGCGGGCGAGGGCGAGCGTCCAGATGTCGTCGAGCAACTGCCGTTGCGAGGCGAAGTAGTCGCGGCAGAACCCGACGCCGACGTCTCCTCCAGCGGCATCGGCCGATCGCAGCTTGTCCCGCAGCAGGACCGCCGACTTCGACGCCGAACTCATGCCCTGCGCGTAGAACGGGTTGAACCCGCAGATGGCGTCGCCGATGACGACGAGTCCGCCGGGCGGGTCGGCCAGCGCGTCGTAGCGACGGCGCTTGTTGCCGGTCGACTTCGTGACGAACACGTTCGAGATCGGCTCGCACAGGTCGACCGCACGACCGAATGCCGGCGCCCGCACCTTGTGCACGGTCTCCAGGAACTCCTCTTCCTTGCGCGGCATCGGATGGCCCCACGACCCCATCGTGACCAGCACGCGGTCGCCCTCGATCGGGAAGATCTGGCAGAGAAAGTCGTGCTCGACCGGATGCGGTCCGGTGTCGGCGGTCGGCATCACCGACATCTGCGCCCACCACCAGCTCGCCGGCGGGTCGGCCGGTTTCTGGAACCACTGGGAGGTGTAGGTGACACCCGCGTCGAGCGACTGCACCGGAACCTCGGGCCAGCCCGCCTTCGCCAGCCAATCCGCGACCGCGGAGCCCCGCCCCAGCGCGTCGACGACGAGATCCGCGGCCACCAACCGCCGGTCCGGCCCCTCGTCGCCACCGCGCACCCACACGCCGGTGACCCGTCCGCCGTCGGCGGTCTCGAGTCCCTCGACGTTGACGCCCTCGACGACGCGCCCGCCCGGCACCCGGGCAAGACGCTCGCGCAGGGTCCGCTCGATGAGCAGCCTCGACGCGTAGACCATGGTCATCGGCGCCTCCTTGCGAGGCACCCAGCCGGCGCCCTCGCAGTGCGCCGCGGCCAGTGACGGCATCATGTGCAGGGCGCCCGCGTCGATCAGCGCGTCCTCGAAACCCGGGAAGAGCGCATCCATCGCGCGGCGACCGGAGTTCAACAGGAAATGCGGGTGCTTGCTCTGCGGAATGCCTCGCCGGTGCTCGGCGTCGTCGGGGATGATGTCGCGCTCCAGCACCAGCACTTCGTCGAAATACGCCGCCGCGGCACCGGCAGCGCACATCCCCGCGATACTTCCGCCCAGCACGACCGCTCGTTTCCCGAGACTCACCCGCGACACCTCATTTCACGTCATACGTTTTTTGGATGATGTCTAACCGTATGGTGTGAAGCAGCTCACGTCAACGGGTCCGGCCGGAAACCGGGCGACTCACCGAGGCGCGACACAGACGATTAACGCACGCGCAACACAACGGCGCCCGAGCTGACACATCGGCTGTGCGACGATTCGTGCCATGACCCGCCCCGATCACCCCCAAGCGCAGGACGCGCGGATCCCCGCGTTCCGGCGATACCGCTCGGGCTGGGAGCAGCGGGCGATCGACGAGATGTTCCACGCCGACGGGTCGGTGCGCGCGCCCTACCGCGGAATCGCCTCGGCGATCGGCTCGATCGATACCAGTGATCTGCGCGCGCGGCTGACCGCCCTCGGGCGGGCCTTCATCGACCAGGGGGTCACCTTCTCCCTCTCCGGAAAAGAGCGCCCGTTCCCGCTGGATCCGATTCCCCGCGTCATCTCCGCGGACGAGTGGAAGGGACTCGAGGCCGGCATCAAACAGCGGGTTCGCGCCCTGGAGATGTTCCTCGACGACGTCTACGGCGAACAGGCGATCCTCGGCGACGGCGTCCTCCCCCGGCGCCTCATCAATTCGTGTGCCCACTTCCACCGCCAGGCCGCCGGGATCCGGCCGCCCAACGGCGTCCGCATCCATGTCGCCGGAGTCGACCTGATCCGCGACGAGAACGGCGAGCTGCGCGTCCTGGAGGACAACGTCCGCTCCCCGTCGGGCGTCTCCTACGTCATGGAGAACCGCCGGACCATGGCCCGCGTCTTCCCCGACTTCTTCGCGACCCACCGGGTGCGTGCCGTGCGCGACTATCCGCGCCATCTGCTGCGCGCGCTGCAGGCGTCGGCCCGCACCTCGGTGTCGGACCCGACCGTCGTCCTGCTCACCCCCGGTGTCGCGAACTCCGCCTACTTCGAACATTCGCTCCTGGCCCGCCAGATGGGGATCGAACTCGTCGAGGGCCGTGACCTGTTCTGCCGCGACAACGTCGTCTACATGCGCACCACCGACGGGCAGACCCGCGTGGACGTCATCTATCGACGCATCGACGACGAGTACCTCGATCCTCTTCAGTTCCGCCCGGACTCGATGCTCGGCGTCGCGGGTCTCGTCAACGCCGCCCGCGCCGGCAACGTCGTCATCTCCAGCGCGATCGGCAACGGCGTCGCCGACGACAAGCTCGTCTACACCTATGTGCCGGAGATCATTCGCTACTACCTGGGCGAGGAACCGCTCCTGCGCAACGTCGAGACGCTGCGCTGCTGGCTCCCCGACGAGTGCGCCGAAGTCCTGGCCCGCATCGACGAACTGGTCGTCAAGCCGGTCGAGGGCAGCGGTGGATACGGGATCGTGTTCGGGCCCTTCGCGACCGCGGCCGAACTCGACCGCCTCGCCGACCGGATCCGGGCCAACCCGCGCGGGTGGATCGCTCAGCCCCTGGTGGCGCTGTCCACCAATCCCACCCTCTTCGACGACGCGCTCCAACCCCGCCACGTCGACCTGCGCCCCTTTGCCGTGAACGACGGCGAATCGGTGTGGGTATTGCCCGGCGGGCTGACGCGGGTGGCGCTCGACGAGGGGTCGATGCTGGTCAACTCGTCGCAGGGCGGCGGGTCCAAGGACACCTGGGTGCTGGCGACCTCGGCGCCGAAAGCACCCGGCGACGTCGACGACGACGAACTCGTGGACGCCGAAATACCGGCGTCGCCGCCGGCCACCCCCGACGTCGAGCCACTGCTGACCCGCGAGACCGAATCCCACCGGCACCAGCAGACCCAGCAACAGGGACGATCCGAGGGGGTGCAGCGCTGATGCTCGCCCGTAACGCCGACTCGCTGTACTGGATCGGCCGCTATGTCGAACGAGCCGACGATATGGCCCGCATTCTCGACGTCGTCGTCCAGCAGCTCCTCGAGGACGCCACCGTCGACACCGATTCCATGGTCCGCCACGTGATGGCCGTCCTCGGCTTCGATCCCGAGAACGACCGGGAGCACACCGTGTGGTCAATGGTGGACCGGGTGGCCTACGACCGCTCGTGCCCGGAATCGATCGTCGGTCTCGTCGAGACCGCGAGGGAGAACGCCCGCGGCGCGCGCGAAGTCATCTCGAGCGAGATGTGGGAGTGCCTGAACGCGACCTACATGGGGCTCGACGACGCCGAGCGCCGGGCCCGCCTCCTCGGCCCGCACGCGTTCGCGACCTACATCAAGGAGCGGGCGGCGATGTTCGCCGGATTGACCGACGCGACGCTCAGCCACGACGACGGCTACAGCTACCTGATCGTCGGGCGTTCCATCGAGCGCGTCGACATGACCGTCCGCCTGCTGATGTCGCGTTCCGCCTACCGGCGCGACGCCCTCTCGTGGATGAGCCTGCTCGTCGCGGCCGGCGCCCAGGACACTTACGTCCGCGCCTACCGCGGCGCCGTCGACACCGAGAACGTCGTCGAGTTCATGATGCTCGACCGGCTGTTCCCCCGGTCGGTGTTCCACTCCCTCCGGGTCGCCGAACGATTCCTCGCCGAATTGGACAAACGGCCCGACCGCGTGGGGTCCCAGTCGACGGCACTCACCCTGCTCGGCCGGGCGCGCAGCTCCGTCGAGTTCATCGGGCGCGCCGAGATGGTACGCGACCTGCCCGCCTACCTCCTCGACATGCAGGAGACGTGCCGGGCGGTCAGCGAATCGATCGCCGAGGAGCACTTCCACATCGAGCCCTACGTGTCGTGGACCGACACCGGACTCGCCGGCTTCGAGCACGGAGGAACGTCATGAGCGCCCGGCTGCGGCTGATCCACACCACCGGATTCACCTACACCGCGCCGGTGACCTCGTCGTTCAACGAGGCGCGGATCACCCCGCGCAGCGACAGCCGCCAGAGCGTCGTCGTCGACCACGTCGACACGTCGCCGGGCGCGCGGCAGTTCCGCTACAACGACTACTGGGGCACCGTGGTCACCGCCTTCGACCTGCACTCGCCGCACGAACGGCTCGAGGTCACCGGTATCGCGGTCGTGGAGACCGAGAACGAGACGAGGGGCGAGGAGACCACCTCGGTCGACTGGGTGCAGTTGCGCAACGGGTCGGTGGTCGACGAGTACGACGAGATGCTGCGGCCGACCGCGTATACGCCGCACACCGCCGAACTCGCGGCGTTCGCGGCGGACTCCTCCGCCGGGCTGCGTCCCGCCGACGCGGCCGAGGCGGTGGTGACCAAGGTCTTCGAGGCCATGACCTACGAGCCGGGGACGACCGAGGTGCACTCGACCGCGGCCGACGCGTGGCGGCACCGCAAGGGCGTATGCCAGGACTACGCCCACATCACGCTGGCGATGCTCCGCAGCCTCGGCATTCCCGCCCGCTACGTGTCGGGATATCTGCACCCGCTCGCCGACGCGGAGATCGGCGAAGCCGTCGACGGCGAGAGCCATGCCTGGATCGAGGTGTGGACCGGCGGCTGGTGGGGAATCGATCCGACCAACAACAAGTTCATCGACGACCATCACATCTCGGTCGGGACCGGCCGCGACTACGCCGACCTCGCACCGATCAAAGGGATCTACACCGGCAGCGCACAATCCGAGCTCGACGTGACGGTGCGCGTCACCCGTCTGGCCTGACCCAACGGGCTCCTTTGAAACCCGCGTGATCCCAACGATGACCTGGGGCGCCGGCTCGCGCAGACTGAATCCCATGACGCACCGAATGTGTCGCGCCACTCGATGTCGCTGACCTGATCGCGCGCACCTGTCGCCGCCTTCATCCACCAACCCATCCCGATCCGGCCTTCAAGGAGGTCCCTTTCGTCATGCCCGCATCCCGATCCGAACAACAGCTCGACGCGGCCGCAGCTCCCCTGCAGTTCGCGTACTGGGTGCCCAACGTGAGCGGCGGTCTCGTCGTCTCCAAGATCGAGCAGCGCACCGACTGGAGCTATGACTACAACCGCCAGCTGGCCGTCCTCGCCGAGAACAACGGGTTCGACTACGCCCTGAGCCAGGTGCGCTACATCGCCTCCTACGGCGCCGCCTACCAGCACGAGTCGACGAGCTTCTCGCTGGCACTTCTGCTGGCCACCGAGCGGCTCAAGGTGATCGCCGCGGTCCACCCCGGGCTGTGGCAGCCGGGCGTGCTGGCCAAGCTGCTCGCGACGGCCGATCAGATCTCCGGCGGCCGGGCCGCGGTGAACGTCGTGAGCGGATGGTTCCGCGACGAGTTCACCAAGCTGGGCGAGCCCTGGCTCGAACACGACGAGCGCTACCGGCGCAGCGAGGAGTTCATCACCTACCTGCGCGAGATCTGGACGTCGGATCACGCCGAGTTCAACGGGGACTTCTATCGCCTGCACGACTTCGACCTGAAGCCCAAGCCGGTGGACGTTCCCGGCCGCGCCCACCCGGAGATCTTCCAGGGCGGGAACTCGACCGCGGCCCGCGCGATGGCCGGCCGCGTCTCCGACTGGTACTTCAGCAACGGCAAGGATTTCGACGGCATCACCGAGCAGGTCATCGACGTGAACACCGAGGCTGCCCTGCACGGTCGTACCGTGCGCTTCGGTCTCAACGGCTTCCTCGTCGGCCGCGACTCCGAGTCCGAGGCGCGCGACGTGCTGCGCGAGATCGTCGACAAGGCCGACCGCGAGGCCGTCGAGGGATTCGGCTCGGCCGTCCGGCAGGCCGGCCAGTCGACGTCGAACGGCAAGGGGATGTGGCAGGACTCCGAATTCGCCGATCTCGTGCAGTACAACGACGGATTCCGGACCGGGCTCATCGGAACCCCCGAGCAGATCGCCGAGCGGATCGTCGCCTACAAGACCCGCGGGGTGAACCTCTTCCTCCTGGGCTTCCTGCATTACCTCGAGGACGTCGAGTACTTCGGCACCCGGATCCTGCCGCTGGTGCGCGAACTCGAAGCCGACCTCGCTTCCAGCGGTCGCCTGGAATCCGAACTCGCCGCCAACGGCATCCTCGCCTGACCCATCCGCCACTCCACCAAGCACGCACGACAACCAGTAAGGAAATCATCATGTCCGTCACCACCAACGCCCCCGCCGAGAACGTCGCCGACCAGCAGGGCCGCTTCGACGATGCCCTGCGGCGCGCCGATCTCGTCGCCGCCGAGCTGCGCTCCACCGCCGCCGAGCGCGACCGCGCGAACGCCGACCCGGTCGCCGAAGTCGACCTGCTGCGCCAGGCCGACCTGCTCCAGGTCGGCGAGCCCGTCGAGTTCGGCGGCTCCGGCCTGAACTACGCCCAGAGCCAGCAGCTCACCCGGCGCATCGCCCGCGGCGACACGTCGATCGCCCATCTGCTCGGCTACCACTACGCGCAGCAGCGGATCCCGCACTTGTTCGGCACGCCGGAGCAGGCGCAGGAGATCTCGCGGCGCAACGCCGAGGAGAAGACGTTCTGGGGCGGCGTGCAGAATCCACGCGGCGGCTCGGCGCTTGAACTCACACGCGACGGTGACGGTTTCCGGCTCAACGGCCGCCGCACCTTCGCGTCCGGTGCGAGTGTGGCCGACTGGCTCTCGGTGACCGCGGTGTTCGAGGGCGACCTGGTGTTCCTGGCCCTGCCCCGCGACGTGGAGGGCTTCCGGCCGCTCGGCGATTGGGACAACATCGGTCAGCGGCTCACCGACTCCGGCGGCGTCGAGTTCGTGAACACGCCGGTCTCGCGCGACCAGATCCTCGGCGCCGACCCGATCACGGGCAAGGAGTTCTCCGCGTACCAGACGCTGGTCACCCCGCACTGGCAGCTGGCGTTCGTCAACTTCTACATCGGCACCGCCGAGGGCGCCCTGGAGGAGGCGCTGGACTGGACCAAGCTCAACGCCAGCGCGTGGGAGACCTCCGGTCTGGAAACCGCGGTCGACGACCCCTACATCCTCGAACTCGTCGGCGAACTGAAGTCGCAGGTGACCGCGGCCGCGCTGTTGGCCGACCGGGCCGGCGACGCGCTGCAGGAGTCACTGGACTTCGGTCCCGAACTCACCGCCGAGCAGCGGGCGGCGACGGCGGTCGCGATCGCCGAGGCCAAGTACCTGACGACGAAGGTCTCCCTCGAAGTCGCCTCGCGCCTCTTCGAGATCCAGGGCGCCCGGGCCACCACCAGCGCGTACGGCTTCGACCGGCACTGGCGCAACCTGCGCACCCACACCGTGCACGATCCCGTCGCCTACAAGGCGCGCGAGGTCGGCGACTGGACGCTGAACCGGCGCGCACCCCAGTTCAGCCTCTACAGCTGAGCCGGAATGACACACCTCATCAGCAACACCGACGACCCGGTGGCGGGGCTGCGTACCGCGAGCACCCGCCGGATCGCCGACGATGCCGAGGCCATCGACGTCGCCAAGTCGCTCGCACCCGCCTTCGCTGCGGGTGCGGGCGACCGCGACGCGATCCGCGTGCATCCGCACGACGAGGTCGCGGCCCTGTCGGACTCGGGACTACTCGCCATCACCGTGCCCTCGCGGTTCGGCGGTGCCGACGTCGGGGTCGCCACCTTGGCCAAGGTGGTGTCGATCATCGCGGCCGCCGACCCGAGCCTGGCCCAGATACCGCAAAGCCATTTCACCTTCTTGGAGGCGCTGCGCCGTGCCGGATCCGCGGAACTCGCCGGACGCGTCTACCCGCGCATCCTCGACGGCGCGCGCCTGGCGAACGCGCAGACCGAACGGTCCGGACCGACCGTCGTCGACGATTCCACGACGCTGCGCACCACCGATGACGGTCTGCTGCTGTCGGGAGTCAAGTACTACTGCACCGGGGCCCTGCACGCCGATCTCCTCGCGGTCCGCGCGGTCGCGCACGACGGTGGGCGGCCTCGCAAGGTCGTGGCCTACGTCGCGGCCGACGCGCCGGGGATCACCGTCGTCGATGACTGGGACGGATTCGGGCAGCGCACCACCGGCAGCGGCACGGTCAGCTTCGACCGGGTCGCGGTGAAGCCGGAGCAGGTCCTCGACTTCAGCGCCCTGCTGGAGACGCCCGGTACCTATGGCGCCCGGGCCCAGCTCATCCACGCCGCCATCGACACCGGGATCGCGCGCGGCGCCCTCGACGCCGTCCGCCCCGCGGTATCGGCGGCACGTCCGTGGTTCGAATCGACCGTGCACGACGCGGCCGACGACCCCTACCTGATCGCTCAGGCCGGGGATCTGGAACTGGCCGTGCGAACGGCCGAGTCACTGCTGCTCACCGCCGCCGACCGCATCGACGAAGCCGATGCCTCCGGCGACGAGGGGCGGCGGGACCGGGTCGCCGAGGCGTCGCTGGCCACGGCGGCGGCGAAGGTGGCCGCCGGCCGGGCCGCACGACGCGCCGGCGCCGAACTCTTCGACTTCGGGGGGACGCGCTCGGCCTCGGAGAAAGCCAACCTGTCCCGGTTCTGGCGCGATGCGCGCACCCACACATTGCACGATCCCGAACGGTGGAAGCTCCACCATCTGGGCAAGTGGGCGCTGAGCCGCCAGATTCCGCCCACCCACACGTCCCTGTAAGTCCACCGACGATTCGACGAAAGCCTGAGATGACCGTCAAACTGCACTGGTTCCTCCCCACCTACGGCGACTCCCGATCCATCGTCGGTGGCGGCCACGGCGTGCCCGCCGGTGCCGCGGGCGGCGATCGGGACGCCAGCATCAGCTACCTAGCGTCGATCGCCCGAGCCGCCGAGGACTTCGGGTTCACCGGTGCGCTGACGCCGGCCGGTCCATGGTGCGAGGACGCCTGGATCACTACGGCGATGCTCGCTCGGGAGACGCGGCGACTCGCCTTTCTGATCGCGCTGCAGCCCGGGCTGATCAGCCCAACTCTGGCCGCCCAGATGGCCGGCACCTTCGCAAAACACGCCCCCGGGCGTCTCCTGGTCAACATCGTCACCGGAGGTGAGACCTCGACGCAGCGCGCCTACGGCGATCAGCTGGACAAGGTCGCCCGCTACGCGCGCACCGACGAGTTCCTCGACATCGTCACCGCGTTGTGGCGCGGCGAGACGGTGACCTATGCCGGTGAGCACCTGACCGTGGAGAACGCGGCGCTGCCCACGGTCCCGCTGCCCGCTCCCCCGATCTATTTCGGTGGATCCTCGCAGCCGGCCGGACCGGTCGCCGCCCGGCACAGCGACGTCTACCTCACCTGGGGCGAACCGCACGACGCGGTGGCGGCGAAGATCGCGTGGATCCGGGAACTGGCCGCTGCGCAGGGCCGCGACGTGCGCTTCGGCATTCGGCTGCACGTCATCGCCCGCGACACGGCCGAACAGGCCTGGGCCGAAGCCGGGCGGCTCCTCGACGCCCTCGACGACGACGTGGTGGCCAAGGCACAGGAGGGTTTGGCGCGCAGCGAGTCGGTGGGCCAGGCGGCGATGCGCGAACTGCATGCCGCCCACCGGGCCGACGGGTCGTGGCGGGATCCGCACACGCTGGAGATCGCCCCCAACCTGTGGGCCGGTGTCGGCCTCGTCCGTGGCGGTGCCGGAACGGCGCTCGTCGGCAGCCACCGCGAGGTGGCCGACGCGATCCGCGGCTACGCGAATCTCGGGATCGACGAGTTCATCCTGTCCGGCTATCCGCATCTGGAGGAGCTCTACTGGTTCGGCGAGGGCGTCATTCCGCAACTGACCCGCGACGGCCTGTTCGACGGCGGTCTCTCGGCCCGCCATCCCGGCGATCCTCGCTTCGCCGGTTCCGGCTTCGGTTCCCCCTTCCTGCCAGCGACCCCGAACAATTGAGAGGAACATCCGTGTCCGCACCGACTACCGCCCCCACCGACCCGGCAGTGCTGCGCCGGGCGTTCGCCCACTTCCCCTCCGGACTGGTCGCCGTCGCCGCGCTCAGCCCGGCCGGACCCATCGGGTTGCTCGTGTCCTCGTTCACCTCCGTATCGCTCGATCCGGCGCTGGTGTCGGTGAGCATCGGCCGTTCATCGTCGACCCTGCCCCACCTTCGCGATCAAACGCATTGGGGCATCAGCATCCTCGCCGAGGACCAGGAATCGCTCGCCGAGCAGTTCCGGCGCCCGGCGGCCGAGCGGTTCGCCGACATCGGGTGGAGTTCGACGCTCGACGGCGCGGTGCACCTCCACGGCGCCGCCGCGGGCTTCACGACGCGGCTGGACCGGCTGATTCCCGCCGGAGATCACTCGATCGCGCTACTCGAGGTCGTCGACCACTTCGCCGCGGAGGCAAACAACCCGCTGCTGTTCCACCGCAGCCGGTTCCACCGGATCGTCCGGGAGGGTCTCGCATGAGCGGCGCACCCCTGCGGCTCGCCGTCGAGATCGACGACCGCTCCGACCGTCGCTGGGTCGAACTCACACCGTCCGCCCCCGACGACGTCGAGCGATTCGCCGCGCCGACCTTGCGCGACGCAGCACAGCGCACGGCCCGATCGCCGCTGCCCGCCTTCGTCGACCTGGACGTCTACCTTGCGGAGACCGTGTCGACGGCGTTCGCCGGGTACGCGCGTCTCCATCCCGAATGGACTCCCGGATCTCCCACCGAGTCGCTAGTCCACGCCGGTACCGCGTCCACCCTGGCCGGGTTGCTCTGGGACATCTGGGCGGCCCGCGTCGCCGACGGGGTCACTCTCCGGTCGGCCGACCCCCACCTGGTCCGGCGGGTGGTGAGCGAGGTGCTTCCGCTGCTCACCGTTCGCGGTCTGGCGGTCGAGACGAGGTCGACCGCGTCGGTGGCCTGAGCAACGCGCCATCAGCCCGGGGAGACCACACGGCCGGCCGGACCCACTACTGTCAGGTGTGTCCCGTCTGGCAGGAGTGATGACATGGTCGATCTGGTCGTCTCGCCAGCGCACCAGAAGCTGCGCGACCGAGTCCACCGATTCACCCGGTTCGACCTGTTGCCCGCACCGTCGGTGCAACGCCGTTTCGCCCGCGATCACGACACCGGCGACCCGGTCGCCGAACGTTTCGTCGCCGAGACCTATCACGGCGCGCTGGGACCGGAGCGTTCCCGGGAACTCCTCGACGAGGCGCTGCGGGTCGGCGTCGACAACGTGCCCGACGCCCCGGCGTCGATGCGCGAACTGTTCGCCGAGTTCGAGACCATCCCCGACTGGGTCGATCCCGACCTCGTCGAGCGCGGAGCGGCCGTCTGGCGCCGGTGGGGCTACAGCCTCGGCGCCGTCGGCAACGCGGGAACGATGGACACCTACACCGAGGCGTCGCTGGCCGTTCCGCTCTCCCTCTCCGGCGGCTATGCCGGGGCCAGCGCGTTGCACCGCTACTTGGAGACGAGCCGCTGGTGGCTCGAAGTCTGCCGGCCCGGCGCCGCGCTGACTCCGGGCTCGCGCGCACGGGAAGTCTCCTTGAAGGTCCGCGTCATGCACGTGTCGATCCGCGCCCGTGTCGCCGAGCATCCGGAGTGGGATCGCGCCGCCCACGGGCTCCCGATCAGCCAGAGCGAGATGATGCTGACGCTGCTCGGCGGCAGCGTCGGGCCCGCGCTCGGCCTGTACGCGCTCGGCTTCCTCACCTCCCCCGCGGAGATCCGCGCCGTGCTGCATTTCAACCGCTACCTCGGCCATCTCGTCGGCTGTCAGGTCGACGAGATGTATCCGACGTCGGTCGCCGACGGTGTGCGGCTCCTCTACTTCTTCGACGCGACGCGCAAGCACGACTCCGGAGATCTCGGGGCCGAGCTGGTGGAGGGTTTCGTTCCGTCCTTCGAGCCCGATTCCGACCTGCGCGGCATCGCCCGGATACGGGCGAAGTACCACTTGCAGTTGCAGGCGGGCTACACGCGTCTGTTCATGCTCCCGTGGAATCGGCGCGACTACCGGTTGCCCTCGGGCTGGCCGGGGTTCGCGCTACTGGTCGGGCGCGCGCCGCTCGTCGCCGTGGCCGAAATCCTGCGCAGGCTCGTCCCGGCGATCGACCGGCGGTGGCAGGACGCCCAGATGCGGCGATGGTGCCGGTGGCATGCGTGGCACCTGGGTCAGCGCGAGGAGCGTTTCGACGCGAGCCAGCAGTTGCGGCGCTAGCCGTCCCGGTGATTCTGCTGCCACCCGCGCCGGATGAGTTCGGCCAGCACTTCCTCGTCGACGTCGGAAAGCCGCTTGACGTACAGGCAGCCCTTGCCCGTCGTATGCGGACCCAGCCGGTCGAGTAGATCGGTGTTGCTTCCGTAGAAGGTGAGCCCGTAGAGCGTCAGCGCCTGTTTGCGCGGCGCCAGCCCGACGGCGAACCATTCGTGCTGCTTGCCGTCGGCCGTCGTGTAGGGCTGATCGCCGAAGCCGATCATCGACGGCCCCCACATGACCGGCTCGACGCCGGTGACCGTGCGCATCAGTTCGACGACGGCCGTCGCGTCCGCGCGCCTGCGCTCGTCGCCGACCTTGCCGAGGAAATCCGCGACGGAGGCGGTGGTCGGTCGTGTGCCTGACATGCCTAGGCTCCCCTGTCGTCGAGCGCCTCATGGCGACCGCGTTCGGCCGCCACCGTACGAGCGAGGATCGCTCCGCCGGATTCGGTCAGCGCGCGCTTCCACGGCAGCGTCCCCTCGATCTCGATCTGAATCGACCAGCTGAGCACCGTCCGCAACAACACGATGATTGCCAGGACGCCCACGTTCTCCAGCGACGGCTCCGACGTGATCGTCCGAATCAGATCGGCGGCGACGAGGATCTCCAGGCCCAACAGAATCGAGCTGCCCACCGCGGTTCGCAGCACCTGCAGGGCGCCGGCTTCTCCGCGGACCAGCCGGGACAGCCACAGGTAGAACGAAACGAGGAAGCCCACGACAATCGCGAGCACGCCGACGGCTTCGAAAACCGTGGCGACACCGTCGAACACCTCGTGCAGCCTCATGTGCACGATCTTAGGCCGCGGCGGCGACGGTCAGCCGGATATCGCCGACCTCTCGTGTCGCCCGGCTCAGCTGGCGTACCGGCCGGACGCGATGGCCCGGGCGCGCTTCTTCGCGGCCTCCTCCTCGCGATTCTTCGGCGGTGCGGTGGTGACGAGCGCGTCCAGCAGATGCTGGGTGCTGTGCGCGATCTCGGCCACGGCCCGATCGAATGCCTCTTGGTTGGCCTTGGAGGGCTTCGTGGTTCCGGCGATCTTCCGGACGTACTGCAGTGCTGCTGCGGTCACCTCGTCCGAACTGGCCGGCGGATCGAAATTGTGCAGGGTGTGGATGTTGCGGCACATGGTCTTCACGCTACGCCGGACCGAATGCGACGACAACGGTCTTGACGGGGTGCCAGAATCGCTGACGTGCTCATCTCCACACCGATCGCCGAAGGCATCCGCGCCGGCACCGTCACCGCGCAGTACCGCTGCTGGGACTCGCCCAAGGTGCGGGTGGGCGGGACTCAGCTGACTGCCGCCGGGGTTGTTCGACTCACCGCCGTGACACGGGTCGACGACCTCGGCGGGCTCACCGACGCGCAGGCGCGCGCGGCGGGGATGGCCGACGCGGACACCTTGCGGACCGCGTTGCGCAAGAGCACCCGCGGTGCACACGTCTACCGCATCGACGTCGAGTGGGCCGGCGAGGATCCACGTATCGAGCTGCGCGAGTCCATTCCCACCAACGAGGAATGCGAACAGATCGCTCGCCGTCTCGCGCGACTCGACCGCCGCGAATCCGGGGCGTGGACTCGCGACATCCTGACCTGGATAGCCGAGAACCCACGAGTGGTGTCCACCAGACTGGCCGAGCTGCGCGGTGTCGAGCGGGCGCCGATGAAGACCGACATCCGGAAACTCAAGGGGCTCGGGCTGACCATCAGCCACGACGTCGGCTACGAGATCTCACCCCGCGGCGCGGCCTATCTCGCCTGGCTCGCCTCACGGTGAAACCGCGCCGGGGCCCGCCGCGTCAGCCCACGATCAGCGGTTCGAGCAGGGCGCGCAGCGGCTCGGCGTCCGGCCCGACGACCGTTGTACCCGCGATCGAGGCGCGCGACGCGGCAAGCCATTCGCCGCCGGTGAGCCGGTCCAGCGCCAACCACCTTCCGCCCCGCATGGCGATGAGCTGCAGCAACATCGTGCCCGCGCGCCCGTTTCCTTCGCGGAACGGATGAATCGCGTTGTAGTCGGCGTAGATCCGGGCAAGCCGGTGGCCGAGTGCCGTTGGGCTGTATCCATCGGCACAGGCCAGGGCCTCGGTCACGTCGCGGTCGGTCCGGGCCATTCCCGCCGCGATCTCGTGCACGGCGGCGAACCGCGTCCCCCGCTTGCTGATGTCGATCGTCCGCGGCTCCCCGGCCCAGGAATAGACGTCGGCGAACAACGCGCGGTGCACATCGCCGACCGAACGCACGGCAACCGGCTGGGTCAGCAGGCGGACAGTGCGTCCGGCCACCACCGCGTGCTCGGCGCGCGCCAAGACCTGCATCGAGGAGATGTCCAGGTTGTTGTCCAGCACATCGGTGCCGCGGATCAGATAGGGCCGCCGACGGGCCAGCACCGGGGTGCGCCGCGGCACGTCGTCGACGTATCTCCGCCGGCACCCGGCCAGGTAGTCGCCCACGCTGATCGCGCCCCCGGCCAGCGAACTCAGTGCGGCGATCTCCTCGTCGTCGGGTTCCCAGCCTTCGAGGCGCTGCGCGGCGACGGCCCACGCGGCGACCGTCGCCGCGCCGATCGCCGTCGTCATCGAATCTCCGTCGCCGCGACGTAGGCGAGTACCCGCTGGGCACCCATGACCTCGCGGCCCGCACCCCTCAGCAAGGCCCGTTCATGGGGCGCCAACTCGCTCAACGCGACGACGTCGCCGACCGACCGTCCGCCCATCCAGCGGTCGCGGCGCAACGCCCAGCGCAGACCGGTCGCCGCGGTGAGCGCATGCGTCAGGGCGGGCCAGTCGATGTCGGTCAGCACCCCGTCGGGGGCGGTCAGGCGCCCCTGCGTCGAGCGCTCGCCCGAGTCGCCGAGGACGGATTTGAGCCGCGCCAGCCGCACGATCGGATCCACCACCGCTTGCTTGATGTCGACCGTGTCGGCGCGCCGGGTCAGCACGGCGAGACGAGCGGGCACCACCTCCCGCACCGCGGAGCAATCCTGTGCCATCGCGGCCGCCAGGGCCGGATGCCGTCGACAGGCCGCGAGCATCGTCTGCGCCAGCCAGGACGACTCCCCCGTGCCGGTGACGGGCAGGGCGTCGAGGGTCAGCCCGGCCATGACGACACCCCGGTCCGTCGCCGGATCCGCGGCCCAGGAATCGGTGGCCTCGCGCCAGCCCTCGTCGGTACGGCAGCAGCGCGCACGGCTGCCGATGGCGCCGTTCCCATCGGGCGCGATTCCGGCTCGTTCGAGCACGTCGTGCACGTCGGCGGCCGCCGCGAGAACGTCCCGGCGCCGGTCAGCGTCGGGGCCGAAGCGGATCAGCGTTTCGACGTCGGCACCGGGCAGGCCCTCTCCCCGGGCGCAGCTCCCGGTGACGAACCACTCCCATTCCACGCCGGCGGGCGCCCCGATGACCCGGACGGCGGCGGCGACCGCCTCCACGACCAGCGCCGACCACCACTCGGCGGCCTGCGCCGCATCGGCCTGACGCGCGGCCATGGCCAGGACGTCCCGTGCCGATCGAATCGACTCGGATAGGCCGATCCGGTCATCCGCCTGGGAGATCGCGGCCACGGCGTCGCCGGGCGCTGGACGTTTCATGAGCATGATTGTCCCTGCGTGAACTCGCAGTTCGCAATCGGAACGGCGTCGGGCAACGGCATCGTAATGCCGAGTTTTCGCCGGAGTTACCGCGCGCCGTCCACCGTGACCCGGACGATCCGATCGTCGCCCGCGCCCGGGGTGCCGCGCCCGTCGGTGTTGTTGGTCAGCACCCAGAGTTCACCGCCGGGCGTCACGACGACGTCCCGCAGCCGTCCGAATTCGCCGGCATACCGGTCGGCGGAGGTGGCGGTATCGTTCAGCGGCACGACGCGCAGCCTCTCGCCGCGCAGATTCGCGATCACGACGGCGCCGCCGACGACGGCGATTCCACTGGGACTCGCCTCGTCGGTGGGCCAGGTGATCAGCGGGTCCGTGTACTCCGGCGCACGGTCCCCGCGTTGCCTTCCCTCGACGGCCGGCCACCCATAATTCTTGCCTGCCTCGATCTGGTTCAGTTCGTCCTCGGCATCGGCTCCGAATTCGGACGCGAACATGCGTCCGTCCGCCGACCAGCCGATCCCCTGGGAGTTTCGGTGGCCCAGCGAGTACACCAGGGACCCGGGAAACGGGTTGTCCGCGGGCACCGCGCCGGTCGGTGTCATGCGGAGGATCTTTCCGGCCAGCGAGGCGTGTTCTTGCGCGAGGCCCGGGCGTCCGGCGTCACCGGTCGTCGCGTAGAGCATCCCGTCCGGGCCGAAGGCGATCCGGCCGCCGTTGTGATAGGTCGCCGACGGAATACCGCGCAGGATCGTTTCGCCGCGCCCGAGGGCCAGCGAACCCGCTGTCCCCGTGATCGGATACCGGGCGATCCGGTTCTCCGAACCTCCCGTGTAGTAGGCGTAGAGGTGGCGCTGGCGCACAGCGATCCCGAGCAGGCCGCCCTCACCCGTCCCGTCGACGCCGTCGACCGTCGCGACGACGCGCGTGCCGACCTCGTCGTCGATCTCGAGGATGCGCCCGGAGTCGCGTTCGCTGACGAGCGGAACCCGGCCGAAGAAGGCGATCGACCAGGGTGCGGCCAAACCCATTGCCACGACGTGGGTTTCACTCGCGGTCGCGGGACCGGTCCGGGTCGGAAGGGGATCATCGGGCGCGGATGGACCGCCGCACGCCGTCGCGACGACAGCGACGAGAACCACCGATATCGATGCCAACAAGGTCCGGGTGGTCCACACCCCTCCCATTGTGCCGACTGAAAGCGCCGCAGCGCATTGAAGCGACACCGCGCCGACTCATTTTCCGCCGAGTGGGCACCTCACCTACGCCCAGTGGGCACCTCACCCCCGCCGACTGGGCACCTCACCCCCTCCGACTGGGCACCTCGCCCCCGCCGACTGGGCACCTCGCCCCCGCCGACTGGGCACCTCGCCCCCGCCGAGTGGGCACCTCAGTCGTCGACCGCGACGCGCTCACGTCGCCGGTGCGCCAACCCCAGTAGCGCGTATCCGACGGCGATCCAGAGGACGAGCGCCGCGAAGGCTTGCGCCGACCCCGCGCCGATCAGCTTTCCGTCGGCGAAGAAGGCCGCACCGCGCAACGCCGTGCCCGTCGCTCCGAGCGGCAACCATTGGCCGACGCTCGCCCAGATCCCCGGCAGGAACTCCGGCGGCGACCCGATCCCCGCCAGCGGCATGCCGATCAGCATGAAGAGAACGACCGCCACGCCGATTCCACCGACTCCCACGAGAGTCACGAGCCCGGCGATCGCCGCACCGATCGCCAGGATGCCCGTCGACATGGCGAAGGCCTGAGACCAGAATCCGCCGGGGAGGACACCGACGGCCATGGCCGCGCCGACGCTCGCCCCACCGATCGCCGCCGCACCGACCGGCAACAACGCCGCGGTGAGCCCGGCACGGCGCGTCAGCTGGGGCAGCGCGATGCCCAGGATGGCGCCGGCCATGAAGACCGGCATGACCATCGCAGCGAAGCCCGCCCCGCGCGGATCGTCGGGGGCCGGCGGCGCGACGTCGACAACCCGGGGTTCCGGCGCTCCAGGTCCACCCCCGGCGGCGATCCGAGCACCGAGCTGGGTGATGAGTTGCGCGGCCGCGGGCCCCGCGCCCGAGGCGATCACCGTCGACGGATCGGGACCGGGAACGACGCCGCCGTACACCTCACGATCGCGCACCGCCTCGTGCAGTTCCTCAGCCGAGGCGAAGCTCCGGACCTCGAAGGCACCGGGCTGGCGCGCCTCGAGCGTGGCGCCCATCTTCGTGACCATCGCGGGTGGACCGACGACACCGATCGGCAGGTCGTGCGGCGCGCCTCGCGACGCCGGGCCGATGAACATCAGCAGGATCAGCGGGATCGCGATCGACGCGCCGACGATGACGCCGACCAGCTTCTTCACCAGATGATCGTCCATCCCCACTCCTTCAACAGTTGTTGAACTACGACGGTAGGACGAACGACCGGCGATGTCAACGATTGTTGAAATCCGCTACCGTGGAGTCCGTGGCAACCCCGACCGGCCGACGCTCAGGCCCCAGCACCGCGCGCGACGACATCCTCGCCGCCGCGCGGGATCTGTTCGCCAAGAACGGCTTCGCCAGCACCAGCATGCGCGCGGTCGCGACGCGGGCGAACGTCGATGTCGCATTGATCCCCTACTATTTCGCGAACAAGCGCGGGCTCTTCGTCGCCGCCATGGAGTTGCCGATCGACCCCGGCACCATCGTCGCGCAGGCGGCGACCGGTCCACGGGATCAGCTCGGCCGGCGGCTGGTCACCTCGTTTGTCACCGTGTGGGACGACGAGCTCACCGGCACCGCCCTCCAGGGGTTCCTCCGCGCGGCGATCTCCGACGACGCGATGTCCCAGAACTTCGGCGGATTCGTGTCTGACGCCATGGTGCCGCTGGCATCCGCCGAGATCGGCGTGAGCACCGACACCGTGCGCGCCGTCGTCAGCATGCTGTTCGGGCTGGCGACGATGCGCTACCTCGTCGGCGTACCAGCCTTCGCCGAGCCGTCGGGCGCCGACCTGATCGAGGTTTTCGCCCCGCGCGTTCAGGCTGTCATCGACGCCGAGTAGGCCGGGCTCGTTACTCCCCCGCCGCGACTGCGAGCGCCCGCCCGGTCAACGACTTCTCGCACTCGGGCAGCGCCGCAGGGGGCCCGGCGAACAACAGGGTGCCCCCGTCGGAACCGGCTCCCGGCCCGATGTCGATGACGTGGTCGGCGCACAGGGCGTTGATCCGGTCCACATCGCTCGGATGCAGGCCGGTCGTTGGTTCGTCGAGCACGATTCGCTCGTGTTCCAGCGCGGGTGAGGCGCAGAGATGTCGCGCCAGCAGCAGCCGCTGCTTCTCACCGCCGGACAGCGTGTCGAGGGATTGGCCGACCGCGATGTAGCCGAGACCGACCCGCTCCAGCCACGTCATGGCAGTGGCGATGGCGGCATGGCCGGCGAATACCTCCCCGATGCGCGGTGCCGGCATGTGCAGGACGTCGGCGATCGAATGGCCGTCCAGTTTCGCCGCTAGCGCGGTGTCGTTGAATCGGGCGCCGCGGCACACGTCGCAGGGCATGGACACATCGTCGAGGAAGGCCAGCTCGGTGGTGATGAACCCTTTGCCGCCGCAGGCCGGGCAGGCACCCTTGGAGTTGAAGCTGAACCACGACGGCGCGAGTCCGGACGCGGACCCGAACGCATCGCGCACGTCGTCGGCGACACCGAGAATGCTCAGCGAGGTCGATCGCACGCCGCCACGCAGGGGGTCCTGGCCGACCACGGTGAACTCCGGGTGCTGACGTGCGAGTTCGTCGGTGGCCAGCGAACTCTTCCCGGAACCGGCGACGCCGGTGACGGCGGTCAGCACCTCCAGCGGAATGTCGACGTCGAACCCGGTCAGGTTGTTCGCCCGGGCGTTGGTGACCGTCGCGCGACCTCGCGAATCACGCACCGTTTTCTTGACGCGAAGCCGGCGAGCCAACAACCGGCCGGTCAGCGTCGCGCTCTGCCGAAGATCGGCGGGCGAACCTTCGAACTGCACCTGGCCGCCGTCCGCCCCCGCTCCCGGTCCCATATCGATCACGTGGTCGGCGGCACCGATCACCTGCTGGTGGTGCTCCACCACCAGGACGGTGTTCCCGGCATCCCGAAGGCGCAGGAGCAGCTTGTTGAGCCGTTGGACGTCGGCGGGATGCAGTCCCGTGGACGGCTCGTCGAAGACGTAGGTCACGTCGGTCAGCGCGCTGCCGAGGTGGCGGACGATCTTCACGCGCTGCGCCTCCCCTCCCGACAGGGTCCCGGACTGCCGGTCGAGCGAGAGGTAGCCGAGCCCGACCGACAGCAACGCGTCGAGCGTGTGCCGGATGTTCGCCAGCGCCGGCGCGATCCGGGGAACGTCCATCTCGCCGACGAGCGCGCGCAGCTTCGCCACTGACATCGACGACCAGTCGACGATCGATCTGCCGTCGATCAGGCTCGCCCTGGCGGCGGCGTTGAGCCGCGCTCCGCCGCATTCTGAGCACTGGCGTCGAGTCATCAACCGGTCCAGTTCTTCGCGCACCGATGCCGAGATCTTCGTCGGGTGGTTCTTGACATAGACATCGCGCATCCTGGTCACGACGCCGTCGAAACGCGCGGTCTGCGGGAACTCCGGATCCGGATTCGGGAGCTTCACCTGGTCGGCGTAGAGGAACAGCGTCATCTCTTCGGGCGTGTAGTCCTTGAGCGGCTTCTTCCGGTCGACCAGCCCGCAGTGGGCGAATCGCTTCCACCGGTACACGCCCGGGCGGAACTGGCTGAACCGCACGGGCCCCTCGTCGATGTTCTTCGACGGATCGATCAACTCGTCGACATCGATGTCGACGACCGTGCCGAGGCCTCGCAGACCGGGCACATCCCGGACGGATCGTTGAACGAATAGGACGGTGAGTACCCGGCCGACGGCTCGCCGATCCGCGAGAAGACGAGGCGCAGCAGCGGTGCCACGTCGGCCGCCGTGGCCACCGTGGACCTCGCGTTGCCGGTGAAGCGCCGCTGATCGATCAGCGCGGTGAAGGTGAGACCGGACATCGACTGCACCTCTGGCGCGGGCATCTGCGGCAGCCTGTTGCGGACGAATACCGAATACGAGTCGTTCACCAGGCGCTGGGCCTCCGCGGCGATGGTGTCGAGCACCAGCGACGACTTACCCGACCCCGACACCCCGGTCACGACGGTGAAAGCCTGTTTGGGCACGTCGACGGTGACGTTGCGCAGGTTGTTCGTCGTCGCCCCGACGACGCCGATGATCTCCTCGCGGGCCATGGTGCAACCGTAACGAGACCTCTTCGGCGCGTCCGCCGGTTCAGTCGTTGGCGATGTCCAGGCGCTCGGCGATCCGGGCGATAGCGGTCGCCAGCTCCACGTCGGCGTCGGTGAGCTGCCCCACCGCGTGCGTGATGACGGTGAACGTCACGGTGCCGTACCGGAAGTCGATGTCCGGGTGGTGATTGGCAGCCTCGGCGGCCTCGACCGCTTCGGTGACGAGATTGAGGCCGCGAACCATCGATTGCGTCCGGTATTCGGCGCGCAGCGCTCCCTCGGCGACATGCCAGGGCGCTGGCACCGCCTCCGCGGCTTCTTCCGCCGTGAGTTTTCGGTAGCGGTCGGTAGTCATGTGCGCCTCCATTGCCTCGCGATACGTCCCACCTTCCTTGGTACGCCCCTCTCGCGGCGTTCTGGTGCTTTCGCCCGTATCGCACGAGACGCTAGCGTTCGATCGCCAGCCCGTCGTCGTCCAGCACGACCCTGGTATCGATGCGAAGCCGCTCCAGGAAAGCATCGTCGTGGCTCACCACGATGAGCCCGCCTCGGTAGGCGTCCAAGGCGTCGACCAGTTCGTCGATGCTCGCCAGGTCCAGGTTGTTGGTCGGTTCGTCGAGGATGAGGAGCTGATTCGGGGGGTCCGCGAGCAGCAACCGGGCGAGGGCCACCCGGAATCGCTCGCCGCCGGAAAGCACGCCGATCGGCCGCAGTACGTCGTCGGCGCGAAACAGAAACCGTGCCAGTTGGGCGCGAATCTCGACGGCCGGAGTGTGCTGGGCCGTCTGGCGGACCGCCTCGAAGATCGTCGATTCGTCGTCGAGGTTGTCCAGCCGCTGCGGCAGGTAGCCGATGCGGCCGGTCTGAGCGATCGCCCGGACGCGGTCCTCGTCCGACTCGTCGTCGGCGAACAGTGACTCGAGCAGCCTGGTCTTGCCGATCCCGTTGCGGCCGGTGAGCGCCACGCGCTCGGGTCCGGCGATGACGATCGGATCGTGCCGCCCGTCGTGCAGTTCGGCGAGGCGCCGACCGGTCGAGACACCGGGATCCGGCAGATCGATGCGAATCCGGGCGTCGTCGCGCAAGCGCGCCTCCTGGCTGTCGAGTTCCTCCCGCGCAGCCTCGACCCGTCCGTCGAGCTGACCGCGGAGCTTTCCGGCCGAGACCTGCGCGCTGCCCTTGAGCATGTTCATGATGATCTTCGGTTTGCGCTTGTTCTCGAAGTCGGTCTTGGCGTACCGGCTGCGCCTGGCCAGCTTGGTCTCCGCCTCGACGCGCTGGCGCTTCTCCTTCTTCAGCTCCTGCTCGGCGGACCGGACGGCCTGCTGGGCAGCGGCCTGTTCGGCGGCGACGTACTCGCGGTAGGCGCTGAACGGACCGCCGAAGACGGTCATCGAGCCCGACCGCAACTCGGCGGTCTCGTCGAGGAGGTCGAGCAGGGTCACGTCGTGGCTCACGACGATGAGCGCACCCGACCACGCCGTGACGGCGTCGTAAAGTCCGTGCCGGGCCTGGCGGTCGAGGTTGTTCGTGGGTTCGTCGAGCAGCACCACCTCGTCACCCGCCAAGCGCAAGCCCGCGAGCGCGGCGAGCACGGTCTCGCCGCCGGACAGTTGGCTGACCGGACGGTCGAGACCGATCGAGCTGAGGCCCAGCACGTCGAGCGCGGCGCGGGCACGGGACTCGGCATCCCAGTCATCGCCCAGTTCGTCGAAGCGGCGCGGGTCGGTGTCACCGGATTCGATGGCGCGCAGGGCGTCGAGGCGGACGCGGATTCCCAGCAGGTCGGCCACCGTCGCGTTGGTCTTGAGGGTCAGCTGCTGCGGCAGATAGCCAACAACGCCGTCGATATCGATCCGGCCGGATGACGGCGTCAACTCTCCGGCGACGAGTCGCAGCAGCGTCGACTTGCCGGAACCGTTGGTCCCGATGAGGCCGGTGCGCCCGGCGCCGAACGCCGCGTCGACGCCGGTGAATACGGGCGTGCCGTCGGGCCAGGAGAAGGAGAGGTCGCTGAGTACGACAGCAGGGTTGTGCGGGATGGACATGGAAACTCCGGATCGTCGAGTGGCGCGCTGACGATTCGAGCCTCCGGTGAGAGGCGTCAGGTCAGCGCAGGGCTACAGCGCGATCCCGATTGAGCACAGCGAATCCTTCGTCGACGACATGTCCGCGCCCGACGCTACGCCCACATGCCGATGACGGCCACCGATTTATTCGGCCCCGGCGCCGACCGTGGCCAGCATTAGCTCATACGTTCGACACATCGCGTATTCTGGTCGCATGGTCGACGGTTTCCAGGGCTCGCTTTTCGACGCAGCCGTGTCCGGCGAGGCCGGTCCGGAACTCGGCGGCCTGGAGGTTGCTCATCGCGTCCGGCTCGATGCTCGCGCGTGGGTGGACGTGCGGCCCGGATGGCTGTCCGGGTCGGTCGGGTTGTTCGAGGAACTCGTCGATCGTGTTCCCTGGCGAGCCGAGCGGCGCGAGATGTACGACCGCGTCGTTGACGTGCCGCGTCTCGTCGCGCACTACATGGCGTCCGATCGCCTTCCCGACCCGCTGCTCGACGAGATACGTGCGCGCCTGAGCGACCACTACCGCCACGACCTGCCCGACGGATTCGCCACAGCGGGACTGTGCCTCTACCGCGACGGCTCCGACAGCGTCGCCTGGCACGGTGACCGCATCGGACGTGGCCGCCACGCCGATACGCTCGTGGCGATCGTCTCGCTCGGAACTCCCCGCTCGTTGCTGCTGCGGCCCCGCGGCGGCGGCAGATCCCGCCGGTTCACCCTCGGCTCGGGTGATCTCCTCGTGATGGGCGGGTCGTGCCAGCGCACCTGGGATCACGCCGTGCCCAAGGAACGGTGCGCGGGTGCCCGGATCAGCGTCCAGTTCCGTGCGCCCGGGGTCTGGTGAGGCGCCCAGCCGGCTCCGAAGCCCTACTGCCAGACGATGAAGCCGAGTGCAACCGCGACGATCAGTATCGTCAGCACCAGAATCGGCCACGGGCCGGGCAGCGGCCCGCCGGCTTCGAGCGCGCGATCGACGCGACGCCATCGCACGAGACCGGTCACAGCGGCGAGCGCACCCATGAGGACCAGCGCCGAACCGATCGTGGTGCGGGCGTGCGGGTTGTCGAAGGGGTCGAAGATGTGCAGGACGGCGACGCCGGCCGCGATGAGGCCCATGGACGTGCGCAGCCACGCCAGCATCGTTCGTTCGGCCGCCAGGGTGAATCGGGCGTCGACGGCCCCGGGGACGACCGCTGGGCCGTCCGGATCGTCGGCATCGCCGTGACGCGCGTCAGACATCGTCGGTAGACCTCCTGTTGCGTTCACCGGTCGCCAGTCCTCGACAGCATGGCACAGCCCGGTACCGAATCCGCGCATTCGGTCTCGCCGTCACCCGCTCGGCGTGAACCGCTCGCCGTGTTCCGACCGCGCGTCCCTTCCGTGTGCCAGTGTTAGCGCACGGGCCGACGCGCGTCGGACCGCCATCGGCCAAGGGAGTGGCAATGACCGCCAACGGCAGCTATCCGTTCGACGACGTGCAGGACTTCAGGGATGCGGATCGAGGCCTGACCGCGACGCTCGACGTCGCTGCGATCACGAATTCAGCCGGCCAGGCGATCTGGGACTTCGACTCGTACGCCTTCCTCGACGGGGAAGCGCCCGACACCGTCCACCCGAGCCTGTGGCGGCAATCGCAGCTCACCGTCAAGCACGGCCTCTACGAGGTCACCGACTCGATCTATCAGATTCGCGGATTCGACCTGTCGAACATGACGGTCGTCGAAGGCGACACGGGCATCGTCGTCATCGACCCGCTCATCAGCACCGAGACCGCTGCCGCCGCTCTCGCCCTCTACCGCGAACACCGGGGCGACCGACCGGTCGTCGCGGTGATCTACACGCACTGCCACGTCGACCATTTCGGCGGCGTGAAGGGCATAGTCAGCCAGGAGGAGGTGGACGCGGGAACGGTCCAGATCATCGCCCCCGAGGGGTTCCTCGAGCCCGCGATCGCCGAGAACCTTTACGCCGGAACGGCCATGTCCCGCCGCGCGGGCTACATGTACGGTGCCGCACTCCCCCGCAACCCGCGGGGCGGGGTCGGCGCCGGACTGGGACAGACCACCTCGACGGGCACGGTCACTCTGATCGAGCCGACGGTCGACATCACCGCGACCGGTCAGGAATTGACCGTCGACGGCATCCGGATGGTGTTCCAACTCGCTCCCGGCACCGAGGCACCGGCCGAGATGCACTTCCATTTCCCGGACCTGCGCGCGTTGTGCATCGCCGAGAACGCCACCCACACCTTGCACAACCTGCTGACTTTGCGCGGCGCGGTGGTCCGCGACCCGCACGGATGGTCGCACTACCTCGGTGAGGCGATCGAGATGTTCGCCGACGACACCGACGTCGTTTTCGCCTCCCATCACTGGCCGACGTGGGGCGCCGAACGCGTCCGCCACTTTTTGCAGACCCAGCGCGAGATGTACGCCTACCTGCACGACCAGACGCTGCGGATGCTCAACCGGGGATTCACCGGACCGGAGATCGCCGAGCAGTTCCAGTTGCCGCCGAAGCTCGACGAGGCGTGGAACACCCATGGCTACTACGGGTCGGTGAGCCACAATGTGAAGGCGATCTACCAGCGCTATCTCGGGTGGTTCGACGGCAACCCGTCGCGCCTGTGGCAGCATCCGCCAGAGGCGGCAGCGGTGCGCTACGTGGAGTTCATGGGCGGCGCAGATGCCGTCGTCGAGAAGGCGCGCAAGTCTTTCGCGGAAGGCGATCTGCGGAGGACGGCGCAGGTCCTCGACCATGTCGTGTTCGCCGAGCCCGAGCACGAAGCTGCCCGCGCACTGCTCGCCGACACGCTGGAAAAGCTCGGCTTCGGCTCCGAGAACGGCCCGTGGCGGAACTTCTTCCTGTCCGGCGCGATGGAACTGCGGACCGGCAATTTCGGCACCCCCACCGCGGCCTCGGGCTACGACATCGTCAGCCACCTGCAGCCGGAGATGTTCATCGACGGACTCGCCATCCAGATCGACGCGGCGAAAGTCTGGGACCTCGACATCACGACGCGCTGGGTGTTCGGCGAAACCCGGTTCGTGACCCGCCTCCACAACGGGGTCCTGCTGCGCAGCCGCGATCGCGACGACACCGAAGTCGCCGCGACGATCACCGTCCCCGACGGGGTGCTGGTGCACCTGGTGACCGGCGACATCGCCGCCGCACAGGCAGCGGGACTGAAGGTCACCGGGGACGCCACGGTGCTCGGCACGATCCTGGGAGCGCTGCAACGACCCGACCCCGACTTCAACATCGTGACGCCCTGACCGGGCATCGACGCTAGGCGGCCAGCGCCCCCCGGCGCGGACGCTCGCCGACGAGGAACCACGTGTTCTGGTCGTCCTTGCCCTTGACGGCGACGACCCCGCGCTCCTCGAAAACGAAGCTGCCGGCCAGTCTGTCGCGCACCGAGGCCGTCACCTGGATGCGGCCCGGCACCCCTGTCGATTCCATTCGCGACGCCAGATTCACCGCGTCTCCCCATACGTCGTAGAAGAACTTGGTCGAGCCGATGACTCCCGCGACGACGGGGCCGTCGGCAAGGCCGACCCGCAACGGCATGGCACCGCCGTCGGCGCTGTTGACCGCGGCGCACACGTCGTGCATGTCGAGGGCGAAGCGCGCCAGCGCTTGCAGGTGGTCAGAACGCGGCTCGGGAACGCCGCTGACCACCATGTACGAGTCCCCGGTCGTCTTGATCTTCTCCAGGCCGTGACGTTCCACGAGCGCGTCGAGCTCGGTGTAGAGACGATCGAGAAACCGCACCACTTCGGTCGGCGACGTGTGACTGGACATGGCCGTGAATCCCGCGATGTCGGCGAAGAGGATCGAGGCGTCGTCGTAGGTGTCGGCGATCTCCATGTGTGTCGGCTGTTTGAGCCGTTGCGCGATGCTGCGCGGCAGGATGTTGTCCAGGAGCGCTTCCGACCGCTCGTACTCCTCCTCCAGCGCGTCTTCGGCGCGCTGGATCTGCAACAGTCCGTAGCCGACGATCACGAAAGCCAGCACACTCGCCCCGACGGCGTTAGCGATGAAGCCCACCGTCATCAGCCAGTCGGGCAACCGCCCGGTGTTCGACGGCACACCCAGGTGCAGACCCACCACGGCCGTGATCGCGATACCGAGGACCGCGAGTGCCAGCACGGGTCGTTTGCTTCCGACGATCATCGGCGCGGCCGCCGCCATGATGACGAAGTACAGGGACAGCCCGGCGCCGGTGCCGATGATGAGACTGAGCACGAGCAACGACACAGTGGCCGTCGCGACGAAGCCGATGGCCGGCGCCAACGGGCCGAGCCGTTTCAGCAACGGCACGAGTGCGATCGCGAGCGCGACGACCAGATTGGCCGCGCCGACCTGTGGTGAACCGGCGGCGAAACTGACGGCGGCGAAGGCGAAGCCGACCACGGCCGACCCGTAGGAGGCCACCGACACCAGCCGCTGACCCCGCACGTCCACCTCCGAGGGTGCGTCCAATCGGTCGCCCGAGACGCACCACGTTCGAAAGTCGGCGCTGGCCGGCATTGTCCGAGCGTAGCGCGACTTCTGATCGCACGGGGCGCACATGAACAGCACGGCGCACCGCGCCCGGCACCGGCGGGAGACTCCGGATCGGTCAGTGGTGGAAGTGGGTGCCGGTCGCCTCCCGGCGCATCGGGCTGTTGAGCGAGTCGAGGAAGGCGACCTCGGTCTTGATGTCGGCCAGCAACGACTCCGCGAGATCGTGGCTCAGCCCGAAACGCACGACGATGCGTTGCAGCGTCATGTCCGCCAGGTTGTCCGCCATCGGGTAGGCCGGCACCTGCCATCCCTTGAGCCGCAGGCGTTCTTCCAGGTCGTAGAGCGTCCAGTTCTCGGTATAGCCGTCCTTCAGCTTCCACGCGAAGGCCGGAATGGTGTCGCCCTTGCTGACGAGGTCGAATGGGCCCAGCGCCGCGATCTGCGAGGACAGGAACTGCGCGACGTCGAGCGCCCCCTGCTGAACCGCGGTGTAGCCGGCACGGCCCAGCCGCAGCAGCTGGTAGTACTGCAGCAGGACCTGGGCGCCGGGCCGCGAGAAGTTCAGCGCGAGCGTCGGCATATTGCCGCCGAGATAGGCGCAGTGGAAGACCATCGATTCCGGAAGGTCGGCGACGCTGCGCCACACGATCCAGCCGACGCCCGGGTAGACCAGCCCGTATTTGTGGCCGGAGGTGTTGATCGACGCGACGCGGTCCACACGGAAATCCCATTCGATGTCCGGATGGCAGAACGGCGCCACCATCCCGCCCGATGCGGCGTCGACGTGGATCTTGAGGTCGAGCCCGGTCGAGGCGTGGATCTCGTCGAGTTTCTCGGCGATGGCCTTCACCGGCTCGAATAGGCCGGTGAACGTTTGCCCCATGATCGCGACGACGCCGATCGTGTTCTCGTCGACGTAGTTCTCCAGGTCGTGGCCGTCCATGACGAGATGGTCGGCATCCACCGGAACCCAGCGCGGCTCGACCTCGAAATAGTTGCAGAACTTCTCCCAGCACACCTGCACGGCGGTGGACAGCACCACGTTGGGACTGTCGACCGGCTTCCCGTCGGCCACCCGCCGCTCGCGCCAGCGACGCTTGAGCGCCAGCCCGCCGAGCATGCACGCCTCCGACGAGCCGATGGTCGACGTGCCGATCGCATTGTCGATATCGGGGTTGTTCCACAAGTTTCCGATGATCCGCCAACAGCGTTCCTCGATCGCGGCCGTCGCGGGGTACTCGTCCTTGTCGATGATGTTCTTGTCGACCGTCTCGGCGTAGAGGTCGCGCGCGTGCTTGTCCATGAACGTCGAGACGAACGTCGCCAGGTTGAGGCGAGCGTTGCCGTCGAGCATCGCCTCGTCGTGAACGATCTGATAGGCCGTCTCCGGAGCCAGCATGTCGTCGGCGATCTCCCACCGCGCCAGCGACGTTGCCTCACCCGGCCGGAGGAAGACCGGACTCAGATACATCCGATCGCTCTCGTTGATCCGCCTGTGGTCGACCATGATCCTCCCCGCTCGTCGGAAACCGGACACACCAATGAAGCCACACGACACGGGTTTCGATCGGGGAACCGACAAGCGCGCACGCCTGCGCTGGCGGTCGGGTAGGTTCGGCGCGCATGAGAATCCGCATCGCAGCCGCCAGTGCCCTCGCCGTCGTCGCCCTTACCGCCGGGTGCGGTCCGTCTGCCGACGAAAGGTCGACGTCGACCCCGCCGACACAGTCCCAGGCGGCGACGCCGACCGGTGCGCCCGTCGGCTCGGCCACGTTGGAAGTGCAAGGGTCGGGCACCGCGACCATCCGGTATCGGATCAACGGAGCCGATGAGGTCGTCGAAGAGAACGCCGCCCTGCCGTGGACCAAGACCTACGACGTGTTCCCGGAGATCTCGACATCGGTGAAGGCCGAAGGTCCCGGTGCCAGCGGGTGCACGATCACGATGGCCGGCAGTCTGGTCTCGTTCGTCACCGATCCGAACCCGGAGTGCAGCTACGCGCACTACGGCTGACCGGAGGAGCCCCGGTCGCCCGGGCCACACATCGAGGACCCGGTCCGGGCGTCGGACGCCGCCGACGACCGTTACCGCCGCGTCGCTCTCCCGCTCGCGATAGGTTGGGTGTGCCACCGGTGCTTACCCCGCGCACCGGACAAATCGAGTCGGCCACAAACAGGCCGCTGAGCAGATCCCCACCCAGAGGATCAGGAGAGCACACGTGAGTTCCGAGCAACGCACCATCTTCTACACACTGACCGACGAAGCACCGCTTCTCGCGACCTATTCGTTTCTTCCGATACTGGAAACCTTCGCCGGTGCTGCCGGGATCGACGTCCAGACCAGCGATATCTCGCTGGCGGCGCGCATCCTCGCACAGTTTCCCGACTATCTGACCGAGGAGCAGCGGGTCGGCGACAACCTCGCGGCCCTGGGCGAACTCGCGCTGCGTCCCGAGGCCAACATCATCAAGCTGCCGAACATCAGTGCTTCGGTCCCGCAGCTGACCACCGCTATCGCCGAACTGCAGGAGAAGGGCTACGCCCTCCCCGACTATCCGGCCGACCCGAAGACCGACGAAGAACGCGAGATCAACAAGCGCTACTCGAAGGCGCTCGGCAGCGCGGTGAATCCGGTGCTACGGCAAGGCAATTCCGATCGTCGGGCACCGAAGGCCGTCAAAGAGTACGCGCGCAAGCACCCGCACAGCATGGGCAAGTGGTCGATGGCGTCGCGGACCCACGTCGCCCACATGACCGAGGGCGACTTCTACCACGGCGAGAAGTCCATGACGCTCGACAAGGACCGTGACGTGCGGATGGAACTGACCGGCGCCGACGGGCAGAAGGTCGTGCTCAAGGAGCATGTGGCGCTGGGCAAGGGCGACGTCGCCGACTCGATGTTCATGAGCCGCAAGAAGCTGTGCGAGTTCTACGAGGAGCAGTTCCAGGACGCCTTCGAGACCGGCGTGATGCTCTCGCTCCACGTCAAGGCGACGATGATGAAGGTCAGCCATCCGATCGTCTTCGGCCACGCCATCAAGGTGTTCTACAAGGACGCCTTCGCCAAGCATCAGGATCTGTTCGACGAGCTGGGTGTGAACGTCAACAACGGCATGTCGGATCTGTACAGCAAGATCGAGGCGCTGCCCACCACCAAGCGCGACGAGATCATCGAAGACCTGCACGAGTGTCACGAGCACCGACCCGAACTCGCGATGGTCGATTCGGCGCGCGGCATCACGAACTTCCACTCCCCGTCCGATGTGATCGTCGACGCCTCGATGCCGGCGCTCATCCGGGCCGGCGGAAAGATGTACGGCGCCGACGGCAAGTTGAAAGACACGAAGGCGGTCAACCCGGAGTCGACCTTCGCCCGCATCTACCAGGAGATGATCAACTTCTGTAAGACCAACGGGCAGTTCGATCCGACGACGATGGGCACCGTCCCGAACGTCGGCTTGATGGCGCAGAAGGCCGAGGAGTACGGCTCGCACGACAAGACCTTCGAGGTCCCGTTCGCCGGTGCCGCCGATGTGGTCGACAACGAGACCGGCGAAGTCCTCATGACTCAGCACGTCGAGGAGGGCGACATCTGGCGCATGTGCACCGTGAAGGACGCGGCCATCCGCGACTGGGTGAAACTGGCCATCACGCGTTCACGGCTGTCGGATACGCCGGTGCTGTTCTGGCTCGACCCGTACCGGCCGCACGAGAACGAGCTGATCGCCAGGGTCCGCGAGTATCTGAAGGAGCACGACACCGAGGGCCTCGACATCCAGATCATGTCGCAGGTGCGGTCGATCCGGTACACGATGGAACGACTCATCCGCGGCCTCGACACCATCTCCGCGACCGGCAACATCTTGCGCGACTACCTCACCGACCTGTTCCCGATCCTGGAGCTGGGCACCAGCGCCAAGATGCTGTCGATCGTGCCGCTCATGGCCGGCGGAGGTCTGTACGAGACCGGCGCGGGCGGCTCCGCTCCCCGCCACGTCAAGCAGCTCGTCGAAGAGGACCACCTGCGCTGGGATTCGCTCGGCGAGTTCTTGGCACTTGCGGTCAGCTTGGAAGATCTCGGTCGCAAGGGCGACAACCCGAAGGCCACCGTTCTGGCCAAGGCTCTCGACGAGGCGACCGGCAAGCTCCTCGAGAACGACAAGAGCCCGTCGCGGACGACCGGCGAGCTGGACAATCGCGGCAGCCACTTCTACCTGACCTTGTACTGGGCCGAAGCGCTCGCCGCCCAGACCGACGACGCCGAACTCGCCGCACAGTTCAAGCCGCTGGCCCAGCGATTGGCCGCCGACGAGGAGAAGATCATCGCGGAGCTGGCCGAGGTACAGGGCAACCACGTCGATCTCGGCGGCTACTACGCGGCCGATCCCAAGCGGTTGTCCGAGGTGATGCGCCCGAGCGCGGCGTTCAATGAGGCCCTGGAGACGGTCGACGTCTGAACCTGGTCTTAGACAGTGATCGAGTGCCTGCCCCACGGTAATCGAGAGCGACACAACCGAGGCCAGCACCCGCCAGGGTGATCGAGTGCCCGAGGAGCGAAGCGACACGGGCGTATCGAGATCACCGCACCCAAACAGGCCAAACCACTCATAGACCGGGCGGCGATGTCCCCGACGGTGATCGAGTGCCCGAGGAGCGAAGCGACACGGGCGTATCGAGATCACCGCACCCGGCCAACCCAGGCCACCCCTGGCGAGTCGTGTGTCACGATGAAAACGAAGACACTTTCGACGCAGCGATGGACCGCGACCAGACGGGGTCGACATGGACCGTTCGGACAACCGCATACTCCGCGTCGGCGTCGTCTTCGGCGCCGTCGCGTTGGCCCTGGTCGCCCTGCGCGGCCGACTCCCCGAGTCCGACACGAGCGCATCCGCGCGTAGACCCGCCGACGGTGCGGCGACCATGATCACGCTGGTCGCGCTCGGCCTCGTCGCCGCAGCGATCCTGGCGCTCACCCTGGTCGAGGCGTACCGGGCGCAACGCGTGAAGCCCCAGATCCCGATGCAGCCGCGCGCCAGGAGCCCGCGCCCACGCCTGCGCCATGTGCTGGCCGCGGTCCTCATCATCGTCGCGGTCCTCGCGGCGATGGGCGTCCTCCTGGCGATCCGCGTGCCCATCGGCCCCGACGATGCGCAACCCACGCCCTCACAACCCAGTTCAGGGCCTGGTACCGACCAGCCTCGACCGCCGCCGGCCGCCGACGGACAGATATCCGACGTGCCCACCGCTCCCATTGTTGCGGTGGCCGTACTTCTCGTCGCACTGGCCGTCGGTGGAACCATCCTGCTCGCCGCACGGTCGCCGTCCGGGGCGATGGCCGGGGAAGCGTCGTTCGATCCCGACGAAGGTCCCTCCCCCACGACCGACGACCCGCCCGCGGCGTTGGTCCGCGCGGCCACACTCAGTCTGGCCGAGGTGACCCAACCCGGGCGGGATCCACGAGCGGCGATCATCGCCTGCTACGCCGTGATGGAACGGGAACTCGCCGATGCTCCCGGCGTCGCGCCGCAGCCCTCGGACACCCCTTCGGAAGTGCTCGACCGTGCGGTTGCCCGCGGCGCGTTGCACCGCGAGACCGCGGCGGCGGCTCCGCTGGTCGGTCTGTTCGCCGAAGCCCGGTTCAGCCCGCACGAGATGACCGAACGGCATCGCGAGTCCGCGGTGACCTGGCTGCGTATGTTGCTCGACGACCTCGGGGGCCGACCATGATCGACCGCTTGGTCATGGCCGGGATCGTCGTGGTGGCGGGCCTCGTGGTCGCCGCGGCGGTGGGCCCGCTGCGGCCCCATGCGCTCCTGGTTGGTGGCGCGGTGGCGGCCGTCATCCTCGGTGTGCTCCGGCTGTCGATATCGCTCGGGGCGCGCTCGGCGCCCCCGCCCCAACCGTGGGACTCCGAGCGCGACGACGCCTTGGTGCGCTGGCAGGCGCGGACCCGCAACCTGATCGCCTGGGCGGACGGAACGCGCGGCGACTGGGACCGTCATCTGCGCCCGATTCTGGCGCGGGAATTTCTCATGGCCACAGGCAACCGGCACGGAGCTGCGAGACGCGGTGCGACGGCGGGAACCCTCGGGGCGACCGGCCGGATGACGTTCGGCCCCGAGCTGTGGCCGTGGGTGGATCCGCTGGGCGCCAACTACGCCGACCGGGACCAGCCCGGACCCGGCCGGGACACCCTGGACGCCATCCTGAAGCAATTGGAGCAGCTATGACATCCGGTCCTGTCCCGTCGATAGCAACCACCGCCCGGCGGGCCGAGGAGATCCTGACCGAGATCGAACGCGTCGTCGTCGGCAAGCGAGATGCCTTGCGGCTCATCATGATCGCGGCGCTTGCCGGTGGCCACGTGCTGCTCGAGGATCTCCCCGGACTCGGCAAGACCCTCATCGCCCGGTCGTTCGCGGCCGTTCTGGGTCTCGACTTCACCCGGGTTCAGTTCACTCCCGATCTGCTGCCGGCGGACCTGCTCGGCTCCACGATCTACGACATGTCCTCCGGCCGATTCGAGTTCCGGCCCGGACCGATCTTCACGCACCTGCTCCTCGCCGACGAGATCAACCGGACTCCGCCCAAGACCCAGGCCGCCCTACTCGAAGCGATGGCCGAGGGCCAGGTCAGCGTCGACGGTCTGACCCGCCCGCTCCCCAGCCCGTTCATGGTGCTGGCCACCGACAACCCGATCGAGTACGAGGGGACCTATCCCCTGCCCGAGGCGCAACGCGATCGCTTCGCGCTGCGGCTGCGACTCGGTTATCTCGACGAATCCGACGAGACCCGGATGGTGCGACGTCGCCTGGACCGCGGGTCGGTGCCGCCGACGCTCAGCCAGATCGTGGACCAGCATGAGGTATCGGCCATGCGGGAGGCCGTGGAACAGGTCGACGTTCACGACGACATGGTGCGCTACGTGGTGGCATTGGCCGCGGCGTCCCGCACCCACCCGCAGGTAGAGGTCGGGATCAGCCCACGAGCCGAACTCGACCTGGTGCAAATGGCGCGCGCCCAGGCGCTGCTGGCGGGCCGGGACTATGTAATACCCGAGGACGTGAAGACCCTTGCGGTGGCCGCGACCGCGCATCGGATCAGTCTGCGCCCCGAGATGTGGGTCCGTCAGATCCACGGCGACGATGTGATCGATGACTTGCTCCGGCGTCTGCCCGTCCCGCGCACGCCGAAATGATGTCTCGCCGATGAGTACCGTCGTCCGCCCTAATCATGTGCCGATCGTCTGGCGGCCGTCGCCGCTGACGATGTCGTTGGCGACGTGCGCAGCGGTTGCCGTGGCGTTGGCGGTACTCGCCGGGCGATGGCAGTTGTTCGCTTTCGCCGCACCGATGGTGGGCATCCTGGCCGCCACCGCCAGGCCGCGCGACGATGCCGCCGCCGTCTGGGTGCGCGCAGATCCGTCGGTGGCGCGCTGTTTCGAGGCGGAGACGATCGACGCACTCCTGTATCCCGAATGCGATGCGCCGCAATCAATCCTGACGATCACCGGGGTCGACGTGGACCCCGGAGTCGAAGTGGAACTCGATCCGGGGGCGGCCGGGACGGCCACTATCCGGGCCACCGCCGAGCGCTGGGGCCGGTACCGCGTCGGGACGCACGTCCAGGCGATCACCCGTTCCGGGTTCTTCGCGGCATCCGTGGTTGTGCCGGCCGTCGACCTGTGGGTGTTTCCGGTGGCCGATCCGCCCGCCACTCCCTTGCCCGATGCCGAACTCCCCGACCGGATCGGCACCCATCTCACCCGCCACCACGGCCTGGGAGTGGAATACGCCGACATCCGCCCCTATGTGCCCGGCGACCAATTGCGCGCGGTGAACTGGCGGGTGAGTGCGCGGCGTGGGCAGCTGCACGTCACCGACCGGTTCACCGACCGCTCCGCCGATCTCGTCGTCGTGCTCGACACCCACCCGCAGCCCCGGGGGCCTGCGACTGCGGCGAGCGACCGGGTTGCCCGCGGCGCGACTCAGGTCGTCGACAGCGCCTTGCAGGCGGCCGATCGGGTGGGGGTCGTGACGCTGGGCCGCCAGGTGCGATGGCTCCGGCCCGACATCGGGCGCCGACAGTTCTATCGGGTGCTCGACACCATCCTCGACGCCGATGACGCACAGCGCGACGAAGGCACACTCGTCCCCCGAATGGCCATGCCGCCCAACGCGATCGTTATCGCATTCTCCACGCTGCTCGACACCGATTTCGCACTCGCTCTGGTCGACCTGCGCACGCGGGGGCATCGCGTCGTCGCGGTCGACGTGCTCCCCGGCTCACCGTTCGCCGACGACACCGACGCGACCATCGCCCGATGGTGGCGGCTGGAACGGTCCGGCATGTATCGGGATCTCACCGCGGTCGGTGTCGATCTGGTCGCCTGGCACCCCGATGTCGGACTGCATCTGGCGATGCACGTCCTGGGGGCCGGCGCGGGCACCGGGAGACGACGATGATCGCCACCGAGGCGTTCCTGCTGAACGCGGCCATCGGGCTCCTCGCCGTCGGCGCTGCCGGATTAGCCGTTCTCGGATGGTTCATCCGTCCGGCGGCAACCATGGCCGTGGCATGCGTTGCCGGTTTGCTCGTCTTGGTCGACGTGCCCGCGGTGGCGGCGGTCGCCGCGGGCTGCCTGGCCGCGGCCTACCTCCTGGGCGTGCATTCGGCGGCGATACCCGGCGTTAACGCGTTCACCGGGACGGCCATGGGGGCGGCGCTCGGCGGCTGCGCGGTGGCGCTGTTCGCGAGCGTCCTGCCCGCCGACTGGCAGTGGTGGCCGCTGCTAGGTCCGGTCGCGGCCGTCGTGATCTATGCGGTAGCGATAGCCGGGCTGGTCCGCCCCATCAAACGCGAGCCCCGACCACGCTACTGATCGTCGATGCACGGTGCTAGGTGATCGAGTGCCCGAGGAGCGAAGCGACGCGGGCGTATCGAGATCACGCCACCCGGCCCGCCCTGGGTGATCGAGTCCCATTTAGGTGATCGAGTGCCCGAGGAGCGAAGCGACACGGGTGTATCGAGATCACCGCCACCCGACAGGCCAGCCACCAGGTGACGGCAGGCCGTCGGACAATCAAAGACGACCGGTCTCGTGGGCCCACATGGCGACCTCGACGCGGTTCCGGGCGCCGAGCTTTCGCATGAGGCTGGCGAGATGGGCCTTGACGGTGCTCGGGGTGATGCACAGCTCGCCGGCGATCTCGCCGTTGGTGCGGCCCCGAGCGACAGGCACGAGGACTTCCTCCTCGCGGGCGGTGAGCGGCTCGATCGGCTGCCTCGGTGGTGAGGTCTGTGAGTGGGCGAACGCTGCGAGCAGTCGGACTGTCACGTTGGGCGCGATCAGTGCGTCCCCGTCGGCGGCGGCGTGAATGGCCTGGGTCAGCAGAGCGGGTCCGGCGTCCTTCAGCAGGAACCCGCGCGCCCCGGCTTTGAGCGCCCCGTGAACATATTCGTCGAGATCGAAGGTGGTGATGACCACGATCGGCAGGGGGTCGGTGACATCGGGGCCGGCGAGACGTCGTGTGGCCTCGATGCCGTCCATCATCGGCATGCGAACATCGAATAGCCCGACGTCGGGGCGCAGTTGGAGAGCCAGTCGGACTGCTTCGCGCCCGTCTGCTGCCGCGCCGACCACCTCGATGTCGGGTTGGGCGTCGAGCAGCATCGTCAGCCCGGTGCGCACGATGGGCTGGTCGTCGGCGATGAGCACCCTGATGGTCATCGCGTCCTCCGGGTTCGGGGCAGGTTGGCCTCCACTCGCCAGCCTCGCTCGGCGACCGGACCTGCCTGGAGGGTGCCGCCGAGCAGTGAAGCGCGTTCTCGCATGCCCACCAGGCCGTAGCCTGCCGGGGCCCGGCCGCCAGCGCCGGAGAAGCCGTCGTCGTCGATCGTCAGTCGTATGTGGTCAACGTCGCCGATGACGGCGACGTTGACCTGGGTGGCGTGGCGGGCGTGCCGTCGAGCGTTCGTGATGGACTCTTGGGCCAGGCGGTAGATCGCGGCCCCCACCGCCGGGCTGAGGTCGTCGAACTCGCCGGACAGCGTCACGTCAACGCGGGGACGCGTCTGGTCGTCGGTGGCGAGCTGCTCGACCTCGGCCACGCCGGGCTGCGGCGCGAACTCGGTGTTCTGGGTATCGCGGAGTACACCGACGATGGCGCGCAGCTCAGTGAGGGTTCGGGTCGCCGCGTCTTCGATGGTGGCTAAGGCCTCGACCGCGCGCTCGGGGTCGGCCGCCGCCACGGCGCGCCCTGCCTGGGCCTGGATGGCAATGCCCGAGACGTGGTGGGCGACGGTGTCGTGGAGTTCGCGAGCGAGCTGTTCGCGTTCGCGGGCCTTGGCTTCGTCGATGTCGCGGACGCGGATCTTCGCGCGATAGCGGATCGCGGCGCCGAGCGCTGCGGCGAATAGGAAGAACGCGTACGCGGCGACCTTGTCCGCCAAGCTGGTGGGGTCCGCGACGGTGGTGATGGGCAGCCAGAGCAGGATGATGCCGAGACCGGTCGCGGCCTCCCGGCCGGAGCCCCACCGGAACAGGGCGTAGGCCAGGATCAGCGTCGCGAACATGCTGTTCAGCAGCGCGCCTTGTGACTCGGTGAGGATTCTGACGATGTCGACGATCGTCAGGGTGCCGAAGGCGACCGCCACCGCGAAGAAGGGGTGCGTACGTCGCCACAGCAGCGGACCGACGGCAGCGAGCGTCGCGAGCAACAGCAGCGGGCGCGGCGCCAGATTCTGGCGGAGCACCGCTTCCGCCAGGGACCAGCAGATCAGCGCTGCGACCAGGAACCAGTCCCGGGGTCCCGGGCCCGGGGGGTTCGTGGGTCGAGGCTCGGCCCACAGTGAGCGCAGTGCGTTGGTGCCCATCTGATCAGCCTAGGCATCCCGTGTCGGCGGCGTATCGGCCGAAAGTACAAGAGTTCAGCCATACCAACGGCCAAGCCGAATCTGTCTCCGGGGCCGATGTGCCCGCCGCCGACATCGGTGAAGGTGAAAGCACCCAACCGATCAAGGCAAGGATCATCGTGATGACAACACCTCAATCCCGCACTGCGCTAGGCAACTCGCCGTCCCCGAGCGCGCTGGAAGATCCGCGCATGCCCGTGCAGGCCAAACTTGCGGCGGCCTGGACCAGCTTCATGTTCTTCTACATCTACGTCGACTACTTCGCCCTGTACAAGCCCGGCTTCATCGACGACATCCGGCGCGGCGTCGTCTTCGAGTTCGACATCAGCCAGACGTTGTTGGTCGTCTTCCTCACGTCCATGGCGATCTCGATCTTCATGATCCTGCTGTCCATGACGCTGCCAGCCCGCGCGAACCGCGCCATCAACCTCGTCGTGGCATCGCTGAGCATCCCCTACGCGATATTCAACGGAGTGGGTGAATCCTGGACCTACTTCTACGTTCTCTCGATCGGACTCGAGCTACTGATCCTGGCCTTCATCCTGCGCACAGCCTGGACCTGGCCCCGCCACACCGCATCGCCGTAGCGCCGGACCACTTCAGTCGACGGTGATCGAGCGGCTGATTGGGTGATCGAGGTTTCGATACGGCGGCTCCTTCGTCACCGCCACTCAACCCACCTGCGCCCGAGGAGCGAAGCGACTCGGGTGTATCGAGATCCCCCCGGCGACTAAGTCCTCGACGGCCACGCGGGCCGGACCGCCACTACGATCAGGTGATGTCCGACCCTGCTTCCGCTCAGTACTTCGGTGCGCTAGATGCGTTGGTTCAGACCTCGGACGTAGTAATCGACCGCCCCGCCGGAAGCCCTCACCCCAGGGTGCCCGAGGCGGTC
>NZ_BAEE01000063.1 GCF_000241265.1 Gordonia araii NBRC 100433
GCGGCGTAGCCTCTCGGCTCGTTTCACGAAGCTTCCCCAGGGCGCAGTCAATGACTACGACCTCGTTCTCGGGGTTTGCGCCGCTTGATCCGTTTCCCGTTGCCGGTACCGGTCTCAGCGACTCGGATTACCGACTTTACCAGGCGCGGTGACACTCTTCAAATCGCTGTTCGGCGGCTTGAGGACTGTTGCTCGCTGCGGCGCGATATGAAAGTTACACACGTGCGATGCGCGGGTCAAATCGGCTGGTCAGAGACCTTTCTTCACTCGCCGAAACGCGCACCGGCGAAGGTCTTCTTCCCCCGCCTCAGCACCAGCCAGCGCCCGTGCAGCAGATCCTCGTCGCCCGGCGTCCAGCCGTCGTCGTCGATCTTGGTGTTGTTGACGTACGCACCGCCCTCGCCGATCGTCCGCCGGGCCGCTTTGTTGGACTCCGCCAGACCGCTGTCGACGAGGAGTTCCACGATCGTCGGACGCGTGCCCGGCGGGTAGTCGGCCACCGACGTCTCCCCCAGCGCCGCCGCCACCGTGGGCTCGTCGAGGCCGGCGAGTTCGGCACGGCCGAACAGGGCAGCGCTCGCCTGCTGCACCGCCTCGGTCTGCGCCTCACCGTGGATCATCGTCGTCATCTCGGCGGCGAGGCGCTTCTGCGCCAGCCGCAGGTGCGGCTTCTCCCGCGTCACCGCCTCGAGTTCGGCGATCTCCTCCTTGCCCAGGAAGGTGAACCACTTGAGGTAGCGGATGACGTCGGCGTCGGCGGTGTTCACGAAGTACTGGTACCAGGCGTAGGGCGGGGTGAGCTCCGGATCGAGCCACAGGCTCCCGCCGCCGGTGGACTTGCCGAACTTCTTTCCGTCCGACGACGTCACCAAGGGCACCGTCAGCGCGTGCAACGATGTGCCGTCGAGACGGCGAGCCAGGTCGACACCCCCGATGATGTTGCCCCACTGATCGGAACCGCCGATCTGCAGTGTGCACCCGTGGCGGCGGTTGAGCTCGACGAAGTCGTTGGACTGCAGCAGCAGATAGCTGAACTCGGTGTAGCTGATGCCGTCGCTCTCCAGGCGACGCTTCACAGTTTCACGGGCCAGCATCACGTTCACGGAGAAGTGCTTGCCGATGTCGCGGAGGAAGTCCAGGGCGGTCAGCTCGCCGGTCCACTCCATGTTGTTGACGACGATCGCCGCCTCCGGCGTGGAGTCCATCCGCACGAACCGGCGCAATTGATCGCCGATGCGATCGGCCCACTGCGCGACGGTGTCCTGGGTGTTCATCGTCCGCTCACCGACGTCGCGCGGGTCGCCGATGAGGCCGGTGGCCCCGCCGGCCAAGACGACGGGGCGATGCCCCGCCTCCTGGAATCGGCGCAGCGTCAGCAGCGGGACGAGGTGTCCGGCATGCAGGCTCGCCGCTGTGGGATCGAAGCCCGCGTAGAGGGTCACCGATCCGGCGGCGAGGTGTTCACGCAGCTCGTCGAGGTCGGTCGACGCCGCGATCAGGCCCCGCCACTGCAGCTCGTCGACGATGTCGGTCTTGGTCACCGGGATGCTCCGCCGGTGATCGACGCATGCTCGGCGTCGTCGACGGCACGTGCCTCACTGGCGAGCATCACCGGGATCCCGTCGGCGTCGATGCGGTACGCCACGCGCAGCCGCGGATTGTACAACTCGTCGCCGGCATCGAGCAGCGGCCCGTGGTCGGTCGGGCAGACGAGCCGTTCGCGGACGACCGGATCGATTTCAGCAGCGCGGGACATGATGGCCTTTCTCGCAGACCGGCTATGGGACGCCAGCCACTCTATCGAGTGTGCGGTCGCCTACGCCCACCCGCGCTCGGCCGCCACCGTCTTCGTGTAGCGGCGGTAGCGGCCGTCGTCATCGCGGTACCAGACGCGGGCCCCCGGCTTCGGCACCCCTTCGGCCGCCATGGCAGCGGTCAGTACGCGGTAGGACTCGCTCACCTCGATGCGGTCCACCAGCCGGATCAGATGGGGCCGTTCCTCCGCGGGCAACCCGCCCAGCGCGGCCCGCAGCGTCGAGACCGTGATCGAACCTTCGCTGCCTTCCCGCGCGGTGATCGCCGCGACAGCCAGTTCGTCGCCGCCGGCGTCCAGTCCCCCGCCCACCTGCACTCGATATACGCCGACCAGGTCGACACCGCGGGCCAGCGAGAGCGCCTGCTCGATCGGCGGCCGGTACACCGGACCGTCCTTGGATTCGATGACCGACGGAATCGCGCCCATGTACCAGAGGTCGCCGTCGGCGTCGGTCCGGAACAGGTGGTTGGAAACCTCCCACCGATCGTGGGGGGTGAAGACGTCGCGCAACACCGGCCCGTTCGTCGCGAATCGGTGCCGGGCGCCCGAGAGCAGCACACCGACCTCGTCGACTCCTGCTTCCTCGATGAACCCGTCGTTGCCGACGCGCAGCGTGTCGCTCTCGGCGTCGACGGCGGCGATCTTCACCGCCGAGGTCTCGGGCAGCGGCCGGCCCATCGCACCGAGTTTTGCGCCGGACACGTTGGACAGAATGGCCGACCCGTCGGCGGTGGCGAAGAACTCCAGGACGTGCGCGCGGGGAAAGGATTCGAGTACCTCGGACCACAGCCCGGCGGGCATACCGGAGCCCATGAACAGGCGGATCGGGTTGTGCTGGTTGATCTCGAAGCCCGGCGCCCGGACGACCTCCCGCATCATCGTCCACGTGTAGGAGACCACCGTGATGCCGTAGCGGTGGACCTCGGTGCTGAACGTCTCGTGGTCGACCCCGTTGGACAGCGCGATGCGCGAGCGCCCGACCAGGGTCGCGCCGAGGGTCGTCAGCAGGCCCGACGGGTGACTCAGCGGCGGCAGGCAGTAGACCGTGTCGTTGCTGGAGAGGCCGGCTGCCGACGCCGCGCCGAACGCCGCGAGCGCGAAGCGGTGGTTGGTCACCGGCCAGGGCACCATCTCAAAGGTGGCGCCGCGGGTGAACAGAATGAAGGCGAGGTCGCCCGCCAGCCCCGGATCGGGTCGGTACCAGCTGGGCAGCTCGACGGCGTCGGGATCGATCTGCTCCATGTCGACGACGGTTTCGCCGTCGGCCGCGTCGATCGCCCTGGTGTCGCCGCCGCCGAGGACCAGCACTCGGTTCGAGTGCTCCCGCGCGACGTCGAGGTGGTTCGGGTCGGTGATCACGACGCGCGCTTCGGTCAGCTTGATGCCTTCGGCGATGCCCAGGTCGGTCGTCAGCAGCACGCCGACGGCCCCCAGCCGCGACAGGGCGGCGACGACGACCAGCGCACTGGGCCGGGTATCCATCAGCACGCCGACGCGCTGTCCGGGTCGCACCCCGCAGGAGATCAGACCGGCCACCACGTTGTCGATGCGGGTGTTGACCTGTTCATGGGTCAGGACCCGGTTCTCGAACAGGAACAGTTCCTTGTGCCGGGCGCGCCGGTTGTTCTCCGACATCAGCTTGCCCAGTGAGATCCGGGTGCTCGGCTGGATCTGGCCGAGGCGGAACAGGCGCGGAACCGTGCGCACCGACTCGGCGGCGATCGCCCGCGACGTGCGCTGTACCGAGACCGCCGAATCGACGATTTCGCGGCCGGCGGCCACACCGGCGTCGGCGACCGCGTTCAGGCCGTGCTGCACCCGCGAGGTCAGGGTCACCCCGGAGCCGGGCCCGGCCGGCGCGTCGTGCATGGGTTCGATCTCGTCGGGCTTGCCGCCGAGGCCGGCGCGCCACCGGATCCACTCGGCCGTCGTCGGCCACGTGTGGGCACCCGATACCGACCCGACGACCAGTCCGAAGTGGCCGACCGGCAACCGCGATTCGAACACCTCGGCCTTGGGGGCGGCGCGCAGGATGCCGCGCACGGCCGCCGGCTGCCCGATGTCGTCGGCCGTACCGACGAACGCCAGGACCGGGCAGGTGATCTCGGCGAGCGTCACCAGGTCGCCCTTGATCACGAACCCGCCCGACATCATGCGGTTGTGCGAGACGAATTGACGCAGCAACTCGGCCACCGCCGGCCCCGACCACGCGACCCATCCCTCGGCCTCGAGGAAGCGCCGCTGGTCCTCGCGCGGCAGCAGCGCGTCGCGATCGTGCAGCTGGCGCAGGAAGTCCAGGCGGCTGCGCGCGGTCTTGACCGGATCGAGCAGCTGGAAACCGGTGCGCGCCAGCCAGCCGGGAATCGAGATGTGCGGAAAGACCTTGTCGGCCAGCAACTCCGCTCCCGGCGCGACGAGACCGGCGGGCAGGCCCAGCGGCAGCGCGGCGAGCACGTCGACCGGAGAGCCGAAGGTGATGACACTGGCGATCCCCTCGGATCGGCGGAACGCCGCGCACTGGTAGACGAACATCCCGCCCTGGGAGTAGCCGGCGAGGTGCACGTCACCCCCGGTGCTTTCGCGCACGATGTCGACGATGCGCGACAGGGCGACGATGTGATCGGCGAGGGTGCGTTCCATGCCGCCCTCTTCGCGGTCCGGCGAACCGAAGTCCACAACCCAGGGCGTGATGCCGTGGCTGTGCAGGACCGATACCGCGCCCTTCTCCTCGGTCACGTCGTAGATGTTCGCCGACACCATCATCGGGTGGACGAGGATGACATGCGGTCCGGTGCCCGGGTCGTCGGGGAAGTAGCGGCGCAGCCGGAACATCCTCTCGGTCTCGACGACCTGGTAGGGCGCGGGCTGCGTTCCCGTCTCCAGCCCGCCGAAGCGAAGGACCTCAAGCCCGTTCTGCGCGGTCGCCAGAACCCGGTTGACGGCTCCGCCAATCCCCTTCGGCAGCTCCACCATCACTCTCCTGTAAGTGTCGTCAATGTTGGTGTCGATCGTGATCCAGGTCACTCTACCGCTGGGGTGATCGCCTATCGCCAGCGGTGCCGGTGGGCCTCAAGTCCGGCCCGCGCATCGTCGAGCTGTCTGGCGACCGCCGAGGACGCGGTGCCGCCGTGGGCGTCGCGCGACTCGATCGATCCGCGCACGGTGAGGACTTCGCGAACCTCACCGGTGAGCGCCGGGTCGATGGCGGCGAACGTCGCGTCGTCGAGTTCGGCGAGTCCGGTTCCGGCTTCTTCCGCCGCGCGCACGCAGGCACCCGCGGCCTCGTGCGCGACGCGGAACGGAACGCCGCGGCGGACCAGCCATTCGGCGATATCGGTGGCAAGGGTGAAACCCGCCGGGGCCAGCTCCGCCATCCGGTCGGCGTGAAAGGTGAGTGTCCCCACCATTCCCGCGATCGCGGGCAGCAGCATCTCCAGCTGAGCCACCGAGTCGAAGACCGGCTCCTTGTCCTCCTGCAGGTCACGGTTGTAGGCGAGGGGCTGCGCCTTGAGGGTTGCGAGCAACCCGGTGACGTTGCCGATGAGCCGGCCGCTCTTGCCGCGAGTCAGCTCGGCGACGTCGGGGTTCTTCTTCTGCGGCATGATCGAGCTGCCGGTCGACCACGCGTCGGCGAGCGTCACGTAGCCGAACTCGGGCGTGCTCCAGGCGATGACCTCTTCGGCCAGCCGCGACAGGTCGACGGCGATCATCGCGAAGACCCAGGCCGCCTCCGCGGCGAAGTCCCGCGACGAGGTGGCGTCGATCGAATTGGCCATCGGCCCGTCGAATCCGAGGTCGGCCGCGATGGCCGCCGGATCGAGCCCCAGCGAGGATCCGGCGAGGGCGCCGGACCCGTACGGCGACACCGCGGTGCGCCGGTCGGCATCGGCGAGGCGTTCCAGGTCGCGCAGAAGCGGGTGCACATGGGCCAGCAACTGGTGGCTCAGCAACACCGGCTGCGCGGCCTGCAGGTGGGTCTTGCCCGGCATCACCACATCGGGGTGGGCCGCCGCCTGGTCGGTCAGGGCCTGGGCGACGTCGAGAACGCCGGCGGCGACTCGGCCGAAGGCGGCCCGCAGCCACATCCGGAACAGCGTGGCCACCTGGTCGTTGCGCGAGCGCCCGGCGCGCAGCCGACCGCCCAGCTCCGCGCCGACCCGCTCGATCAGGCCGCGTTCGAGCGCGCCGTGCACGTCTTCGTCGGAGTCGGCGGGCCCGAAAGTGCCGTCGGCGACGTCGGCGGCCAGCCGGTCGAGTCCGGCGAGCATCGCGTCGAGGTCCTCACCGGTGAGCAGCCCGGCCCGTGCGAGCACCCGCGCGTGCGCCTTGGAGGCTTCGATGTCGAACGGGGCCAGCACCCAGTCGAACTGGGTGGATTTGCTGAGTGCCGCCATGGCAGCGGCCGGCCCGTCGGCGAACCGGCCGCCCCACAGGGCGCCGGTATTGGTCGCCGTGTCCTTGTCCGAACTCACCGTGTTCTCCCTCGTTCGCCTCGCGGGTGCCCAGTCGACTACAGACCGAGGTCCCGCTTGGCCGCGATCTTCGACGACAAGCCGTGCAACTGGACGAAGCCCTTGGCGTTGGACTGGTCGAAGGTGTCGCCCTCGTCGTAGGTCGCCAGGTTGAAGTCGTACAGCGACTCCGCGGAGCGACGACCGTTAACGATGATCGAGCCGGCGTGCAGGACCAGGCGGATATCGCCGGACACGTGCTCTTGGGTGTGGTCGACGAAGGTGTCCAGCGCACCCTTGAGCGGCGAGTACCAGAGGCCGTCGTACACCAGCTCGGCCCACTTCTGGTCGACGTGGCGCTTGTAGCGGCCCAGTTCGCGCTCCAGCGTCACGTGCTCGAGTTCCTCGTGCGCCGTGATCAGCACCATCGCGCCCGGCGCCTCGTAGATCTCGCGGCTCTTGATGCCGACGAGGCGGTCCTCGACGACGTCGAGCCGGCCGACGCCCTGCGCACCGGCGCGCCGGTTGAGTTCCTCGATGGCCTGCAGGACCGACACCGGCTTGCCGTCGATGGCCGTCGGGCGGCCCTTGTCGAAGGTGAGGATGAGCTCGTCGGGAGCGTTGAAGTTGACCGTCGGGTCCTCGGTGTAGTCGTAGACGTCCTTGGTCGGCGCGTTCCACAGGTCTTCGAGGAACCCGGTCTCCACGGCGCGCCCCCACACGTTCTGGTCGATGGAGAACGGCGAACGCTTGGTGACGTTGATCGGAATCGCGTTCTCCTCGGCGAAGGCGATCGCCTTCTCCCGGGTCCACGCGTAGTCGCGCACCGGGGCCAGCACCTCCAGCTCGGGCGCGAGCGTGTTGAATCCGACCTCGAAGCGCACCTGGTCGTTGCCCTTGCCGGTGCAGCCGTGCGCGACGACGGTGCCGCCGTGGTCGCGCGCCGCGGTCACGAGGTGCTTGACGATCAGCGGCCGGCTGATCGCCGACACCAGCGGGTAGCGGTCCATGTAGAGCGCGTTCGCGCTGATGGTGGGCAGGCAGTACTCGTCGGCGAACTCGTCGCGGGCGTCGACCACCACCGCCTCGACGGCGCCGCAGTCGATGGCGCGCTGACGCACCACCTCCATGTCCTCGCCGCCCTGGCCCAGGTCGATCGCGACCGCGACGACCTCCTTACCGGTTTCCTTGCCGATCCAGCTGATCGCCACGGAGGTGTCGAGACCTCCGGAATATGCCAGGATGACGCGCTCGGCCATGGGATTTTGCTCCTCGTCGCATTTCGTTGACCGGCGGACGACACGCTGTGGGCGTCGGCCCGGTCGGTTTTCTCGGGTTCTATTGTGCTGCCTGGTCGGCAGCGGTGGTCCAGTGGGGTTCTACACCAGATTCTCCAGGTGTTGTGCCAGCTCAGCGCCGGTCATCGGCTCACGGGCGAGTACGAAGATGGTGTCGTCGCCGGCGATCGTGCCGGCCACCTGTGGCAGGCTGGCCCGGTCCAGGGCGCTGGCGAGGTATCCGGCCGCGCCGGGTGGCGTGCGCAGGACGGCGAGCGGTCCGGACGCGTCGGTGTCCACCAGCATTTCGCCGAGCAGGCGGGCCAGACGGTCGGTTCCGCCGACGACGCCTCGCACCGGCGAACCGTCCTCGGGCACGACGTAGGCCGACGGCCCGCCGTCGGCACCGCGCAGCTTGACCGCACCCAGTTCCTCTAGATCGCGCGACAGCGTCGCCTGCGTGACGTCGACGCCCTCGTCGGCGAGCAACGCGGCCAACTCGGTCTGCGATCCGACAGCGCGGTTCGAGAGGATCTCGACGATGCGCGCGTGCCGGCCCGCCCGCGTCGTGGTGCGCGCGTCGGAACTCCGGGACCGATCGTTCACGGGCTCGGCGCTCATTGGTTCGCCAGCAGCCAGACGAGCAGCGCCTTCTGCGCGTGCAACCGGTTCTCCGCCTCGTCGAAGACGACGCTGGCCGGGCCGTCCATCACTTCGTCGGTGATCTCGTCGCCGCGGTGTGCGGGCAGGCAGTGCAGCACGATCGCACCGTCGGCGGCGCGGGCGAGCAACGCGTCGTTGATCTGGTACGGGCGGAACGGCGCGGTGCGGTCCTTCCCGTCGTCCTCCTGCCCCATCGACACCCACGTATCGGTGACCAGCACATCCGCGCCGGTCACGGCCTCGACCGGATCGCCGATCACCGCGACGGAACCGCCGGTGAGTTCCGCGCGCTCGGCGGTCGCGGTGATCACCGCCTCGTCGGGGGTGAAACCGTCGGGGCCGCTGACGCGCACGTGCATGCCCGCGGTCACTCCCCCGAGCATCAGCGAATGCGCCATGTTGTTCGCGCCGTCCCCGAGATACGTCATCGTCAGACCGGCCGCGCGGCCCTTGTGCTCGATGATCGTCTGGAGATCGGCGAGCACCTGACACGGATGGAAGCTGTCCGACAGCGCGTTGACGACCGGCACCGACGAGAATTCCGCCAGTTCGTCGAGACGCTCTTGGCCGAACGTCCGCCACACGATCGCGTCGACGAACCGAGAAAGCACGCGCGCGGTGTCGGCGAGTGTCTCGTCGCGGCCCATTTGCGTCGAGCCGGTTTCGACGACGACGGCGTGCCCGCCCAGTTGGGCGATGCCGACGTCGAAGGAGAACCGCGTGCGCGTCGAGTTCTTGTCGAAGAGCACCGCGACTCCGCGCGGTCCGGCGAGCGGGCGCCGGGCGAACGGATCCGCCTTGAGTTCGGCCGCTAGCGCGAGCACCTGCGCCTGCTCGTCGGGGCTGAGGTCGTCGTCGCGCAGAAAGTGGCGAGTCATGATTCTCCTTCCTTTGCGGCGTCGAGAATCCCCGGCAGCGCCTCGACGAACGTCTGCGCCTGGGCGTCGGTGAGGATCAGCGGCGGGGCGAGGCGCAACACGTCGGTGTCGGGGGCGTTGATCAGGAATCCGGCGGCGCGGGCGGCGGCCTCGGTCTGCTTGGCGATGTCGGCGCGCAGCACGACGCCTAGCAGGAGGCCCGCACCACGGACGTGGTCGATCAGCGGGTGCCCGAGCGCCTCGATTCCGGAAGCCAATGTCTTGCCCACGGCCGCGGTGTGGTCGACCAGGCCGTCCCGGTCGATCGTCGCCAGCACCGCCAGCGCCGCGGCGACGCTCATCGGGTTCCCGCCGAACGTCGTGCCGTGCAGTCCCGGCTTGAACAGATCCGCCGCGCGAGGCCCGGCGAGCACCGCCCCGATCGGGAACCCCCCGCCGAGCCCTTTGGCCAGGGTCATCACGTCGGGTACGACGCCGGCCGCCTGGTGGGCGAAGAACACACCGGTCCGGGCAATGCCCGTCTGCACTTCGTCGAAGACGAGCAGCGCACCGCGCTCGGCGGTGATCCGCCGAGCGTGCGCGAGGTAGTCGGCCGGGGGGACGATGACGCCGCTCTCCCCCAGGATCGGCTCCAGGATCACCGCCGCCGTGTTCTCGCCGACGGCCGCGTCGAGCGCTTCGGCGTCGCCGTAGGGGACGAAGCGGACGCCGGGCGGCATCGGGTCGAAGGGGGCGCGCTTGGCCGGTTGGCCGGTCATCGCGAGCGCACCCATGGTCCGGCCGTGGAATGCTTTCTCGGCCGCGACGATCTCACCGCGTCCGGTCAGCCGGGCGAGTTTGAACGCTGCCTCGTTGGCCTCGGTGCCCGAGTTGCAGAAGAAGGCGCGCGCCCCGTCGACGCCGAACTTGTCGAGCAGCTTCTCGGCCAATTCGACCGCCGGCGGTGCGATGTACAGGTTCGATACGTGGCCCAGCGTCGCCATCTGCTCGGTGACGGCGGCGGCGATGGCCGGGTGGCCGTGGCCGAGCGCGTTCACCGCGATGCCGCCGAGCAGGTCGAGGTATTCGCGGCCGTCGGCATCGGTGACCGTCGCGCCCTCGCCCCTGGTCAAGGCCACCGCGGGAGTGCCGTAGTTGTTCATCATCGACGACGACCACCGCTCCTGCCAGGCGGCGGTGCTGTCCGTTTGCGCGGTCATCAGGACTCCTCGGTGATAGTCGACCGGTCGTCGACGGTCGTGCCCAGCGACTCGTCGTCGCCGGGGGTCAGCAGGCGGGCCAGCACGGAATGCGGTTCACGGCCGTCGATGACGTGCGCCGCGGCCACCCCGCCCCGCACCGCACGCAGGCAGGCCTCCATCTTCGGGATCATCCCCGAGTCCAGCGACGGCAACAGCTGCTCCAAGGCGGCCGCGCCGATATGCGAGGTCAGCGAGGACCGGTCGGGCCAGTCCGTGTACAGCCCGGGCACGTCGGTGAGCATCACGAGGCGCGCCGCGCCGAGGGCCTCCGCCAGTGCGCCGGCCGCGGTATCGGCGTTGATGTTGTGGGCGACGCCGTCGCGGTCGGGTGCGATGGTGGACACGACGGGGATCCGTCCGGCGCCGATCAGGTCGTCGACCGCCGACGTGTTCACCGAGGTGATGTCGCCGACGAGTCCGATGTCGGTCTCCTCGCCGTCGACCACGACGGTCCGCCGGGTGGCGGTGAACAGGTGCGCGTCCTCGCCGGTGATGCCGACCGCGTAGGGGCCGTGGGAGTTGATCAGCCCGACCAGCTCGCGGCCGACCTGGCCGAAGAGCACCATGCGGACGATGTCCATCACCTCCGGCGTGGTCACCCGGAAGCCGCCCCGGAACTCGCCTTCGAGCCCGACGCGCGACAGCATGGCCGAGATCTGCGGGCCGCCGCCGTGGACGACGACGGGATGGATGCCGCAAGCCCGCAGCAGGACCATGTCATCGGCGAAAGCCGACTTCAGGTTCTCGTCGACCATGGCGTTGCCGCCGTACTTCACGACGACGACCGCGCCGTGCAGCTCCTGCAGCGCGGGCAGCGATTCGGCGAGGAGCCGGGCCCGTTCGAATGCGGCGCTCATGACGAGTACGCCGAGTTCTCTTCGACGTACGCATGCGAGAGATCCGTGGTGCGGATCGATGCCGCGCCGTCGCCGAGTCCGAGGTCGACGACGAGGTGGATGTCCTCGCCGGAGAGGTCGACTTCGCGCGCGCCGGGCACCCCCACGCCGTCGCGGCAGACTTCGCTGCCGTTGAAGGAGACCGCGATCTTGTCCGGATCCAGGTCGATCGGCGCGATGCCGATCGCCGCCATGATGCGCCCCCAGTTGGGGTCGGAGCCGAAGAGCGCCGTCTTCACCAGCGAGTCCCGGGCCACGGTCCGGGCGCCGACGAGGGCCTGTTCTTCACTGGTCGCGCCGACGACCTCGACGATCACCCGCTTGGTGACGCCCTCCGCGTCGGCCATCAGCTGCGCTGCCAGATCGTCGCAGGCCGCGAACACGGCGGCGTCGAGATCCTCCTGGTCGACGACGATCTGACTCGCGCCCGACGACAACAGCAAGACGGTGTCATTGGTCGAGGTGGCGCCATCGACGTCGAGGCGGTCGAACGTGCGCGCCGTCGCCCGCCGCAACGCGAGGTCCAATTGGTCGGCGCTCACCAGGGCATCGGTCGTCAGGACCACGAGCATGGTCGCGAGCGCGGGGGCGAGCATGCCGGCGCCCTTGGCCATCCCGCCGACGTTCCAGCCGTCCCGATGGTGCACCGCGGCCTGCTTCGGCACGGTGTCGGTCGTCATGATCGCGTAGGCGGCGTCAGTGCCGCCGGAAAGCCCGCCGGCCATCTCGTGGACGATCTCGGTGACACCCGGCAACAGCTTGTCCATCGGGAGCCGGTCACCGATGAGCCCGGTCGAGCACACCGCGACCTCGATCGCGCCGGTCTCCGTGCCCCAGTTCGACAGTGCCTCCGCCACGGCTTCGGCCGTCCGGTGCGTGTCGGCGAAGCCCTCCGGTCCGGTGCAGGCGTTGGCGCCGCCGGAGTTCAGAATGACGGCCCGCAGCCGCCGACTCTCCAGCACCTTCTCGCTCCACAGGACGGGCGCGGCCTTCACCTTGTTGGCCGTGAACACGCCGGCGGCGGCGTATTCGGGGCCCTCGTTGAACACGAGGGCGAGATCGAAGTTCCCGTTCGCCTTGATCCCGGCGGGAATCCCGGCGGCCCGGAATCCGAGTGGCGCGGTCACGCCCTGCGTGCGCAGCAGCCGGTGCACCGCTTCGTGGTCGTTCGTCGATGCGGTCACGGTGCCACTCCCACGGTCGTCAGCCCCTCGGTCTCGGCGAATCCGAGGGCGAGGTTCATCGACTGCACGGCAGCTCCCCCGGTGCCCTTGGTCAGGTTGTCAACCGCCCCCACCGCGACGAGGGTGCCCGCCCGGTCGTCGACCGAGACGGAGATCTGGACGGCGTTCGATCCGATCACCGACGAGGTCGCCGGCAGCTGGCCCTCGGGCAGCAGGTGGACGAAGGGTTCGTCGGCATAGGCCTTCTCGTATGCCGAGCGGATTTCCGACTCGCTGGCGGCGGTGCGCGCGGTACAGGTGGCGAGGATCCCCCGCGACATGGGCGCGAGGACCGGGGTGAACGAGACCGAGACCGGCGAATCCGCCGCCTCCGACAACGCCTGGGTGATCTCCGGGGTGTGCCGGTGGGCACCGCCGACGCCGTATGCCCGGGCCGATCCGATGACTTCGGACGCGAGGAGGTCCACCTTCAGCGACCGGCCGGCGCCGGACGACCCGCTGACCGCGACGACCGTGACATGCGGGTCGACGAGGCCGTTGGTCAGCGCGGGCAGCAGCGAGAGGATGGACACCGTCGGGTAGCAGCCGGGGACGGCGATCCGGCTCGCCGACTCGAGCTTCTCCCGGTTGCCGGGAAGTTCCGGCAAGCCGTAAGGCCAGGTCCCCGCGTGCTCGCCGCCGTAGTAGGTCTCCCATTCGTGGGCGTCGGTGAGCCGGAAGTCGGCCCCGCAGTCGATGATCAGCGTCGTCGGCGGCAGCGCGTCGGCGATCGTGGCCGACGTGCCGTGCGGCAGGCCGAGGAAGACGACGTCGTGTCCGGCGAGAACCTCGGGGGTCGTCTCCTGGAGAACGCGCTGCGCCAGGGGAAGCAGGTTGGGGTGGTGAACGCCGAGCGGTGAGCCGGCGTTTCCGCCCGCGGTGAGCGCACCGATGGTCACCTCCCCCGACTGGACGCGGGGATGCCCGAGCAGCAGGCGCAGGATCTCGCCGCCCGCGTACCCGGAGGCACCGGCGACGGCCACGGAAATCGTCATAGAATTATTATGCACTACGGCGCAAGTCTATTCTTAACCCGGTTCCCCGGGCGGTCGTCGCGCACCACGCGGCGCGGTCCGCCGCCGCAGGCGTCGACCAGAATCTGCAAGACGTGCGAGATTCCCGGCGTCGCGACCACCCATCCGGCGATCGCCCACGCCAGATTCAGGTGGACGAGGACGGCACCGAGCGCCCTGATGCCGTCCAATCGGAGGCCGTCGGCTCTCTCATACCGCATTCGCCATAGTTCGCCTGTCGCGTCGGCACGGTAGTTCTCGGCATCTTCGACCAGCAACCCGACGGGATTCCGCTTGACGATCCATGCGGCCAGCTCGCTGCACGGGTCGCAGCCGCGGGCGAGATAGGCCCGTGCGGGTTCGGCGCTCGCGATCGGGCGCCATCGCGGCACCCAGGCGCGCACGCTCTTGCGGTAGTCCGACCACTGCGCTCCGAATCGGACGGCGAGCGCATCGTTCTCGACCCAGGCGGCCAGACCCGCCGAGAACGACGCGACCACGGCCGCCGCGACGAGCAGGATCGGCATGGACAGCACGACGGCGATCGCCACGACCAGCACCGTTCCGGCGAGCTGCATCGGGTTCGCCACGTACGCGTAGGGTCCCGCGGCGACCAGTCGGGTCGGCGGATCCCACGGCCACGGCGTGCCGCCCGCACGGTAGAACTCCACCACGGCGGCCAATGCGACGATGGCGACGACGCCGGCTAGTTGAATGGTCACGGCATCCAGGAACCCGCCGACGCTCGGATCCCACCCCGTCATGCGATCCACGAGTGGCCCGTGCTCCGCCGCGGCACGAGCGAGGACGGGGACGGCTACGAACAGCACCGCGGTGAACAGGACGACTTGCAACGCGACGCGTACCGGCAGGTGCTTTCGCCGCACCGTCAAGTCGGCGAGGACCACGCCGGGGACCAGACAGGCGGCGACGGCCACCGCTTCGCCCCACCACCAGTCGCCGCGCAATCCGACGACGGGTTCGAGTGCCGGCATGGCGTAGAGGTCCAGCAGGACCAGCCCCACGACGAGGTAGGCGATCGGAATCCACTTGGCGGCCAGCACCGGGATGACTGACCACAGGAGTGCCCACGCGACGAGCAGGTCGATCGGGACGCCGACGATCGCCGGGCCCGGATCGCCGAATCCCCACCAGCCCACGGCGAGCGCCGCCGCGTTCACCGCCGTCAGTCCGACCAGGTTCCACAGCAGGGCGAGCGTCGCCGCACCGCGGCGCACCGGGTCGGTCACCGCGATCCACAAGCCACCGGCGACGACGGTCGGCACCAAGAGGAGCAGCGGCCGCAGCGCTTCGGCGTCGATCTCGGGCATCAGTCCGTGTGGCCGTGCTGGTGGGGCATCCCGGCGCCGTCGATGTCGACCGCACGAATCAGATAGTCGGCGGTCCGCGTCGTGACGATCCGCTCGATCGGCCCGAAGTACCAGGCCGGTGAGAGCAAGCGCGTGTAGTGCAGTTGCCAGCGGATCTCGCTGCGGTCGCGATCCACCGCTCGCCAGCTGACGTCGATGCGCTCCCATCGCAGCCACGACGCAATCGGGGTGGTGTCGCCGACGGGGACGAAGGTGACCGAATCGGGGGTCACGTTCTCCACGCGCAGGACCAGCGCCGACGCCGCAGTCCCCCAGTGGTGCTGGGCCGTGGGACCGCTGCGGTGGTGTGCGCCGTCGAACTCGATGGTGCGCGTTGCGCCGACCGTCAGCCCGCCACTGTCGCGCAGGGGCGTCGGGAACCCGATCGCGAGGATCCCGGTGCGCCGCACATCGAGCTTCAGCGGCCGAGCGAGCGCGGCCGCGACCTCCGAAGACGGCAGGTCGACGATGCGCGTCGCCGTCGAGGCCTCATCGGCCCGCGAGGTCAGCATCGGCATCGTCCCCTCCAGCGCCATCAGCAGGAGAAGTGCGGGAACGACGAGGGCGAACGCCGTCGGCCGATCGTCGCCACCGCGCCGACGCACATTGTCGAAGCCGGCCGCGGCGAGGTAGACGAACAGGTAGAAGATCGGCGCCGCCATCAGCACACAGCACGCGCCTTCGCCGAGCACCGGTATCGACAGCAGCAACAGAATGGTCGTGACCTTCATGGCGGTGCCGGTGGCCCGCTCGGAGGGCGCGGTCAGGACGAGGATCACGGCGAGAACCACCGGTATCCCGACGTACAGCGCCGCCGACTGGTGCAGCCCGTTGTCCTTCAGCGCGTGGTAGATCAGGAATCCGGTGCCAAACGCGAGAAGGAATCCCACCGCCAGCCACTGCGGACCGGACGGCCGATACGGCTTGTTCTCCGGAATCTCCCCCGATGGCGGCGGCGTGCTCGTCATCGGATGACCCTAACCGACGCGCACGTCCTTCGCCGCCTGGGCGACCTCGTCCGGATGGGTCAGTTGGGGATGATGCCCGGCCCCCTCGATGCGATGGATTCGCAGCCGATCGCCGAGCGGGCCGAGCGCCTCGATCGCGGCGGGATCGAACGGATCGTAAGCACCGACGACGATGTCCACCTGCCCGGGGAATCCGAGGAGCTTCTCGACCAGGCCGGCTCGCCACCGTGGATCCTCCGCGCGTCGCACCAGCCGGCCGACGTTTCGCGCCACCGGTTTGCGGCGCAGATCCGCCACGCTGCTGCGCAGTAGTTCGGCGGCGTCGGCCGAACCGGTGAGGCGGCGGGAGAGATCCGGTGCATCGATCCGAGACAGGTACGCGGCGACGGCCAGCGGGTGCCGCCGCGGACGGCGCGCCGCCACCGGCTGGAGGAAGAACGGGGCGACCAGCGTGAGTCGTCGCACGGCGCCGGGAGCACGGTCGGCTGCCTCGACCGCCAGCGCCGCGCCGATCGAGTGGCCGATGAGGTGCGGGGCCTGCCCGGCGACGGCGTCTGACCACCTGTCCCAGTCCGACAGGTCGCCGGAGCTGAGTCCCAGCCCGGGCAGATCCATCACGGTGAGTCCCGCCCGCGACCGTGCCACCGCGGCCCAGGTGTCGGCGTTGACCGGGAGCCCGGGGAGGACGACGGCATCGTCGCCCGTCCGGTCGGCTTCCGGCGCCCGTGCGGTGAAGGTCCGTACCCCGCCGATGTCGACGAATCCGCGATCGAGCGGGCCGACCGCGGCCTCCCCGAACCGGTGTGCGGCCAGATGGTCGGCCCACCGCAGGATCGCCGGGACGGTCGGCGGCATCTCGATCCCGTGTCGGGCGGCCACCTCCTGAGCCGGGTCAACCGGGTAGCGATCCGACGAGAGGAAGGACACGGTTTCCGGGTCCGCCTTGGTCAGCGCCGCGGGCAGCCGTTTGACCAGGCCGACGGGAATGCGCAACCGGGGCACCGTCACCTGCAGATGGCGGCCGACGAGCCCGACGAATTCGGGCAACGGCGGCGTGGCGTCGTCGAGGATCCAGTACGACGTTTCCGCGGTCGACTCGTCGGTGGGGAGCACCGACATGAATCGCGCGACGTAGTCCACCGGAACGACCGGAACGAAGGTGGAGTCGTCGCCCGGTATCGCCGCCAGCCGACCGTGCCACAGGTCGGCGAGTGTGCCCGCCAGCCCGAGGTACTGGTCTGATTCGCCGGTCGCGGCTACCCCGCTGACCGTCGCGGGATTGACGACGGTCCATGGCACTCCCCGGCTTTGGGCTTCGGCGCGGAAGACCGAGTCGGCCTCCACCTTCGACGCTTCGTAGGGCCCGAGCCGGCGATACGTCGACGCTCTGCGGTCGTCGGTCCACTCCGGTTCGGCCGGACTGTGCGGATCGACCCGATAGCCGGATACGTGCACCACCCGGCGCAGCCCGCTGATCCCCGCCGCGACGTCGACCACGGCCCGGGCGGTGTCGACGTTGCCGGCACGGGCCTGCGCCTCCGACATTCCGAAGCGGTACGCGCCAGCGCAGTTGTAGATCTCGGTGATCCCCGTGCGGACCTCCTCGGCGATGCCGAGGCCGGGCGCGGTGAAGTCGACCACGGCGAGCGCCGGCCGGCCCGGCGATTCGTGCCGTACGAGCCATTCGACCAGCTCGTCGTAGGAGCGCTGGGTACGGCAACCCGCTAGCACGTCGACCCCTTCGTCGAGCAGCGTCGCGACAAGGTGCCGGCCGAGGAAGCCCGTGGCGCCCAGCACCAGAGCGCGGCGGGTCATCGTCCGACCTCCGAATCGCGAGAGCCCGAACGGTCGAATCGCGACGACAGCAACTCGGACAGCACCTGCCGAGCGCTGCGGAGCGGAGCCAGGTCGCGGCGTGCGCGACTCACGATCAGGGCGCCCTCGACGGTACTCACAATGGTCTCCGCGAGGACCGTCGCTTCCTGCCTCGATGCCCCTTGCGTGGCCAGATAGTCGGCGATCAGTCCGATCCACGACCCGAAAGCCGCGTCGCACGCCGACCGCAACGGCTCACTGTGGGCTCCCGCCTCCAGCGTGACCACCGACACGGGACACCCCGCTTCGAACCCCGATTCGGAGACGATCCCGGCGACCAGATCGACAACGCCGGCGATCACCTCACCGGGGTCGCCGCCGGCTTGGACGGCCGCCGCGATCGCCGCGGCGTACTGGTCGGCCGCCGACTCGACGGCGCGCACGCCCAGCTCCTCTTTGCCTCGCGGGAAGTGAAAGTAGAACGAGCCTTTGGGCGCCTGCGCCTGCTCCAGCACCGCGTTGACGCCCGTTCCCGCGTAGCCCTTCGATTGCATCAGCGACAGCATCGCGTCGACCATCCTTGCGCTGGTCGCTTCGCCCTTCGTCTTATCCGTCATAGCTCGATAATAGACCGGTCTACCTATTTTGCAAACGACGGGTCGGGAGTGAAAGCGAACCCGGGTTGTCGAGCTAGCGGGTGAGGGTCAGCACCGAGATCTGCGGAGGCGCACCGACGCGCACCGGCGGGCCCCACGCGCCGGCCCCGCGCGACGCGTAAACCGCCACGTCCCCGACGTTTCCGAAGCCCGCGACGATCGGCTGCTGTAGCCGCACCGCGTATCCGAACGGCCAGATCTGACCGCCATGGGTGTGACCGGAGACCTGCAAGCCCACTCCCCGTCCCTGCGCGTCGTCGGCTTGCTTCGGCTGGTGCGCGGCGAAGATGAGCGCACGGCTCCGGTCGCGACCGGCGAATGCCTTCTCCGCATCGGGCCGATACGGCTCAGGGGCGGTCGCGTCATAGACGCCGACCAGGTCGATGACGGCGTTGCCGCGGCGCAGCTCGACTCGTTCGTTGCGCAGCGGACGGACGCCCAGCGTCTCCCAGAAGTCGAGCCACGAACCGCCGTCGTCGGAGTAGTACTCGTGGTTGCCGCTGACCCCGTAGACACCGAGCGGCGCCCGCAAGTCCCGCAGCGGCGCCAAGTCGCGGCCGACGTTGACGATGGTGCCGTCGGCGAGATCTCCGCCCAGGATCACCACGTCGGGTTTGGCGTCGTTGACCTGAGCGACCACGCGCCGGGTGAAATCGGCACCCCGGGTGGGACCGACGTGCAGATCGGTGACGAAGGCGACGCGCAGGCCGTCGAACTCGGCGGGCAGCCGGTCCACGACCGCACTGTCCTCGGTCACTGCCGGGCGCGACGCCTCGACCAACCCGAACCCGACCGCGCCCACCGCCGCGACGACCATGACTCCGGTCGCGGCGCCCACCCACCGGCGCGGCTTCTCCGGCGAGCCGCGAATCAGCCGGACCGCCAGGGCGACCAGACCGATCACCGCTGCCCCGAGCGACAGGTAGAACACGAAGGCCCACCAGGTGAATCCGACGAACCCGATCGGCCGCGCCCAGGCGGGATCGAGGGTGCGGCCGACCAGCACGGCCGGCAGACCCACCAGCGAGCCGACCACCAGAAGCGCGTCAGCGGCGACCGCCCACCGTCCGCTCAGCCCGGTCGCGACGACGAGGCGCCGATGCAGCCAGTACGCCGACAGCGCGACGAAGGTGATGCCGACGATCGCGGCGATGATGACGACCACAGGCGGGCCTTTCCGTTGTCAGACGTGTATCGACGTCGCTACCGCAGGCGGGCGCCGACCGCGCTTCCCGCGTGCTCGACCGCGGCCAACTTGGCGGCGCTGGCCTCGTCTTCGGTGAGGGTGCGGTCCGGCGCACGGAAGCGCAGCGCGAAGGCCAGTGACTTCTTCCCGTCGCCGACCTGATCGCCGGTGTAGACGTCGAAGAGATCCAGGGACTCCAGGAGTTCACCGGCTCCCTCTCGCAACGCGGCGGCGACCGTCGCCGAGGGCACCGTGTCATCGACGACGACGGCCACGTCCTGCAGCACAGCGGGGAACACCGACAGGCTGGGTGCGGGCAGCGCGGTGCGCAGCGGCAGGGCGTCGATGGACAGTTCGACGGCACAGGTGCGCTTCGGCAGGTGGGCGCGATCGCACACTGCCGGGTGCAGCTCGCCGGCCCAGCCGACCGTGACCTTCTGACCGGCGTCATCGGTGGCGACGACCTTCGCGCAGCGTCCCGGATGCCACGGCAGATGATCGTCGGCCACCAACTCGACGTCGGCACCGGCGGCGCGCGCGGTCGACCGCGCCGCCTCGAAGGCGTCGGCGGCCTCCGATGGCCGACCGTTCCCCCACGGTCCGGCGGGCTCGGCCAGGCCGGTCAGCACGACCGCGACGTGCAACGGCTGCTCCGGCAGCGCGGCGTCGACGCGGGCCAACTCCTCGTCCGTGGGACGCTTGGTCACGTCGAACGGCCCGACGACCTCGGTCGGCGGCCCCCCGAGAACGACCTGGCCGATCGTGAACAACGACAGGTCGCGCTGTCCGCGGGCGATGTTGCGACCGGCCATCTCCAGCAGCCCCGGCAACAGCGTCGTGTTCAGCTCCGGCCGATCGGCTTCCAGCGGATTGAGTACCTTGACGGTCGCGCGTCGCGGATCGTCTTCGTCCAGTCCCCACGTGTCAAACACGCCGGCGGGCATGAACGGATACGGGAGGACCTCGACGAACCCGTCGAGCGCCAAGGCCCGGCCGATGCTGCGGCGGCGCCGCTGCGCCGGAGTGAGGCCGCGCCCGCCCGGTGCCCGCGGCACGACGGCGGGGATGTCCTCCAACCCCTCCAGCCGCAGCACTTCCTCGACCAGGTCGGCGGACTGCCGCAGGTCGGGCCGCCACGACGGCGGGGTCACCAGGAGCCGGTCGCCGGACTCCTCGACGAGGCACCCCACTTCGCGCAGCCGCTTGGCCGAGGTACCGGCCGGGTACTCGATGCCCGCGGTGCGGTCGGGGGCGTCGGCGGCGAAATCGATGACCGGTGTCGGCGTGCCGGGAAGCCGCACATCGGTCCACTCGGGCGCGAGGGCACCGCCGGCGATCTCGACGATGAGTTGCGCTGCACGTGCGGAAGCGACGGCGGTGATCTCGGGGTCGACGGTCCGCTCGAAGCGCTTCGACGCCTCCGAGGTCAACTTGTGGCGCTTGCCGGTCCGGAAGACGCGGACCGGGTCGAAGGTCGCCGATTCCAGCAGGACCCGGGTCGTCTCGTCGCCGACCTCGGTGACCGCGCCGCCCATCACGCCGGCCAGCGCGATCGGGCCGCTGTCGTCGGCGATCACGACGTCCTCGGCGTCGAGGGCGCGCTCGACCCCGTCGAGGGTGGTCAGCTTCTCCCCCGCCTTCGCGTTGCGCACGGCGATATCCCCGCGCACCCGGTCGGCGTCGAAGGCGTGCAGCGGCTGGCCGAGTTCGATCATCACGTAATTGGTGATGTCGACGACCGCCGAGATCGGCCGGATACCGGCCACCAGCAACCGCTTGCGCAGCCACCACGGCGATGCGGCCGTCGGGTCCACGCTCTCGACGACGCGCGCGGTATAGCGCGTCGATCCCGTCGCCGGGTCGATGGCAACCGGCCATCCGCCGTCGCTTGCCACACCAGGATCGATGTCCCCGCCCGGTTCGCGGAAGACCGCGCCGAGACTGCCCGCGAGCTCTCGGCCCAGGCCGCGTACCGAGAAGGCGTAGCCCCGGTCGGGGGTCACGTTCACGTCGATCGCGGTGTCGGGGAGACCGAGGACGGTACGCGCGTCGTCGCCGGGCTCGGCGGAGCCGCTCGGGAGCACGAGGATCCCGGTGTGGTCGTCGCCGACGCCGAGCTCGGTGACCGAACAGATCATGCCGTCGGAGGTCTTGCCGTAGGTCTTGCGCGAGGCGATCTCGAATCCGCCGGGCAACGTGGTACCGGGCAGCGCGACGACGACGAGGTCGCCCTCGGTGAAGTTGCGTGCGCCGCAGACGATCTCGCGCGGCGCGTCTTCGCCGACGGCGACGAGGCAGAAGCGGATCGGTTTCTTGAACTCGGTGAGTTCCTCGATGGTCTCGACGCGGCCGACGACCAGGGGGCCGGCGATGTGGCCGAACGGCTCGACGTCCTCGATCTCGAAGCCGACACGGACGAAGGCTTCATCGATCTGTTCGGCGGTGGGCTCGGCGTCGATGTCGAGTACGTCGGTCAACCAGGATTGCGGGACACGCACGATGGATTGCTGCTTTCGGGTCGGTTCGAGATGGCCGGTGGTTGAAGCGGATCGGCGGCGTCAGGCCGCTGGGCCGAAGGGGACGGTGAAGCGGATGTCGCCTTCCACCATGTCGCGCATATCCGGGATGTCGTTGCGGAACTGCAGGGTGCGCTCGAGGCCCATGCCGAAGGCGAAGCCGCTGTACTCCTCGGGGTCGATGCCGCTCGCGCGGAGCACGTTGGGGTTCACCATGCCGCAGCCGCCCCATTCGACCCAGCCGGCGCCGCCCTTCTTGGCCGGGAACCACACGTCGACCTCGGCGGACGGCTCGGTGAAGGGGAAGTACGACGGCCGCATGCGCGTCGTCGTATCGGGACCGAACAACGCGTGCGCCAGCGTCTCCAGCGTGCCGCGCAGGTGCGACAAGGTCAGGCCGCGGTCGATGGCGAGGCCCTCGATCTGATGGAAGACCGGCGTGTGGGTGGCGTCGAGTTCGTCGGTGCGGAACGTCCGCCCCGGGCAGGCGACGTAGATCGGCAGGTCGCGAGTCAGCATGGCGCGCACCTGCACGGGCGAGGTGTGTGTGCGCAGCACTTGCCGTGACCCTTCGGTGACGTCGTGGCCGTCTCGCTCGGCACCGGGCGCCGGAGCCACGTAGAACGTGTCCTGCATCGACCGCGCCGGATGATCCGGCAGGAAGTTCAGGGCGTCGAAGTTGTAGTGCTCGGCCTCGACCTCGGGGCCCTCATCGATCTCCCAGCCCATGCCGACGAAGACATCCGCGATCTGCTCGGCGATCACCGTGATCGGGTGCCGCGCACCGACGCGCCGCCGTCCGCTGGGAAGGGTCACGTCGATGGACTCGGCTTCCAGCACGGCAGCGTCTCGCTGCGCCTCCAGCTCGGCGGTCCGCTGTGCCAACGCATCGGTAACCCGGGTCCGCGCGGCGTTGACGGCCTTGCCCGCGGCGGCGCGCTGGTCGCCCGGCAGGCTGCCCAGTGCGCGGCGCGCCAGCGAAATCGGGGCCTTCTCGCCCAGGTGCTCGGTCTTGGCCGCTGCCAACGCTTCGAGGTCGGTTGCGGCGGCGAATGCGGCCGACGCCGCCTGTGCCGCGGCGCCGAGCGCAGCGGGTTCCAGGGCGGAAGAGTCGATGCCGGTGTCGTCGTTTCGGTTGGCCACGACACTAAAGAGTAGTCGATCGGCTACCGGTGTTGACCTGCGGGTTGACCGGTCCCGACGCTGATCAGACGCGCGGCTACCGCGGCTGCCACGGCCACCGCCAGCACGGGTGCGCCCACGACCATCCCGTCCCGGGCGAACATCAGGATCGCCCCGCCTGCGACGACGAGCAACACCAGCACGGTGCCGTCGACGGCGTTGTGCACGCGTGTGGCGGTGAGTCGTGTCGCGCGGGCATCGTCCCACCAGGGCAGGGGGCGGTTTTCCAGCGGCGACAACACGGCCACCACCGGGACCATCAACACGAGCAGTAGCAGCGTCTGCACGCCGACGATCGCCAGATGCGAGCCGGACGCCGGTTCGTCGCGCGTGAACCCGGCCAGCGCACCGACGCCGATGATCAGCCCCAGCACCGGCAGGTGCCACAGGTACAGCGTCATGGCCCCGCGATTGCCCAGCGCCACCCACCACCACACCCGAGGGCGTCGGGCCCAGCGGCCGATCGCGCCCGCGCAGGCGATCGCCAGCAGGCAGAGCACGATGGCGTGACCGGCCAGCAACAGGCTCGGCGGGCTCATGTTGGAAAGACGCTGACCGGGGACCGTCACCATCGACACGTCGTACGGCCCGGCGAGGACGAGCACCGTGTCGACGATCAGCATGAGCGCCGCGCCGATCGCCGCGGCGCGGGCGCCGATGAGCTTCTTGGCGTAACCGATGCCGAGGATGGCGGGGATCATCCAGGCCGTCGCGAAGGTCACCATGGTCCACGGCGGCGTCTCGCCGGAACCGTTGTGGAGTCGGGCGACGTCGGCGACGGCCGTCACGCCGTAGCAGGAGGCCACCGCGATCGCGAGGTGCGCTGGCCGCGAAATGCCTTGCAGAAGAGCGACCGTCGCGAGGATCACCAAGTAGGCGCCGAGGAACCAGAGCAGTTGCACTCCGAGACGGGCGATGACGTCGACGCCCGCCGCGCTCCCGGCCGACGCGACCGCGCCGAGTGCGCCGCCGACCGCCAGCAGGTACCAGAAGACCGGGCGCAGCAGACGCTGAGCCCGGCGGAGCAGCCAGTGCCCGGGGGCTGGCGCCACCCCGTCGACGTCCGGCCGCCAACCGTAGACGGCAGCGGCGGCACCGGCGAAGAAGAACAACGGGAGTACCTGCAGCAACCACGTCGCGACCTGCAGAAACGGGTAATCGCCGAGCAGGTTGCCGAGCACGAGGCGATCCCCGCCCGGACCGGGAGGCGCCACGGTCAGCATGATCGAGTGCCCGGCGATGACGACGATCAGGCTCGCCAGGCGCAGCACATCGACCGCCCGGTCGCGACGGTCACCGGTGAGGCGGTCCAACTCGGCCGGGTCGAGGGCGCGCGGGGTCTGCGCAGCATCAGCAGTCATACGTCGATCCTCACCGGCACCGCGCACGTTGCGCGTCGGGAGAACTACTCAATTCGCCTCGGGCGGCCTTCCCACCCGTTCGTGATCTGTGCCACAGTGGTGGCGGAGGTCAGCGCTCACCCATGTCGAAGTCCCATCCCGACCGCAACGTCATCGCCGCATCGTGGCGCCGCTCAGAGATGTCCGGCCTGGCGCCCGACGACCGTCCGACGCCGATCATCACCGACATCGTCTCCGCCGATCCGCTGCTCGACGCGGCCCGGCCGGTACTCCAGCGCGCGGCCGACGAATTGAACGACACCGGCACGGCGCTACTGCTCGTCGACCACGACTGCCAATTGGTGTCGCGGGTGGCCTCCGGCGTCGCCGTCGAACGAGCGCTCGACGGCCTCGGTGTCACCACCGGCGCGCTGTTCGGCGAAGACGTGATGGGCACAACGGCGCTCGGCACTCCCGCCGAGATCCGCGGCGGCGTCACCGTCAACGGGTCCGAGCACTATTTGGAGCAGTTCAAGAGTCTCAGCTGCTTCGGCCGGCCCATCGTCCACCCGGCGACCAGGCGGCTCGCCGGAATCATTTGTCTGACGGAGATCAGCCCGCGGGCGAATCCCCTGTCGGTGCCGTTCGTGAACCGGCTCGTCACCGGAATCCAGGACCGCCTGCTCGACCGATCGCGGGCCGAACAGCGGGCGGTCATCGATGCATTCGGACGGGCGGCGCCGCGTCGCGACGTCGCCGTCGCCGCGATCGGCGACGACTTGCAGCTCACCAACTCGCTCGCGGCCGCACTGCTCAGCCCGGCCGATTTCGGGACGCTCAGCATGCTGGCCGCCGAACAGCCCGCCGCCGAGATGCCGATGCTGACGCTAAGTTCGGGCGCGGTCGTCCAGGTCGTCACCGAGCGCATCCCCGGCGTTCGCCGGGCCGCGATCTTCCGGCTGCGGCCGACGGGCGCGTCCGCGCCGAGACCGGTGGCCGCAGCGCCGGCCCGGCCCTCGCGCACCGGTTCGTCGACCGCGATCACCGGCGAGCCGGGTACCGGGCGCAGTCGGGCCGCCCGCGCCGAAGCCGGGAGACATCTCGTCGCCGACGTCTCCGAATGCCTGCTCAGCGGCCGGCGGCTCGACCTCGCCGGACTCGTCGGCGAGGCTCGCGACGCCGAGGTGACCCTCGTCGTCGACGACGCGGACATGCTCGACGAGGCGTCGATCCACCTGCTCCGGAAAGTGATCGCCGAGCCCGACCGGGCCGCACCGCCGATCGTCGTGGTGACCGGTCCGGCGTCGGCCGCACGACCGTCGGTCAAGGCTCTGGTCTCGATGTGCCGTAGCCGCGTCGACCTGCTCCCCCTCCGGCAGCGCCCGGGCGACATCGTCTCGCTGGCGCACGATCTGCTCGCCGAGATCGACCAGCGGCTGGACCTGTCCGCGGCCGCCGCGGACGCGCTCGCCTCCGCCCAGTGGCCGGGCAATCTGTCCGAGCTGTCGGTGGTGGTGGACCAGGCGGCGGCCACGACCCTGGAACGGGCGGCCAGGCAGGTCGACATCGAGGATCTGCCGCCGCAGTACCGGGCAATCACCCGCGCGGCCCGGCTGGCCGGCCGCGAACAGGCCGAACGCCAGGCCATCATCGAAGCACTCGACGCCGCCGACAACAACAAGGTGCACGCGGCGAAAGCGCTCGGTGTCAGCCGCACGACGCTCTATGCGCGGATCCGCGCATTGGGCATCCGGACCTGAGTAACGCGGCGATCCGCCTCCCCCTGTACACCCCGCTGTTCAGTTTCTGAACAGTCCGCCATCGGCGATACATGCGAGAAATGACATAGGCGGCCCACTGTGGCTTGCCTCACACAGTTTTCGCACCGTCACTCGCCTGGAGGGCACCATGACCACCGCTGTAGACCCCGTCCTGCTCCCCGCCGTCGCCGACTTCGTATCACGCGACCGCACGATGCTGATCGGCGGCGCCTGGGTCGCGGCCGACTCCGGACGCACCTTCGACACGATCGACCCGGCAACCGGCAATCGCATCACCAGCGTCCCCCACGGCGGTGCCGCCGACGTCGACAAGGCCGTGAAAGCCGCCCGGATCGCCTACGAGGAAGGCCCGTGGTCGCGCATGAAACCCAACGAACGCGAACGGCTGCTGTGGCGGGTCGGCGACCTGCTGAGCGAGCGGGCCGAAGTGTTCGGGCAACTGGAGGCGCTCGACAACGGGAAAGCGGCCACCATCGCCACGGCCGTCGACACCGGCTGGTCGGCCGACGTCTGGCGGTACAACGCCGGGCTGGCGACCAAGATCGGCGGCAGCACCGTCAACGTCTCGATGCCGTTCGCTCCCGGCGGCCAGTTCCACGCGTACACCTTGCGGGAGCCCCTCGGCGTCTGCGGTCAGATCGTCCCGTGGAACTTCCCGCTGCTGATGGCGACGTGGAAGCTGGCCCCTGCACTGGCGGCCGGCAACACCGTCGTCCTCAAGCCGGCGGAACAAACACCTCTGACCGCGCTGCTGCTGGGCGAACTCTTCGAAGAGGCCGGCTTCCCGCCCGGGGTGGTGAACATCGTGACCGGCTTCGGCGACGCCGGTGCCGCGCTCGCCGCCCACGACGACGTCGACAAGGTCGCCTTCACCGGATCCACCGAGGTCGGCAAGCTGATCGTCGACGCGGCCAAGGGCAATCTGAAGAAGGTCTCGCTGGAACTGGGCGGCAAGAGTCCCAACATCGTGTTCGCCGACGCCGACATCGAATCGGCCGTGGCCGGCTCGGTCGCGGCCTGGATGTTCAACCACGGCCAGTGCTGCGTCGCGGGCACCCGGCTCTTCGTCGAGCGGCCGATCTTCGACGAGTTCACCCAGGCCGTCGCCGACGCGGCGTCGAAGGCGAAGATGGGGCCCGGCCTCGATCCGGCCACCGAACTCGGACCGCTCGTCTCCCAGGAGCAGTTCGACCGTGTCAACGGATACATCCAGCAGGGCCTCGCCGACGGCGCACGAGCCCTCACCGGCGGCAAACGCTGGGGCACCGAGGGATTCTTCATCGAGCCGACCGTCTTCGTCGACGTCGAGCCCAGTTTCTCGATTGTCGAGGAGGAGATCTTCGGCCCGGTGGTCGCGGCGCTCCCGTTCGACGACGCCGAACAGGCGGCGGAGGCGGCCAACGACTCGATCTACGGACTCGCCGCCGGCATCTGGACCAAGGACATCTCGAAGGCGCACAAGACAGCCGCGCGGCTCAAGGCCGGTTCGGTCTGGGTGAACCAGTACAACGGCTTCGACACCGCGCTGCCCTTCGGCGGCTACAAGCAGTCGGGCTGGGGCCGCGAACTGGGCGACTCCGCACTCGATCTGTACACGCAGACCAAGGCCGTCAACGTCGCGCTCTGAATCAACCCCATCCCCCCGATCACCCAACCGAGAACGGAGAATCACATGAAAACCAAAGCAGCGGTCCTGCTGGAACCCGGCAAACCCTTCGAGCTGATGGAGCTCGACCTGGACGGGCCCGGACCCGGCGAAGTCCTGATCAAGTACACCGCGGCGGGGCTGTGCCACTCGGACCTCCACCTCACCGACGGCGACCTGCCGCCGCGGTATCCCATCGTCGGCGGACACGAGGGGTCCGGCATCATCGAGGAGGTCGGGGCGGGCGTCACCAAGGTCAAGCCGGGCGATCACGTCGTCTGCAGCTTCATCCCCAACTGCGGCACCTGCCGCTACTGTTCGACCGGTAGGCAGAACCTGTGCGACATGGGTGCCACGATCCTGGAAGGCTCCTTCCCCGACGGCACCTTCCGCTTCCACGGCGGCGGCCAGGACTTCGGCGCCATGTGCATGCTCGGCACGTTCTCCGAACGCGCCACGATCAGCCAGCACTCGGTGGTGAAGGTCGACGATTGGCTGCCGCTGGAGAAGGCGGTCCTCGTCGGCTGCGGCGTCCCGTCGGGCTGGGGAACCGCCGTCTACGCGGGCAATCTCCACCCCGGCGACACCGCCGTCATCTACGGCATCGGCGGCCTGGGCATCAACGCCGTGCAAGGTGCCGTGGCCGCGGGCTGCAAGTATGTCGTCGTCGTCGACCCGGTCCCGATGAAGCGGGATGCCGCGATCAAGTTCGGTGCCACCCACGCCTTCGCGACCGCCGAGGAGGCCCAGGCCAAGGTCACCGAGTTGACCTGGGGACAGGGCGCCGACGCCGCGCTGATCCTCGTCGGGACCGTCGACGAGGAGGTCGTCTCGGCGGCGACGGCGGTCATCGGCAAGGGCGGGTCGGTCGTCATCACCGGCCTGGCCGACCCGACGAAGTTGACGGTGCACGTTTCGGGCTGCGATCTGACGCTGAACCAGAAGACGATCAAGGGCTCGCTGTTCGGCGGTTCCAACCCGCAGTACGACATCGTCCGGCTGCTGCGTCTCTACGACGCCGGTGAGCTCAAGCTCGACGAGCTGGTCACCAAAGAGTACTCGCTCGACGAAGTGAACCAGGGCTACCAGGATCTGCGCGACGGAAAGAACATCCGCGGCGTGATCCGGCACAGCGAATAGCCCCCTGAGCTCCCGCGGGTCTGCGGTGTCGCGCCTTCCGCAGACCCGCGGGTTTCACCGCGAGGTGCATCCGTGCGCTCTCGTACAGCGATCTTCCGGGCGGGAAAACTACTCGGTCGGCCGGTACGATCGCACGCCATGCAGCTGATCACCGACTCCGGCTACATCGAAAGTGCCGGCGGCGCCCTACTCCGACGCGTCGGCGACTGGGCGACGGTCGGCGGTGTCGCCGGAACCGGCTTCGAGGCCTACGCGCGAATTCTCCACCCGGTCGATGTCACCGACGAGCACGGCGCCAGTCGGCGAATGGCATGGCGCGATGTCGCCGCGGTTACCGGCGCACAGATGCATCCCCAAGTGCAATGGTGGGCGGTCGCGGGCCGATCGCCGGCCGAGGCGACCGATTGCTATTCGATGACGCTGCCCAACGGGTGGCAGCTGACCGTCGACCTTGAGGGACGGCTGGATCCGGCGATCATGGCTGAGCTGACCACACTGCTCGCCGCGCACATCGATCCGATGACAGGCCTGTTTGCCGCCATTTGGGCCGGTTGGGGCGAATTGCACGGCCCGGACGCCACGCTCTACCTCGTTGCTTCGGACGGCCCGGTGAGTGAGCAAGCCGGACCGCGGCCGGAGGCGGTCAGCACCCGCCTCCTGGACCCCGCCGTCACCCGGGCGACCACCGATGGCCCCTTCCTCGACTGGCCCGGACGCGAAATGCTCGTCTTTGCCACCTCGCTCGAGGAGTTGGGTGACCCGGAGTATGGCTACCGGAGCGGAATCGGTTGGGATCATCGCTTCGGGTGGGGCCCGGTGCCCGCACTGGTCTGGCCGCGTGGGGACGCCTGGGTCGTAGCCACCGAGGTCGACTGGGCGTGGACGTTGGTCGGCGGGACGCGCTCCCTTATCGACGAAATCCTGTCCGACGCCCGCTTCGAGTCCTTCGAGGTCGTGGAGTCAGATGAATTGACCTTCGAGTCGGACAATATCAACCGCACCTGACACGCGGTGAGATGTGCTCTCAACTGCAGCTTTACCCTTGTTATCGAACTGATATACGTATAAACTAGCGCTATGCCAACCATCACCGATCCGGACGCGGGGTTCGATCTTCCGATCGATCTCGCCGGGGCGGTGGCGGCTGCGCAGCGCGAGGCGGCGATGGAACCGATCGCCATCCGCGACGATGGCGAAGACCCGGGTTTCGACGGCGAGGACGCACACCTGACCGACAGCGACGCGAGCCTGTGGCAGGACCGGGCAGTCGCACTCGACGCTGCGATGGCGGTCACGGTCGGCGAGCCGGGCTGGACCGTGGAGGTGCTCGCCGACGCGGCCAAGGCCAACGCGATGATCGCCTGGACCGAGTATCGGGAGATCGGTGCGATGCACACCTATCTCGCGACGTTCGGGAAGCCGGAGCCGTCGGCGCGAGGAGTTCGGATGCTCGACATCGAGATGCAGTGCGCCGCCCGGATCGCGATGAGCCAGGGCCTGTCGCAGCGCCAGGCCGAGAAGTGGCTGTCGGAGGCGATTGCGATGCGTGACCGCCTGCCGCAGGTGGGCCGCCAGTTGCGCGATTCTGCGATCACGCCGCGGCAGTTCCGGCTGATCGTGTCACGCACCGAGTTGATCGATGACCAAGATTGGGCACCGCAGGTCGACGTCGCGATCGCCGCGGTCCTGGCCCGACGCAGCGGGGCTGGAGCGTGGTCGACCAAGCGGCTGTCCGACATGGTCGATCGGATCATCTTCCGCCACGACCCCGACTCGGTACGGCGCCGGCGGGAGAAGGCCAAGGAGAATCGGACCGCTTGGATCCTTTCCGGCAGTGACGGGATGGCCACCGTCGGGGCGACGATGACCGCCGAGAACGCCGTGATCGCCTACTCCGCGATGGTCACGCTGGCCAACCTCGTCTGCCCCGCTGACACCCGTTCTCCGGATGCCCGCAGCAGCGACGCCCTCTTCGCATTGCTGTCGGGAACGGCATTCGAATGTGACTGCGGCCAACCGGATTGCCCCGCGACCATCCCCGAACCCGATGCGCTCGCCGCCTGGCTGCGCGCCCGCGAAGATGCGGCCGTCGTCAAGGGACGCGTGCTGGTGCATGTCATCGCCGACCAGGCCACGGTCGACGGCCGAAACGACGAACCCGCCTTTATGGACGGGCACGGCGTCATCTCCGCTGCCCACCTGCGTGATCTCCTCACCCGCGGCGATAGCACGGTCCGCCCCCTCAACCCCGAATCCGCGGACGTCTCACTGCCGACACACCGGCCCTCCGACGCCTACCGCCCCTCTACCGCACTCGACACGTTCGTCCGCTCCCGCGACGGCTACTGCACCATGCCCGGGTGCGACCAACCCGCCTGGCGCTGCGACGTCGACCACGTCACCGAATACGACCACGACAACCCGAGCACGGGTGGACAAACCACCCCCGACGGCTTGGCTGCCAAGTGCCGCATGCACCACAACCTCAAGACCTTCGCCGATGACTGGCTCGACGATCAATACCGCGATCGCGACGGCCGCCTCGTCAGCGAAGTCGTCTCGCCCGAAGGCATACGATTTTCCGGCCCGGCCGAGACGAACCAAGACCTTTTCCCGCATTGGCAACCATCACCTGGCGCGACCCGTCATCACCTCCACAAGAACCGTCATCGGAAAGTCCACCCAAGCGGGGCCGCAACCGCCTCCGCGCCAAACACGCTCGACGACGATCCGAACGCGAAGCCAACCGCCGGCGACGACTCGCCGAGGAATCGCCCGACGACAGCGATCCACCCTTCTGATCCAGGTCGGGCTCAGCCCTGCGCTTTAGCGCTCTCGTAGAGGCAGATCGCCGCCGCGGTGGCGAGGTTCAGGCTCTCCGCGCGGCCGCGGATCGGGATCGAGACCCGACGGTCGGCGGCCGCGGCCACCTCGGCGGGCAGGCCGTGTGCCTCGTTGCCGAACAGCCATGCCGTCGGCGCCGCGAGGAAGTCGTCGTCCGGTCCATCGCCCGAGCCGCCGATCGGCGTCTCCCCGTCGGCCGTCGCGGCCAGCAGGGCCATCCCGGCGTCGCGCAACGCGGAGAGGCCGTGGCCGATGTCGCGATCCCGCGCGATGGGCAGATGGAAGACGCTGCCCGCGCTGGCTCGCACGCATTTTCCGTTGTGCGGGTCGACGGCGTCCCCGAGGACCACGACGCCACCCGCGCCCATCGCGTCGGCGCAGCGGATGATCGTGCCGAGATTGCCCGGCTCCCGCGGTTCGACGGCGACGGCGAGCAATCGCGGACGACAGTCGAGCACAGCGGCCAGATCGGCGTCGAGTGGTGAGCACACCGCGAAGATGCCGGGCGGTGTGGTGGCATCGGCCAGTTTGGCGACCGCACGCTCGGTCAGCGCGACCACTTCGATGCCACGAGCGGCAGCGGCGTCGACGATGTCGCGGTGCCGGGCGGCGTCGGTCTCCCCCACCAGGACGACGAGTGCGTGCCCGGTCTCCAGCGCCGCGCCGACCGCGTTCGCCCCTTCGACGAGGAAGCGTTGCTGTTCTCGTCGCGCCGCCGCGCGGTGCAATTTGCCATACGAAACAACCCGCGACGAGCGTTCGGTCAGAACATCCATCGCGGGTTGTGTCGGCGTTCGAGCCGCGTCAGGCGGCAGGCGCGTTGACGTCGTCCGGCAGGGCCTTGCGGGCGATCTCGACGAGGCCGGTGAAAGCCTGCGGGTCGCTCACGGCGATCTCGGCGAGCACCTTGCGGTCCACCTCGACGCCAGCGGCCTTCAGGCCCTGGATGAAGCGGTTGTAGGTGATGTCGTTGGCGCGGGCCGCGGCGTTGATGCGCGAAATCCACAGCTTGCGGAACTCGCCCTTGCGCGCGCGACGGTCACGGTAGGCGTAGGTCATCGAGTGGAGCTGCTGCTCCTTGGCCTTGCGGTACAGGCGCGAGCGCTGCCCGCGGTACCCCTTCGACGCCTCCAGGGTCGTCCGGCGCTTCTTCTGGGCGTTGACCGCCCTCTTCACGCGTGCCATGTCTGATCCTCTTTACTTCGGTCTGGTTGGTCGGATGGGGCTGACTAGCCGTTGCCGTTGAGCAGTCGCTTGATGCGCGGCGCGTCGGCTTCGGCGACGACGGTCGTCCCGTCGAGACGGCGCTTGCGGTGCGACGACTTGTGCTCCAGAAGGTGGCGCTTGTTCGCCTTCTGCCGCACGATCTTGCCGCTGCCGGTCACCTTGAAGCGCTTCGCGGTGCCCTTGTGGGTCTTTGCCTTTGGCATGTGGATATTCCTGTTCGTCCGCCCGGGTTCGCACCCGGGATCGTCGGCCCGCCGTGGTGGCGGTGCCGCTGAGGTCTGTTACTTCGCGGCCGGCCGCTAGTCCTTGCCCGCGGGCTCGTCAGAGGTCTGCTCTGCCGGGGCGCTCGCGTTGGACTGTTGCGCGGCTTTGGCGCGGGTCTTGGCGCCCTTGTGCGGGGCCAGGACCATCGTCATGTTGCGTCCGTCCTGCTTCGCCGAGGTTTCGACGAAGCCGTACTCGGCGACGTCGTTGCCCAGGCGCTGCAGCAGCCGGAACCCGAGTTCGGGACGCGACTGCTCGCGCCCGCGGAACATGATCGTGACCTTGACCTTCGATCCGGCTTCCAGGAAGCGGATCACGTGACCCTTTTTGGTCTCGTAGTCGTGGTCGTCGATCTTCGGGCGGAGCTTCTGCTCCTTGATTACGGTCATCTGCTGGTTGCGACGCGACTCGCGCTGCTTCTGCGCTGCTTCGTACTTGAACTTGCCGTAGTCCATGATCTTGCAGACCGGTGGACGGGCGTCGGGCGCGACTTCCACCAGATCCAGATCGGCTTCCTCGGCCAGTCGGAGCGCATTCTCAACGCGCACGATGCCCACCTGCTCACCGTTCGGTCCGACAAGTCGGACCTCCGGGACGCGGATGCGCTCGTTGATGCGAGTCTCAGTGCTGATGGGGCCTCCTAGGTAGGTCGGTATCTGGTCCGACCGCCACGGAGAACGGGTTCGAGGGGAGCCACCGCCTCAACAAGAAAGCCCACCGGTGCTGGTTTTCGAACCAGTCCCGAGGGGCTCCGATGCCGACCGAACAGCACGACCGGGAACGAACGGGTTCGTCCGGCGCGCGTCGGACCGTGAAACTGCGGTTGCACTATGGCGGTTGCGTCGCACGGTGGGAGGCGGAACTCCACTTGCCTGCCCCGGTTACCCGGAGCGGTCGCACTGTGACAGTCTAACAGTCATGTCCCAGGAGTCCTATTCGACGCCCGAACCCCCCGCGGATGTCCGCGACCAGCCTGAATCCCCCGCGGATGTCCGCGACCTGGGCGATATCCCCGCCATCGAGGTCATCACCAAGGCCATCGTCATGCTGATGAGTTCGGCGGCTGAGAAGCTCGGCCTCGCCGAAGGGGCGACCGCCGACGACGTCGACCTCGACGAGGCTCGCAAGCTGATCACCGCGCTCGCCGGACTGTTCGACGCCTCACGCCGCGATCTCGGGCTGCACGCCAACCCGATCCGCGACGGCGTCAAGGGCCTGCAGGCCGCGTTCCGCGAGGCGAGCGCCTATCCCGACGAGCCCGGCGAGGGGCCCGGCGAGAAGCTCGTCTAATCGGCGCTCGCCTCGATCCGGTCGAGTGCCGCCGACAGCTCGTGCATGCCGACGAGCACCTCGGCCAACCGGTCGGCGCCCATCTGCGCCGTGAGCGCACGCGAAGCCGCCAGATGGGCCGGATGAATGTCGGCGACCGCCGCGCGCCCGGCCTCGCTCGGCGCGAAGAGCTTCGCCCGCCGGTGCGCGGGATTCTCCCGGTACTCGGCGAGACCACGCTCGACGAGCAGATCGGCGATCCGCTGGACGGCCTGCCTGGTCAACCCCATGGCACGGGCGATGCCGGACACGGTTTGCGGCTCCCCCAGCGCCGCCCCCAGGACCTGCCACCAGGCTGCCGTCAGACCGGCCGGCCGCGCCAGCCGTTCGGCCACGCCCAGCAACTGACCGTTGAGCCGGAAGGTGGTCAGCGCAGCGTCCGACAGCAACCGCTGGTCTTCGTTCTCGGGCTGCCCCTGGCTCGTCATGACGACATCAGTTCGTAGAAGCCCTGCGGGTCCTGACGACCGTACAGCTTGTACCAGGATGCGAGGGTCTCATCGCGATAGAGGCCGAGGCGCTCGAACACCGCTCGGGCGAACTCGACCGGGGCGACCGGATTCGCCGTGATGAGATCGCCGTCGGCGACGACCGGCTCGTCGACGAAATGCTCGGTCCCGCCGTACCCGCTCGAAGCGAGGAACTCCTTGGCCGGGCCGGTATGCGGCCGATCGTCCAGGAAGCCGGCCGCCGCGAGGGCGTAGGTCGCGCCGCAGATCGCGGCGACCGGCAGGCCGTGATCGAGGAATCGCCGTACCTGCTCCAGCCAGACCGCGTTGTCGGGTTCAGCCCAGGTATCGGCCCCCGGCAGAACCAACATCGCGCTGTCGTCGAGGCTCAGGTCGGCCAGTACGACATCGGGCGTGACGGCGAGGCCGCCCTTGGTGCGAATGGGTTCCGCGGTCGTGCCGACCGTGCGAATGCGGACCGAGCCGGGTTCGCGCTGGAATTCGGAATCGTTGACGTAGGAGGTGAGGTAGCCGATCTCCCAATCCGCCAGGGTGTCGAGCAGGGCGATGTTCACGTATCGAGTCATGACATTATGCTGTCATTTTGTCAGCATATTGTCAATGACGTCTTCGTCGCCCGCGGGATCCCTCAGGAGGAGAACGGCGGTGTGCCCGTCGTCGGAGAACGAACGGTGGCTGGTTCGCACGGTGGGCTGGAACCCGGCGTCGACGGCTATCCGCGCAGCAGCATCTGCCTGGCGCCGGTGGAGTTCGAGGGCGACGACGCCGGTAGGCCGCAGCCACTCGCGCGCCTCGCGCAGCAACCGCGAGACCTCGTCGAGACCCGCCGCGCCCGCCGAATGGCTGCTCACTGGTTCGAATCCACGAGCTTCCCCGGGCATCAGATCCAGTTCCCCGTCGGGGACGTACGGCGGTACGGCGGCGGTCACCGACACTCGACCGCGCAGCCCTTGCGGCAGACCGGCCAGTCCGCTCCCCCGGCGCACGATCGCCGGCGAACTCAGATTGCGCTCGGCATAGGCCAGTGCGACCGGGTCGATATCGGTGGCGACGATCGCTGCGGCCGGATGGTCGCGCGCGACGTGAGCCGCGATCGGCGCGGCACCGCAATAGGGTTCGACGAAGACCGTCCCCGACGGATCCGCGGCGAGCGCGGCCCCGACCTCATCGCTCGCGATGGCCGCGACCAGTCGCGTGCGCTGACGCGGGACGAACACTCCGGCGCCCACGGCAAGATCCAGTCCCGCGAACTCGACCGCACCGACGATCTGCTCCAGCGGTTCACCGGCGATGCGGCGGCGCAGCCACTCGCTCAACTGCCCCTCGCCGACCGCCCGATGGCGCAGGATTCGCGCTTCGTCTTCGGCGAAGACGCAGCCGGCGGCGCGCAACGCCCCGACGAGCGCGTCGGCGTCGAAGTCCACAGACATCGACCCTAGTCGCGCCTACAGTGGGGACATGACCGGCACCGAGCCCAACGACAGCGGCACGCCCACCTTCGACGAGGTCCGCGAGAAGATCGAGAAGCGCGCTGCCACCGCGATCGGCTCCGAAGAGCTTGCTGCCGAGTCGCCCGAGGGGCGGACCGTCCAGGAGCAGTTCGACGAGCGCAACGAGGCCGCCCGCAAGAAGCTGGACGAGATCCGCAAATCGATGGGCGAGCGGGAAGACTAACCCGCGTCGGCCACCCGTTCGGGCTCCAGCACCTCTGCCAGGAACCGTCCGGTGTGGCTCTGCGATGACGCGGCCACCTCCTCCGGCGTCCCGGTGGCCACCACGGTGCCGCCGCCGTCGCCGCCCTCGGGTCCCATGTCGATGATCCAGTCGGCGGACTTGATCACGTCGAGGTTGTGCTCGATGACGATCACCGTGTTGCCCTTGTCCACCAGGCCGTTGATCACCGCCAGCAACTTGCGGATGTCTTCGAAGTGCAGGCCCGTCGTGGGTTCGTCCAGGATGTAGGCCGTACGCCCGGTCGAGCGCTTCTGCAGCTCAGCCGCGAGCTTGACGCGCTGCGCCTCGCCCCCGGACAGCGTCGGCGCGGGCTGGCCCAGCCGAACGTAACCGAGCCCGACGTCGACCAGGGTCTTCAAGTAGCGGTGGATCGAAGTGACCGCCTCGAAGAACTCGGCGGCCTCCTCGATCGGCATGTCGAGGACCTCGGCGATCGTCTTGCCTTTGTAGTGGACTTCCAGGGTTTCGCGGTTGTACCGCGCGCCGTGACAGACCTCGCACGGCACGTAAACATCCGGGAGGAAGTTCATCTCGATCTTGATCGTGCCCTCGCCGGTGCACGCCTCGCAGCGCCCGCCCTTGACGTTGAACGAGAACCGCCCCGGTTGGTAACCGCGCACCTTCGCCTCGGTCGTCGCGGCGAAGAGGGTGCGAATCTTGTCGAAGACGCCCGTGTACGTCGCCGGGTTGGACCGCGGCGTGCGGCCGATCGGCGACTGGTCGACCTGCACCAGCTTGTCGAGCTGGTCGAGGCCCTTGACGCGCTTGTGCCGCCCCGGCACCTGGCGCGCGCCGTTGAGCTTGTTGGCGAGCACCGTCGCGAGGATGTCGTTGACCAATGTCGACTTGCCCGACCCGGACACGCCGGTGACCGCGGTCAGCACGCCGAGGGGGAAGTTGACGTCGATGTCTTTGAGGTTGTGCTCGTTGGCCCCGACCACCGCGAGCTGCTTGCGCTTGCTCACCGGCCGCCGGATCTCCGGGACCGGAAGGGTCTCACGCCCCGACAGGTAGGCGCCGGTGATCGAGTCGGGGTTGGCCAGCAGCCCTTCGTAGCTGCCGCTGTGCACGACGTGACCGCCGTGCTCGCCGGCCCGCGGGCCGATGTCGACGATCCAATCCGCGGAACGGATGGTGTCCTCGTCGTGTTCGACCACGATCAGCGTGTTGCCCAGGTCGCGAAGCCGGATCAAGGTGTCGATCAACCGCCGGTTGTCGCGCTGGTGCAGTCCGATCGACGGCTCGTCGAGCACGTACAGCACGCCGGCGAGCCCCGACCCGATCTGTGTGGCCAGCCGGATGCGCTGCGCCTCGCCGCCGGACAACGATCCGGCCGCCCGCGCGAGCGACAGGTACTCCAGTCCGACGTCGAGCAGGAACCTGATCCGCGCCTGGACCTCTTTGAGCACCCGGCCGGCGATCGCTTCCTCGCGTGCGCCGAGCTTGAGACCGTCGAGATATTCGGCACACTGCGCCACCGACAGGGCGCTGACGTCGGCGATCGACTTCGGGCCGAACTTCGCCGAGTCGAGGGTCACCGCCAGGATCTCCGGCCGGAGTCGCGCTCCGCCGCACGCCGCGCAGGGGACGTCGCGCATGTATCCCTCGTAGCGCTCCTTCATCGCCTCGGACTCGGTCTGCTCCGAGCGGCGCGACAGGAAGGCCATCACCCCTTCGAACTCCGTGTAGTACGAGCGCGTGCGGCCGTAGCGGTTGCGGAAGCGGACGTGGACCTGGTGGTCGCTGCCGTTCAGAATCGCCTTGCGCGCCGCCGCGGGCAGCTTCCGCCACGGTGTGTTGAGGTCGAAACCCATCTGGTCGGCGAGCCCTGACAGCAGCCGCAGGAAGTAGTCGGCATTGTGCCCGGCCGACCACGGTGCCACCGCGCCCTCGGCGAGACTCAGATCGGGATCCGGGACGACGAGTTCCTCGTCGATCACCTTGCTGACGCCGAGGCCGTCGCAGACCGGGCAGGCGCCGTAGGGCGAGTTGAAGGAGAACGAACGCGGCTCCAGATCGTCGATCGCGATGATGTGCCCGTTGGGGCAGGCCATCCGCTCGGAGAAGCGCCGCTCGCGGTTCGGATCCTTCTCATCGACGTCGACGAAGTCGAGGACGACGATGCCGTCGGCCAGCCGCAGGGCCGTCTCGATGGAGTCGGTGAGCCGCTGCTTCGCCGAGGATTTCACCGCGAGCCGGTCGACGACGACGTCGATATCGTGGCGTTCCTGTTTCTTCAGCGTGGGCGGCTCGGTGAGCGGATAGACCTTTCCGTCGATGCGTGCGCGCGCGAACCCTTGGGTCTGCAGGTCGGCGAACAGGTCGACGAACTCGCCCTTGCGCGACCGCACCACGGGTGCGAGCACCTGGAACCGGGTGCCTTCATCCATGGCGAGCACCTGGTCGACGATCTGCTGGGGCGTCTGCTTGGCGATCTTCTCCCCGCACTGCGCACAGTGCGCGGTGCCCGCGCGCGCGTACAGGAGCCGCAGGTAGTCGTAGACCTCGGTGATGGTGCCGACCGTCGATCGTGGGTTCCGGTTGGTCGACTTCTGGTCGATCGACACCGCGGGCGACAAACCCTCGATGAAGTCGACGTCCGGCTTGTCCATCTGACCGAGGAACTGGCGCGCATAGGCCGAGAGCGACTCGACGTAGCGGCGCTGCCCCTCGGCGAAGATCGTGTCGAATGCCAGCGACGACTTCCCCGACCCGGACAGTCCTGTGAAAACGATCAGTGAATCCCGCGGCAGATCGACATCGATCCCACGAAGGTTGTGCTCGCGCGCACCGCGCACGATCAAGCGATCAACCACAGCAAAGCATCCTCACGGTTCTGCGACGCCCAGCTTGTCCGGCGCCTCGTCGAGACAGTCGCGTCCACATATACCGGCGACCTCTGACACTTTCTCGATTCTATGCCGCGTCGCCTATGTGCCGCCGGGCGCCGCTACCGTGGAGGCATGGCAACGATCAGCCCCGTCGATGACACGTACACCGGCACGGTTGCCGGTCCGCACCAGCCCATTCGCCGCACCACCGCCCGCGCGACCATCACGAAGATGTCCGTCGGCCCGATGGACAACAACGTGTACGTCCTCACCTGCACGGAGACCGGCGACCAGCTGTTGATCGACGCGGCCAACGACGCCCCGGCGATTCTCGCGCTCCTGGGCGAACTCCCCGGAACACTGCGGAGCATCGTCACCACGCACGGCCATTTCGACCACTGGCAGGCGCTGCAGGAAGTGGCCAAGGCCACCGGCGTCCCGACATTGGCCGGCCGCGACGATACGAAAGAGTTGCCCGTCACCCCGGACCGCCTGCTCGACGACGGCGACGAGATCACCGTCGGCAACCTTGTCCTGCGCGCCATCCACCTCGTCGGGCACACCGAAGGCTCGATCGCCCTGGCCTTGCTCGACCCCAGCGACGACGCGGCGGGACCGATCTCGGTGCAACTGTTCACCGGGGACTGCCTCTTCCCCGGCGGCGTCGGCAAAACCTGGCAGCCGGGTGATTTCGAGCGTCTCCTCGACGGGGTCACGACGAAGCTCTTCGACGTCTATCCCGACGACACCGCCGTGTACCCGGGCCACGGCAGCGACACGACCCTGGGCGCGGAACGGCCGCAGTTGGCCGAGTGGAGGACGCGCGGCTGGTAGCAGCCGAGGGCCCGTTCGCCGGCCAGCCGGACCCGCATTGTCCGCGTACACTGGATCAACTGTGAATCCTGATTCCCGCATGGCCGACGAGCAGCAGCATCTCGACGCGGTTTACGGGCGCGTCGACCGGATGCGGTCGACGACCAACCGCCGGCTGCGCGAGACTCTCGCCGAGAGCGGCGGTACTCCTCAGGCCCAATCCGAGCGGGAATCCTACGAGCGGCTCTACGTCGAGGACCTCGCCAAACTCGATGCCGCCGAGCACAACCTGTACTTCGGACGGCTCGACGTCGACGGCGACGGCGACGGCACGATGGAGACCAGGCGCATCGGGCGCATCGGAGTGCTCGACGACGACGACGAGGATACGACCCTCCTGCTCGATTGGCGCGCGCCCCTGTCGCGCCCGTTCTACCTCGCGACGCCCGCCGATCCCGACGGGGTCCACGTGCGCAGACACATCCGCACCAGCAACCGGCGGGTGAAGGCGATCAACGACGAGGTGCTCGACGGGTCGGTGGTTCCGGAAACCGGCGAAGGCACGGCGACCGGTGGCGACGTGGTGAACGAGGCCGCACTGGTCACGGCACTCAACGCCGCTCGCACCGGCGAGATGAACGACATCGTCGAGACGATCCAGCGCGAACAGGATCTGATCATCCGCTCGTCACATCGCGGCGTGAGCGTCGTGCAGGGCGGTCCGGGAACCGGAAAGACAGCTGTCGCGCTGCACCGTGCCGCCTACCTGCTGTACACGCACCGCGACATCCTGGCCCGCAGCGGTGTGCTCATCATCGGGCCGAACGACGAGTTCCTCCGCTATATCTCGCAGGTCCTCCCCTCGCTGGGCGAGACCGGGGTGCTCCTTTCGACGATCGGCAACCTGCTTCCCGGCGTCGGCACCGACGCCGTCGATCCCCCGGCCGCCGCGGCGCTCAAGGGCTCGTTGACGATGATCGACGTTCTCAAACGGCATGTGCGCGCCTACCAGTCGCTGCCGAAGGGCCCGGTCACCGTCGAGTTCGACGGCTACCCGCTGACGATCGATTCGAATCTGGTCAAGTCCGCCCGCGCCAAGGCGCGCAGCACCCGACGAGCACACAACCAGGCTCAGCGCGAGTTTCTCCGGGCCGCGCTGTACGGCCTCGCCACCGCCTACGCCGGCCGCATCGGCTCGTCGCTGCTCGACGGGTCGCAGATGCTGAGCAGTTCCGAGATCGCCGATATCCGCGACGAGATGCGCGACGACGAGGATCTCGTCCGCGCGGTTCTCAGCTTCTGGCCGCGGCTCGAACCGATCCAGGTCCTCACCGATCTACTAACCTCGTCCTCGGCGATCCGCCGCGCCTGTCACGGTTGGGATGATCGCGACCGCGCTGCCCTGGAACGCTCCCCGGACGAACCGATCACGGTCGGCGACGTTCCGCTACTCGACGAGATCGCCGAGCTGATCGGTGCGGGAACCGCCGACGACAAGGCCGCCGAGGAGGCGAGTTGGCGCGCCAAGCTCGCCGAAGCGCAGGAGGCGCTGGACATCTTGACGGGATCGGCTCCGCAGGACCTCGAGGATGAGATCGACCCTGAAATCCTGATGGCCTACGACCTCATCGACGCCGAACAGTTGGCCGCGCGGCAGACCGTCACCCAGTACCGCACCACCGCCGAGCGGGCCCATACCGACCGGTCGTGGACCTTCGGCCATGTCATCGTCGACGAGGCGCAAGAACTGTCGGCGATGGCCTGGCGGATGGTGATGCGCCGCATCCCGAACCGGTGGATGACGGTCATCGGCGACACCGCGCAGACGTCGGCGCCGGCCGGTGCCACCTCGTGGGGCGCGGTGTTCGAACCGTATGTCCAGAAGCGGTGGCGCCTGCACGAACTCACGGTCAACTACCGGACTCCGGCCGAGATCATGCGGTACGCGGCGCGGCTGCTGGCCCGGATCAACCCGGAGCTCAGTCCGCCGACATCGCTGCGATCGAACGGTCTGGAACCGCGAGCGGTGCGCGCTCCGTTCGGCCGGGCCGTTCTCGACGCGGTGGATCTCGCCGTCGGTGCCGGGTGGGAGGGCCTCACCGGCCTGATCGTCGCCGACGGCGACTACGAGCTGGCCGTCGACGCGCTAGCCGATCATCCGGAGATCGTGGTGCACACGGTCAACGGGTGCAAGGGACTGGAGTTCGACAACACCGTCGTCGTAGAGCCGGCGACGATCATCGCGGCGTCGCCGCGCGGGCTCAACGACCTGTACGTGGCCCTGACACGAGCAACCCAGCGGCTCGTCGTGGTCGCAGAATGCGACTTGCCACCCGAGTTGGCGGACCTACCCGGGTGGCAAGCGGAGCAGCGCTGACAGTTCTCGCGCCGCGGTGTTGTCCTACGTGGTGTGGACGATCAGCACGTCGACATCGGCCTTGCGGGCCGCGTCGGCGGGGACCGAACCGAGTAGACGACCCGACAGGGTGTTCAGACCCTTGTTACCGACGACCAGCAGATCGGCCTTCACGTCGACGACGAGCTGGAGCAGCGCGTCGACCGGGGCACCCTTGACCGGGCGCTGCTGGATCACCTTGGCGCCAGCCGCCGTCGCGCGCTCCTTGGCGGTGCGGAGGATCTCCTCGGTGGGCGCGGAGCCGTGAACCTGGTAGGCCTCGTCCTTGAGAACGTCGGACATCGCGTTGATGTCGCGGCCCTCGTTCGGGAAGTAGGCGCAGGCGATTACCAGCGTCGCGTTCTCACCGGCCAACGCACCGGCGCGTTCCACCGCCTTCATCGAGGATTCCGAGCCGTCGGTCCCCACTACCACGGTGCTGTATGCAGCCATTGACAATTCCCTCCAGATTTCGCTTGTGCGATAAGCACATTATCGGATTCTCGGTCCGGCTGGGTCTGAGTTCGCGCGGTGGTGTTCACCGCCACTGTCGGGCCGCTATTTGATTCCCGCCGCATCCATTCCCCGCAATTCCTTCTTGAGGTCGGCGATCTCGTCGCGCAGCCGCCCGGCGAGTTCGAACTGCAGGTCACGGGCGGCGGACATCATCTGATCGGTGAGCTGGCTGATGAGATCGGCCAATTCGGCACGCGGCATCGCCGAAATGTCCCGGCGCTCAATGACTCCGGCGCTGGACGACCCCTTCGGATTGTCGCCCTGGGCACGTCGGCCGCGGGTGGCGTTGCGGCCCGATCCGCCGACCGTCACCTCGTCTTCGGCCTCGCTGTAGACCTGGTCGAGGATGTCGGCGATCTTCTTGCGCAGCGGCTGCGGATCGATGCCCATCTCGGTGTTGTACGCGATCTGTTTCTCCCGGCGGCGCTCGGTCTCATCAATCGCGTTCTGCATGGAGTCGGTGATCTTGTCGGCGTACATGTGCACTTCGCCGGAGACGTTACGAGCCGCGCGGCCGATCGTCTGGATCAGTGATGTCGTGCTGCGCAGGAAGCCCTCCTTGTCCGCGTCGAGGATGGCGACGAGCGACACCTCGGGCAGGTCGAGGCCCTCGCGCAGCAGATTGATGCCCACGAGCACGTCGAACTCGCCGAGGCGAAGCTGCCGCAACAGTTCGACGCGGCGCAGCGTGTCCACTTCCGAGTGCAGGTACCGCACCCGGATCCCCAACTCGAGCAGATAGTCGGTCAGGTCTTCGGCCATCTTCTTGGTCAACGTCGTGACCAGCACCCGCTCGTCGCGCTCGGTGCGCTCCCGGATCTCATGCACCAGGTCGTCGATCTGGCCCTTGGTCGGTTTCACCACGACCTTCGGGTCGACCAGCCCGGTCGGGCGAATGACCTGCTCGACGAACTCACCGCCGGTCTGGCCCAGCTCATAGGGTCCCGGGGTGGCCGACAGGTAGACGGTCTGCCCGATCCGGTCGACGAACTCGTCCCAGGTCAGCGGGCGGTTATCGACCGCCGAGGGCAGCCGGAAGCCGTAGTCGACCAGGTTGCGCTTGCGGGACATGTCGCCCTCGTACATGCCGCCGATCTGCGGCACGGTCACATGCGACTCGTCGATGACGAGTAGGAAGTCGTCCGGGAAGTAGTCGATCAACGTCGCCGGCGCCGAGCCGGGCCCGCGACCGTCGATATGACGCGAATAGTTCTCGATGCCCGAGCAGAAGCCGACCTGGCGCATCATCTCCAAGTCGTAGGTGGTCCGCATCCGCAGGCGCTGCGCCTCCAGGAGCTTGCCTTTGCCCTCCAGCTCGGCGAGCCGCTCCTCCAGTTCGGACTCGATCCCCTTCATCGCCCGTTCCATGCGTTCGGGACCGGCGACGTAGTGGGTCGCGGGGAAGATCCGCACATTGTCGACCTGCCGGACCACGTCACCGGTCAGCGGATGCAGGTAGTAGAGCGCTTCGACCTCGTCGCCGAAGAACTCGATCCGCACGGCCAGCTCTTCGTAGGACGGGATGATCTCGACGGTGTCGCCGCGCACGCGAAAGCTGCCGCGGGTGAACGACATGTCGTTGCGGGTGTACTGCACGTCGACGAGAAGGCGCAGCAGCGCGTCACGGTCGATCTCGTCACCGACCGACATCTCCACCGAGCGGTCGAGATAGGACTGCGGCGTGCCCAGGCCGTAGATGCAGGACACCGACGCGACGACGACGACGTCGCGGCGCGATAGCAGGCTCGATGTCGCCGAGTGCCGCAGGCGTTCGACATCGTCGTTGATCGACGAGTCCTTCTCGATGTAGGTGTCGGTCTGCGCGATGTACGCCTCGGGTTGGTAGTAGTCGTAGTAGGAGACGAAGTACTCGACCGCGTTGTTCGGCAGCATCTCGCGCAGTTCGTTGGCCAGCTGGGCGGCCAAAGTCTTGTTCGGCGCCATGACCAGCGTCGGGCGCTGGACTCGCTCGATCAGCCACGCGGTGGTCGCCGACTTGCCCGTGCCGGTGGCACCGAGCAGCACGATATCGCGCTCCCCTTCGTTGATCCGGCGTTCCAGGTCTTCGATCGCCGCCGGCTGGTCACCTGCGGGCTCGTACTCGCTGACGACTTCGAAGCGTCCGTCGGCCCGCTCGATCTCGCCGATCGGGCGGAACTCGGAATGCGCGAGGACTGGTTTCTCTGCGGGAAACGCCATACCTGACAGGATAGGCTCGCCCCCCGACAACGTCGGTCGGGAGCGGTTGGCGACCACGAACGACGGGGCTCGACGCTAGTTTGAGAACATGAGCGAAGTCGCGCACCGGCCGAAAATCGAGGTCTTCGACGTCCCGGCGGGCACCAACACCGACAACAAGGGATTCGTTCGCCCCGTCGAGGAATACCGCGTCACCGACTACGGCCTCTACATGTCCCGCACCGCCGATCACCCCAGGTTCGGCCACTTGGAGACCTGGCTGCTGCCGTCGCTCGGCCTCCGCGCCAACATCTTCCACTTCCGCGACGCCGACTACCGGCCCGGCCAGCGCCTCTACCTCGACGTCGGCGAGTTCTCCGGTCCCGACGCCGATGGCCGTTGGCACGCGACCGATTGGTACCTGGACCTGATCGACGTGCCCGGGAAGCCGTTGGAGCTGGTCGACGTCGACGAGGTCTTCGACGCGCGAGCCGCGGGGTATCTGACCACCGCCGAGTGCGAACGGGCCGTGCAGATCGCCATGCGCGCGCTCGTCGGGGCGGCCGGGCGCGGTCATCGGGTGCAGGCGTGGCTCGACGATGAGGTCGGCGAACCCCTCACCTGGCTGCATTGACCGCGGCCGATCAGGGCGCGACGATGCTGACGCGCGCCGGGCGTCCGGGATCCGCGGCCGCGAACGTCCCGTCCCCCTCCGGGGGGAAGCCGCCCGCGCACAGGAGGTCGGGAAGCTCGGCCGCCGCCTGCTCGTCGCGCGCGGTGATCCGCAACTCCGGGATGGGGTCGGCCGCCGCCACCTCGACCGCGGACGCCTTCTCCCCTGCCACTGCCCAGAGCCGGTTGGTCAGCCGGCTCGGCAACGCCGCCGGGTTGGGGTCGGCGGCAATCAGCTCGGGAACCGGTTTGGCGACGACTCCGGTGCGCACGTTGACCTCATAGGGGACGAGACGTTGATCCCATAGATCGATGGCTCTGCGGGTGAGGTCTATCTCCGTCCCGGAGTTGTCCAGCCACGCGTCGGCGACCGCACGCCGCTGCTCTTCGGTCGCCTGCGCGGCGATTCGCGCCCGCGCATCCGCCTCGTCGAGGCCGCGAGACGTCACGAGGCGGTGCACGCGCAGCTCGACGTCGGCGTTCACCATCACCACGGCGTGAAAGAACGGCGCCGTGTGGTTCTCGACGAGCAGCGGAATGTCCTGCACGACGATCGCATCGGCGGGAGCAGCGGACAACAGTTCGTTGGTGCGGGCGCCGATCAGCGGATGCGTGATCGAGTTCAGCGTAGCTCGCGACTCGTCGTCGGCGAACGCCCGTACGGCCAGCGCGGGGCGATCCAGTTCCCCGTCGGGCCCGATGATGTCCTCGCCGAACGCCTGCGCCAACTCCGCCAGTCCCGGTGTGCCCGCGGCGACCACCTCGCGCGCGACCTTGTCCGCGTCGATCAGGTACGCCCCGCGGTCGACGAAGGTCTTCGCCACCGTCGACTTCCCCGCACCCATTCCGCCCGTCAATCCCACTCGAATCACGCCCACCAGTGTGGCATGCCCGCGCCGGCTTTCCCGGTTGTGCTCCGAGCACAAGCACGGATCGGTTGTCTGGGATGTCGCTGCTGACCCTGGGTTTCGCGGCCGAATGGGCCGATCGCGGCATTGCCTGCAACTGTCTGTGGCCGGAGACGACGATCGCGACGGCGACGGACCGGGCCTAGCGCACCGCGACCCCGAGTTCGGCGAATCCGCCTGCGTACAGCTCGCGCACGGCGGCCTCGTCGATGCCGACGGCGTAGTTCTCGAGGACGGTGGTGCGGAAACCGGCTTCCGCCGCCTGCCGGGCGGTCTCCTTCACGCAGTAGTCGGTCGCGATCCCCACCACGTCGACGTCGGTGATCCCGTGCGCCCGCAGCCGTTCGACGAGCAGTTCGTCGTCGGGCGTGATTCCTTCGAAGCCGGAGTACGCGGCGCTGTAGTGGCCTTTGAAGACCCGGATCACCGGAACGGAATCGATGCGGCCGAGTTCGTCTTCGAGGTCGTCGATGATGCGCGCCCCGTCCGATTCCGCGACGCAATGCACCGGCCACGAGGTCCGAAAGTCGGGTTCGACTCCCTCGGCGGCGAAATGCTCGCCCGGATCGATATGCCAATCCTGCGTCGTGACGACCAGGTCGTACTCGGCGAGGAACCGCTCGTCGCGCAGTGCCGACCGCAAACGCTCGGCGAGGTCGAGCCCGCCGGCGACGGCGAGTGACCCGCCCTCGCAGAAGTCGTACTGGACGTCGACGATGATCAGCGCCTTGCTCGTCATAGGGCCAATGGTAGGCGCGGCCGGCGAATGCGGCGGCCCGCCGCACTCCGGGTGGAATGCGGCGGGCCGACTGTCCTGAGGGCTATTTCAGGGGGTTCAGGCGCTGGCGCCGAGCTCGGCGTCGAGGCGGAGAATGCCCGAGCCGTCCTCGTTGACCAGGCGGGCCCGGCCGAGGATCTCGCTCACGGTGGCTTCCTCTTCGATCTGCTCGGAGACGAACCAGTCCAGGAGCGAGCGGGAGTCGATGTCGTGCGCTTCGTCCGCGGCGGCGTAGAGCTCGCGGATCGACGCCGACACATCGCGCTCGGCCTCCAGAGCGACGTCGAAGGTCTCGGTCACGCTGGTGACCTTCACCTTGGGCGTCTTGATGTCGCCGATGACGGGGTGGTTGTCCCGGTCGGTCAAGTGCTTGATGAGCTTGTCCGCGTGGGTGAGCTCTTCAGCCGACTGGCTCTTGAGCCACTTCGAGATACCGGGCAGGTTCATCAGCTCGAGTTCGATGGCCAGCTGCCGGTAAAGCACTGCCGATTCGTATTCCTTGATGATTTGCTTGATAAATGCCTTTTCAAGCCCTGCTGTCATTTTCATAGGCTCGATGATAGGTGCAAAAAATGGCCTCTACCAGCAAAGATTGCCTCTACTAAGAGAACGTTGGCTAGGCTACGCGACGATAGGGATTCCTAACGTCACGGCTGATTCGGGACAGATTTCCCACCAAAGAAAACAGCTCCCCGGCCCTCACGGGCCGGGGAGCTGTTCGCGGTTCTAGCGAGTGCTAGGCGTTGCCGGCAAGCTTCTCGCGCAGTGCGGCGAGCTGCTCGTCGCTGGCCAGCGAGCCGCCGGTGCTCGGTGCCGGAGCACTGCCACCCTTGGCCTCGTCGGTCGACGAGGAGTAGTCGCTCGGCGCGTTCTCCGCCTCGGCGGCCGCCTTCGCGAACTTCTCCATCTGAGCGGTGTGCATCTTGTGACGGCGCTCTGCCTCGGCGTAGCGCGCCTCCCAAGCCTTCTGCTGCTCCTCGTAGCCCTCAAGCCACTCGTTGGTGTCAGCGTCGAAGCCTTCGGGGAAGATGTAGTTGCCCTGCTCGTCGTAGCTGTCGGCCATGCCGTACTTCGACGGGTCGAACTCCTCCGTGTAGTCCTCGTTGGCCTGCTTGAGGCTCAGCGAGATGCGACGACGCTCGAGGTCGATGTCGATGACCTTGACCAGGGCATCGTCGCCGACGGCGACAACCTGGTCCGGCACCTCGACGTGGCGCTCGGCCAGCTCGGAGATGTGGACCAGACCCTCGATGCCCTCCTCGACGCGGACGAACGCGCCGAACGGAACGAGCTTGGTGACCTTGCCCGGCACGATCTGACCGATCGCGTGGGTGCGGGCGAACTGGCGCCACGGGTCTTCCTGGGTCGCCTTGAGCGACAGCGAGACGCGCTCGCGGTCCAGGTCGACGTCGAGAACCTCGACGGTGACCTCGTCGCCGACGGTGACGACCTCGTTCGGGTGATCGATGTGCTTCCAGGACAGCTCGGAGACGTGCACCAGGCCGTCGACGCCGCCGAGATCGACGAAAGCGCCGAAGTTGACGATCGAGGACACGACGCCCTTGCGGACCTGGCCCTTCTGCAGCTGGTGCAGGAACTCGCTGCGCACCTCGGACTGGGTCTGCTCCAGCCAAGCGCGACGCGACAGGACCACGTTGTTGCGGTTCTTGTCGAGCTCGATGATCTTGGCCTCGATCTCCTTGCCGATGTACGGCTGCAGATCGCGGACGCGACGCATCTCGACCAGCGACGCGGGCAGGAAGCCGCGCAGGCCGATGTCGAGGATCAGGCCGCCCTTGACGACCTCGATGACGGTGCCCTTGACGGCCTCGTCCTTCTCCTTGAGCTCTTCGATCGTGCCCCAGGCGCGCTCGTACTGGGCGCGCTTCTTGGACAGGATCAGGCGGCCTTCCTTGTCCTCCTTGGTGAGGACCAGGGCTTCGACCTCATCGCCGACGTTGACAACCTCGCTGGGGTCGACGTCGTGCTTGATGGAAAGCTCGCGGGACGGGATGACACCTTCGGTCTTGTAGCCGATGTCAAGCAGGACCTCGTCGCGGTCGACCTTGACGATCGTCCCTTCAACGATGTCACCATCGTTGAAGTACTTGATCGTGGAGTCGATGGCGGCGAGAAAATCCTCGGCCGAGCCGATGTCGTTGACGGCTACTTGCGGCGAGGAGATAGTGGGGGACGACATGTGTTGGGTTGCTCCGGACAGGTATCTAGTAGGTACAGGTTGTGGTTTGCGGTCATCCAGCGGGCAGGATGTTTCACAAACCTGCTGGTCAACAATGTGGCATTGGCAGCTGAGCTAACCCTGGCCACACGCGCTTCTAACACTACGCCAGGGCCCCTGTCCTGCACAAATGCACCTCCGCCCCCAAGGGAAGGGTCCGCCGTGGTCCACTCGCTCGAACTCGTCCTCGACGACGAGGCCGACGCCGCCGTGATCGCCGAGGTGAACCGCCTGGCCGCGGCCGGGTTGCGCAACCCGCACCGAGACCAGCGACCGCACATCACCCTGGTCGCCGCGCGAGCGGTTGACGAGTCCGCGCTCAGCGTCCTCGCGCCGGTGGCCCAACGGCTCCCGATCACGGTGCGCCTCGGTGCCCCGATCGTGTTCTCCCACGGCGCCGCGGGTGCGCACGGCGGCCACGTGCTCGCGCGCTCGGTCGTCCCGTCGACCGATCTGCTCGGCATTCACGCCACCGTCGTGCGCTTGGCCGCCGACCACATCGACGGCGAGCTGGCCCACAGCCGTCCGGGATCGTGGTCGCCGCACGTGACACTCGCCCGCCGCTTGTCCGGTGAGCAAGTCGCCGCGGCGATCGACTTTCTCGCCGGCGAGCGCGACCGCGATGTCGTCGTCGCCGGGATTCGACGATGGGACGGCGAGACGAAGTCCGAGACAGTGCTTCCCGGCCGGGCGTGCTGATGTCCCACGAGGTCGGCGCGCCTCGCACACGAAACGAGGCGACGTGAGCGAACCAACCCGGCCACCGGCGATCCTCGGGCCGGTCGACTCGGCGACCAGCGACCGTGCCAACCGCGGCTGGTGGGACGCCGACGCGGACTCCTATCACGACGAGCACGGGAGCTTCCTCGGCGTCGACAACACCGCGGGCGACTTCGTCTGGTGCCCGGAGAACCTGCGCGAAGCCGATATCGGTCTGCTGGGCGATGTGGCCGGAAAGGTAGTGCTCGAGGTCGGGTGCGGGTCGGCGCCGTGCTCGCGCTGGCTGGCCGCGCAGCGGGCCTCGCCCATTGGCATCGATCTGTCGCGCGGCATGCTGGCCCACGGTGTCGCCGCCATGGCCCGCGACGAGCGACGCGTGCCACTCGTGCAAGCGACCGCGGAGCACCTCCCCTTTGCCGACGAGTCTTTCGATCTCGCCTGTTCGGCCTTCGGCGCGGTTCCGTTCGTCGCCGATTCCGCCGGCGTGATGGCCGAGGTCGCCCGCGTGCTGCGTCCCGGCGGCTGCTGGGTGTTCTCGGTCAATCACCCGATGCGGTGGATGTTCCTCGACGACCCGGGGCCTGCCGGGCTGACGGTCTCCATCCCCTACTTCAACCGGACTCCGTACGTAGAACGCGACGACGCGGGTGAGATCACCTATGTCGAGCACCATCGCACGATGGGCGATCGGATCCGCGAGATCCGTTCTGCCGGACTGGTTCTGGAGGATCTGATCGAACCGGAATGGCCGGAGGGCTTCGAGCAGGAATGGGGTCAGTGGTCGCCGCTGCGCGGAGCCTACTTCCCGGGCACGGCGATCTTCAGCTGCCGCAAACCCGCCTGACCGACCCCACCCCACCCCCGCCGAGTGGGCACCTCACCCCCGCCGACTGGGCACCTCACCTACGCCGAGTGGGCACCTCACCTTCACCGAGTGGGCAGCCACGTCGTCTACGTCGCAGCGATCCGGGCGAGGATCCGCCGTCCGAACTCCGCGGTCCCGACCGAACCGCCGAGATCCGGGGTCGCCTCACCGGCGCTCAGCGCATCGCCGAGAGCCGTGCGCATCAGCGACGCGACCTCCCGTCCGCGCTCGTCGTCGAATCGTCGTGCCCACCAGTCGAAGAGCATCGCCGTCGACTCGATCAACGCGACCGGATTGGCCCGGTCCTGACCCGCGATGTCCGGCGCGGCACCGTGCGCGGCCTGCGCCATCGCTTTGACGTCGGAGGCGTTGATCGACGCCGCGAGGCCGAGCGAACCGGCGAGTTCGGCGGCCAGATCGGACAGGATGTCACCGAAGAGGTTCTCGGTCACGACGACGTCGAAATCACCTGCCCGTCGGACCAGCTGCGCTGCCATCGCGTCGACGTGCTGCTCATCGACCGCGACATCGGGAAACTCCCGCGCGATGTCGAAGCAGGCGTCGCGGAACAAGCCCGTCGTCATGGCGAGAACATTCGCCTTGTGCACCACCGTCACCCGGCCGCGTCGAGTCTGTGCCTGCTCGAATGCGATGCGGGCGATGCGCTCCGACGCGGCGCGCGTGATTACGCCGACGGCGAGCGCGACATCGGGTGTCGGCATGAACTCGCCCGATCCGACGGCCATGTTGCGATCGGCGTAGAGCCCCTCGCTGTTCTCCCGGACGATCAATAGATCGATGTCGGGCCGCACCGCCCGCACTCCCGGATAGGCGCGCGCCGGCCGCAGGTTCGCGTAGAGGCCATACCGTTTGCGAATGATCGCCCCCGGCGTCAGGCGGCCGCGGAACTCCTCCGGATACCCGGCCGAGTCGTGCGGGCCCAGCACCCAACAGTCCAGTCCGTCCAGGGCCGCGACCGTCTGCTCGGGCAGTGGATCGCCATGATTCGCGATGGCGGACTGTCCCATGGACAACGGCACCCACTCGACGTCGAGCCCGACGCGCGCGGCGGCAGCGCCGGCGACGGCCACTGCCACCGGCACGATCTCTGGCCCGATTCCGTCGCCGTCGATCATTCCGATTCGGACGTCAGCCGCCACGTCTTGCCTCCTGTCAGAGCTTCCTCCCGCAGAAACCCGCAGATCCCGACGCTACTTCGTCGGGATCTGTCGATTCGTGCGGGATCTCCGTCGCGACTCACAGCAGTTTCGCTAGGAAAGCCTGCGTCCGCTCGTGCTGGGGGTTGGCCAGCACTTCGCGGGGGTCTCCCGCCTCGACCACCACACCGGCGTCCATGAAGACCAACTGGTCGGCCACCTCCCGCGCGAAGCCCATCTCGTGCGTCACGACCAGCATAGTCATCCCGGCGTCGGCCAGCTTGCGCATGACCGCCAAGACGTCCCCCACCAATTCCGGGTCGAGGGCCGACGTCGGCTCGTCGAAGAGCATCAGCTTCGGTTCCATGGCTAGCGCCCGGGCGATGGCGACGCGCTGCTGCTGCCCGCCGGAGAGCTGCGCGGGATAGTGGTCAGCACGGTCGGACAGCCCGACCTGATCGAGGAGGCCGCGGGCCCGCTCGACGGCCTCCGACTTGGACACGCCGGCCACGAGCACGGGCGCCTCGATCACGTTCTCCAGGGCCGTTCGGTGCGGGAACAGGTTGAAATGCTGGAACACCATGCCGATGTCGCGGCGCTGGCGCGCGGCCTGCTTGGGACTCAGCTCGTAGAGCTTGTCGCCCCGCTCGCGATAGCCCATCAGCTCCCCGTCGACGTAGAGACGGCCGGAGTTGATCCGCTCCAGGTGGTTCACACACCGCAGGAACGTAGACTTTCCCGACCCCGACGGTCCGATGAGGCACGCCACCTCGCCGCGCTGCACCTCCAGCGACACCCCGTTGAGGACCCGCAGCGACCCGAACGACTTCCCGACCGCCTGCGCGGACACCATCGCGGTCATCACTGCACTCCCGACCTGCTCGTGCCCTTGCTGAAGTGCTTCTCCAGGTAGTGCTGGCCGACCATCAGCACACTCGTCACGACCAGGTACCACGTCGACGCGACGAGGAGCATCGGGATGGGCTGGAAGTTCACGCCGGAGATGTCGCGCGCCCGGCCGTACAGTTCGAGGCTGAACGGCACCGCCGCGACGAGGCTGGTCGTCTTCAGCATGCTGATCAGTTCGTTGCCGGTGGGCGGAATGATCACGCGCATCGCCTGCGGCAGCACCGTGCGTCGCATCGTCTGCGCCCACGACATGCCCAGCGCCGTCGACGCCTCCGTCTGTCCGTCGCCCACCGACGAGATGCCCGCACGCACGATCTCGGCCATATACGCCGCCTCGTTGAGACCCAAGCCGATGACGGCGAAGAAGAATGCCGCGTTGAGTGCCTGAATGTCGATGTGCGCGAACTGCGTCACGAACGGGATGCCGATGTCGATCCGCTTGTAGATCGATCCGAATAGACCCCAGAACACCAGTTGGACGTACACCGGCGTGCCGCGGAAAATCCAGATGTAGACCCAGGCACACGACCGCAGGACCGGATTGTCGGTCAGCCGCATCACCGCCAGCGCGACACCGAGGACGACGGCGATCGCCATGGCCAGCACGGTCAGCGCCAGGGTGTAGCCGACACCGGCCAGGATCCTGGTGTCGAACAGATAGGCCGCGTAGGTGTGCCAGCGATACGCCGGGTTCGTCGCCGCGCCGTAGAGGAACAATCCGACGAGACCGAGCACCACGGCCGCGGCCACCCACTGACCCGGGTGGCGCAGCGGCACCGCGCGGATCGTCGCCGAGTCGCCGGGGTCCGGTTCGGCTGGTTCAGCGGGTTGCCCCAAGGGTGCTACTCCTTTGCGCCGTTGATGACCGATGTGCGAATCATTCCAGCACTGACGCCCCAGTGCTGGGCAATCGTCGCGTACTGACCGTTGTCGATCAGGTACTGCATCGCGTCGCGCAACGGTTGAGCCAGGCCGGAACCCTTTGCGACAGGCATTCCGTAGGGGGCGGCGTCGTACACGGGGCCGACCGGCTCGAGCTGGCCGTCGGTCTTCTTGATGGCGTAGGCGGTGACCGGCGAGTCGGCCGACATCGCGTCGACCTGCCCGAGGAGCAGTGCGTTGACGGTCTCGTCCTGGCTGTTGAACTTGATCTTGCGGATCGGTTCCTTGCCCGCCGCGTCGCACGCCGCGGACTTGGCGGGCACCTCTTGAGTGTCCTGCACCGTCGTCGACTTGACGCCGACCCGCTTGCCGCACGCGTTGTCCGGGTCGATCGCGTCACCCGATCGCTGTGCCCATTGCACGCCGGCGGAGAAGTAGCTGATGAAGTCGACCTGCTTCTCGCGCTCGAGGGTGTCGGTGAAGGCCGACATGCCGACGTGGAAGGTGCCTGCCTGGACGGCCGGAATGATCTTCGCGAACTCCGACTCGACCAGGCGCACCCGCAGACCCAGCACCTTGCTCAACGCCCGGACGAGGTCGACGTCGAAGCCGATGATCTCGCCGTCGCGGTTCTTGAACTCGTTCGGCTGGTACGGCGGATTGGTGCCGACGACCAGCACACCACCGTCGCGGACACCGGCGGGCAGCTGCGCCGCGATCTGTGGCTGCGCGGCGACGTCGACCGTGATCGGCTTGGTGTCGAGCGCCGACTCGTCGTTGGTACACGCGATGACTCCGACGGCGAGCAATGCCGCGACGGCTAGACCGCCCACCCGCCGGACGCGATTCATCAGTGCGCCGCGTCGTCCCAGGACCGGCCGTAGCCGATCGACACGTCCAGGGGCACCGACAGGCTGATCGCGCTCCCCATCTCGTCGCGCACGACCTTCTCCACGGTGTCCCGCTCGCCGCGCGCGATCTCCAGCACCAGTTCGTCGTGGACCTGCAACAGCATGCGGCTGCGCAACTTCTCCTCGAGGAGGCGGCGGTGCACGTTGATCATCGCGACCTTGATGATGTCGGCGGCACTCCCCTGGATCGGCGCGTTGAGCGCCATGCGCTCGGCGGCCTGCCGCCGCTGCCAGTTGTCACTGTTGAGGTCGGGCAGATATCGCCGACGCCCGTAGACCGTGGCCGTGTACTCGTTGCGACGGGCGACGTCGACGACGTTGTGCAGGTAGTCGCGCACCCCGCCGAAGCGGGCGAAGTACGCCTCCATCTGCTCCTTCGCCTCGTCGCGACTAATGCCGAGCTGAGCGGCGAGACCGAAAGCCGACAGCCCGTACGCCAGCCCGTACGACATCGCTTTCACGCGGTGGCGCATCTCGGCCGTCACCCCGTCGATCGGCACGCCGAAAGCCCGCGACCCGACGAAATTGTGGAGGTCCTCGCCGGTGTTGAACGCCTCGATCAGCCCCTCGTCCTCGGAGAGGTGGGCCATGATCCGCATCTCGATCTGGCTGTAGTCGGCCGTCATCAGGCACTCGAACTCGGCGTCGGGATCCCCACCCCCGGTCACGATGAACCCGCCGCGAATCTGCCGGCCGGCCGGCGTGCGCACCGGGATGTTCTGCAGGTTCGGATCGGTCGACGAGAGTCGGCCGGTCGCCGCGATCGTCTGGTGGAAGGTCGTGTGAATCCGGCCGTCGGGTGCCACCGACTTCAGCAGTCCCTCGACGGTGACCTTCAGTCGCGTCGCATCCCGGTGGTCGAGCAGATGCTCGAGGAACGGGTGCCCGGTCTTCTCGTACAACCCCTGCAACGCGTCGGCGTCCGTCGTGTAGCCGGTTTTGGTCTTCTTCGTCTTCGGCATCTCCAGCTTGTCGAAGAGGATCGCCTGCAACTGCTTGGGCGAGCCGAGGTTCACCTGTTCGCCGATGACGTCGTAGGCGGCCTCGGCGGCCGAGCGCACCCGCTCGGCGAACCCGGCCTCCAACGTCTCCAAATGCTCGGTGTCGATGGCAATGCCGACGGCCTCAAGGTCCGCGAGCACGAACAGCAACGGCAACTCGACGTCGGCGAGCAGGTCGCGGGCGTGGATGCGCTCCAGCTCGGCGTCGAAAGCGGTGGCGAGTTCGGCGATCGCGCGCGCGGCGAGCATCTGCTCGTCGGCCCGCTTCGAGTCGTTCTCCTCGCCGTCGAGCAGGGACAGCTGGCCGTCGTCGGGAACGGCGGCGTCGACGCGGAGTTCGCGGCGCAGGTAGCGCACGGCGAGATCGTCGAGGTTAAAGCTCCGCTGTCCCGGTCGTGCGAGATAGGCCGCCAGAGCGGTGTCGCTGCTGACGCCGGCGAGCTTCCAGCCGCGCCCGCGGAGCGCGTGAAACGCCCACTTCGCGTCGTGGAGGGCCTTGTCGACCGACGGGTCGGCGAACCATTCGCCCAGCGCCTGCTCGTCGTCGGGCGTCATGGTCGTCGGGTCGATGAATGCGCTGACCTCGTCGGCCGCGGCGATCGCGACGCCCTCGACGTCGGAGTCGACCACTCGCTGCGGTCCGCTGATCATCACTCCGCTGCGCCCGGTGCGCGCATGCTCGTCGAGCCAGGCGCGAACCGCTCCGGGCGCGAGCGCCTCGCCGTCGAGGTCGAACCCGGAATCCGCCTCCGGTTCCGGTGAGGACAGGGTGGAGAACAGGCGGTCGCGCAGCACCCGGAACTCGAGGTCGTCGAAGAGCTTGTGGATCTGCTCGCGATCCCAGCCGGCGAGGGCGAGTTCCTCCGGGCCGGCAGGCAGATCGACGTCGCGCACCAACTCGGTCAGTTCCCGGTTGGTCAGGACGGCAGACAGATTGGCCCGCAGCGCATCGCCCACCTTGCCGCGCACGTCCTCGACGTTGTCGACGAGGCCGACGAGCGATCCGTACTCGCGAATCCATTTGGCCGCGGTCTTCTCGCCGACGCCCGGGATTCCCGGCAGGTTGTCCGACGGGTCACCGCGCAGCGCCGCGTAGTCGGGGTACTGCTGCGGGGTCAGGCCGTACTTCTTCTCGACCTCCTCAGGAGTGAACCGCGTCAGTTCCGAGACTCCGCGCTTCGGATAGAGGACGGTGGTCTCCGGGTCGACGAGTTGCAGGGCGTCCCGGTCGCCCGTGACCACCAGGACCCGGTAGTCCTTCTCCCGTGCCTGCGTGGTGAGCGTCGCGATGACATCGTCAGCCTCGAAGCCATCGACCGCGAATACCGGAATGCCCATGGCGCCGAGGACCTCTTTGGTGAGATCGACCTGTCCGCGGAACTCGTCGGGCGACTTGTCGCGCTGCGCCTTGTACTCCGGGTAGCGCTCCGAGCGAAAGGTCTTCCGCGACACGTCGAATGCCGCCGCGATATGCGTAGGCTGCTCGTCGCGCAGCAGGTTGATGAGCATAGACGTGAAGCCGTAGACCGCGTTGGTGGTCTGCCCACCTGCGGTTTTGAAGTTCTCGGCGGGCAATGCGAAGAAAGCTCGGTAGGCCAGCGAATGCCCATCGAGCAGCATGAGCAGCGGACGCTCGTCGGCTGCTTGCGCGGCGGAGGGCTTTGAGGCTGACTTCTGCGCTGGACTCACGGAACGAAGTCTAGTGGTGAGCCCCGACGGTGCGAGTTGCACCGGGCAGACGATCGAATTGCTCGGCGCTCGGGCTGAGCGCCGGCTGGCGACCTGCTACCCCGGCCCCGCCCGGTACAGCCATACGGTGTTGCCGATCAATTCGCCCGTCGGCGCCCACCGGTAGTGGCGCGACTGACCGTTCCCCTCGTACTCCGCGACGAAATCGCGCAGTCGTGCACGGTTCTGGTTGCCCGCCGCGATGCCGCGGATCACCACCGTCGCGAGATCGTAGGCCTCCAGCGAATACCGCGGGGGCGCACCGAATCTCGGCGTGAAGGCGGCGGTGAAAGGGTCCGGATCCGCGGCACACGAACACGACAGCACGGCGCCGGCAGCGGCATCGCTGGCGAGCCCGAGGAATTCGGGACCGATGGCCTCGTTCCCCGCCGCGAACAGCACGGTCGGGGCAGCCTCGCGCAGCGCTTTGGCGAACGGCCCGGCGTCGCGCGCGGCCCCGGCGAAGAAGACGGCGTCGGCTCCGGCCTTGACGACTTCGGCCGCGCGCGCGGCGTTGGCCGGATCGCCGCGCCGCACGTTGGCCGAGCACGACTCGACGGCCGCCTCCCCGAGCCCCTGGGTGACCGCGCGGGCCAGCGCGGCACCGCCGTCCGTGTCGTCGGCGATCACGCAGACCCGCTTTCGTCCGGCGGTCCCGACGAGGTAGCGCGCGACGGACTCCCCCTGGACATCGTCGTTGTTCACCCCGCGGAAGAAGGTCTTCCACCCCTTGTCGGTCAATGTCGGAGCGGTGGCCGACGGACTCAACATGACCACACCCGCATCGTCGAACGTCGGTCCGGCGACCAGGACCTCCGCTGACGAGAGCGGGCCGATGACCGCCAGGACGTTGCCGTTGCGCGCTAGCCGTTTGGCCTGGTCGGCGGCGGTGACGGTGTTGCCCTGGGAGTCGACCCGCACGACGATCAGCGGGCACTGGGGGTTCTTGGCGTTGTGCTGGTCGACGGCCAGTTGAACGCCGTTCGCGACGCCGGCACCGTCAACCCCGTCACGGGTGGTGAGGTCCCCGGCGACGGCGATCGTCAGACGCCGGCATTTGGCTTGCCCGTTGCCCGCCGGGTCGGCCGGTCCGGACAACGCGGGCGTGTCGAACCGCTTGCCCGCGAGGTTGATCTGCCCGATCGGACTGATCGCAAGATTCAGATCCGACGATGGCCTCGGCGCGCTCGCCGGCGAGGAGACGCCACTGCTCCGAGAGTCCGGTGACGAGGCCGGGACGGCGACGTCGGTGGTCGCGCATCCCGTCGCGACGGCGGCAGCCGTCGTCAACACCGCGAGTACGAGCAAGCCGCGTCGCATTCTCATCGCCTGGCCCTCACTATTTGACGTTCGCGATGACCACCTCGGCCACCTGCTTCATCGTCGTCCGACGATCCATCGCCGTGCGCTGAATCCAGGCAAATGCCTCTGGTTCGGTCATCGCGTGCTGGCTCATCAGCAAACCTTTGGCCCGGTCGACCAGTTTGCGGGTCTCAAGCGTCTCCTGCACCGATTCGACCTCGGCCTCCAAGGCGGTCAGCTCCCGGTAACGGCTGACCGCCACCTCGATCGCGGGCGCGAGATCGGCCTTGGAAAACGGCTTGACCAGGTACGCCATGGCGCCGGCGTCGCGCGCCTTCTCGATGAAGTCCCGTTGGCTGAACGCCGTCAGCATGACGACGGGTGCGAGCCGCTTCTCCGCGATCTCGGTCGCCGCGTCGATCCCGTCGCGGACCGGCATCTTGATATCCATGATCACGAGGTCGGGGCGCAGGCTCTCCGTCAGGTCGACCGCGATCTGGCCGTTGGGAGCCTCGCCGACCACGTCGTAGCCCTCTTCGGCCAGCATTTCGACCAGGTCCATTCGGATCAGCGAGTCATCCTCGGCGACCAGCACCCTGCTGGGCCGTTGGTCATCGGCTGCCACAGGCATCCTCTCCATCTGCAGAAACGTCAGGTGATGAGACTACCGGGCGCGGTTGGCAAGCCGGTGCGTTCATCCACTAAACTCAAGAACCGCGCCCTCGTAGCCCAATTGGCAGAGGCAACGGATTCAAAACCCGTCCAGTGTGAGTTCGAGTCTCACCGAGGGCACCAAACAACCTTCAGTAGCCCTAGTTTCTGCCGCGGCCGAGGCTGAGCAATTCACGCGAAATATCCTCGGGCACCACTTCGCGGGGAATGAGGATGCCGGTCTGCAATCCGCGCAGCGTGAGCACCAGCACGCCGTCGATGTCATTGACTCGTTTGATGTTCGACTTCTGCACGGTCTGCACATGACTCCCGAGCCGGACGCCTAGCCAGTCGGGGCCGTAGTCCGCGACGATGGGAGCGCCTTGCGGCACAAGTTGTTGCAGGTGGGCTTTGGTCCCACGCAGCAGGCTATAGCCTAAGACAGCGCCGCCGGAGCCACAGACAGAGATGATCGGCAACATGGTGAGCCAGTCGAGCGACCCCTGACTCATCCATACCAAGGCGACCATCACAAGCGGGGCCGACACCATCAATCCCACTGCCCACGACGCCGCGCTACTGCGCCGGGAAGCCCGGGCCAGCCGGTCCGCCAGTGCACCGTCCGCAACAGCTTCGACGTGAACCGTATCCGCGGCCGGAGACAGTACTTCCGGGCCCGGGTATATGGGCTGATGAGCCGGCGGAGACGCCTGCGCGCGCAGGCGCCACTGGCCTGACAAAAGGCCGGCCTTAATGTGTTCGGGTACCAGGCTCTCTGGGATCAGGAGTGGAGTGTCGCCCCCGGACAGCACCAGGACGCGGCTGACGCGGCGCACTCGCTTCAGATGGGCGAGCATCACCGTCTGATAGGTGCCGTCCCAACCGCACCCGATCCACTCCTCGCCGAAGTCGGCGTAGAGCAACGACCCCGCAGGCAATTGCGCGGCCCAGCGACCGCGACCGCGGCCCAGGGATCCGACAACCGGCAGACCGATGAGGATAATCGCTCCGATTACCGGCGAAGCCACCAAGATCGAGACGCTGGTGATCGTGTGGTACTGCCACATCGACGGACCGCCCATCACCAGGCCGAACAAGGATCCCGCGGCGAGCATCGGAACTATCAGCGCACCGGGGAGTACCGCCACCCACACGACCGGGGAGCTGACGAACTCAGCGTTGGCAAGATCATTCGTGAGCTGCCGCGTGGCTGTCAGGCGGGTGCGCAGAACACCCGGCAGGGTGTCGCGCTCAAACGTAGGTTTCATGGGCTTCCCGATCGGCCGATTGATTGGCCGCTGACGTTACCCGGGTGCCACGTCGCACATCATTCGTCCGGCTGGCCTCCACTAGCGACGAGGACTCCATCAGTCCCCCAGCGCGGCGATCGCCCGGCTGGCAGTGACGACGACTTCGTCCATCCACTCGGGCACGCCGTCGCTACCGGGACCTATGTAGGGGCGCACCAATCCGTACGGCGACTGCCGGATCGCGATGTCCAGGACGCGGCGTCGTCGCTCGGTGGCCCGGCCATATCGTCGGGTGCACAACCGCGCCATCGCCGCGAACACGTCGTCGTTGAGAGTCTCGACCTCGTCGGCGTACCGCTGCGGCGGTGCCTGCCGCACGCGTTCCCAGCGGTAGAGCGTCATCGCCGCCGCCTCGGCCGGTTCCAGACGGCAGTACCGCGGGATGTGCATCGCGGTGGCGAGTACCGCATCGGCGGGAGAACCGTCGTCCAACGCGTCGAGCAGCCCCACATGAAAGCGCCGAATGGAGCGCACCCATAGCGCCACGAACAGCTCCTCGCGAGAAGCGAAGCGGTGATACACCGACCCCACCGGCCCGCCGAGCTCGGCCGCCACCAAAGCCACCGACGCATCCTTGCCGACACTGAACACCACATCACGGGCCGCATCGAGAATCTGTTCCGCGCTGAACTTGCTGGGTCTTGCCACGATCTGATCGTAGAGCTAGTTTTAGAACATGCCAATTAGAATTGATCAACTAAAACACTCGCCTCCACGACGTCTCTCCGACGCCCTGACACCCCACTTCGCCGAACACCACCATCGGGTGATCGCCGCCGGCATCGACGACACGTGGCGAGCGCTCCAGGAAACCACCTGGTCCGACCTCCTCATCACCAAGCCGCTCATGCGGATCCGCGGCCACTCGCTCGCCGACGCCACCCGTCGTCGGCTCCTCGATCCGCCGAGCCCGATGGCGCCGATACACGAAGAGGCGCCGCACTACCTCTGCAGCGGGATGATCGGGCGGCCATGGCAATTGCACGGCGACGAGCGCGACGTGCCCGACCTCGCCGCGCTCGTCGCCTTCGATGAGCCCGGCTGGCTGAAATACGGGGCGGAGTTCGTCCTTGTCGAACTCCCCGACGGCCGGACCAGGCTCGAAACGACGACGTTGTGCGAGGCGACCGACTCCGCCACCCGCCGGAAGTTCGGCTGTTACTGGGCAGTGATTCGTCCGTTCAGCGGACTAATCCGGCGCGACATCCTGCGAGCGATCGACCGGCGGACGCAGCATCAGACCGCCGCCGCCCACCCCACAGACCGGCCGACGTCATGATCACCGACGCCCAGTGGGCCCAAGCGTGCCTGGTCGTGCGCCGCGCCGTCAGATCGTCGCTGTGCTGCAGCATCGCGAGCACGAATCCCGACGGCTCGCCGCACGTCACACCGATCGGATCGGTGATGCTCGGCGATCCCGGGACGGCCATCTACTTCGAGGCATTCAACAAACGCCTCGCCGCCAACGTCGATCGCGACCCGAACATCGCGATCCTGGCCGTCGACAGCAGGCAACGCCTGTGGCTGCCCGCACTGATGCGGGGAAGGTTCTCCGCCACCCCGGGCCTCCGTCTGCTCGGTCGGGTGGCACCCGTGCGAGCCGGCACAAGCGACGAAATCGAGCGATTCCGCCGCGTTGTCGGACCGCTGTTGCGGACTCGCGGCGGTGCCGCGCTATGGGGCTCCTTGGATACGGTGCGCGACGTCGAGATCGACCGCATCCAGCCCCTCGATCTGGGGCCGATGACACATTCCTGGCGCGCGACCCAACCACGCGCGCGGCGGTGACCAACCAAATTGCCCGGCAACCAAACCGATCTCTGATCGACTCGGGGCGCAGCTTCATCGGCGTCAATCCCCGAACGACGATCCCGCTACGGCACGCTGATAGCGCTCCGCGATGAGTTTGAGGAGCGGAACCAGCTCGGGCGGCGATTCGACGGTGAAGTCCATCGTCAGCATGCCGATGTAGGCCGCGATGGTGTCGAGACTGTCCGCTCCGGTGACGAGGACGCAGTGATTGTCGTCGATCGGTTCGACGACACCGACCGCGGCGTGGATGCGGGCGAGCACACTCTCGGCCGACGCCTCGATTCGCAAGCGCGCGTGCACTTTCCAGGCACTGATGGCGATGCTTCGCATGGCGAACGCCGTGTAGTCGCCGCCGGGAAGCGGCTGCGGGTCGAAACGCCGCCCCGTCGGCATTCTCGGCTTCATCCAGTCCGCGCGGTACGTCGCCCACTGCCCGTCCTGCGGGTCGCGGCCGACGAGATACCAGCGCCGGTGCCAGGTCAGCAGCCGGTACGGCTCGACGAGCACCGGCCGATCCTGGTAGTCGAAGCGCAACCATTCCTCGGCGCGGATCGCCGCCGCCACGGCCCGAAGCACCGCGGCGTCCACTTCGGGATCGGGAGCGTCCGTGTCGTCATTCTCCGGTGCCCGGTCGACGGTGGACCGCAAGGCATCGACGGTCGGCCTGATACGGGACGGAAGCACCTGCTCAAGCTTCGCGAGCGCTCGCGCGCCGGCCTCGTCGACGCCCGCGATGCCGGCGGCAACCCGCAGTCCGACGGTGACGGCAACGGCCTCCTCGTCGTCGAGCAGCAACGGCGGCAGCTTCCCGCCCGCACCGAGCCGGTAGCCACCAACGGCCCCGCGGTTCGCGTCGACCGGGTAGCCGAGACCGCGCAGGCGCTCGATGTCGTGACGAATGGTGCGAGGCGTCACGCCCAGCCGTTCGGCCAGCTCCCGCCCCGAGCGTTCCGGCGCCGACTGCAGCAGCGCCAGAAGCGCGAGAAGTCTCGCTGTCGGGTCGGCCATGGAAACCTCCGAAAAGTCGGTGCAATATTAGGAAATGATCGTACCTATTTGCGATCTAGCGTTGTCGATATGAACAACACAAACACCGCTCTCGAAGTCCACCCGTTCACCGTGTCGGTCAGTGCCGACGACATCGCGGATCTCCACGATCGCCTCGATCGCACCCGTCTCCCCCAGCCTTCGCCGTCGGACGACTGGGACGCCGGAACGCCGAACTCGTATCTTCGCGAGGCGGTCGAGGCCTGGCGCGCCTTCGACTGGCCCGCCGCCGAGGCGCGGATCAACTCCGTGCCGCACTTCACCACCGAGATCGACGGCCAGACCATCCACTTCGTGCACGTCCGTTCCGCACACGAAGGCGCCACCCCGCTTCTCCTGGCCCACACCTATCCCGGGTCGGCGATCGACTACCTCGACATGATTGACAGGCTCGTGGATCCGGTGGCACACGGAGGCCGCGCCGAAGACGCGTTCGACGTCGTGATCCCCGACGCGCCCGGATACGGCTTCTCACAACCTCTTTCCTCGTCCGGCTGGACGAGCGCACGCGTCGCGGCGGCCTACGACCGGCTCATGCGCGGACTCGGCTACGACCGCTACGGCGTCCACGGTTCCGACAAGGGAGCCATGATCGCCCGCGAACTCGGATTGCTGAACCCGGAGGGCTTCCTCGGTTTGCATGTGCTGCAACTCTTCTCGTTTCCGTCCGGCGATCCCGCGGAGTTCGAGAAGCTGGAACCGGGCGACTACGCCGGGTTGGAGCACATGCAGTGGTTCCAGTCGGTCGGCGGATACAACACGATGAACGCCTCGCGGCCCCAGACGGTGGCGGTGGGCCTGAGCGATTCCCCGATCGGACTGCTCGCCTACAGTGAGCTGTTCAACTCCTTCGGCAACGGCACTTCCCTCGTGCCGATGGAGACGATCCTTCTCGAAGTCAGCGTGAACTGGTTCGCCAATGCGGCGTCGGGCATGGGCCGCAGCTACCTGGAAGACGCACGCATCGAGTCCGAAGATCGAATCAACGAGGCCCCGACGGGGGTCGCCGTCTTCGCCGACGATTTCCAGACGATCAGAGTCTTCGCCGAACGCGACAACTCGAACATCGTGCATTGGAGCCGGTTCGACGAGGGCGGCCACTTCGCCGCCCTGGAGCGCCCGGCTGTTGTCGCCGACGACATCCGCGCGTTCTTCGCCGGACTCCTCACCTAGGCGGCGGACTGCCTCCTCGCCCGGCCGGGCGAGGAGGCTTTCCGAAATTCGCCAGACCAAGGCTGCCGTCTATTAGGATTCGACGCTCGCAACAATTACAGCCAGCTCCTCCGACGCGCCAACAACTGACCGGGAGAAAGACACCGTGCGGACCGTCATCATCATCACCATCGGCATCGTCGCGGCACTCGCCGCTCTGGCGATAGGGCGCCGAAGCGAACGGCTCGGGGTCCGCCGCGCGGCGATCGCCTTCGTCACCGTCTGGGCCATCGCGATGGTCGTGAACATGGGCATCGGCATCAGCCACGGCTACACCCTCGCCGAAGAACTGCCCATCTTGCTGATCAATATCCTGCCCGCCGCACTCGTCGCCGGGGTGGGCGCCTACCTACTGGAGCAGCGCTCCGGCACCGGCCGGTAGCGACTGGAGGATCGGCGCGCTCGGTCAAGATCCGATCAGCCTGATTTCATCCCTCTCCCGCGCCCGCAGTTGCGGCTAGCGTCTGGAACTCATGTTCATCAACAAGACGCGCTGCGTTCACCTGGCGCCGGGGTGCGCTCATGGCTGAACTCCGAACCGCGCGCGTCGACGGCGAGGGCGTCGCCGTGGATTCCGCCGAGCCTTCCGTCGTCGACGTGCTCTTCGACGGAAAGTGGGTGTGGTCCTTTCAACCGGCGCGTGACACCAGGCGGGTGTTACTCCTGGGTGCGGCGAACCGCCTGGCCCCCTGGCCCGACAGCCTCAAGCCGTATCTGCGGGGTTCCGGGCACATCACCGTGCGCGACCGTTCCGCCGACCGCACCCTCTACGAGGGTGAGCACGTCTTCGACGACAGCGGCGAGCGGGTGAACATCGTCGACCGTGCCGGACGGCCTCTCACCGTCGACAAGGCCGGCGACCTGCAGTGCGCATTCGCCGAGCGCGGCGAGGCCACCATCAACGCGCTGCTCGACGCCGTCGAGGACGTTCTCGCGCGGCTGACCGACGCCGGGGTGGACGCCTTTCTCGCCTACGGCGCACTGCTCGGCGCCGTTCGCGAGGGCACCTTCATCGCCCACGACTCCGATGCCGACGTGGCCTACTTGAGCAGGCACACCACTCCGGTGGACGTGATGCGCGAGTCGTACGCGCTGGAACGGGTCATGATCGAGGCGGGCTACTGGACGTGGCGATTCTCAGCGGGCGATTTCAAGGTGATCGTCCCCGACGCCGAAGGCGGCCGAGCCATCGACGTCTTCGCGGGTTTCGTCGTCGAGGACACCTTCTACCTGCTGCCCGAGGTGGTGTCGGAGAAGTTCCACCGCGACATCGTCCTGCCGTTGGGCAAGGTCGAACTCCACGGCCGATCCATCGTGGCGCCCGCCGACCCGGAGGCGCTGCTGGCCATCACCTACGGCTCTGGCTGGCGCATCCCCGACCCGTCGTTCAAGTTCGACGTGCCGCGCTGGGCGCGGCATCGTCTCGACGGATGGCTGCGGGGCAACGATGGCAATCACGACCACTGGTGGCCGTTCTACTTCGGCCAATCGCAACGATCGGTTCCGACCGAACCGTCACCGTTCGCGCGTTGGTTCCTCGACCGCGAGCCGAACGCCGCCACCCAGATCGTCGATATCGGCACTGGCACCGGGCGCGACGCGTTGTGGTTCGCGCGGCAGGGCCGCGATGTACTCGGTCTCGACTACGTGCCGGCAGCGACCGAACGTGCCGGAATCATCGCGCGGGAGGATGATCTACCCGCGCGGTTCAAGACGCTGAACCTCTACGACATCCGCCAGGTACTCGGCATCGGCGGGGAGCTCTCGCACCGGGACGAACCGCCGATCCTGTACGGACGCTTCTTGATTCATGCCCTGCACGACGCCGGCCGACACAACCTGTGGCGGATCGCCAGCATGAGTCTGCGCCGCGGCGGCAAGTTCTACCTCGAGTTCCGCACCGGCCTGGATGCCGACGCCGAGCACGAATTCGGCGAGCATTTCCGCCGCTACCTCGAACCGCGAAGCGTCGCCGCCGAAATCGAGTCGACCGGCGGCACCATCGAACACCTTGAGGCCGGACATGGCCTCGCCGTCTACAAACAGGAGGATCCCCACGTGTGCAGATTGGTCGCGACATGGGCGCGCTGAAGTCCCGGACAGGTTTGCTCAACGAGCAGTTCGCTCGCGCCGTCGGCTCGGTGACGAAGCTGCGTCAGTTGCCGTCGCGCTTCCGGGAGTTGGAGCGCGAAGTGCAGGAAACCCAACGCCTGCATCAGCGCGTCGCCGAGTTGACCGACGTCGTCGCCGAGGTGCTGGTGCCCGCGGCCGACCGCGACGATAAACGTATTCGCGAGGTCCTGGCGAAGTACAACGAGACGTCGTTCTAGGCGCCCCGCCGCGGCAGGTCGTCGCGCGGCTCGGACCTAGACTGGCCCGATGGCGAGCGAACTGTCCCGCACCCTCGACGAGATCGTCGCGCAGGTGGGTCCGACGCTGCGAACGGCCGGGTTCCGCAAGAGGGGAAGGACCTACAACCGGACGATCTCCCCGGGCTTCGTGCACGTCGTCAACTTTCAGCTCGGGCGCGTCATCGCGCCGTTCGACACGTTGCAGATCCGAGGACGCGGACCCAACCCCTACGCCTACTTCGCCGTGAACCTCGGGGTATTCGTCGCCGAGGCGTGGCGGCTCGAGTCGAGTCGGTTCGGCCCCGAAGGCCCACCCATCGACGACAAGAAATGGATTAGCGAATCCGACTGCCAACTGCGACGCCGTTTATCGCGGCCGCAGGATAATCGGTCGGTCCTGCGCCGGTTCGTCGGCCGAAGAAACGGAGGCGAGTCCTGGCCCCTGGGTGACGCGAGTACCGTTGCCCGGCTCACCACCGCGATCACCACCGACGGGTTCGGCTGGCTGGCGCGCTACCCGGACCGCACCGCCCTGCTGGCGGAATTGGAGGGCAGGCCACCCTCCAGTCACGAGACCTGCGGGATCGGTGGACCCGATCACCTCTTGGCGGTCCGGATGCACCTGGCTTCGGGGAACACGGCGCGGGCGCAGGCGATCTTCACCGACTACGTCCTGCACCGCCGCGCGCACCTCGGTGCCGAACCCCACCTGGGCGGCCATCTGGAGCGTCTGTCGGAGTATGCCGACGAGGTCGGGTTGTCGTTCCCAAACTGACCCCGGTCCCCCGGCCTGCTTTCCCGGCATGGCTACTATCGCGATGGAGACCGCCGTCGGGGTCGGTCGGATCGGGGTGAGATCGAATGGATCTTCGGAAGACAACAGTTCGCGCGATCATCAGTTCGCTGGCGGTGATCGGATTCGTCGCGAGCACCGGCCAGGCGGCCGCCGCGCCGCGCTCGGTCCCGGATGGCCGGTGCGTGATCAGCACAACCGACCGCGACCGCACGATCGACTCGCTGATGAATCATTGCACCGGCCAACAGATCCTGAATCTGTTCGCCGCCGCACCGCTCGGCGCTGCTCCCGTCGGGCGCAAGCCGCTGGCCCTGCTGCCGGTCATGCATGTACGAGGCAAGTTGGCGCCCTACGAGCAAGCCAGAGCATTCACCCAGACTCAGTCCAAGTTCGGTAGCAGCCTCACCTTCACCAAAGGCCCGCAAGGCCAGCCGTGGGTCTACAAGGACTACATCTTCGGCCGCGACATCGGCGCACCGCTGAAGAAGGGCGTCTCGACGTGGGACCGCAAACCCGCATGGACGGCCGACTTCCGAGCCGACTTCTTCGGCGTTCCGGTCAGCATCCACGAATACCGGCAACTGACGCCGACGGTGTGGATCAGCCGCGACACCGGAGGAACCGAGAAGGATCCCCGCGCCGCCAAGTACAGCGGCGGCGCCATGGCCCTGGGCTGACCGCGAGAGCGCTACCCGAGGTGGCGTCGGGCCAGCACGGCGACGCCCAGTGCGACGACATCGGCCGGCTTGGCCACCGATCGGCCGGTCAGCTTCTCCACCCGCCGGAGCCGATACAGCACGGTGTTGCGATGGCAGTGCAGTCGACCGGCGGCCTTGGAACTGGATCCGTCGAGTTCGATCCACGCCTCGACGGTATCCAGCAGGACGTTCCTGTCATCCTCCGGCAGGTCCGCGAGACCACCGAGGATCTGTGCCGCCACCTCCAGCGAAACCGCCGGTTGTGACACGACCAGTGTCTCCACCGGCATCTCGCCGTAGTGCACGACGCCGGCACGCGCGGTGCCGGCGCATCGCAGGGCAAGCGCTGCCTGCCGCCCGCCGGTGGGTGCGTCCTGGAGCAGATCGAACTCCTCGCTGACCCCGATCCGGGCATCGAGATCCGGAGTCCACCGCCGCCGCGTCGTGCCACCCGAGACGACCGAGACCCCCATCCGCAACCCACCGCGATCCACCCACTGAATGGCACCGGCAGGTCCATCGGAGGTGCTCAGCGCACTGATCGGGCTGTCGGTGGCGACAACGACGAGCCGCGAATCGTCGGTCCAGCCGAGCACCGCGGCGGCATGGTCGCGCTGCTGCGGATCGGACGCGTCGTCAAGCAGGTCGAGCACCGCGGCGATGCGGGTTTGTTCCACCCATCGGCCGCGGGAGTCGGTGACTTCGCGGTGCGCCTCGGCGGCCGCTGTCGAGAACTGGTCAAGGATCGACCAAACCTGCATGCCCAGCTCGAACAGCCCGCCCTCCTCGACGCTGCCGGCCGCGACGTCGCCGATTTCGTGCCACAGCTTGATCCCGGCGATCCGGTAGGCGTGCATCACGCCGGCCAAGGGGATCCCGAGTTCGGCTTTCAGGCTCCCGACACGGCGCGCGGGCTCGAGGTCGAGGGTCTCGCCGTCGATCGCGGCGAACAACGCGAGGATGTTGTCACGGGTCACCGCGTCCAACAGGTCGCGCGGCATGGTGCGCTCGGCATAGGCATCCTCCCCGGCGAGGATCTCGTCGGTGACCGACCGGGTCAGCGCGTCGGGATCGACGTGGGCGAGAACCGACCGCCTGCGCGGTTCCGCAAGACTGTGCGACATGCCCACACGCTACCCCCGAACTGTGCACGTGCACAGTCTGCATCTGAAAACTCTGAGCATCGGCCTATTTCAATCCTGCGTCGGCCGCCACAGAATGTACCCACACACTATGTGGTCCGCGACACACCAGGAGACGGCATGCCCACGACGAAAGCCCAGAAATCGGCCTCAATCGACACCGAGCGCCTCGACGCGGCGGTCGCCGCACTCGCCGACGGCGCGGCATCGTGGGCATCGCTTCGCGTCGCCGAGCGGGCCGCGCTGATCGGCCGCACGCACGAGTCAATCGCGCGTGTGGCGGAGCGATGGACTCGCACAGCGACGGACATCAAAGGACTCGATCCGAACTCTCCGCTCGTCGGCGAAGAGTGGCTGTCCGGGCCGTACGCCACGCTGGCCGGCTTCGGCACGGTCGCCCATTCGCTACAGGCACTCGCCGAGGGCAAGTCGCCGTTGGACGGCGTCAAAGCCCGTCCGGTTCCCGGTGGGCGCCTCGCGTGGCGGGTGCTGCCGCACGATCTGCGCGAAGGACTCCTGTTCCACGGGTTTTCCGCCGAGGTCTGGACGCTGCCCGGTGAGAAGGAGGCGGACGTGCGCGCCGGTGCAGGGGCCGCGGCCCGCGACACCGGCGCGTCCGGCGGAGTGTCGCTCGTCCTCGGCGCCGGCAACATCACCTCGATCGGCCCGCTGGACGTCCTCTCCGAGCTGGTCGCCCACAATCGCACGAGCATCCTCAAGATCAATCCGACCTTCGCCAATCTCCTCACCGTCTACCGGGCAGCACTGGCGCCCCTCGTCGAGGCCGACCTGGTCCGCGTCGTCCAAGGAGGCGCCGCCGAGGGCGAGTACCTCTGCCAGCACGACGGCATCTCGCACGTCCACATCACCGGCAGCATCAACACGCACGACGCGATCGTGTGGGGGCGGGGCGCCGACGCCGACGAGCGCCGCCGCGACAACCGCCCGTTGCTGGACAAGCCCATCACCAGCGAACTGGGCGGCGTCTCCCCGATCATCGTCGTCCCCGGCAAGTGGAGCCGCGCCGATCTGCGCTTCCAGGCCGAGAACGTCGCCACGATGCGGTTACACAACGCCGGTCACAACTGCATCGCCGGCCAGGTCGTCGTGCTGGACCGCTCCTGGGACCAGCGCGAGGCCTTCCTGAAAGAGCTCCGGGACGCGCTCGAGCGCATCGCTCCGCGCACCCCGTGGTATCCGGGTAGCCAGTCCCGTCTGTCCGCCGCCGCCGACTCCCACGAATCCGCCGAGGCCTTCTCCGGCGGCCAGCGGGTGCTGATCCGCGCGCAAGCGGGCGAGGACTGCCCCGTCGAGACGACCGAGTACTTCGCCCCGGTCCTCGGTGTGGTCGAACTCGACGCCGACGATGCCGGCGCATTCCTCGACCGGGCGGTCGCGTACTCCAACGACGACCTCGTCGGCACGCTCGGCGCCAACATTCTCATCGCACCCGCGCAGCGCAAACAGCTCGGCACGGCTTTCGACGATGCGGTCGCACGGCTTCGCTACGGCGCGATCGGCATCAACGCGTGGACGGGAATGGCCTTCCTGACGCCCACCGCGACGTGGGGCGCGTTCCCCGGCCACACCCTCGACGACGCGCAGAGCGGTCTGGGGATCGTCCACAACGGCCTACTGATCCCCGACACCGAGCGCACCGTGGTCACCGGACCGTTCCGCCCGTTCCCGCGGTCGGTGCTCGGCGGAGAGTTCTCGCTGTTCCCCAAGCCGCCGTGGTTCGTCACGGCGCGCAGCGCCGCGGGCACCGGCCGAAAGCTGAACGCCTACGCGACCGCCCCCTCGTGGCTGAAACTCCCGGGCATCTTCCTGTCCGCGTTCCGCGCCTGAGCAGACGCTCCCCCGTTCAACTCACCGACGACCTTCAGAACGACGAGGACGACACCCATGACTGACGAGTTCGACTACATCATCGTCGGAGCCGGATCATCCGGCTCGGCGCTGGCCGGCCGACTCTCCGAGAACACCTCGAACAGTGTTCTCGTGCTCGAGGCCGGACCGGAGGCCAAGAGTTCCAAGATCTCCATCCCCGCCGCGTTCGCCCAGTTGTTCAAGTCGGAATTCGACTGGAACTACGAGACGACGCCGCAACCCGGTCTGGACGGCCGGACCGTCTACTGGCCGCGCGGGAAGGTGCTCGGCGGATCGTCGGCGTTGAACGCGATGATGTGGGTGCCCGGTTTCGCGGCCGACTACGACGCCTGGGGCGAAGCGGCCGGCGGCGGCTGGGCCTGGGAGTCGTTGGCTCCGCTGCTCGCCTCGACCCAGATCAGCGTGTCGCCGCAGCGCGACCCGAGAGAACTCACCGCGACCTTCCTGACCGCGGTACGGGAATCGGGTTTCGACGTCGAGCAGGCCAACCGGCCGCAGCCCGACGGCTTCACCCAGACCATGGTCACGCAATCCAACGGTGCCCGGCACAGCGCGGCGAAGGCCTACCTCGATCCGGCCCGCGATCGGCCCAACCTGACGATCCGGACGGGTTCACAGGCGTCCCGCGTCCTGTTCGACGGCAAGGCGGCCACCGGTGTCGAGTATCTGCGCGACGGCGCGCGGCACAAAGCGAAGGCACGGCGAGAGGTAATCCTCTGCGGGGGCGCGGTCAACACGCCGCAGTTGCTGATGCTGTCGGGCATCGGCGACCCGGAGCACCTGCGCGAATTCGGGATCGACGTGGTGGCCGCTGCGCCCGAGGTGGGAGCGAACATGCGCGATCACCTGGTGAGCATGTTCGCCGTCGGCGTCGACGGGAACACTCTGAAGGATGCGACCAGCCTCGGACAGCTCGCCCGCTATCTGCTGCGGCGCAAGGGAATGCTGACCTCGAACGTCGCCGAGGCGTACGGGTTCGTCCGCACCGATCCGTCACTGGAGCTGCCCGACGTCGAGATCATCTTCGCGCCGGTCGCCTACGTCGACGAGGGCCTCACCGGCATTCCCGCGCATGCCCTGACAACGGGGCCGATCCTGTTGCAGCCGCACAGCCGAGGAGGGATCCGGCTCTCGTCGGCCGACCCAACGGCCAAGCCGATCGTCGACCCCAACTACCTGTCCGACCCCGAGGGCATCGACCGCGCGACCATGACTCGCGGCCTGGAGATCACCCAGCAGATCCTGGGCGCACCCAGCCTCAAATCGGTGATCAACGGAACCTACGTGGCGCCGGCGGGCGGCGAACGACTGTCGCCGGAGGACCTGATCACGACGGCGCTCGAACACCTTTCGCACACGCTCTACCACCCGACGTCGACGGCGCGGATGGGCAAGGACGAGAAATCGGTCGTCGACCCCGAACTCAAGGTTCGCGGTGTGGCGGGGCTCCGCGTCGCCGACGCCTCGGTGATGCCCGAGATCATCCGCGGACACACCCACGCCCCCGCGGTCGTCATCGGCGAGCGGGCGGCACAACTCATCGGCGGCCGGCGCTAACGATGCGGCCCGTTACGACGATATGACTTAAGTCACACCCGGCGTATTCTGGGTGAGGTCGGGAGACTCGCAACGATCCACCTAGGAGGCCACGATGGCCAGAGTGACCACAACCCGCCGCCTGATCGCCGCGGTAGCCGCTACCGGGGCCGTCATCACCGGAATCGGCGGATTGGGCGCGACCGCCAATGCCGCACCCAAGATGGGAACGCCCTGCGGCCCGAACAAGGTGATCACCACGATCGGCACGTGTGCGCCGATCAACTCGTCCTGCACCGGCTACGACCTGATGCTCATCGGCCGGGTCGACCGCACCGGGCGTTGCGTGATCCCGGGGATGAACGGCACGACGTGGTGACGTGAGTGGCGTAACGCTCCTGCTCGTCGGTTTCGTCGGCGGTGTCCTCGCGGGAGTGTCGCCGTGCGTCCTCCCGGTACTGCCCGTCGTACTGCTGGGAGGTGCGGGAGCGCCGACGGCAGCGGGCGCGGCCCCGTCGGACACACACCCCGGGCGGCTGCGCGCCGTCAGCATCGTTGCCGGTCTGGCGCTGAGCTTCGCACTCATCACCCTGTTCGGAACACTGCTGCTCGCCGCCCTGAACCTGCCGGCCTCGCTCCTGCGCTGGTTGGGTCTGGCCGCCCTCGTGCTCGTCGGACTGGCGATGCTGGTGCCGTCGCTGGAACAACTGCTGGAACGCGCGTTCGCCCGGATCCCGCAGCGACAGGTGTCCTCGAAAGGCTCCGGCGCCGGCGGCGGCTTCATCCTCGGCCTCGCGCTCGGCGCGGTGTTCGTCCCGTGCGCCGGTCCCGTCCTGGCCGCCATCGCCGTGGCGGGCGCGACCGGGACCATCGGGACCGAGACCGTTCTCCTCACCATCGCCTTCGCGGTGGGCGTATCGATACCGCTCCTGGGCATCGCGCTCGCCGGCAACAAACTCACCTCGCGCGTGCGCGGACTGCAGCGCCGCCAACGCCTCGTCCGCGGCATCGCTGGGGCGATGATCATCGCTCTCGCCGTCGCGCTCACCTTCGACGTCACCGGCGCGATCCAGCGCCGAATCCCCGACTACACCAAGTCCCTTGCCGACCCGCTCAAGGCGCACATCAACGTTCCGGTCGCGGCCGGCAACGGCTCGTTGCGCGCCTGCCAGGAGGCTGCCTTCAACGGCGAGGACAAAGGACTCGAAGACTGCGGACACGCACCCGAGTTCGCCGGCATCGACCAGTGGCTGGGCGGTCCGCCGATGCGGATGGCCGACCAGCGGGGCAAGGTCGTGCTCATCGACTTCTGGGCCTATTCCTGCATCAACTGCCAGCGCTCCCTCCCCCATGTCGAGGCGTGGTGGAAGAAGTACGAGCCGTTCGGTCTGCGAGTCGTCGGAGTGCACACACCCGAATACGCCTTCGAGCGCGACACCGGCAACGTCGTGGCCGGGGCGAAGAAGATGGGGCTCACCTTTCCGCTCGCCATCGACAACGGCTACGGCACCTGGAAGGCGTATCAGAACGTGGCGTGGCCGGCCGGCTACCTCGTCGATGCCACTGGCGTGATCCGGCACGTCAGTCTCGGTGAGGGCAAGTACGACCGCAAGGAGGCCTACATCCGCGCGCTGCTCGCCGCGGCCACTCCCGGCGTCGAGTTGCCGCCGCCGTCGGACCTGCCCGACAACACGCCGGCCGACAAGCAACGCACCCCGGAGGTCTTCCTCGGCGCCTCGAAGCAGCAGATGTACGACGGCACCGGGGAGTACACCGCCGGGGTCCGGACGTTCGCCGACACCGGGCCTCCCGCGCTCCACCGCTATCGCCTGAGTGGGACCTGGACGCTCACCGATGACGGCATCGTCGCTGGTCCGGACGCCAAGCTGACGCTCACCTACCGCGCCCGCGAGGTATATCTGAACGTCGGCGGGTCGGGAACGCTCACGACCGTCGGCGACGGAAGCACCAAGACCGTCCCCGTGTCGGGACCGCCCAACATCCGCACCGTGGCGACCCGCTCGTCGTCGGAACGGGGAACGGTGACGATCTCGTTGTCCCCCGGGCTCACCGCCTACTCGTTCACCTTCGGTTGAGAGATGACAATTGTCATCGCCGCGTCATGACAGACCGTCGCGAAACCGATGACTCTCCCCACTGCCGGTAGCGCTCGGCGTGCGCGAAGGTAGTGCCATGACCCAGGTACCAGCAATCACCGCCCGCGGGCTACGACGCACCTACCGGTCGGGCTCGGACTCCTACGACGCCGTCCGCGGCATCGACCTCGACGTGGCCGAGGGCGAGGTCTTCGCCCTGCTCGGCACCAACGGCGCGGGCAAGACCTCGACCCTCGACGTGCTCGAAGGGCTGGCCCCGCCGTCGGGCGGCACCGTGGAAGTGTTCGGCTGCGATCCGATCGCCGACCGCGCCGACCTCCGCCCGCAGATCGGGATCATGTTGCAGTCGGGCGGTCTCCCGGCCGAACTCACGGTCGCCGAAACGCTCGAAATGTGGCGCGGCACGTGTTCCTTCCCGGCCGAGATCGCCGACGTCGTCGACAACGTGCGTCTCACCCATCGCCTGCACGTGCGGGTCGGTTCCCTCTCCGGCGGCGAGCAGCGGCGGCTCGACCTCGCCTGCGCGCTACTCGGGCAGCCGCGGCTGCTGTTCCTCGACGAACCCACCACCGGGCTCGATCCGGAAAGCCGGCGCGCCACCTGGGATCTGCTGGCCGCACTGAAGCGCCAGGGCGTCACCATGGTCCTCACCACCCACTACCTCGACGAGGCCGAGGCCCTCGCCGACCGCATCGCCATCATGCACGCGGGAGAGATCGCGCGCGAAGGCACGCTCGGCGAGATCGTCGACGACCATCCGTCGACCATCGCCTTCGATCATCCCGGGATCGCGCTGCCGGAACTCGCCGGTGCCACGATCGACGCCGGTGCGCGAGTCACCGTCGCCACGCACGATCTCGCCGAGCATCTCTACCTGCTGCTCGGCTGGGCGCGCGACGCCGGAGTGCCGCTGCCGAATCTGCAGGCGAGCGCCGCGTCCCTGGAGACGGTCTTCCTCACCATCGCCGACGACCATTCCACCGCGGGAGATCTCCCGTCGACCGCATCGACCACGATCGGAGCAGCACGATGACTCAGCCAGACACCATCCACCTGCCGAGCCGAGCCAGCGGACGGCACGGCCCCCGGCAGCCGAAGAGAACCCGCTTCGGGTCGTTGGCGAAGGCCGAATGGCTCCAGTTCCGGCGAAACAAGACCTTGGTCGTGACCGGCGTGCTGTTCCCGATCGCCACCCCGCTGGCGTGGCATTTCATCGGGAAGGGCACCACCGCCGACGCGGCCGCCCTGGCGACCAGCACGCTGGAGACGTTCGCCCTCATGGCCCTGGTCTTCGTGCAGTACTACTCGGTGTTGTCGATGGTGACGACCCGGCGCGGGGAGGGAGTTTTGAAACGACTCCGGACCGGTGAGTCGACCGACCGCGAGATCCTCTCGGCACCGGCGGTCCCCGGGCTGATACTCACCTTGATCGGTGCCGTGGTGGTCGGCGCGGTGGTCTATGCCACCGGCGCGCCGGCCCCGGTCAATCCACTGGCATTCGTTCTAGCCCTGGCGGGCGGGGCGGTCGTCTTCACGCTGCTCGCACTGGCCACCAGTGTGTTCACCAAGAACGCCGAAGCCGCGCAGATCACGTCGATGCCCGTCATGGTGTTGGCAATCGTCGGGCTCGGCTCCATCCGGAGCGTGCTGCCGGACCGCCTGGGCACGATCGCCGATTGGACCCCGTTCGCCGCCGTATCGGATCTGATCGGCCTCGGAGCCGCCGGGACTCCCCTGGCCGGCGGCGAGCCGCTGCGCTTCGCCGAGTCGTTCGCCGATTTCGGGCGTCCTCTTGTCACACTGGGGCTATGGGCAGCGATCGCGTTCTTCGTCGTCTACAAGCGCTTTCGCTGGGACGACCGCGGATGACGCTTCCGCTCGCGGACTGGTGGCGCCAGCTGTCGGATCCGGCCCGGTACCGGCTCTACACCCGGGCGACCCTGCAGGCGGTGATCGTGGTCGTCATCGCCTCGCTGGCTTTTCGCGGCACCGACGGCTGGCAACTGCTGGTGATCGGGACCGCGGGAGCGGTCGGCGTGACGGTCATCGGCTGGCGACCCGAGTTCGCGGCGGACCCCCGCTCGGCCCGAACCAGGCCGTGGATGATCCCGGCCGCCTGTCTCGTGTTGGGCGCGCTGTGGCTGGGGTGTATCGCCGCGTCGTTCGCCCTGCCCGACGACCACACCGGTTCGCGCGTCGGAGTCGCCGCGGCTTTCACCGTGTTCGTGGCGGCCATGGCGGTGCTTCCCTTCGTCGTCAGGCCCTGGTCGGCGCTGTTGGTGCTGAGCGCCGCCACCGGGCTGATCCTGCGCTCCCCGGTCACCTGGGGACTGGCCGCGACCGCAGCGATATTCGCCACCGGGGCGGCACTTCTCGGTACCGCGCTGCTGACGTTGTGGAGCCTCCGGATCGTCGACGAATTGGAGCGGGCGAAGACCGCCGAAGCCGAACTCAAGGTCGCCGAGGAGCGCCTGCGTTTCGGGCGCGATCTGCACGATGTCGTGGGCCGCGGCTTCTCGGCGATCGCGGTGAAGAGCGAGCTGGCCACCACGCTGGCCCGCGCGGGAGCCGTCGATCGGGCGGCCGATGAGATGGACGAGGTGAAGTCGCTCGCCGTGGAGTCGATGGAACAGATGCGCGCCCTCGTCCGCGGCTACCGCGACGTCGACTTGGAGGCTGAGGTCAAGGGCGCTCGATCACTGCTGTCGGCCGCGGGTTGCGAACTGCACGTCGAAGGCACCACCGCGGCGATCCCTTCCGAGTTCCACCCGGTCGCGGCGTGGGTCGTGCGGGAGGGAACGACCAACATCGTGAAGCACTCCCGCGCACGGTCGGCGACACTCGCGCTGGCGGCGTCGGGGATGTCGCTGCGCAACGACGGGGTCGTCAGCGGGCCGGGAACGCCCTCCGGACTCCGCGGCCTGGACGAACGGCTGAGCGAGGTCGGTGCCCGCATGTCGACCACATCCGACGACGGCAGCTATGAGCTGCGCATACGGTGGGGACCATCATGATTCCCATTCTCCTGGCCGACGACGAGAACCTCATCCGCTCCGCGATGGCATCGATGCTCGACCTCCAGGACGACCTGACCGTCGTCGCCGACGTCGGGACCGGCGATGAACTCCTCGACGCCTGGCGCGCCAGGGTCGACGCCGGAGCGGAACCCGCCGTCGCCATCGTCGACCTGCAGATGCCGGGGCGCGACGGCATCGAGACGGCGGTCGAACTCCTGAGTCTCACCCCTGATGCGGGAATCGTGATGGTCACCAGCCACGGGCGCCCCGGCTACCTCAAACGGGCACTGGAGGCCGGCATCCGCGGATTCTTGCCCAAGACCACCTCGGCGACGACACTGGCCGACGTCATCCGCACCGTGCACGGCGGCGGTCGCTACGTCGATCCCGAACTGGCCGCCGAAGCCATCAGCACCGGCGATTCACCTCTAACGCCCCGCGAGTCCGATGTCCTCGAACTGGCCCTCGAGGGATTCTCCGTCGAGGAGATCGCTACCCGCGCCCACCTCTCGGCCGGCACGACCCGCAACTATCTCTCCTCGGCGATGACGAAGCTGGCGGTCTCGAACCGCTACGAGGCGGCCGTCCGGGCTCGTGAACGCGGCTGGCTCTGAGCTGGCGTCGGCCGGTCGGCTCGGCTGAGAACGTCGTCACAGTTTCACATCTGTCCCGCTGGTTCACACCTGCCCCGCAGGTTGTTGCCAGGATTCGCCGCTACACTCGCGCACATGCGCCTGCGACTCCTGCTTTCCGCTGCCCTGGTTACCGCTGCCGCCCTGATCACCGGTTCGGTGAGCGCCGCACAGGCCGCCCCGGCACCGCACAAAGCCGCGGCGGGCAGCATGGACTTCGGCAGTTCCGGTACGGACATGTTCGGTCCGGAGGGCATGTTCCTGTGGCAGAACCCCGGTGGCCGCTACATCGTGGTGCTCGGCGCGAAGATGGGCACTTTCGGTCAGACTCCGGCCATCCTGGAGCAGCGGCTGAGCAAGGCCGCACGGCTCGGCCGGACTCACCCGTTCAACCGGATCGTCGTCTCCGGCGGGGACACCTGGTGGCTGCCCGTGTCCGAAGCGCAGTTCATGAACATCGGACTGATCAAGCGCGGGATCCCCGTGTGGCAGATGGTCAACGAAGGACAGTCCAAGAGCACGGTCCAGAACGCGACCAACACCGTGCGGATGCTCAAGGCGATGGGCGCCGACGGCGCGGTCATCGTCACGAACGGCTTCCACATGAAGCGAGCGATGAAGAACTTCCGCGACGCGGCACGAAAGCAGCACGCGCGCATCAAGTTCGTCCCCTCCTACGCCTGAGGCACTCGCTCGAATCGAAGGTCGGTGGACGCCCGCCGACCTAGGATCGGGCCATGACTCCCCGACGGCTCCGGCACGTGATCGCAACCATCTGCCTGGCGGCCGTCGCCACAGCCTGCACCACGACCAACTCCGGCCCGGTCGCGCCGTCGGAGTCAAGCCGGCAGGCAACGCCGCCCGAAGCTCATTCACCTGCACCGACGACCGCGGCCACCGCGCCCGTGTCGCCGGTGGCGATGGGTACCGCCGATGTCCCCGGACTCCCGCGCATCGGCCAGTGGATGATCGCGCCGGACGGCGAGATCGCAGCCTGGCTCGGGATGTCGTTGGCCGGCAAGCCCTTCCGCGAGCCGATCAATGTGATCTTCGTCGATGCCGGGGCCCGCGATGCGGCGGAGGCCAAAGCACGGCTCGTCGAGGCGATGACCAGCGCCGGCTACCCACCGCGGACGGGGCATTCATCCGGCTACCGGGGTGTCATCGGCGGCCAGGTGCACGGCCAGCTGCCCGAGCAGAAGGACCACGCCTTCTCCACGCACCCGTTCGAGGAGAACAACAATCACGGACGTATCTTCGGGCCGCATCGCACGGATGGCGGATGGGTCTTCATCGGGGCCTTGAGCCGGGAGAATGTCGACTACGGGCACATCCCGCCGCAGCACGTCTATTCGTCGTTCAACCGCGCACGCGACGAGCTGGCGGCCGCCCTCGAAGCCAGGAGCGTCTACCAGCGCACCCAGACCGTTCCGCTCGGAACGCCAGCGGTCCGGACGCGACCTATACAACGGCCGACCACGACGGCAACGCCGTCGTCGTGCGGGCTCGGTGAACACCGGCAACCGCCAACCGGTCAGTCGCCGGGCAGATCCCGGAACGTGAGCCGGGCGACGCCGATGCCGAAGAACACGGCCGCGACGGCGGCGAAGTAGACCATGGACCCGTTCGGCCCGCCGAAGATGCTGTCGAACGTCGGCGACTGACCGGCACCCATCTCGCCGTTCTTGAACAGCGCGATGCGCTGGAGGAAGATGCCGAAGTCGCCCGGGATGAATCCGACGAACGTCTCGACGCCCCACTTCCACAGCAGGAGGACCATGATCGCCACCCCGGGCCGCGGAATGAGCATCGAGACGCCCAGCGCCAGCATGACGACCAGAAAGGCCAGCGTTGGCGTCCCGATCAGGAGTCGTACGCCGGCCGGATCCAGCGGATCTACCCGATCCCATATCTCCGGGAACACCTTGGGCAGCACGGCAAGATTGATCAGGGTCGCCACGAAAGTCGTTGCCGCGGCGACGATTCCGTAGACGACGAGTTTCGCGACCGGCATCAGCCACCGTGCCGGCACGATGCCGTACACGATGTCTGCGGTCTTGTCCTTGAACTCACCGCAGTAGGAAGTCACCGCTCCCGCCATCAAGATGAAGGTGGAGAAGACGATGACCCAGTATGCGGCGTTGTCGGTGTCCATCCCGCCGCTGCCGTCGATCTTGTTCATCTGTGCCGCGGCGGCGAGCGACGCGTTGATTCCCACGGGGATGATCAGCGCGAGCGGAATGAGGGCGTACCAGAGCGGGCTGCGCCAGGACAGCTTCGCCATCTCCGATCGCACCGACCGGACGAACGCGGTCAACGTGCCTCCCCCGCCGAGTACTCGACGCTGCCGCGGGTGAGTTCCAAGTAGATCGACTCCAACCTGCGCGGTCCGGCCGCTCGGGCGAGGACGTCGTCGGCCCTCGCGTTGCACAACACCCGTCCCCGACCCATGATCACGATCCACGATGCGGTGATCTCCACTTCGCCGAGACTGTGCGACGCGACGAGCAGCGTCTTCCCCTCGGCGGTGAGGCGGCCGAAGAGATCGCGCAGCCACAGGACGCCCTCGACGTCGAGGCCGTTGGCCGGTTCGTCGAGCACCAGCACGGCGGGGTCGCCGAGCAGTGCCGACGCTATTCCGAGGCGCTGGAGCATGCCGAGGGAGAACCCTCCCACGAGTCGCTTGGCCGCGGGTTCGAGTCCGACCTCGGCGAGTACTCGCTCGGCCTCGCCGTCACCGATCCCCGCGAGTCGCGCCTGCCATCGCAGATGCTGAATCGCCGTGTGATTGGGGTTTCGCGAGTGAGCGCTCAGCGAGAAGCCGATCTCGTGCTTCACGTCGCGGATCCGGCGCAGCGACCGGCCGTTGATGGCGATCGTTCCGGAGTCCGGCGACGTCAATCCGGCGATCATCCTCATCACCGTCGACTTGCCCGCGCCGTTGGGTCCGAGCAGGTAGGTCACGCCACCCGGGACGGCGGTCAACGACACATCGTCGACGGCCTTCTTCTCCCCGTAAGCCTTGGTGACGCCAGATATCTCGATCAAACGAACTTCGCCGGCATGCCGTTGGTCTGCGCGTTGCGCTTCCAGTCGTACTTCCACAGCCCACCTTCGCGGACGTAGGAGTAGGTGAAGCCCTGCGCCGGGAAGCCCGCCATGGTGCCGTGGAATCGGGCCGTCATCGTGTTGCCGCTGACGTTCACCGACACCACGTCGCCCTTCATGGAGAAGAAGTCGTACTGGCGCGACAGTCCGAGCATCCGCTGCAGCTCGCCGCGGTTGGCCGCGCCGTTGACCGACACCTCCAGCTTCGGCCCGATCGGCAGGCTCGGGTTCATGAACGCCGCATAGGACCGTTTCACCTCGGCCTTGCTCGGCGTAGCCGACCGCATGTAGAGGTCAGAGGTCTTCGCGCCGCGGATGGTGACGTCGCCGTGCGCGGCCGGGGCCGCCAGACCGACCGCCAACAGGGCCGCGAAAACTACGCCGACGATACCGGTGATGAGCTTGGACAAGGGGCCACTCCTCAGTTGTTGATGGCTCGCGATCGGCTTGCATCGTTCAGTAGCCGAAGTTCGGGTTGCCGCTGCACTTCATTTCCGAGCAGATGGCTTTCCAGTCGTACTTCCACAAACCGCCCTCGCGGATCCAGTGGTAGCGCACCGACGTCGCGGGGAAGCCCGCCATCACGCCGGAGCCGGTCGCCGACATGCGGCTGCCGGACACGCTGGGGGCGCCGAAACGGCCCTGCACGGAGAAGAAGTCGTAGGTGCGCGACATCGACATGACGTTGCCCAGTGCCTTGCGCACGGCCGGGGTATTGCCGCGGTAGGTCACCGCGAGCTTCGGTCCCAGCGGAACGTTCGGGTTCCAGAACGCGGCGAACTGGCGCTCCAGCTGGCCAGAACTGGGACGCTCGGCGCGGACCGACAGGTCGGCGGCCTTGCCGTTGCGGACCGACACGTCGGCCTGGGCGGCTGGGGTTGCGAGCCCCGTGGCGACGACGACGGCGAACAGGGCGCCGAACGCGGCGCGGGCAAACTTCGACATGACGATCTCCTCGTGGGGTTGCGTTCTGCGAATGTCTGTTTTGAGTGAATCCTATTGACCGCCAGTTTGGTTAGTCAAACCTAAGCGGCCTTACACACTCCTGCGCTCGCGACGTCAGTACCCGAAGAACAGGTTGCCGCGGCACTTGAGTTCCTGGCAGGTGCGCTTCCAGTCGAACTTCCACCGACCGTCCTCACGCAGGTAGTGGTAGTCGAACGTCGACACCGGCACGCCCACCATCACGCCGGTCATCGGCGCCCGCGCCCGGGCATCCTTGACCCGCACCGGTCCGGCCGACCTCCCCGACAGGGTGAGGTAGTCGAATCCCGGGCGCGGGCCGAAGAGTTTGGCCAGTGCGGGCCGCGCCGTTTCCCCGTTGTAGGACGCCGGCGATGCTATTGAGCCCCGTCGCCGTCCGTCAAACACGAATTCACCATCGTCAATACCGGTGTCACAGCGTTAGCGCAGGTCGACGACCCCTTCACCGGCCGGATCCGAGTACAACGCGACGATCTCGTCGGCGTACTTGGTGTTGATCGGCGAACGGCGCAGCTTCATCGTCGGCGTCAGCTCCTCGCCGCCCGGCTCCCATGGGGACGACACGATGACGAACCGCTTGACCTGCTCGACGCGCGACAGCTTCGCATTGCCCTCGGTGACCGCCTTGCGCACCTCGGCCACCACCTCCGGGTGCGACGAGATGGCCGCCAGGTCGTTCTCGTCGATCCCGTGCTGGTGCGCCTTGACGACGGCCACATCGGGATCGAGGACGATGAGAGCGGTGACGTAGGGTTTGCCGTCGCCCAGCGCGACGATCTGTCCGATCAGCGACGATGTCGCCTTGATCGAATTCTCGATGTTGGTCGGCGCCAGGTTCTTGCCGGACTCGTTGATGAGCAGTTCTTTCTTGCGGTCGACGATGGTGACGTTGCCGTCGGCGCCGATCTGAGCGACGTCACCGGTGGCGAGCCAACCGTCGGCATCGATCGTTTCCGCCGTCTTGTCCGGCTGGTTGCGATAGCCGGCCATGATCACCGGGCCGCGGACGAACAGTTCGCCGTCCTCGCCGAGCTTCACCTCGACGCCACCGATCGGGCGCCCGACGGTGCCGATCGCCAGGTTGTCCTCGGATGTCATGGTCGACACGCCGGTCGTCTCCGACATGCCCCACACCTCCAGCACCGGAATCCCCATGCCCAGGTAGAAGCGCAGGACCTCCGGTGGAATGGACGCCGCGCCGGATGCGGCGACGCGGATCGTGTCCATGCCGATCGCGCCGCGCACCTTGGAGAGAACCAGCTTGTCGGCCAGACCGTGCTGGATACCGAGCAGTCCCGACGGCGACTTCCCCTGCAGGCGGAGGTCGGCGACCTCGGCACCGACGCTGAACGCCCACCCGGCGAGCTTGCTCTTGATGCCGCTCGACTCTTCCGCCAGCTTCGCCTCGATCCCGGCTTTCATCTTCTGCCATACGCGTGGCACGCCGAAGAAGAAGGTCGGCCGCGCGTCAGGCAGCGCGGCGGCGATGGCGCGCGGGTCGGGCTCGCTGGTGATCTGGGGCCCGCGGATCATGTTCGTCGCGTGAGTCGAGACGCGGTCGGCGATGTGCGCCGCCGGCAGGTAGGACAGCAGGCGGTCCTCGAAGTCCACATCGATGATCTCCCGCAGCGACGCCAGCTCCGCGATGATGTTGCGATGGGTGATCTCCACGCCCTTGGGCGGCCCGGTCGTACCCGAGGTGTAGATCAGCGTCGCGAGGTCGCCAGGCTGCACGGCCCGCCAGCGCGCGTCGAAGACGAACCCGTCGGGGGCCGGCGTGGCCTCCACATCGGCCAGCGGCGTCGTGCCTTCGCCGCCGTCGACGCTGATGATCGTCTCGACGCCGGTCTTGGCCGCGTTGAGGATCGGCAGGAAAGCCGACTCGGTGACGACGATCTTGTTGCCCGCGTTGCCGAACAGATACTCGACCTGCTCGGGCGCGCTGGTGTTGTAGATGGAGAACGGGACGCCGCCCAGGTGCAGCACCGCGGTGTCGACCAGATGAAATTCCGGACGGTTGGTGAGCATGATGCCCACGGTGTCGCCGTGGCCGACGCCCAGTGCGGCGAGCCCTGAAGCGATTGCCCGCACCCGTTCCCCGTACTGCTTCCACGTGATCTGCACCCCACCTCCGACGGTGCGCAAGGCGACGGCCTCCGGCCGCAGCCGGATCGTCTCCTGGAAGCCTTCGGGCAGGGTCGCGACCGGTTTTCCGGAGGCGTGCGGGAACGTGATCAGATCGTCGGCCATGGCCAATACCCCTTGCGTGAATCGGTGAGTTGACCGCAACCGTAGTCGGGTCGAGGGGTCGGCGGGTGGGGTTCGCCCGACAAAAAGTAAAGGCTTCGTAACGTGCGCCGGCAGCTACACCTTCACCGGGATATCGCTCAGCCGCCACGGCCCGTCGCCCAGCAGTTCCAGCATCTTGGTGTGGTGCTGATCGGTGGTGCTGCGGTGACTGATCGAGACGAGGATCGTCTCGGGCAACCTGCTGCGGATGAGGCTGTACAACGCGTACTCGAGGCCTTCGTCGACGGCCGAGGTGGCCTCGTCGAGGAACACCACCTTCGGCTTGGACAGCAGGATGCGGGCGAACGCCACCCGCTGTTGCTCACCCGGGGAGAGAACCTTGGCCCAGTACTCGTCCTCGTCGAGCCGGTCGGCCAGGTGCGGCAGCGATACGTCGACGAGCACCTGGCGCAACTGCTCGTCGGTGAATTCGTGCGGGGGTGCCGGATACGCCAGCACCGAACGCAGGTCGGCGAGCGGCAGGTAGGGCACCTGGGACAGGAACAGCGTGTCCCCGCCACCGGGCCGGCTGAACGACCCGTCGACGTAGGGCCAGAGTCCGGACAGCCCGCGGAACAGCGTCGTCTTCCCGCTCCCCGAACGGCCTTTGACGACCATCGCGTCGCCGGGCTCCAGCGTCAGGGCCAGATCGTCGACCAGAAGCGAGCCGTCCGGTTTGGTGATGCTCACCTGGTCGAGTTCGACGATATTGCCGTCGGAGGTGGCGATCGTCGGCAGATGACGCGCCTTCTCGTTGGCGTCCCGCAGGCCGTCGAGGCGGATCAGGGCAGCCCGATACTCGGTGAAATCGTCGTACATCAGGCGGAAGAACGACAGCGAATCGCTGAGGTTCCCGAACGCGGCAGCGGTCTGCTGGAGCTGTCCCAGATTGATGCTCCCGGAGAAGAACCGCCCGGCCTGCACAAGGTACGGCAGAACGACCGAGGTCTGACTGACGCCGAGGTTCCAGCCGGAGAACAGCAGGTTCCGGTAGACGATCTTCCAGTAGTTGTCGATGACGAAGCGAAAGCGGCCCATCAGGTTGCGCTGTTCAACCTCTTCACCCGAGTAGAGCGCGACGTTCTCGGCGTTCTCGCGGACGCGGACCAGCGCGAATCGGAAGTTCGCGGTCAACCGCTCCTTCAGGAAGTTCAGCCGGATCAGCGGTCGGCCGATCCAGAACGCGATGACCGATCCCAGGAACACGAACATCACCAGCAGGAAGACGAGGCCGTGAGGTATGTGCCAACCGAAGAGATCCATCGGGCCCGACAGCCCCCACAGCATGATGGTGAACGTCACGATCGTGACGACCGCCGGGATCACGCCGCCGGTGGCCGATCCGCCCTTGCTGAACACGAACTGTCGTGTCCACTCGACCATCGTGGTGATGTCGCCCTCGATGCGCTGGTCCGGGTTGTCGACGCCGGCGGTGAGTTCGCCGCCGCTGTCCTCGATCGGCACGAACCGGTTGCGGTAGAAGGCCCGTCCACGCAACCAGTCGTCGCTGACGTGCTCGGTGAGCCACGTGCGCATCCGCACTTCGAATGCCGCGCCCACCCATACTTCGATAAGGGTGCGCGCAACGTGAATGGTCGCCAGGAGGCCGAAGATCGCCATCGACTTCCAGAACGCCGATTGCGCGGCGTCGATAGCGGCCGATCGGCCCGGCTGCGACGAGTCCATCCCGAGTGCGGCGCTGCCGGACTGGAACGAGTTGTACATGTCCAGACCCTGGTAGGTGAACAGCACGTTCAGCCGAACACCGAAGATGGACAGCAGCAACAGCACCACGATCAGCAGCCACACCTGCGGCGCGGTCTCACGGTCGGTGAAGAACTTCCCGGCTACGCGCCAGAATTGCCGGCCCCAGTGGGTATACGCGGCCAGCAAGGCTCCGATGCCGACGAGGCAGACGAGAGCCACCCCGGACACCCACAGGGTCCAGACGATGGACTTGGACAGCTCATTGCCCCAGTCGAGGCCCCCGTCGTCCCTCACCGATCACCGCCGGACTGGACGACGACAGGAACGAAAGCGCCCTCCTTGAGGGACTTCGTTGTGACGAACTGCGGCACGGTATCTCCGATCCGGACGGTATAGCCGGCAGCGTCGCTGCGCAGCCCCTTCAGGGTGAACGGCAGGTAGCAAACGGTCCTCGTCTTGCCGGCGTTGTCCGGGTCGGGCCGCTCGATTTCCTTGACCCGCCGCAACGTCGTGCGGACGATCTTGTCGGTCCGATCGGACCACGCGACGACCCGCGTGCCCTCCGAGACGTCGCCGGTCGTCCTCGTCGCACAACTGACGACGACGCCGCCGGCGCCGTCGAACGGTGCCGTCCGCAGGAATCCGGTCATCAGCCAGCCGACCACGATGACGGCGATCGCCCCCAGCGCCCAGATGGCGCCGCTCACCCCGGTGATCGCGGTGATCGCGTTGCGCGTCGTGCGCTGCCATGTGCGTCGCTGAAGATAAGGACCGGGTCCGAGCCACATCTGCGGCGGTGACCACGTAGGCGCCGCGCCGGGGCCCGCGGCCGGCTGGGTCGAGGGCACCGGTCCGGCGACACCGGACTCCGGCGCCGCCGATTCCTCCCCCGGAGGGGCGGGAATCTCCGACGTCGTATCCGGCGTCGATGTCGGTTCCTGCTGGTCGTGCGGATCCACGCTGCGCATGCTCCTTGATTCGGCTCGATCGGAGGTCAACCCGGTCAGGGTACGTCGGGAGTCAGTTTTTCGGCGGGAAGTACTTGATCAGTGCCTCCTGAACGACAGACGTCGCCAGCACCCCGTCGCGGGTGAAGAACCGGCCGGACCCGATGCCGCGAGATCCCGCGGCGACCGGCGACTCGGTGGCGTACAGCAGCCAATCGTCGAAACGGAACTCGCGGTGGAACCACATCGAGTGGTTGACGGTCGCGGCGAACAGCCGGTCGATGCCCCAGGACAGGCCATGGGTGGTGATGATCGAGTCGAGCACAGTGGTGTCCGAGGCGTAACACATTGCCGCGACATGCCAGATCTGGTCGTCGGGCAGGCGACCGTCGGTCCGCATCCAGACCCGGTTCTTCAGCAGCTTCTCCCCCGCTTCGCGCACCTTCCAGGTCGGGTCGTTGGCGAAGCGGATATCGATCGGATGCAATGCGTTCACGAAGAGCGCAATCGTGTCCTCGTACCCTTTGAAGTGCTCGCCGAGCTCCGGCAGTTCCTCCGGATAGGGCACCGTCGGGCTCTCGATGGCGTGCTCCAGGCCGGCGGTGTTGTCCTGGTAGGCGACGAGCATCGTGAAGATGTCCTCGCCGTCCTGGCGGGCGGTCACCTGGCGGTTCGCGAAAGACTTGCCGTCGCGGAAGCGCGTGATGTGGTACTCCATCGGCTTCTCGACGTCACCGCCGCGGATGAAGTGAGCATGGAGCGCGTGCACCGGCGGATTGCCGCGCGTGAGAGACCGTGTCGCGGCCACGACGCCCTGACCCAGCAGTTGACCGCCGAACGTGCGGGCGGTCTTCTGCTCCGGGTGCTGTCCGATGAACACGTCGTCGTCGGCCTGTTCGACATCGAGCAGGCCGAGCAACACGTTCAGGTCGTCGGACCGATCAGCTTCAGTGGCGTCAGAAGTCATGAGGACAGCCTAGGTTGTACCGGTCAGCGCAACGTCGCCGGGCGGACGCCCAGCCACGTCGAGCGGATTCTCGTAAGGAACGATAGACGTACCTTCCGGCCCGTTCGGGACCACTTTCGCGCCAGCATTCCCGGGTCTAACAACCGGCCAGCCCGACAGACCCAAGCGCGACGACAGCAGCCCTATCCAAAATTAGATCTGTACCTAGATTCTAGGCCGTCGCTAGAGCACACACATCGCGGGCCAATCTCGTAGCTGGCCCCTCGGCATCAAAGGGTTTCGGCCCGCGATTAAAGATGAGGTCTACTTCGACGGACATGGTGCCAAATTTTGTTCCCCAAGTAACGATCGAATCTGTGCCATTCTCGCCGACACCCTCCGCGATATTACCGATACACCCCGGTCCGATATCGATATTTCGTTGGCTGGTCCTCGCAGCCGACTTTGACTCCTGCGCAAAAGATGCCTTCGAAGACCGGACAATCGCTATATATGCGATCGATTATTCGGAACCTGAGGAATACCCCAAGCGCACGTCCGCATCATGGACCATTTCGTTTCTCGAGCGGACGGATCCAATCCCGCAGTGCTCAGAACGTCTTCCGAAATATCGCACGGATCTGGCAACTCAGCGACGTCGAGCGGATTCTCCTCGTAAGGAACGATCGACGTCCCCTCCGGACCCGTAGGAACCACCTTGCCGACCGGGGTCCCCTCAACCGAGCAACTCATCAGGAGAGCGACGGCGGAAACCATGGCAACCACCGCACTAGCGCGTCGCGACCTGCCACAGATCGTGGGTGGGCGTGTCACGAAGGCGCCACCTTGTAAACCGACCTCGCGAACAACAAGGCCCGCTCTCGCGCACCAAGCCGACTCCCAGGCTCAGGATTGTCCAATCGAAAGATGACACTTGTGGCACCGAACGAAGTCCCCCAGCACACGACCGCCGCCGAATTCGTTGCAGTTCCATATTTGAAATCGGCGACCAGACCTGGCACACCTGAAGCGAGTTCAATCATCTGTAGATTGACGTAGTTGACATTCTTGAGCTTCTTTTCAAAAGACTGAGTATCGGCTATGACCTGGGCCGAGATGCGCTTATTAGAAGTCGGATCAAACCCAGACCACGAGCAACCCCGTCGACCAAACTCCTGATCCCGACTCATGGTCGTAGAAGGATCCAACCTGACCGCCTTCAGCGCACTGTTCGGAACACTACAAGGATTCCACAATCGCCTCTCTCCCGGCTCATCCTTTAACGGGCTCGACTCGCCAGCAATCGACGTGTTCTCGGATAGCATTGATTCAGTACCCGTCGTCGATGGCACGTGCATCGAACAACCGGCAACCAAGACCGCCGTCACACACACGGCTGCTACGACACCACCAAACCTAGCCACGATCCGCAACACATGCTCCCCTGACGTCAACCCAACACTTTTGCTATTTACAATAGTCTAGTTTCACGTCACACTCATCGCGGCGCTAGTTTGAAGATTTCTCGAGCGAATGGCAGGACTCTTTCCCGTGCGTCGAAACGAGACGGCCCCGAACTGGTACTGACATAGTTAATCTCGACAGAGATTGAACCAAACGACGTACCCCAAGTAACAATTGCATCCGCATTTCTCTCAGCTGGCTTTGATGTACCATCGGCTATAAATCCGCGCCGACCGGAGCCGATCTCGACGAACGTCCGATTGACACGATTCGGCGATCTAACCTTCTCCTCGTACGACTCCAACGATACAAAGACAAATCCCGTGAATGTAAGCGTGGAAGTCGAGCTCTCTGGATTATTCCAGGCACATCTTCGCATTGCTCCTTCGTAGATCTCCGGAGAAGGATATGAAGGGTCCAAGCCTGAACTCTTCAGAATCGAATCGGGCGTCGAACACGGATCCCACAACTCTTCGACCTTGAGCGGATTCTTATGGCCCGGAATGATCGACGTCCCCTCCGGGCCCGTAGGCACCAACTTGCCGACCGGGGTGCCCTCGATCGAGCAACTCATCAGGAGACCGACGGCAGAAACCATGGCAACCACCGCACTGGCGCGTCGCGACCTGCCACGGAGTTTCGTGGGTGGACGTGTCACGAAGGCGCTACCTTGTGAACCGAACTTGCGAACGACGAGGCCTGCTCTCGCGCACCAAGTCGCCTCGAAGGCTCAGGATTCTCGAATTCGAGGCTTACACTTATTGCGCCGAACGAAGTCCCCCAGCACACAGCGGCCGCGGAATCGGTTGCCGTTCCGTATTTGGAATCAGCGACAAACCCCCGAACACCGGGTGCGAGATCAATCATCTGAAGATTGACGTTGTTTACATTCCTGATCTTCTTCTCGAACGACTGTGTGTCTGCTATTACGAGAGCCAAAATACGCTTGTTGGATGCAGGATCGAAGCCAGACCACGAGCACACTCGTCGGCCAAATTCCTGTTTGCGCCCCATGGTCGTCGAAGGATCGAGCTTCGCAGCCCTCAGCGCACTGTTCGGAACGCTACACGGATTCCACAATCGCTTCTCATTAGGCTGCTGCTTCGACGGGGTCGCGCCGTTCGCAGTCGATGTGTCGAACGGTGCGGCTGATTCCGCTCCGGGCGACGGCGGCACTCGCGTCGAGCAGCCAGCAACCAAGACCGCCGCCACACATAAGGTCGCCACGGCACCCCCGCTCCGGGACACGATTCGCAAGGCATGCTCCCCTAAGGTCGACTCAAACATTTCGGCCGCTCACAGTTCACCCAGTGCGATGGCGTCGCGCGAGGAACGAACGCGCCTGACCACCTCTCGAACGGCGTCGGTTACCGCGGTCTCCAACCCGTCAGAATCCACCGGAATGGCAAGCTTGCCCCCATCCGAGCGATCCATGAGGTACTGACCGTCGCCGGACCTGTGCTCCCAGAAGACTTTGGTCGCCTTGGGGTCCAGACCCCAGTCGCGTGACGGACCTTCGACGATCTGAAAGAACGCCGAGAACTCCGAACTGTTCGACGTGAACCGCTGGCGACGCTCCCATTCTTCTGGCTTGAGGTCTGTTCTCTTCGGGACTGCCATTGTGCCGGACAGGCGGACTCGAACGTTACCGAGTCCGCCAGCTCGACACCTGGGTGTCAAGCGGACCATCGCGGTATGCAGGTCTACGGCGGGAACCTCATAGACGACGATGTCGCCGGAATGACCAAGCTCGTCAGTCGGCTCCTGGGTTGCAAGATACGCGAGGTCGCCCATCCTCACGCCACTGATTCGGATCGTTCGATCCATCGGCCCCTCGTCCTGCGGGTAGACGCCGTACAGATGCATGGTGAGGTCCGGGAATCCAATCAGCCTCATCCACGGAATGAACTCTTCGGGCGGATCGTGCTCGAGCATGTGGTCGATTTCGCGTCGATCCCGCTCGTCCTCGTCGATATCGTCGAATCTCGACGTGGCCATGAATGGAAAGGGCATGCGGTCACGTCCGATGCCCTCACAGAACATGTCCACGGCTAACGACCGCACGCGCCCCAGGGGGCGCAGCTTGATCTTCTGCTCGGCCACGACCACGCCCTACTTCTTGCGGTTGGCGTCGTTGTCGGTCTTGCCGTTCTCATTCTTCGAGTCACCGCCACCTTCGTCGTCGGGAACGACAGGCAGTCCCTGATAAGGGTCTGCATTCACCATCTCGTCGACGCCGGTGACGACAGGTCGGTAGCCCTCCACCGGCGTGCCGAGCAACAGTTCGCCGTGCTCGGTCGTGTGCAGGTACTTCGCCGCACGATGCGCCTTGTCCTCGCCAGCACCGCGTGCACCGGCGCCCGCCCCACCTGGCATCCCGCCCATCGGACCAGCCGACCGGGCAACGTTACCCAGCAACGCACGCTCCGCGTTGTCCATCAGCTTCAACGCGTTTCGCAAACTGGCCTTCCCCAGGTCTCCCGCCAGTCCCTTGCCGCCACCGGCTCCGCCACCCTTGCCACCGCCGCCTTTGCCTCCGCCCTTGGTCCCGGTTCCTTTACCCGTCGTGCCAGGATTGCCCTTGCGCTGCTGGTTCGCGGTCGCCTGGTTCTTCTGCATTGCGGCCTGTACCGCCTTGTTGACCGCATCGCCGGCCTTCTGAGCCGCGTCCTTGCCTGCGCCCGCCATCTGCTGGGCCGCAGAATTCAGAGCGTTGCCGAGACCGGACGGATCGCCGCCCTTCCCTTGATTGCCGGTCGGTACGTTCTTGCCCGGAGACGGCGTCTTCGTGCCACCCGTTCGATTGCCCCCCGTGCCAGAACCACTGCGGTTGCCTCCGTTCCCGGGCGTCGAACCCGGACCGGGACCCGGGCCCGGACCCGGATTGATCGTCGGCGGACCAAAACTCGGCGCACCGATCGCCGCCTCCCGCAGCCCAGGATCGTAGATCTTCTGCATCGTCTCACGGGCAACTTTGTCCATCGCCTCCTCCGCCGCTTTGCGTTCGCCATCGTCGGCGCCAGCGTCGTCCAAGCCCGTGTGAAACGACTCATACGACTCGGGGATCGTCGTCTTCACCTGATCGACCGTATCCGCGAGGTGCGAGACGACGCTGCCCATCTGAAGCGAACCGGACGCCAGCGACTGGAGTGACTCGGTTAGATCGCCGATCGCCTTCCGCGCAGCATTGCCCGCTTCCCCTTCCCAGTCTGGGATCTTCCCTAGCGCAGCGGACAAGTCGCCCTGCATCGTGCCGAGGTTCTGACTGAAACGCTTCCATGCCACGGCGGCCGAGTGCGCATCTTCGGTTCTCAACGACTCGACTCCGCCCTGGTGGCCCGTCGCGATGTTCCGATACGTGTCTCCGCTCCAGTCCTCCGTCTGCCCCAACTTCCCGAGCACATCAGCATCGTTGAAACCCGGACGCCGCAGCGTCGGCCGGTTCTCCGGGTGCGCCTTGTAGTCTCGAAACAGATTCTTGTAGCACATGTAACATAGCCTTCTATTCCGGCAGCGAAGTCAGACTATTCGTCGTATACACAAGCTGATGACGTAGCCTAGCTGCGCTCATAATCTGGGCATATTTCTGCGCGTTCTCCTCGTCCGATGCGGTCAGACTCTTCCCTGCCGACCAGAATGAATCTCGAAGGGCAGCGACGGCATCGATGTGTTCTTGTAAAGATTTTCCTAATGCTCCAGGCTTTGTTTTCGCCTGGTCACCTAAAGCCCCAGATAGCCGAGATATCGAGCCGAAGCCGCCAAGTCCCGAAATCGTCTGCACTTCCCCTAGTCGATTCTTCATCCCTGTCAGTTCGATACGGAGAAGTTCGCACGCCTGGACACACGCAGCAGCGCGCTCCGGCTCGAACCTTAGCGACCCCGCCATATCGCTGATTGCGCCCATCACTGTGGTCAGATTTTTTTCGGCCATTTTTATCCTTGGTGATTAAATAGATTCCTGTGGCGAATTATTGCATGTTCTTGTATACATCACGTGCAAATTCCAGAGCCTTGGCGCGTGTATCAAACGATCTAGGTCCACGATTATAGATCAGGTCCATTTCGACAGAGATAGTTCCGAATTGAGTGCCCCAGGTTACTATTGCGTCGGAGTTATCTTCCACGGGTTCGAGTGTTCCATCTGCGAGTACCGCATTACGGCCTGGGCCGACTTCTACTGTCTTTCGGTTGGTTCTGGTCGTCGATTTTAGCTCTTGATCGAATGATGCCTTCGACACATAGACCATCGCTATAAAGGCAATGGGATTGTTAGGGACTTGAGGAATATCCCATCCGCAAGAACGCATCATGGAATACTGCCGGCCACTCGCTGAACTAGGATCTAATCCGGCATCTTTCAGGACTTCATCAGACACGACGCACGGATCTGGCAACTCAGCTACGGCAAGCGGATTCTGCTGATATGGAACAACCGACGTCCCCTCCGGCCCCGTGGGAACCACCTTGGCGACCGGAGTCCCCGCCGTCGAGCAACCAGCCAAGAGTCCGGCTGCGATACTCAGTGCAACCACGGAGGGGAAAGTCCGCAATCTACGTATGGTCATAGCCGCAACTCCACCTCTACCGCGGGCGCTGGCTCGCCGCTTCCTGCTTCATCGACAGGCGCATCATCGTCAGCCTCGAGTGCGGCGCGCGCGTACTCGGCCGCCGACTCGGCAAGAGCCAGCTCGTCATCAAGCAGCTCTGCGCGGTGCAGCACGACGGTCCGCTCCAAGGTCTCGGCTAACCGCTCAAGCGCGGCATCCGTTCCAGTGTTGCAGACAACGGCGACCCGCAACGGGTCAAGGAGTTCGTCCGCTCCGCGCCGCATCAGACTCGTCATCAGGTCATCGAGTCCCGCCGACTGCCCGCGCGGCTCATACTCGAGCACTCGCAGCCCGTCGTAGACCGCTTCCCTCAATCGCCCGGTTGCGGTTCGTCGACCGCGTCGAGAACCTCGCCAGCCGCTTCGTACATCGCGACCGCATGCTCGCGATCACCGAGACTCGCGTAGCTCTCTGCGCACCCGCTATAGACACTGGGAAGACGAATCAGCAGTTCCCGAGTGCCCTCGATCGGCTCGGCCTCGCGCAGTGCCCGGTGATCCCATTTCAGCGCCGACCGAGCGTCCGGCTGAGCCCGCGCCAAAAAGTGCGCCCCCACAACACGTTCCAACGGCGACTCGACCAGGTCCCATGCCTGTTCGAACTCCGACAGCGCATCGGCGGTCCGCTCCTCGGCCAACGCAACCGCACCCCGCCGCCACAGGTCAGCGGCCGGACTACTCGCTAGCGACTCCATGCGATCACCTCCTGTCAGTAGCTGAACTCAAGGCAGGGTGACCCGGCCTTCAGCCGCGCCGACTTGCCGATCTTGGACGTCGAATCGACATCGAGTTCCACCCAGAACCCTTTGCTATTCTCCATCATCCGGTTCAAGGGATCGCCACCCACTTCCTTGCGCTTGAACCCTAAGCCAAGCAGCTTATCGAACCTGCCGGCGATCTCTTCCAACTCGTCGGCATCGTCGATCGCAGCAGATGAAACCCGGACCCGCCAGGGCGGACCGACGCTCATCATGGCCTTCGTTTCGCACCCTTCCAGCTCCGTCGTGTCGCGACCGGGCGAAGGAGGATCCGGCACGTCGCCGGTGGCCCAATCGGGATACACCAGCTTCATCGGCTCGTTCACGGCGCGCCACGCCTCCTCCCGGCTCATCACCAATGGTTCAGGCTCCGGCGACAACACGGAACACCCGACGACCGCGAGTGTCGACAGCCCGACAACCAAGGTGCCACAAACTCTTCGCTTCAATCTAGACACGATCCTCACCAGTTCCATGGCCACTTCAGCGGGATATCGGGAAGGGGTCCGGGCGTGTCGATATCGCCGTCGGCACCGTCGACCAAGATCCCGACGTGCGGCCCGGCGGCCCAGGACGCGGACTGGAAGAACGACCAGTGCGCATCGGTGACGCGGTCGTGCTGGCGCTCGACGTACTCGGTCGGTTCGTCGCCGTTGATCACGTTCACCATGTTCTGGAATGCCGTTGATTCCGGTCGGTCCCAGTACTTTCCATGTCCGTCGGTACCGCTGACTATCCCTTGGTCGGGCCTGTCGGCATCCCAGTAGCCTGTGTCGATTCGTGTGACACCGGGGGCGCTGTCGGGATCATTGCCATGTGTTTGACCGGGTAGCGATTGAACGTACTGAATCGGATCACCCGGAGCCATCATCGAGAAGCGCTTGACGTCGGGGTTCGCATTGTTCCAGTCACCCTCGAAGACGCCTGTACCTGCCGACGACGCGTAGATGACGTTGTCGGCGCGCAGGCCCAGTTGTTCGGCGCTGCCGACGACAGATCCACCGTAAGAATGGCCGATGTAGGTCGTCTTGGCCCCCGGAGCGTTAGCCGCGACCTCCGCATCGAGCTCCTTGCCGAAAGAGACCAAGCGAGGCGCCATATCGCGGGCGAAAGACGGATCTGCGGCGGTACCCTTCATACCGTCCACAACATCGGGCACGGCGCCCGGGATCATTCCGAGCCCGGCGACGGTGAGCGCGGGATTCGCCGTCAGCAGACCTAGACCAAGTGCCGATGCCCCGGGAATCAGCGGCGTCGCAGCCTTGTCGCCCAGTTCCTGCGGTAGGTCACCGTCCATGTAGAAGAACACGGGCCCCTTGGTCCTGTTGGCCAACTCCCACGCCGCGTTGTAGTTGCTCTGGCTGCCGTCCAGGTTCGTCGTCGTCCCCGGGACATAGACCGTCGCACTCTTGCTGTTCTTGTCCAACGACCCGATCATCTCGATGATCCGACCGTTCTTCGTGTTCTCGAACACGATGAACCTGCGCTCGCTTCGACGATCGTCGGCACCGGGAGCCGCTTCGTTACCAGGTTTGCCGTTCCGTCCTGGAACGCTGACCTCGGCGAGCATTTCCCGTAGCTTGTTGGCACGGTCGCCGTTGCCTCGTCCCGCGCGCTCTTCGTCGGCCTGCGCATCGCGGATCAATGTCTCGTTGGCTTCGGCGCGCACGTTGAAGGGCACGCCGTCGGTGTTGCCCATGAACTCCGGGTTGGCCTGTGTCAGCCGACGGATGTCCTGTTCGCTCATCTTCGACAAGAAGCTCCGGCGCTCCTCTTGAGACAGCGAGTTCAGGTAGGCGATCACGTCGTCGGGATCCATCCGGCGGCCACCGGGAACGGTTATGTCCGCCTGCCCTTCCCGCATCGCGGCCAAGTCGGTACACAGGTCGGCGAGCGCCTTACCGTACTGACGGTCCAGGTCTCCCGCGTACTGCAGGCCCTCCTGGATTCGACGCTGCAGGGACGCGGCGTCCTCCAACGCTTCCCCGGCCGGATCTGTCACCTCACCGGTATCGCTCACCGTGAAGCCAGCACCGTCGGCCGCCTCCACCTCCTTGAGCACATAGTCTTTGGTGTGACCGATGTTGATACCCGCGGACTCGGCCTCGTCTGCGATCTGGAGCAGACTGTACGAACCTCGTTGACGTGGTCGCGCTCCTGCGTCATTTTGGTCGTCGCGGCCGTGTGGGTCATCCCGGACCAATGCTCGGCCTTGTCGATCGACCTCTGAGCGGCTTCGATCGCTGCGTCCAGCTTGCTCGCAGCCTTGGACGCAGCGGAGCCTGCCGTGCCGAAGGTGCCCGGCTCCCATGTTCGGAGCTGGGCAATGGTGGGACTCATCGCGGCTTGAGCCGATCGAACGCGGCAGCGCTCGCCCCGTCGCTCTCCACTGTCTGCGCGTTGAACTTCTCCAGACTCGTGGACATATTGTCCATCCGCATCGCGATCGAGGTCGTCGCCCGCGCCGCCGGCTGCTCCAACGACTTCAGCGCCGCCGCGACGGCCGATGCGTCGCCCTTGGCCTCACCGAAACCCGAGTAGGAAATGTGCTGGACGTTCGTCGACTCGTCGGCGAGCGTCCTCACTATCTTGCCGACTTCGTCAGCACTGATCTGGAATGGTCCTGGCGCCACTTGATCCCCCTCGACAGATGCCTTCTGATCCGTTGCAGAGATTTATACCTTACGGCACGTGGGGGCGTATATCGTCGCGACTGTCAGCGCAGCGTCGCCGGGCGGACCACCATGACCGAGCTCGCCCGGCGGCCCTTCTCCCGCACCAGCGCGATGGGACGGTCTTCGGGGTCGATGACGACGTAGACGTCCTTCAGCCCGATCGGATCGAGCCATCGTCCCTGGCTGATGCCCTCTGCTTCGTCGGCGCTGATCGATCGGTGCGGGAACGCTATCCGGGCCGCCTCGTCGATGTGCAGGCTCAGTTCAGGGTCGGCCTCGAGGTCCGCGAGCGGACGCGCGTGCGCCAGTGTGAAAGGTCCGACGGCGGTGCGACGCAACGAGGTGAGATGTCCCCCGACTCCCAGCGCAGCACCCAGATCGCGGGCCAGTGCGCGGACGTAGGTGCCCGACGAACAGTCGACGTCGACGTCGAGGTCGATCACGTCGTCGCCGCGCCTCGTCGCCGTCACGTCGAACCGCGACACCGTCACGGCGCGCGCGGCAAGCTCGAATTCTTCGCCCTCACGCGCACGGTCGTGGGCCCGACGCCCGTCGACCTTGATCGCCGATACCGTGGCCGGCACCTGCTCGATGTCTCCGGTCAGCTTCCCGATGGCGGCGGCGATCTCGTCGTCCCCGACACCGCCGGCGGGCACCTGGCGGATGATCTCGCCTTCGGCGTCGTCCGTCGTCGTAGCCGCCCCCAGCCGAATCGTCGCGGTGTAGGACTTCGTGGTCAGCGAGAGCAGCCCGAGTAGCTTGGTCGCGCGCTCGATTCCGACGACCAGGACTCCCGTCGCCATCGGGTCCAGCGTGCCGGCGTGCCCGACGCGGCGCGTGTTGAAGGCCTTGCGACATTTGGAGACCACGTCGTGGCTGGTGATGCCCGCGGGCTTGTCGACGACGACCAGCCCGGCATTGTCGAGGTGGGCGTGTTCACTCACCGCTGTTCCCCGTTCACCGGAGTGCGATGGTGGTCGTGATGAATCCCCGCGCGATCAGCCAGCGCCCGCGCAGTTCCAGCAACGGGGGTCCCCCATCCGCCGCGGCCGGGTCGACGAGGATGCGGGAGACGAAGGTGCCGTGCGCTCCCCCGTCACTCAACTCGCCGGTTTGCTCGAAGGTGATGTGCGCATCCTCGAAACCCAGCCACCGCCGGGTCAACGGGAACCAGGCCTTGTACGTCGTCTCTTTCGCGCAGAACAACAGGCGGTCCCAGTGCAAACCGTCGGGCCGTTGCGCGAGGACGTCCCGCTCGACCTCCAAGCTGGTCAGATCGAGCACACCGTCGGGCAGGGGCTCGTGCGGCTCGGCGTCAATGCCCAGCGACCGGATCTGCATGGCGTAGGCGACGATCGCGGCACGGTAGCCAGCGGTGTGGGTGATGCTTCCGACGACGCCGTCGGGCCACAGCGGCATGTCCCTCTCGCCGCGCATGATCGGCACGGGTTCGATCCCCAACTCCCCCAGCGCGATGCGCGCGCAGTGCCGGGCGGTGATGAACTCCTTGCGCCGCTTTTCGACGGCCCGTCCGATGATCGACTCTTCGGCGGGCAGCGCCGCCAGACCGTCGGGATCGCCGAAACTCTCGGCGGAGGCGACGCCGGACGGAAGGATCGGCGCGATCATGGTGCGCGCGGTGGCCTGCGGGCCGTCGGTCACTGTTCTTCTCCTTGTGCTGCACTCGGCGCTTCTCCTTGTGCTGCGCTTGGCCGGGACGTCCTGCCGGCGCGTGCCCGGCGCTCCTCGATCCGTCGGCGCAACGCGGCGGCGCGCTCCTCGTAGTCGGGCGGCAACTCGAATCGTGCGCCGTGCTCGTCGAGGTCGCGCGGCGTCGCGTCGGGAACGATCGCCCGGAGCAGCGGCTCGGGCAATCCCCGCCGCTTCCACTCGCGGGGATAGCCGACCGATACCTCCTCGAAGCGGACGCCGTCATAGTAGGTGGTGCGCGGAATGTGGAGGTGGCCGTACACGCAGCACGCGGCGTTGTAGCGCAGATGCCAGTCGGCGGTCAGCTCGCTGCCGCACCACAGCGAGAACTCCGGATACATCAGCACCTCGGTGGGTTCGCGGCGCAACGGCCAGTGGTTGATCAGCACCGTCTTCTCCACCGGATCGATGGCGTCGAGGCGGGCCTTCGTCGATTCGACTCGTGCGCGTCCCCACGCGTCGCGCGTCGGAAAGGGCTCCGGCGACAGCAGGAACTCGTCGGTGGCGACCACATTGCGCTCCCGGGCCACCGCGAGCGCCTGCAGCGCGTTGGCCGTACCCGCCGGGCGGAACGTGTAGTCGTAGAGCAAGAACATCGGGACGATGCGCACCGGCTCGCTGCCGTCGCCCGGGTCGAACAGCGGATATCTGTCCTCCGGAGTCACGACGCCGAGATCGCGCGCCGTCTGGACCAGGTAGTCGTACCGTGCGACGCCGTGGATCTGCAACGGGTCTTTCGTCGTCGTGTAGAGCTCGTGATTGCCCGGAACCCACACGACGGTGTCGAACCGTGCCGCCAGCCGTCGCAGCGTGTCGGCGATGTCGTCCGTGCGTTCGGCGACGTCACCCGCGACGATCAGCCAGTCGTTCGCGTCGCGCGGGTGGATCTTGTCGACGATGTGCTCGTTGCCCCGATGGGCCACGTGCAGATCGCTGATCGCCCAGAGCGTTGCCATGCCGACCATCGTGCCACGGCGGCACCGCGCCGCCGTTCCCCGAGGTCGATGACTAACCCGGGGTGCACTCGAACAGATTGAACCGGTAGACCTTCGACAGCGGTACGCGGCCGATGACCTTGATGCCCAGCCGGTGCAGCAACGGCCAGGCGCCGACGACTGCCTTCGGCGGGTTGCCGAAGCTGTGGGATTCGAGCAATCGCAAGCCGTATCGCTCCAGGTCCGCGGGATCGTCGCACGCCCAGTGAAAGTCCGCCGGAACGTCGGCATGGGTCCGGTCCTGACCTCGGACCATCTTCTCCCCGGAGGTGTCAAAGGCCAGTCGTGCCCCGGGAAAGGCCGCCGAGATCGATCGCAGCGTGGCGGTGACCTCGTGGTCGTGGAAGTACAACAGCACCCCCTCGCTGAGGAGTAGTACCGGTTTGGCCGCATCGATCGCCTCGTACCAATCGGTCTCCAAGAGCGAGCCGACGAGCATCCGGTACCGGTCGCCGTCATCGACGAACCTGCGCCGGAGATCTATGACGTCTTCGAGATCGATATCGAGCCAGGTGACCCGCCCGTTGTCGAGGCGATCGAATCGCGTGCTCAATCCGCAACCGAGATCGGTGACCGTTCCCTCCGGATGGACAGCGAGGAAGTCGCGGACGAATCCGTCGAAGATCGATGCGCGCCATACCGATCCGGCGGTGTTGGGCACGCTGAACTTCGAGAAGTCGTAGTCGATGCCGTCGACGATCTCCGCTGCGCGCGTGTCCGACAGTATGCTTCGACGCCGACGTGCATCGACCGCACGCCCGTACAGCGGGACCAGGAGTGTCTCTTGAACACTGCCCAGGTTGATCGTTTCCTTCATCCCAACCCCCAAGTCTCGACGAGATAGTGCAGCGGAATCAGCGCGACGGCTTGTACTCGCGGAAGTACGGCGCGTTGGGCAGCATCGACCCGCGCGCGGTCAGCACACCGTCTGGCGTGTTGACGAACCGGCCTTTGCAGCGACCGGCCAGCGAGGCCGCGACCGCGTCCCACACCGCGGGGGTGATCGGCTCGATCGTGTGGTCGAAGCCGGCCGGGACGTAGTTGATCGGGATCGGCGTCACGCGGCATTGACCACCGTCGAGGTGACCGTCGGCGTACTCGTTCTCGCTACGAATGCCGTAGTACTTGGTCGGACCGGGAGTGTCGTCACCGGCGTTCAGCCGCCGGAAGAACGGCGTCTTCGGGCAGTTCTCCCGGGCGATGTCAGCGGTGCAGGAGGCGGGCGACCCGTACTGGGCCGTACCGATCGCGACGTACGTCGCCACCTTGGACGCGCCGCCCAACTCCTTCAGGTACCAGCGGGCGCTGATCCCACTGACGCTGTGGGCGACCAGCGCGATCCGGTCGCGCGGGTGGGCGCGCCGGGTCCGTTCGACGGCGGCCGCCACGGTACGCGCATCCTTTCGCAGGTCGACGCCGGGAAGATCGACGAGGGTCGTCGGGTATCCGCGGGAAGTCAGGTTGTCGGCCATCACGCCGGATGCGGGTATCACCGATGTGCCGCCCACGGACTGTCCGGGCGTAAGGATCACCCTGGTCTTCGGCGGTGCGGCGTCGGCAGGCGCGACGCTGAGCAGGCCGGCCGTGGCGATGACCGCGCTGGCGGCTGCGACAAGTGAGGCTTTCATCATGAGGGTTAGGATAGCCTGCGCTCAGCTATCGCGCCCAACGGTCCGACCGGTAGCGCCACCACACCGCCGCCAGCCGCGCAGTCATGAAGACCAGCAGACCCGTCCAGATTCCGGCCAGCCCCCAGCCGAAGAAGTGCGACGCCCAGATCAGCGGCAAGAACGTGCCGAGGGCGGCCGCCAAGGTCGCCGTCCGCAGGAACGCGGCGTCACCGGCGCCCAGCAGCACGCCGTCGAGCGCGAACACGATGCCGGCGATCGGCAGCATCGCGATCAGGAACCACCAGGGCGTCGCGATGGCGTTCAACACCTCCGGATCGCTGTTGAACAGCCGCGGCAACACCGACGCCCCAGCCGCTAGCAACGCCGCGACCAGCACGGACACGCCGATGGATACGACGGTGACCCGTCGTGCGACTCGTCGCGCCTCGCTGACGGCCGATGCGCCGAGGGCCGCACCGACGAGTGATTGCGCGGCGATCGCCAGCGAATCGAGCAGCAGCGACAGGAACTCCCAGACCTGCAGCACGACCTGGTGGGCGGCCACCGACGCGACCGAATAGCGCGCGGCGACCGCCGCGGCGGAGATGAAGCAGATCTGGAACGAAGCGCTGCGCGCGATCAGATCGCGGGCCATCACCAGCTGGGCGGCGATGATCGACCTGTCCGGCCGCCCGTCGACACCGCTGCGTCGCGCCTCGCGCCACAGCGCGGCGCCGAACAGCAAGCCGGTCGTCGACTGGCCCACGACGTTGGCCCAGGCGCTGCCGTCGAGACCGAGCTGCGGCAGCGGGCCGATTCCGGGCACCAGGCCGACGCAGAGCACCGCCGCGATGGACAGCCCGACGACGACGTTGAGCACGGGTGCCCGTGTCTCCTGCACTCCGCGCATCCAGCCGTTGCCCGCCATGGCGACGAGAATCATCGGTACACCGAGGATCGCGATGCGCAGCCATCCGGCACCGTCGTGCGCCACCTCGGCGTCGGGCACCAAAGCACGCATGATCCAGGGCGCCGCGACGAATCCGGCGATCACGATCGCCAGGCCGACGGTGAGCGCGATCCACGTCGCCTGAACGCCTTCGTCGATGGCCGCGTCGCGGTCTCCCTCGCCGAACCGTCTGGCCGATCGGGCGGTCGTTCCGTAGGAGAGAAAGGTCAGCTGCGTGCTGAGCACGGCGAGGATCAGTGTTCCGACGGCGAGTGCGGCCAACTCGCGCGTGCCGAGCCGTCCGACGACTGCCAGGTCGAGCAGCAGGTAGAGCGGTGGCGCGATCAACACGACCAAAGCCGAGAAGGCGAGGTCGGCGATGCGGCGCATCCGCCGATCATTTCAGACCGTCCGCGTCGTCCTCGCCCGGCACTGGCCCACCCGCCGGCGAGCCGTGTCGGCGGGGTCTCGATACACCGCCTCGCCTGGCGGCTCGCCGGCACTCGACCACCCATTTGGGCCACCGTCTGAGACGTCGATCGACGGGGTCTCGATACACCCGTCTCGGCTGGCGGCTCGCCGGCACTCGACCACCCATCTGGGGCGACCATCTTGGGTGATCGAGTGCCGCCGAGCTTGCGAGGCGGCGTATCGAGATCACCCGCACCCGGCAGACAAACGCGACCGAACGGCGCGGCACATTTCGTCGACCGTGGTCTCGATACACCCGTCTGGGGCGACCATCTTGGGTGATCGAGTGCCGCCGAGCTTGCGAGGCGGCGTATCGAGATCATCCCGAGAGGCGACCTAGCCCACCTGCGACAGCAAGGCGGCCGTCACGTCCTCGGCTGTGCCGACTGCGCTGTAGCCAGCGGCGCGGACATGCCCGCCTCCGCCGAACACGCGGGCGATACTGGTGACGTCGACGCGGTCCTTCGACCGCAGCGAGACGTTCCACCTGCCCGGCTCGGACTCCTTGAACACCGCGGCCACCTCGGCGTCGCGGACCGTGCGCACCAGGTCGATGAGACTCTCCGACTCGTCCCACGCCATCGACGACAACAGGTCGTGAGGCACCGTCGCATAGACGAGACCGGTTCCGCCGCAAGCCGACTCGGCCAGTTCGGCGTTCGCCAAGACCGCGCTGGCGACGCGGATCCAGCCGAACGGATGGTTGTCGAGGAGCTGACGACTCCACCGGGCCCCGTCGACCCCTGCCTCGAGGAGGCGGGCCGCGACGGCGAAGGACGCCGGGCGCGCCCACTTGAACGACCCCGTATCGGTCACCAGACCCGCGTACACGCAGGTCGCGATGGGTTCGCTGAGTTCCACACCCATCTCGTCGATGATCTGCAGAACCAGCGCGGCCGTGCAGTCGGCGGACGAGTCGATGAAGTCTTCCGTGCCGAAGCCCGAGTTCGACACATGGTGATCGATCACCACCCGCTGCCGCGCCGCGCCGAACTTCTCGCCAAGGCCCTCGAGTCGGCCCAGCGTCGCGGCGTCCACCGACACGGCTACCGGATGACCGACCACGTCGGCCTCGGGAACGAGGAGCTCACGCCCGGGCAGACCGTCGAGCGTCGACGGCAACGGCAGGTCGCCCGGGTACGCGACCTCGACGGTCTTCCCCAGGCCGACCAGCGCCTGCCCCAGGGCCAGACCACTGCCCAACGTGTCGGGGTCGGGCCTCACATGACACAGCACCGTCACCGCGTCCGCGTCGACCAACAACGACGCGACATCGGCCGCCGTCGCGGCCGTCACCGGTCGGACTCGTCCCGATACGGATCGGCGTCACCGGCCGGTTTGGCCTCGGCGGCCTGGCGCGCCACCAGTTCGTCGTTGGCCCGTGCGCGCGCCACCAGTTCCTCCATGTGCCGCGCGGTGTCGGGCATGGTGTCGAGCTGGAACGTCAGAGTGGGCGTGAACCGCACACCGGTACCCGCGCCGACCAGCGATCGCAGGTGCCCGGTGGCCTTCGCCAATGCCGCCGCCGCGCCGTCGTAATCGGGCTCGGCGTCGATCGTCTCACCCATCACCGTGTAGAACAGCGTCGCATCATGCAGATCCCCGGTCACCCGGGCATCGGTGATCGTCACGTTCGCCAGGCGCGGGTCTTTGATCTCACCCGAGCCGATCGCCGACGCGACGATCGCCGAGATGCGCTTGGCCAAGCGGGCCGCGCGAGCCTGATCCACCATCACGAACCGCCTTTCACCAGCGGCGCGGCCAGGGCTGAACCCCTAATCGCGCGCCTTCTCCTGCAACTCGTAGCTCTCGATGACATCGTCGACCTTGATGTCGGAGTACGTCACGGTCAGACCGCACTCGAAGCCCTCGCGAACTTCGGTCACGTCGTCCTTCTCCCGGCGCAGCGACGAGATCGTCAGATTCTCGGCGACCACGACATTGTCGCGGAGCAGGCGTGCCTTGGCGTTGCGCTTGATCAGACCCGACGACACCATGCAACCGGCGATGTTGCCGACCTTGGAGGACTTGAAGATCGCGCGAATCTCGGCGCGGCCCAACTCCACCTCTTCGTAGACCGGCTTGAGCATGCCCTTGAGCGCGCTCTCGATCTCGTCGATGGCCTGGTAGATGATCGAGTAGTACCGGATGTCGACGCCCTCGCGGCTGGCCAGCTCGGTGGCTTTGCCCTCCGCGCGCACGTTGAACCCGATGATGATCGCATCGGACGCGGCAGCCAGGTTGACGTTGGTCTCGGTGACGCCACCGACACCGCGGTCGATGACCCGCAGCGACACCTCGTCGTCGATCTCGATTCCCAGCAGCGCTTCCTCGAGCGCCTCGACGGTGCCCGAGTTGTCGCCCTTGAGGATCAGGTTCAGCTGGCTGGTCTCCTTCAGCGCGGAATCCAGGTCCTCCAGACTGATCCGCTTGCGGCTGCGTGCGGCCAGCGCGTTGCGCTTGCGCGCGGCGCGACGGTCGGCGATCTGCCGAGCGGTGCGGTCCTCCTCGACGACCAGGACGTTGTCGCCCGCACCCGGCACCGAGGTGAACCCGATGACCTGGACCGGACGCGACGGCAGCGCCGCATCGATGTCCTCGCCGTGCTCGTCGACCATCCGTCGCACGCGGCCGTACGCGTCACCGGCGACGATGGAGTCGCCGACGCGCAGCGTGCCGCGCTGGATCAGCACGGTCGCGACCGGGCCGCGGCCACGGTCGAGATGGGCCTCGATCGCGACGCCCTGAGCGTCCATGTCCGGGTTGGCCCGCAAGTCGAGCGAGGCATCCGCGGTGAGCAGGACGGCTTCGAGCAACGAGTCGATGTTCTCGCCCTGCTTGGCCGAGATGTCGACGAACATGGTCTCGCCGCCGTACTCCTCGGGGACGAGGCCGTACTCGGTGAGCTGGCCACGGATCTTGGACGGATCCGCGCCCTCCTTGTCGATCTTGTTGACCGCCACGACGATCGGCACGTCGGCCGCCTGCGCGTGGTTCACGGCCTCGACCGTCTGCGGCATGACACCGTCATCGGCCGCGACGACCAGGATCGCGATGTCGGTGGCCTTCGCACCGCGGGCGCGCATGGCGGTGAACGCCTCGTGACCCGGGGTGTCGATGAAGGTCACCAGGCGGTCCTCGCCGTTGAGGCTGGTGTTCACCTGGTAGGCGCCGATGTGCTGGGTGATGCCGCCGGCTTCGCCCTCGCGGACGTTCTCCTGGCGGATCGTGTCGAGCAACCGCGTCTTGCCGTGGTCGACGTGACCCATCACGGTGACCACCGGCGGACGCTGCGCGAGGTCTTCCTCGTCGCCCTCGTCCTCGCCGTAGGTGAGGTCGAAGCTCTCCAGCAGCTCGCGGTCCTCGTCCTCCGGGCTGACGACCTGGACGACGTAGTTCATCTCCGAGCCGAGCAGCTCCAGCGTCTCGTCGTTCACCGATTCGGTGGCGGTGACCATCTCGCCGAGGTTGAACAGCGCCTGCACCAGTGCTGCCGGGTTGGCGTCGATCTTGTCGGCGAAATCGGAGAGCGACGCGCCGCGCGCGAGCCGGATCGTCTGGCCCTCACCGCGCGGCAGCCGAACGCCACCGACCGTCGGGGCCTGCATCGAGTCGTACTCTTGGCGCTTCTGCCGCTTGGACTTGCGACCCTTGCGCGGGGCCCACCGGGACGACCGAACGCGCCCGCGGCACCGCCGCGACCACGACCGCCGCCACCACCGCCGGGACGACCGCGGAAGCCGCCACCGGGAGGACCGCCCGCGGGCGCGCCGCCACCGGGACCACCGCGGTATCCACCGCCGCCGCCGGGGCGACCGCCGCCGCCACCGCCGGGTCCGCCGCGACCGGGCCGACCGCTCTCGGGCCGGGCCGAACGACTGGGCATGGCACCCGGGTTCGGGCGCGGCGGCATGCCGCCGGGGCTGGGCCGGGTACCGCCGGGACGCGGCGCACCACCGGGACGCGGGCCGGCGGTGCCACCGCCGGGACGCGCCGCGGGCGGACGAGGCGCCGGGGCCGGAGCCGACGAATACGGATTGTTGCCGACGCGGGGCGCGCGCGGTCCCGGCTTGGGACCAGGACGAGCGCCGCTCGGGGGTGCGGACGGCGCCGGTGCGGCCGATGCCGCTGGCGCCGACGGCGCCTCGGCAGCCGGTGCTGCTGGGGCCGGTTCCGCGGGCTTGGGTGCGGCGGGCTTCGCCGCCGCCGGCGTGGGCGCTGCCGGCTTGGCCACCGTTTCCGGAACTGCCGCAGCGTCGGCCTTCTTGGCCGGGGCCTTCTTCGCCGCTGCTTTCTTCGCAGCCGGCTTCTCGTCGGCCGGAGCCGACGCTTCTGGCTTGGGGAATGATTCGCGTAGTCGCCGGGCCACCGGGGCCTCGACGGTCGACGACGCGGACTTGACGAACTCGCCCTGTTCTTTGAGACGTTCGAGCACTTCCTTGCTCGTGACGTTCAGTTCTTTGGCCAGTTCGTGCACGCGGGCCTTGCCTGCCACTGCTCTCCTCACTTGGAGGTCGAGCGGGCACCCGCTACGACCTCAGTTAACTCCGATACGTGCTCATCGTGGGAACTTCACGGTGTGCTCATGTCTTGTGCTACCTGTTCTTCCGGTTGGCCCTCGCCGCTCGCCTGATTCAGCGAAGCGACAAGGCCGTCTGGGTCGACGGCAATCCCGTCGACCCGCAATGCCGGGCCAAACGCCTTGCGGCGCACCGCTTCGGAAACGCATTCCGACGACGGGTGCAACCAGGCGCCGCGCCCGGGCAGGGTCTTGCGGTGGTCGACCTCGACCACCGGTCCGTCGGGACCGCGTCGCGCGATCACTCGGACCAGTTGCGCACGATCCGCTCGTCCCCGGCATCCCAAACACATCCTCGTCGGACGATGACGCATGCAGGTTCTCCGTGGATAGGGCGAGATTTCGCGCAACCTTTGCCAGTCTAGCCCTCTGCCATCCCCAATGTCATACCGCCGCGCCGCCGGCCGCCGGTGCGGGCTCGGGATCGGCGTCGGAACGGATGTCGATGCGCCACCCGGTGAGCCGGGCGGCCAGGCGCGCGTTCTGTCCTTCTTTGCCGATCGCCAGCGATAGTTGATACTCGGGCACGATGACCCGCGCCGCCCTGTTCGCCTCGTCGACGACGGTCACCGAGATGACCTTGGCCGGCGACAACGCGTTGGCCACGAACACGGCCGGATCGGTGGAGTAGTCGATGATGTCGATCTTCTCCCCCGCCAGCTCGCTCATCACGTTGCGCACCCGCTGGCCCATCGGGCCGATGCACGCGCCTTTCGCGTTGAGGTCGGGCACCCCGGTATGGACGGCGATCTTGGAACGGTGTCCGGCCTCGCGCGCGACCGCGATGATCTCCACCGACTTGTTGGCGACCTCCGGCACCTCCAGTTCGAACAGTTTGCGCACGAGGTTCGGATGGGTGCGCGACAGGGTGATCTGCGGTCCGCGAGGTCCGCGCGACACACCGACGACGTAGCACTTGATGCGGTCGCCGTGCTCGTAGGTCTCGCCCGGCACCTGTTCGGCCGCCGGGATCACCCCTTCGGTGCCGTTGGCCTCGTTGCCGATCGCGACGACGACCAGGTCCCGCGCGTTCGCCCGGACGTCGCGCTGGACGACACCGCCGACGATCTCGCCTTCGTGCGCGACTAGCTCGCCGAAGTTCTTCTCGTTCTCCGCGTCGCGAAGCCGCTGCAGGATGACCTGGCGCGCCGTCGTCGCCGCGATCCGACCGAAACCCTCGGGGGTGTCGTCCCACTCGTGGACGATCACGCCGTTCTCGTCGACCTCCTGCGCCATGACCCGGACCTCGCCGGTCTTGCGGTTGACGTCGATCCGTGCGTGCTGCGCGAACCCGTCGGTGTGCCGGTACGCGGTGAGCAGCGCCGTCTCGATGGCGGTGATGACCGTGTCGATCGGGATGCCCTTGTCGGCCTCGATCATGCGCAGGGCAGCGATGTCGATGTTCATGGCGTGGTGACTCCTATTCACTTGTGCGGTGTTCAATTGTGGGTGTTCACTCGCCGGCGCTCTCCCGGCACAGGTCCAGCTCCGCTTTGCTCGGTTCCCCGAATTCGACGACGACGACCGCCGAGACCACGTCGTCGAGCGCGACCTCGCGCACGGCGATGCGGCCCTTCTGGTTGACGACGAGAGACACCGTGTCGCCGACGAGATTACCGATTCGGCCGGTGAACTTCTCGTCGTTGGCAGCGGCACCGCTCCCGCCGGCACCCCGGACCACGACCTGCGCCTTACGCTCGCGGTTGCGCCGCCAATGCTGCGGTTTGGTCAGCGGGCTGTCGACTCCGCGCGAGGTCACGTCGAGGGCATAGTCCTGCGCCCACGACTGCTCGTCGAACGCGGCGGTGATCGCCCGGGTGAGTTCGGTCAACGCGTCGAGGCCGACGCCGTCGTCCCCGTCGACGACGACCGTGATGACCGATTCGCCTCTGCCGGGGCGCCGTACGACCGACAGACCGTCGACCTCCAGCCCGGTGTCTTCGATGATCGGCGTCACGATCTTTGCCACACTGTCGGCATCGGGCGCCACGCCACTCACACTCCTCGGTCATCGTCGCGGGTCGGTCCCCGCTCGCACGCTCCGAAGGCCCCGGCGCGCACCACAGGAGTCTAGGCGATGGCATCATTGCCGAGGTGACTTCCCTGTCTCGTCGAACCCTGCTCCGCGGTGCCGCCGCCGCGACGGTCGCCGTACCCCTTGGCGCGGTCGCGCTCTCGGCGTGCAGTAGCGAGCCGTCGCCCGAAGAGGTCCTGGCCGGCCGGCTGGTGCCGTTGGCCAGCGCTGCCGCGGCATCGGCGGCCACAGCCCGTCAACTGCGTGCCGTCGACACGCGCAACGCCGCGGCGCTCGATCAGATCGCGGCCATCCGCGCCGAACACGAGAAGCTGCTCCGCGACGAGATCACCCGCCTGCACCCGTCGTCGGCGTCGCTGATCTCGACGCCCAGCGCGGCCCCGACGCCCGCGGCACCGGGCACCTCGACACCGCGGACGTCGGCGCCGGGAACAACATCGGCACCGCCCTCGCCGGCCCCGGGAATCGAACAGTTCGGGACGAGCCTGACCGCGGACGCCGATTCGGCGGGCAAGGTCGCGACGACGACGAGTGGATTCCAGGCCGGGCTGACCGCGTCGATCTCGGCGTCCATCGCAAGTCTGAAAGGGTTGCTGCCGTGACCGTCACCGATGCGCTCACCGCGGCGATTCGCGCCGAGGACGCCGCCATCTTCACCTACGGGGTGCTAACCGCTTTCACCCGCAACGACGTGCGCAGCCAGGTCGCCGTGGATATCGCCGCGCACCGGGTGCTGCGCCGCTCGCTGGCCGAAAGCCTCACGAAGGCCGGCGGCCAGGTCCCCACGCCGGCCGCGGGCTACCGCCTTCCACAGCAGGTCACCGATGTCCGCTCCGCCGGAAGTGCGGCCGTGCGTGCCGAGGAGGACGCCGCCACGGCCTACCGGGCGCTCGTCGAGCAGGCCGAATCCGACCAACTGCGGCAAACCGGCGTCGAGGGGCTGACCGACTCCGCGGTGCGGGCCGCCTATTGGCGCGGGGTCGCCGGGATCTCGCCGACCGTCGTCGCCGTTCCGGGCGATCCGAGGATCAAGTAGCTAGGCCGACCCGCGCACGGCCGAGGTGATGGCGGCAGCCGCCTCGCCGACCGCGACCTCGGTGGTCTCCCCGGTCAGGCGGTCGCGGACCTCGAGCTTTCCCTCGGCGAATCCGCGGCCGACGACCACCACGGTCGGCATGCCCAGCAGTTCGGCGTCCTTGAACTTCACGCCGGGCGACGCTTTACGGTCGTCGAAGAGCACGTCGACGCCGGCGGCGTCGAGCTGGTCGACCAGCGCCTGCGCACCGGCGATCGCGGCCTCGTCCTTGTTGGCGATCACGACGTGGACGTCGAAGGGCGCGACCTCGCGCGGCCAGCGCAGCCCCTTCTCGTCGTGGCGCTGCTCGGCGATGACCGCGACCAGACGTGACACACCGATGCCGTAGGAGCCCATCGTGACCCGCACGGGCTTGCCGTCCTCACCGAGAACGTCGACGTCGAAGGCGTCGGTGTACTTGCGGCCGAGTTGGAAGATGTGTCCGATCTCGATGCCCTTGGCCGTGACGAGCTTTCCGGCCCCGTCGGGGGCGAGATCGCCCTCCCGCACCTCGGCGGCCTCGATCGTGCCGTCCGGGGTGAAGTCACGGCCGACGACCAGGTCGACGACGTGGCGCCCCGGCTCGTCGGCGCCCGTGATCCACGCCGTGCCGGTCACCACCCGGGGATCGACCAGGTACGTGCCGCCTGCCGCCTGAACCCCCTTGGGGCCGATATAGCCCCGGACCAGCGCCGGGTTGGCGGCGAAATCCTCATCGGTCAGCAGTTCCACCTCGGCCGGCTCCACCGACGCCTCGAGTCGCTTGAAGTCGACTTCGCGGTCGCCCGGGACACCGATGCCGGTGATCTGCCACTCCTCGCCGGGCCGCCGGATCTTGACCAGCACGTTCTTGAGCGTGTCGGCCGCGGTCACGTCGCGGTCCAGGGCTTGGTCGGCCCACTCCACGAGAGTGGCGATCGTCGGCGTCTCGCCGGTGTCGTGGACGGCGGCTTCGGGAAGACCGTCGATCGGCCGGGGCTCGCCGGGCGGTGTCACGACCGCCTCGACATTCGCCGCGTATCCGGATTCGAGGCACTGGACGAAGGTGTCCTCGCCGACCTCGCTGACGGCCAGGAACTCCTCGGACGCGCTGCCGCCCATCGCACCGGAGGTGGCGGCCACGATCACGTACTCGACGCCGAGCCGCGAGAAGATCCGCTGGTATGCCGCGCGGTGCGCCCGGTAAGACGCCTCGAGGCCCTCGTCGGAGAGATCGAAGGAGTAGGAGTCCTTCATCACGAACTCCCGGCCGCGCAGGATGCCCGCGCGGGGCCGCTCCTCGTCGCGGAACTTGGTCTGGACCTGGTAGAGCGTGAGCGGCAGATCCTTGTACGAGGAGTATTCGCCCTTCACCAGCAGCGTGAACAGCTCCTCGTGGGTGGGGCCGAGCAGCATGTCGGTGCCCTTGCGGTCGGCGAGCCGGAACAGCGCAGGGCCGTACTCGGTCCAGCGCCCGGTCGTCTCGTAGGGATCGCGCGGCAGCAGCGCGGGCAGCAGGATCTCCTGTCCGCCGATGGCGTCCATCTCTTCCCGCACGACATTCTCGATCGCGCGGAGCACGCGCAGCCCGAGCGGCAGCCACGAGTAGACACCCGGTGCCGTGCGGCGGACATACCCGGCACGGACGAGCAGTTTGTGCGACGGCACCTCCGCATCGGCGGGATCGTCACGAAGCGTGCGCAGGAACAGCGTGGACATACGGGTGATCACGAGGCTCCAGCTTAGTGATCATCGCCGTTGGCTAGGGTGCTGGGGTGCGCGTGATCCTTCCCCCATCGGAGACCAAATCGGACGGCGGCACCGGTGGCCCGTTGCACCTGGAGTCCCTCTCGTTCCCGGCCGCCACGGCCGTGCGCCGCAGCCTCGTCGAATCCCTCGTGGCGCTGTCGTCCGATCTCGACGCCAGCCGGGCCGCGTTGGGGCTCGGTGCGATGGCGATCGCCGAGGTCGACCGCAATGCCGAACTCTGGCAATCCCCGACCCGACCGGCGGTCCAGCGCTACACCGGTGTGCTGTACGACGCGCTGGACTACCCGGGGATGACGCGTGCGACGCGGGCCAAGGCGCTCGACCGGCTGCTGATCGGCTCGGCGTTGTTCGGCGTGCTCGGCGCGGGCGACGAGATCCCGGCCTACCGGCTCTCCGCCGGCTCGAAGCTGCCCGGCAGGCCCACCCTGACGGCGACGTGGAAGCCCGTGCTGCACGACGTGTTCGCCGAACTCGACGACTTCGTCGTCGATCTGCGCTCGGGCGCCTACCAGAATCTCGGGAAGGTCCGCGGAGCGGTGACCGTGACGGTCATGACCGAGAAGCCTGACGGCTCGCGCTCGGTCGTCAGCCATTTCAACAAACACCACAAGGGGCTGGTCGCGCACGAGCTGGTGCGCACGAGGCGCAAGGTCGCCGACGTCAACGCGGTCGCCGGAGTCCTCGCCGACGCCGGCCAGCGCGTGGAGATCGCCGATTCGACCACGGTCGTCGTGCTCACCGATTGACGACGCCCAGGCTCCGGGTGCGCGCCGTCACACCGCGTGTCGCCGATGCGGACCGAACCACCCTGGGACGTTAGACTTCTCGCCGGGCAGCTGCCCCGCATGCGACTGACGAAGGATCGGAGAGCAACAAACAATGCTCCACGCCCTCGCCTACGCGTTCGTCGATGCGGTGAACGTCCTGCTCATCGGGGTGCTCGTCGCCCTCGCCATGATGTCGGCCACCGGCCGGTACGCTCGCGTGGCCAGCCTGCTGATATTCGGCGACTGGCTAGGGGTGCTGCTGCTCGCGCTGGTCGTGCTGCTGGCCTTCGACGGCCTCGGCGAGTTCGTCAAGCACGTCGTCGAATCCGCCGTTTTCGGCATCCTCCTGATTCTCACGGGCGTGGTAACCGCGATCCTCACGATCCGCGGCGGCGACTCGTCGGCCTTGATGAACCGGATCCTGGAACCGCTCCGCTCCCCTTCACCGCTGACTGTGGTCGTCGGCCTGATCCTGGGTGTGATCCAGTCGGCGACCTCCGTGCCGTTCTTCGCCGGCCTCGCCGTGCTCTCGGCCAGCGACATCCCAGCCGCGCAGCGCTACTCGGGGCTGTTCCTCTACGCGACCGTCGCTCTCAGCCTGCCCATCATCACCGCGCTGCTACTCGGGCTGGTACGACGCGCCCCGGACTCTTTCGTCAGCCGCGGCTTCGCCAAAGCACGCGCCAACAAGGAGGCGGTCGTCCGGGCCGCCGGTTACCTGGTCGCCGTCCTCTTGGTGGCCATCGGCGTCCTTCGCCTGCTCTGAGAACGACGGCAGTCCTGCCTGCCGGTTCTCAAGCCGTCCCGGCGTCGGCGTCGGTGAAGCCCGCGACGGCGCCGATCACTACGATCGCCGGGGGCGCAAGCCCTTCCTCGGTGGCCACTCGAGCCGCACTCGCGAGGTCGGCGCGCAGCATCCGCTGGGTCGACATCGACGCGTTTTCGATCATCGCGACCGGGGTGTCCGGGTCTCGCCCGCCGTCGAGCAGCGCCTTGGTGAAGGCGTCGATCCGCTCGACCGCCATCATCAGCACGATGGTCCCGCGCAGCCGTGCGAGCGCAGACCAGTCGGTCAGCGAATCCGGGTGGTCCGGCCGGACATGGCCGGAAACGATCACCACCTCGTGCGTCACGCCTCGGTGCGTCACCGGGATTCCCGCCAGGGCCGGGGCCGAGATCGCGCTGGTCACACCGGGAACCACCGTCACCGGAATTCCCGCCTCGACGCATGCCTGGAGTTCTTCGAAGCCCCGGCCGTAGACGTACGGGTCGCCGCCCTTCAGGCGGACGACGAACTTGCCCGCCTTCGCGCGGTCGACGAGGACGGCGTTGATCGCCTCCTGTCGCATCGCCCGGCCGTAGGGCACCTTCGCGGCGTCGACGATCTCGACGTCGGGTCCCAACTCGGCCAGCAGTTCCGGCGGAGCCAGTCGATCCGCGACGACGACGTCGGCACGGGCAAGCAGGGCACGGCCCCGAACGGTGATGAGGTCGGCCGCGCCCGGTCCACCGCCGACGAGGGCGACACCCGGTGCGTGCGGCTCTGTGGGAAGCGGCGCCGGCCCGCCGGCGTTGCCGATGACCGCCATCAGCTGATCGCGGATGCGGGCAGATCGGCGGTGGTCGCCCGAGGCGAGCACACCGACGGTCAGTTCACCGGCCCGACCGCTCGCGGGCGTCACCGCCGTGCCCAGGCGCGCGTCGTCGGCGCGCACGCAGAACACGCGTCGCCGCTGTGCCTCGTCCACGACCGCGGCGTTGACCGCAGGATCGTCGGTACACGCCATCGCGTACCACGCGCCGTCGAGGTCGCCGTCGGCGTAGGGCCGCCGCACGATCTCGACCTGGGGATTCGATTCGACGGCCGGCGTCGGGTCGATCGCGATCACGACGACCTGTGCCCCGGCCGCGAGCAGGTTGGGCAGGCGGCGCTGGGCCACCGAACCGCCGCCGACGACGACCACCCTGCGTCCCGCCAGACTCAGTCCGGCGAGGTAGTGCCCGGGGCCCGGTCGATCGTCAGTTGCCATAGCCGACAAGCGTACCGGCGCCCTCGGCGAGCGCTGGTGGCGGGAAGACGTCTCAGGTAGGCAACTCGCCCGCGGTGCGGATCCGTTCCCAGATATCGCTGACCGGCACGCCCATTCGGTGCGCGTGCGCACGAATGAGTTCGGCCAGCAGCACCGAACTGGCGTAGGCGGCGTCGGGCGAGTGACTGCGCACGTCGTTCCACCACGTCGGGTTGTCGCAGGCGACAGCCTCGGCCATGGTGATGGCGGCGTCGAAGCCGGGAATCATCGGGGTCACGATCTCGCTCACCGTCGCCGTCACCTGCCCGCCTCCGCTCGTTTCGCACGATCCCGATCGGCCTTGGCCTGCATGCGCTGCAGCGCCCGTTCGCGCGCCTCCTCGAACTTGTCGACCTTCACGTCGAGTTCGGCCAGGAACGTCGCCAGCTCGTCGCGGTAGTACTGCCCGACGGGGCCGAAGTCGTCGCGCTCGAAGATCCGCCACTTGCGCAACACCGGTTTGAGCACTTCGGTGCGGTGCTGCGGCAGGTCGTAGATACCGTCCTTGGCGATCAGTACGGCGTTGCGCCGGAAGTTCGGCATGGTCGCTCCCGGCATCGCGAAGTTCGACACGATGGAGTGGATCGCGGCCATGGCCAGGTCGGGGACGACGTCGAGGGCCGCGGACACGATGTTGCGGTAGAACATCATGTGCAGATTCTCGTCGGCGGCGACGCGCTGCAGCATCCGGTCGGCGATCGGGTCGCCGCAGGCCTTGCCGGTGTTGCGGTGGCTGACGCGCGTGGCGAGTTCCTGGAAGCTGACGTAGGTCACCGACAGCAGCATCTCGAAAGCGGTGTTCTGGTGGAACGAGGGTTCCAGCTTGTGCACCTCGCGGGCGTGGTCGAGGGGGTCGTAGCCGTGCGTCATGTGGACCATGCGCGTGTTCTCCAGTTCCACCGGGTCGACGCCGCGGGTGACCACGAGGTAGTCGCGCATCACAATTGAATGCCGCGCCTCTTCGGCGGTCCACCGGCCCACCCAGAATCCCCACGCGTCGTCGAGGGAGAAGTTCTCGGCGATCACCCGGTGATAGGACGGCAAGTTGTCCTCGGTGAGCAGGTTGGTGATCATCGCCGCCTTGGCCGTCTCCGACAGCTCCGATTGCGACGGGTCCCAGTCCTCCCCGCCCAGGAAGGCGAAGTTGCGGCCGGCGTCCCACGGCACGTAGTCGTGCGGCATCCAGTCGACGGCCGCCTTCATGTGGCGGTCCACTTCGCGCGCGGCGATGGGCTCCAGCTCCCGCAGCAGGTCGCCGCCCCGCATCTTCTCGGTCAGTGAGGTCACATCTGTAGCGGTCATAGCAACGAGACTGCCGCCGGGCCGAGGCGGTCGCATGAGCCGAAAGTCCTCTCGGCACCGCGACATGCGTCCCGTTGAGTGCGGGACTTTACGTGCCCGAGTACCTTTCTAGACATGTCCTCTTCACCGGTGCGCGTCTTCATCGTCGATGACCATGAGCTGGTCCGACGCGGTCTCCGCGACCTGCTGGGGACCGCCGAGGACCTCACGGTGATCGGCGAGGCGGCGTCGGTCGCCGAGGCCGTGGTCGGCATCGTCGCCGACCCGCCCGATGTGGCGATCCTCGATGTGCGGCTTCCGGACGGCAGTGGGGTCGAGCTGTGCCGCGAGGTGCGCTCCCGCTGCCCCGACACGCACTGCCTGATGCTCACGAGCTACGCCGACGACGATGCCTTGCTCGCCGCCGTCATGGCCGGCGCCTCCGGGTTCGTTCTCAAACAGATCCTCGGCCAGAACCTGGTGTCAGCGGTCCGCACCGTCGCGGCGGGCGGCAATCTGCTCGACCAGCGCAGCACTGCCGCTCTGATGGAACGGCTCCGCGGCCGGACCGCCGCCAGCGACAACCCCTTCGCGAAGCTGACCGAGCGGGAGCGCGAAATCGTCGACCTCATCGGCGAGGGCCTCACCAACCGGCTTATCGCCAAGCGCATGCATCTCGCGGAGAAGACGATCAAGAACAACGTCACGCGGATCCTCGCGAAACTCGATCTGCAGAGCCGCACCCAGGTCGCCGTGCTGGCGACGAAGACCTCCCAGCGGGGCTCGTAACCCTCGCTCAGCCCTGAACGTCAGGCCCCTTTCGCTCGACGAGCGGCACTTGCCAGAGCAACCGCGTTCCGCGGCCGGATAGGCCGGGCCCGACGGCGAACTCGCCCTCCCACTCCGCGGCGCGCATTCGCAGATTCTCCAGGCCGCTGCGACGCGTGCCCGGGTTGATTCCGCGACCGTCGTCGGTGATCTCGACGATCAGCTCGCCGGCGCGCGGCTCGGCGACGACGCGCAGCTCGATACGGTCGGCGCCGGAGTGGCGCAGGGCGTTGCTCAGTCCCTCGCGGACTACCGCGTCGACATGGCTGGCGAGTTCGGGGATCACCACGGTGTCGACGGGCCCGTCGAAGCGCACCATCGGCGTGACCTCCGCGTGGCCCGATACCTGCCCGACGACGGCGAGAACCCGCCGGCGCAGCGTCGGCGTGCGCGTGGGATCCGCCGTTTGCAGATCGAAGATCGAGGTGCGGATCTGCGCGATCGTGCCGTCGAGGTCGCTGAGAACCTGGGTCAACCGTTCTTGCTGCTTCTCGTCGGAGATCGGCGCGGCATCGTCGCCGTGCCCGGCGACCGCCAAGGCCTGCAACGTCAATCCCATCGCGAACAGGCGCTGGATGACGTGGTCGTGCAGGTCACGGGCGATGCGATGCCGGTCCTCGAGCATCTCGAGCCGTCGGCCCATCTCGCGGCGCTCGGCGTACGCGATGGCCAACGACGCGATCTCGGCGACGCCCGCCAAGCCGGAGCGCTCCTCGGCCTCCCAGTCCGGCCGCGAGTCCTGATGGATGACGATCGCCCCGTACACCCAGGGACCGCGCACCAGCGGCACGATGGTGAGCCATCCACCGTCGCGATCGCCCCACCCCGCGACTTCGGAATCGGGCAGAACCCGCATCTCGGCGGTCTCGGTAATCGCCTCGCCGAAGCGGACGGCATCGACCGCGCCGGGCCAGCCGGAGTTCGCGCGCAACGTGGCCGCCGAATCCTCGGTCTGGTAGACGTACACCGCCCGCGCGCCGGTGATCTCGGCGACGTCGGCGCTGATGTTGTTGAGGTTGGCCACCAGGCTGACCCCGGCGAGGGGTTCGGCGCCTCGCCGCGCGATCAATTCCATCCAGGTGTGCCTGGTGCGCGCGCGCTCGAATCCTCTGGCGTTGTCGATGGCGATTCCGGCGGCAACCGCCAGCACGCCGATCAGCGACTCGTCGACCGCCGAGAAGGTCGGGGCCGTCCGCTTCTCGGTGAGATAGATGCTGCCGAACACCTCGCCGCGGATCAGGATGGGCGCACCGAGGAAGCTGCGCATCGGTGGATGGTTCGGCGGAAAGCCGACCGACGCCGGGTGCTGTGAGAGGTCGTTGATGCGCAGAACGTGCGGGTCGTTGATGAGCACGCCGAGGACCCCTCGCCCTCGCGGCAGCGACCCCATGGTCGCGCGGACCTCGGGCGTGATACCGGTGTAGACGAACTCGCGCAGACCACCGTCGGAGGCGCGCACGCCCAGCGCGACGTACTTCGCGTCGAGGACTCGCGCGGCGACGTCGACGATCCGTTGCAGCGCCGCATCCAGGTCGAGCCCCTGGCTGACCACCAGGACTGATTCGAGCAGGTCGCGCGCCTTGTCCGGGCGCAGGCTGTGCCTGGCCAGCGTGTCGAGGGTCGCGTGCAGGTTCCCCAGCGCCGTCGGTGCCGCGGGTATTTCCATCAGTCCTCGCTCGATAGGGAAACGGGCATGCCCCGTGCGTTCTCCCCGTGACCCGCGGCGGCCGCGACGAATCGTCTCATCGCGGCCGGCACCGACGCCGGGTGGACATGCAGGAACGACGCGTGCACGCCACCGTGGACATGACCGTCGACGACCACGGCCTCGGCCCGCCACCCCCAGGCGGGCTGCGGCCCCGGATCGACGGTCGCCCGATGGAACTCGTGGCCGGTCACGCGGTCGCCGGAGCGGTACAGCACCGAGTCGCGCAGGGCGACCGCATCGCGATAGCCCAGGGTGAGGCGCGGACGGAACTCGGCGGTGGCCCGCAGCACGGCGGTCAATTCCGGTCCCGGCCGGCCGCCGCGGATCACGCCCCCGGTCAGATACAGGTAGCCGGCACACTCGGCGTGTACCGGGCGGCCCGCGGCGACGTGAGCCCGAACCGCTTCGCGCAGTGGACGATTCGCACTCAGCTCGTCGGCATGCTCCTCAGGGAATCCGCCGCCGAGGACAACCGCGGCGGTATCGGCGGGAAGCGACTGGGCCAGGGGGTCGAATTCGACGACCCGCGCCCCCGCGGCCGTCAGGAGTTCGGCGTGCTCGGGGTAGCCGAAGGTGAAGGCGCGGCCGGCGGCCACCGCGACGACGGGCTCACCGGCCACCGGCTCGCCCACAGCCTCCGCCGGCGACCACGGCCGCGGCACCGACACCGGCCGGGCGAGCGCGGTCACCGCATCGAGGTCCACCGTGGCGGCGGCCAGCGCCGTCATCGCTGCCACCGCGTCGCGCGCCTCGGGCGTGCGTTCGGCGGCCGGGATCAGGCCCAGATGCCGCGACGGAACCGAGAGGGCGTCGTCGCGGCGCAACACGCCGACGACGGGGAGCCCGACCGATTCGGCCGCGGCGCGCACCACCTCCTCGTGCCGCTCGGATCCGACACGGTTGAGGATCACCCCGGCCAGGCGCACACCGGTGTCGAAGCTAGCGAAGCCGTGCAGCAGCGCCGCGAGCGACTGCGAGTGCCCGGCCACGTCGACGACCAGGATCACCGGGGCGCCCAGCAGTTTGGCCACGTGTGCCGTCGACCCGTATCCACCGGCTGGCGATTCGGCGGTGATGCGGCCGTCGAACAGGCCCATCACCCCTTCCACGACCGCGATGTCGGCACCGGCGGCACCGGCCGCGAATAGCGGTGCGACCAGCTCGTCGCCGACGAGATTCGGATCGAGATTCCGCCCCGGCCGACCCGCTGCGAGCGCGTGATAGCCGGGATCGATGTAGTCGGGCCCGACTTTGAACGGGGCGACGACCCTCCCGGCAGCGCGGAGCGCCCCCACCAGCCCCGTCGTGACCGTGGTCTTGCCGCTCCCCGACGACGGCGCGGCGATCACGACCGTCGGGATGCCGGTCATCGGCCACCCGTCGCAGCGCCTACCATTCGATGCCCTTCTGTCCCTTGCGCCCGGCGTCCATCGGGTGCCGCACCTTCACCATCTCGGTGACGAGGTCGGCGGCCTCGATCAGCTGTGCCGGCGCCCGCCTGCCGGTGATGATGACGTGCTGCCTGCCCGGCCGGCCGCGCAGCGTCTCGACCACTTCGTCGACGTCCACCCATCCCCAGTCGAGCGGGTAGGTGAACTCGTCGAGCACGTAGAAATCGTGCTCCTGCTCGGCGAGGCGGCGAGCGATCTCGCGCCAGCCGGCACGCGCGGCCTCGGCGTGGTCGTCGCCGTCAGAATCGTTGGCGCGCAACCAGGACCATCCGCTGCCCATCTTGAACCAGGACACGGGTCCGCCGGCGCCGGTCGTCACGTGGACCTCGCCGAGCGCCCGCAGGGCCGTCTCTTCGCCGACGCGCCATTTCGCACTCTTCACGAACTGGAACACCGCGACGTCCATCCCCGCGTTCCAGGCGCGCATCGCCATCCCGAAGGCCGCGGTGGACTTCCCCTTGCCGTCACCGGTATGCACCCCGAGGACCGGCGCGTTGCGGCGCTGGCGGGTGGTCAACCCGTCGTCGGGAACGGTGAGCGGAACTCCTTTGGGCATGAGTCTGACGCTACGCCACGCGCGGCGCGCCCGACGGCGCTGCCGAAGCAACCGCCCCGGTGATCCCGGCGGCGGAGAGTTCGGCCATCGGGACGTGCCGCCCGCCGAGTCGGGCGGCCAGTTCCGCCGCCAAGCCGAGCCGGATCATGCCCTGTTCGCAGTCGATGACGACGGCGTCGACGCCGTCGCGCCGCACGGCCCGCGCCGCGGCATTCGCCCGTGCCACCGCGTCCCGCCCCGCGGTCGCACGGCCGTCGGTGAGCACGGCCAGCAACGGGCGGCGGCGCGGCTCGCGCACGCCGGCGCGTTCGATCAGGGCGCGCGCCTCCAGCAGTCCCTCGGCGAGCGGCGTGCGCCCGCCGACGCGCAGATCGGCCAGCCGTGCGACCGCCAGATCGACCGAGCGGGTCGGCGGGACGACGACTCGGGCCGACGACCCGCGGGCCACGACCACCGCCACGCGGTCGCGACGAGTGTAGGAGTCCCGCAGCAACGCGACGCACGCCTCGGTCAGCGCGCGCAACCGTTGCCGTGCCGTCATCGAACCGGAAAGGTCGAGGACGAAGACGACCATGTTGCCCTCGGTGCCTTCGCGCTGGGCTCCGCGTAGATCCTCCACGCGCACTGGGCTGCGGCCGGTCGCCCTCCAGGCAGCCGCCGAGTCGGGGTCGGCGGCCAGGCGGCCGGCCGCGGCGAGCGTCGTGCCGAACAGGTGGACCGGAACACCCGCACCGAAGTCGACGGCGCGGGTGGTGTGACCGCGGGTGGTGCGGGCACGCGATCGCCGGCCGGGATCGCCGTCGCCGATCCCGCTGACGCTGATCGCGCGCAAGCGCGCCACCCGGGTGGTCCCACTCGTGGCGCTTCCGAACCGGCGCGCGTCGACGCCCGCTTGAACGTCGTCGGGTTGGTCCGTCGCCCGAGTGTCGTCGGTCGGCGTCTGTCCGGCGCCGCCGTCGCCGTCCACTGGGCCGTCGAAGGAGTCGCCGCCCGCACCGCTCGTCGGGGCGCCGCCTCCCGGACCGCCGTCCGGATCGGGCTCGGGATCGGGGTCGGTTTCACCGGCCGCCTCGTCGCCGGCGGCCATCGCCTCGGAGATCTCGTCCTCCCCGAGGCCTCCGGTGTCGAAGGGGTCGCGCCGACGCCGGTGCGGTAGCGCCAGCTCGACCGCCACCGCGACATCACGTTCGTCGACTTCGGCCGCTCCGCGCCACGCGGCGTGGGCGGCGGCGGTTCGGGCGACGACGATGTCCCCGCGCAGCCCGTCGACCTGCAGATGAGCGCAGATGCCCGCGATCCGGCGCAGTTGGGCCGACGGCAACGCGATCTGCGACACCTGCTCGCGGGCCGCGGCGATCCGCAGCGCCAGCGCCGCCTCCTCGTCTGCGTGGCGAGCCGCGAAGGCCTCGGGGTCGGCGTCGAAGGCCATACGCCGTTCCACGACTGCCACGCGGTCTTCGACGTCGGCCGGTGCGGTCACGTCGACCGCGAGCCCGAAGCGATCGAGCAGTTGCGGCCGGAGTTCGCCTTCTTCGGGGTTCATCGTCCCGACGAGCACGAAGCTCGCGTCCTGCGTATGGGAGACGCCGTCTCGCTCAACGGTCACCCGACCGGACGCCGCGGCGTCCAGCAGCACGTCGACCAGATGGTCGGCGAGCAGGTTCACCTCGTCGATGTAGAGCACTCCCCCGTCGGCCTGCGCGAGCAGCCCGGGGGTGAACACGGCCTCGCCGTCGCGCAGCACCCGCGTCAGATCCAGCGATCCGACGACCCGGTCCTCGGTGGCGCCGATGGGCAGCTCGACGACGCGCGGCGGTTCTCCGGTGGCCGCGACCGGCAGCAACGGGCCCAACCCGCGCACGACCGTCGTCTTCGCGGTGCCCTTCTCGCCCCGGACCAGCACACCGCCGATCCCCGGTGCGATCGCCGACAGAATCAGCGCCAGTTTCAGCCGCTCCTGGCCGACGACGGCACTGAACGGGTATCGGATGGTCGAATCGGGGGCCACGGGTCAGACCGCCTAGGCGCTCGCCGGCGTCCTCGTCAGCTCCAGGCTCTTCGAGGTCCAGTCCCACACCTGCTGGAACAGCGCGGGGTTGTCGGAGAGCGATTTGCCGAAGGAGGGGATCATCTCGCCCAGCTTGGGCGCCCACGTCGTGTCGTAGCGGTCCCCGAAGCACTTGCTCAGCACGTCGAGCATCGCCGGCACCGCGGTCGACGCGCCGGGCGATGCGCCGAGCAGACCCGCGATCGTGCCGTCGCCGGCTGCGACGACGGCCGTGCCGAACTCGAGCGCACCCGAGATCCCCTTGCCGCGGATGACCTGGACGCGCTGGCCGGCGGTGATGGTCTCCCAGTCGGGGCCGAGTGCCTCGGGCACGAAGTCGCGCAGCGTGTTGATCCGGTCGGCCGGGCTGGCAGCCAACTCGCTGATCAGATACTTGAGCAGGCCGAATTCCTTGGGCGCGATCGACATCATCGGCAACAGGTTGCCCGGACGGACCGAGAACGGCAGGTCGGTGATGCGGCCGTTCTTGAGGAACTTCGGCGACCAGCCGGCGTAGGGCCCGAACAGCAGGCCGGGCTCGTGGTTGATGACGCGGGTGTCGAGGTGCGGAACCGACATGGGCGGCGCACCGACGGCCGCCTGGCCGTACACCTTCGCGCGGTGTTCGTCGATGAGTTCCGGGTTGGTGCAGCGCAAGAACTCGCCGCTCACCGGGAAGCCGCCGAAGCCCTTGGCCTCCTTGATCCCCGAGCGCTGCAGCAGGTGCAGGGCACCGCCGCCCGCGCCGACGAACACGAACTGCGCGTGGACCTTCCGCTTCTCGCCCGTGCGCTTGTTGTGGACCTTCACGATCCAGCTGCCGTCGCGCTGCTTGGACAGGTTGGTCACCTCGTGACCGAAGAAGATGTCGGCGCCCTCGCCGACGAAGTTCACCAGCTGCTGGGTGAGGGCTCCGAAGTCGACGTCCGTACCGTGCTCGAACCAGTTCAGCGCGACCGGGTCGCTGAAGTCGCGTCCGGCCGCCATCAGCGGCAGCCGCTCGGAGAACTCCCCGGGATCGGTGATGAACTCCATGCCTTCGAACAGGGTCTCCCGCGAGAGGAGGTCGTACCGGGTGCGCAGGTAGTCCACGCCGGCGTCGCCGTGGGTGAAGCTCACGTGCGGGATCGGGTTGATGAACTCGCTCGGGTCGCGCAGCACTCCGTTGTCGACCGCATACGCCCAGAACTGGCGCGACACCTGGAACTGCTCGTTGATCGAGATGGCCTTCTCGATGTTCACGTCGCCGTCGGCGGTGCGCGGCGTGTAGTTGAGCTCGCACAGCGCCGAGTGACCGGTGCCCGCGTTATTCCACGGGTCCGAACTCTCCGCCGCGGCGGCGTCCAGCGCCTCGAACAAGGTGATCGACCACGTGGGCTCCAACTGGCGCAGCAAGGCGCCGAGGGTGGCGCTCATGATGCCAGCCCCCACCAACACGACGTCCGTCTTGACCACCGATGCAGACACGAAAACTCCCATTCCTTGCGGTTACCCACACATTGTTCCCCATCGCGCAAGCGCACCCGCGACCGGCCGACCCGATTGTGCTTAGACGGACAATCGGCGCCCGTCCCGGCTACGATCGGCAACCGTGACCGATACCAAGGACTGGCAGCCCGATTCCGAGTTGACCGGCTACTCCCAACGCGTCTTCGAGTTGGGGGCCGACCCGGACGGCGAGTCGCCGATCGCCGCAACGCTCGTGCGCGCCGCGAAGCGCCCGCGCTCGACCAAGGGCGCGGTCCTCTACGTCCACGGATTCACCGACTACTTCTTCCAGAAACCCCTCGCGGAGTTCTTCGCCGCGCAGGGCTATCACTTCTATGCACTGGATCTCCGCAAGTGCGGCCGGTCGCGACGCACCGGGCAGACCGCCCACTACGTCTCCGACCTCGCGCTCTACGACGTCGAACTCGGACTCGCCGTCGACGTGATCGCCGAGGAGGTCGGGATCGGTCCCGGTGCGGACGACCCGAAGATCATCGTGGCGGCCCACTCCACCGGCGGACTCATCACACCGCTGTGGGTCGACCGCCTGCGCCGGCTCGACCCCACGCGTCACAGCCTCATCGGCGGCCTGGTCCTCAACAGTCCGTGGCTCGACCTGCAGGGTCGCGCCGCGATGCGCTCGCCGGCGGTCACCGCGGTGATCCGCGGCGTCGGCATCACGCGCGGCTTCACCGTGCTGCCGCAGGATCTCTCGCCCGCCTACGGCGACAGCATCCACGACAGCCGGCACGGCGAATGGAAATACAACCTCGACTTCAAACCGCTCGGCGGATTTCCGGTGACCTTCGGCTGGATCCGCGCCATCCGCAACGGCCACGCGCTCGTGCAGGCCGGTCTCGACGTCGCGGTTCCGGCTCTGGTCCTCCGGTCGGACAAGTCCTACTTCGCCAAGCAGTACTCGTCGAAAACCGACCGCGCCGACGCGGTACTCGACGTCACGCACATCGCGCGGTGGGCGGGCTGCCTCGGTGGGCGCCTCACGTCGGTGCCGATCCCCGACGCCCGGCACGACGTCTTCCTCTCGCTGCCTGCGGTGCGCGAGCAGGCGTACGCCGAGGTCGAGGCGTGGCTGGCGAACGGTCTCCAACCGCCGAAGGCGAAACCGGCGGCCAAGAAGGCCGCCGCGGCCACACCGCCGAAGAAGACCGTCGCTCCGCGCTGAGGTCTCGCGCGTCGCCGTTACGCGTTCGCCCGCGCGATGATCGCCGCGGCCAATTCCTGCGGCGCGTTCTCGGGCACCCAGTGGTCGACGCCGGTCAATTCGACGAACCGGTAGTCGGCGTCGACGAAATCCCCGCTGCCCTCGGCCTGCTCGCGCCCCAGCGCCGAATCGGCGTCGCTCCACACCATCGTCGTCGGGATGGTCACCCGCCCGCACGCCGTCTTCGTCGCGATGTCGCCGCTGAACGTCGCGCGGTACCAGTTGAGCGCCGCGGTCAGCGCTCCGGGCTCCTGCATCTTCACCACCGCATCGCGCGGACAGGTCCGGCGCAGCAGCACCGCGTTGCGCGCCAACAGCTTTTCCTCGGCCTCGTCGGAGGTGAAGGTCTTGATGTATGCCGAGCGTTCGCGCTGGTCGCTGCCGGACACCAGCGCCGCCGAGACCGCGGACGGATGCCCGGTGCTCACCGCGACATAGCCGGTGAACCGCTCCGGATGCCTGGCGGCGAGATGCCAGCCGACGATCCCACCCCAGTCGTGGCCGACGAGCAGGCAGCGCTCGACACCCAGGTGATCCAGCACCCCGATCGCGTCGCCGACGAGGTGGTCGAGGCCGTAGTCGTCGACGTCGGCCGGACGTGCACCGGGGCTGTAGCCGCGTTGATCGAAGGTGATGGTTCTCAGTCCGGCATCGTGCAGCGGCTCCAGCACCCCGTCGAAACAGGCGCTGTCATGCGGAAAGCCGTGTAGCAGCAGGACCGGTGCGCCGTCCTCGGGACCTCCGACGGCCACATCGAAAGCAAGGTCGCCGAGGTGGATCTGGCTCTTCGTCGTCGTCATGTCCCCACCGTATCCCCCTCCGCCGAGTGGGCACCTCACCCTCGCCGAGTGGGCACCTCACCCTCGCCGAGTGGGCACCTCATCCTCGCCGACTGGGCACCTCAACTTCACCCAGTGGGCACCTCAGCCCAGTTTGTGCCGAATCACCGGCGGCTCGCCGCTCGGCCCCTCGACGATGGTGTGCAGCGCATCGCGGTCGAGGTGCGCGGCAAGGAGATCGGCCACCACGTCGAACTGCTGTGCCCGCACGGCGGCGAACGATGCGCTGCCCGGCCGGAACCGTGTCCCGCGCGCCGCGGCGACCCGCGTCAGCAGTGCGCGGCGCACCTCGTCGTTCTCCAGGAGCCCGTGCCAATGAGTGCCCCACAGGGCACCCCGCTCCACGCCTTCGCCCGCGCCGTCGCCGACGGTCAGCCACGTGGGCTCGGTTGCGCCTTCGACGACGCCGTGATGGATCTCGTAGCCGTGCGCATCGTGGCCCCACACGGTGCCAGCCGCGCGTCGCACCGTCTTATCCGGCGCGAACCGGACCGTCTGGCCGACGATGCCGAGGCCCGCGACCGTTCCCCGGCACGACTCGACATCGTCGACGATCCGGCTGCTGAGCATCTGGAAGCCACCGCAGACCGCGAACACCGGAGCGCCGGCGGCCACCCGCTCGATCAGCGCTTCGCCGATACCGTTCGACCGCAACCACTGCAGATCGTCGACGGTCGCCCGCGTACCCGGCACGACGACCAGATCGGCAGCGCGCACACTGGCCGCGTCGGCCACCCAGGTCGCCTCGACCCCGGGTTCTGCCGCCAGTGCCTCGACGTCGGTGGTGTTGGAGACGCGGGGCAGTCGGATGGCGGCGACCCGCAGCGGCTCCTCGGCACGTTCCCGACCCGGCGGTGGACCGAGCCGTGCACCGACCGGCGCGGACAGCGAGTCCTCCGCGTCGAGCCACAGGCGCGGCTCGAACGGGACCACCCCCAGCGTCGGACGACCGGTCAGTGCGGTGAGGCTCTCCAGTCCCGGCGCCAGCAGTGCGGGGTCGCCGCGGAACTTGTTGACGACGAATCCGCGCACGAGTCGCTGGTCGTCGGGGGGCAGAATCGCCGTCGTGCCGAACAGGTGCGCCAGCGATCCACCGCGATCGATGTCGCTGACGAGCACCACCGGCAGACGCGCGGCCGATGCCAAGCCGAGATTGGCGATGTCGGAATCGCGGAGGTTGATCTCGGCGACGGACCCCGCCCCTTCGACGATGACGACGTCGAAGTCCACGCGCAGCGCGGCCAGATCGTCGAGCACGGCGCCACGCAACCGCGAGCGCCAGGACGCGTAGTCGGCCGCCCCGACCTCGCCGACGTCCCGTCCCCGGAGCACCACGTGGGAGCGACGGTCCGACCCCGGCTTCAGCAGTACCGGGTTGAACCGCACCGACGGTTCCAGGCCCGCGGCCGCGGCCTGTGCGGCCTGCGCGCGACCGATCTCGCCGCCGTCGAGGGTCGCGACCGAGTTGTTCGACATGTTCTGCGCTTTGAACGGCGCGACCCTGACGCCCTCCCTGGCCAGCAATCGGCACAGACCGGCCACGACCATGGACTTGCCGGCGTCGCTCGTCGTACCGCCGATCAGGACCGCGCCGCGCATCGCGGATTCAGGCGATGCCGCTGCTGACCGACCCGCTCGCCCCGCTCTCAGCGTCGGCGTCGGGCAGGGTCAAGATCTCGGCACCGTCGTCGGTCACGACGAGCGTGTGCTCGAACTGGGCGGTCCACTTGCGGTCCTTGGTCACCACGGTCCAGCCGTCGTCCCAGATCTCGTAGGCGAGACCGCCCAGATTGATCATCGGTTCGATGGTGAAGACCATGCCCGGCTCGATGATCGTCTCGACGTTGGGCTGGTCGTAATGCAGCACGACGAGGCCGTTGTGGAAGGTTTCCCCGATGCCGTGGCCGGTGAAGTCGCGCACGACGTTGTAGCCGAACCGACTCGCGTAGGCCTCGATGACCCGGCCGACCACGTTGAGTTCCCGACCCGGTTTGACCGCCTTGACCGCTCGTTCGGTGGCGATCCGCGTCCGCTCGACCAGATCGGCGGCCTCTTGCGCAACGTCGCCGGCGAGGAAAGTCGCGTTGGTGTCGCCGTGCGCGCCGTCGAAGTAGGCGGTCACGTCGATGTTGACGATGTCACCGTCGGCGACGACCGTCGAGTCCGGGATGCCGTGGCAGATCACCTCGTTGAGCGACGTACAGCAGGACTTGGGAAAGCCCTTGTAACCCAGCGTCGACGGATAAGCGTCGTGGGCGACGAGATAGTCGTGCACGATGCCGTCGAGTTCGTCGGTGGTGACACCCGGTTCGACGGCCGCACCCGCGGCGGCGAGCGCATTCGCCGCGATCTTGCCGGCGACACGCACCTTTTCGATGGTCTCCGGCGTCTGCACCCACGGCTCGGCGCCCTCTTTCGCGGTCTTCTTGCCGACGTACTCCGGCCGCACGATGTGCTCGGGCACGGCGCGCTTGGGCGACACGACTCCGGGGGCTAGCGGGGCGCGAACAGACATGACGTCCACTGTAGCGCCGCGCCTCTCGGCCGTAGCCATCGAACGACCGTCAGCGACGGCCGCCCAAACCGTAGCCGGCCGGCAGCGACGAGAAGAAGTCCCGGGTGACGCCGACCGCGTGGGTCGAATCGCCACCGCCGACGATCAGCGTCGCGAATGCCAGGTCGCCGCGGTATCCGGCGAACCACGCGTGCGACCCGCCGGCGTACTCGGCCTCACCGGTCTTCGCGAAGATCGGCCCCATGCCATTGACCACAGTGCCCGTGCCCTGCGTGACGACCGCCCGCATCATCGGGCGCACTTCCTGGTAGATCTTCGGATCGACCTCCGGCCGGGGTCCCGACACCGTCGTCTCACGTCCGACGATGAACTTGGGCACCGGCGACGAGCCATGCGCCACGGTCGCGGCGACGAGAGCCAGGCCGAACGGCGAGACCAGCACCTTGCCCTGCCCGAATCCGTCTTCGCTGCGGGCCACGAGTTCGGGCGCGATCGGAACCGAACCCGACGCGGTCGTCAGGCCGGGGATGTCGTAGGTGGCGCCGAGACCCATCGCGGCTGCCTGGTTGGCGAGGTCCGACGGTCCCATCCGGCTGGCCAGATGCGCGAAAGTCGTGTTGCAGGACTGCGCGAAAGCGCCGAGTAGCGGAATGTCGCCCAGCGCGAACCGGTCGTAGTTCGGGATCACGCGGGAGCCGATCTGAATCTCTCCCGGGCAGGGGACGATCGAATCCGGGTGGGCCAGATTCGCGCGGATCGCCGCGGAGGCAGTCACGATCTTGAACGTCGATCCCGGCGGGAACAGTCCGTTGGTGGCGATCAGGCCGTCGGCATCGGCGCGCTTGTTCTGGGCGATCGCCAGGATGTTGCCTGTCGACGGCTGGATGACGACCATGGCGATCTTGAAGCGATCCGACGCGTTCACCGCGCGCTGCGCAGCGGATTGCGCCGCCCGCGACAGGGTGAGCGTGACCGCCGGCGACGGCGTCGGCGAGTGGTCGGTCAGCACACCGGCCGTCAGACCGTTCGGGTTGACGATATCGACGCGCCACCCCGGCGCCCCGACCGTCTCGTCGCCGACGACCTTGCGCACCTGGGTGAGCAGCGCGGGTGCGAAGTTCGGCTCGGTGGGAAGCAACTCGGCCTGGTCGGTCGCGACCACGCCGGGAATGGCCAGCTGGTCGCGCAGTTGGTCGAAGTCGCGGTGGCTCAACCTGATCAGCGAATACGGCTTGCCGGTGGCGGTCGACGTCTCGACGATCTGCTGGGCGTTGAGTTTCGGGTCGAAACGGCGCAGCGCGCCGACGGCCGCCGCGGCGGACTCGGCGGGCTCGGCACCCGCTCGCTGCGCGGTCTTCGCGTCGAAGCTGAGCCCGACAACCGTCCCGTTCGCCATCACGCGCGAGCCGTCGGCCTCGTTCACCTCGGCGCGCGGCGCCTCGATGACGCGAAACTTCAACCGTTGGTCGGCGCCGAGTTCGGGATGCAGATTCGTCGGCATCCACCGCACCGACCAGCCGGTGTCGCTACGGCTCGCGGCCACTTGGGCGGTGTAGGTCCATTCGCGGTTGCCCGGCAGCTTCCACGTGTAGGTCACGTCGGCCAGGGCGTTGTCGACCGACAAGCGCACGCGCCCGGTCGAGTAGTCGAGCCTCTCCGCGGTCAGGCCGCCCCACAAGCCCGCGATCGCGCCCGCGGCCGTCACCGGGTCGTTGGTCTGCGCGGCCGCGCCCTTGGCGTCGCGGTCGGCGATCGACGCCATGAAGCGCTCTACCACGCGCCGCGGGTTCTCGTCGACGGAGCCGCAGGCGCTCAGCGAGACGCCCACGACGGCGGCCGTCGCGATCGCGGCGGCCCGTACCACTGTTCGAGAAGTCTTCATCACCGCCGATGTTAGGCGCGTGAACCGCGAGTTCACGGTTGCCACGCGGGGAACCCCTCGTCGCACCCGATTAGGCGGGCGGAGCCACCCGGCAACCGGCAAGCAGGGTCGCCGCCATCATTTCCCGCCACTGGGCGTCGAGGGCATCGGTTCCGCGCAGCACGACGGCGAGCAGGGTCGCCCCGAACGCCGTTTCGACGATGGCCGACGGGTCGAAAGTCAGGTCGACCCCGTCGCGCCGTGCCGCATCGGTGAACCTCTCCTCCAAGTCGTTCCAGACGACCTCGCGCAGCCGCGCGGTCAGCTCGCGCTGCAGTTCGTCGTCGGCCACCAGGTCGCTGAGCAGCCCGGTGATCGCCCGCCGCATCGCGCGGTCGGAGAAGAGTGCGATGCAGTTGTCGACCACGGTCGCGACCTCGTCGGCGAGCCCGGAATCAGGGGCGCGCGGCGGTACCGCGAGATCGTCGGGGAACACCGCGTGGTGGACGACGTGCGCCTTACTCGGCCAGCGACGCCGCAGTGCCGGCACCGAGGTCCGCGCGCGCGCCGCGACGGCCGTCAATGTCAGATCCGCGTAGCCGACCTCGGCGAGCAGAGCGCGGGTGGCCTCGAGCACCGCGCCGTCGATGCGGGCATCGCGGGGCCGGCCCGCGACTGCGAAGTCCCCAGTGGTCACGCCGCCTCCTCTTCGCCGGTTCTTCGAATCTTTCCAGATCCCGGTTGACAGAACCACGCTGACATATTACGTTCCGTTGCATTACGTAATGTAACTCAGCTCACGTTGGAGGACTCAATGTCGGACACGCCACAGCAGGTGCCCGTGACCACGGCCGACCTGCTGCACGCCCGTCGGGACGACCCGGGCATCGCTCTCGTCAACGCCGACGGATCATGGACCTGGCAGCAGTTCGTCCAAGAATGCGCCATCCGCGCCGCGGCCCTGACCGGCCTGCGCGGCGACGGCCCCTGGCACGTCGGGGTGCTGATGGACAACGATCCCGAGTACCTGTTCCTGATCGGCGGCGCGGCACTCTGCGGTGCGACCGTCGTCGGCATCAATCCGACACGGCGCGGGGCAGAACTCCTCGACGACGTGGTGCGCACCGATTGCCAGATCGTCCTGGTCGGCGACGCCTACCGCGAGCTGGCGAACAACCATGGTCGACATCAACCAGGAGTCGCTGTGCGACTTCATCAAGGCCCGCCTGGCGACGACGACGAATGAGCGTCACCGCACGATGCTCGAGCGCATGCTGGAGCATGCCCACTTCGAGCATCAGGGGCATCTCAAAGGACTGATGGGCACCCTGGGCCCGGCCACCGACTACCACTTCTGGGAACTTGCCGGCGATGTCGGGCCCAAAGGTCTCGACGGTGTCCGCACCTACTACTCGCATCTGGTCGAATCGAACGCGCACATCCTGGAGTTCGACTGCCAGCGCATGGTCGTCGACGACGACTGCATCGTGATCGAGGGCATCCTGACGATGATCCAGCCCGGCGCGTTTCTCGCCGAGAACCCGATGGCCGCCGCCTTCGCCGACATCGCGAAGACCTATCTGGTCTCCATGCGCAACATCATCTTCTGGCCCTTCGACGAGAACCTGTACATCATCGGCGAGGACTCCTACACCGGCGGCCCGATCGAGATGCGCGAGCTGGCCGACGACGAACTGCCGCAAGCGTTCCGGGACGCGGTCGCCGCGTCGTCGTAGGCGTCGCCCACTACCAGCGGGCATAAACGCTGCGTGAACGCGGCCCCAACCTCGTGAGCAGCTGGTGCTCGAACACCGGACTCAGACTCCACGGCCACTCCCGAAACTGGAACGTCGCGTGCGAGAGGTACACCGTGCGCACGGATTCCCAGTCGCCGAGCGGACCCGAGTGCCCGCAGCTCGTGCACTCGACATCCGGCTCGGCCTGGGTCTCCTGCCACGCGTCTACGTGCTCGCGTTGAACTCTGAAGGCGGTGCCACACCGAGGACACGGCGGGGACTCCCAGTTGCCACCCGGGTCCGCCGAGGTCCAACCCGCCCTCGGGTAGACGAGGCCGTAGATCCCACTCGGCACCGGGCCAGGGGTAAAGCCCTCGTCGAGAATGCTCAGCGCGCCCTCATTGGCGACGAGGCAACCCAACTCCTCGTCGCGGTGGAACGTCCCACTGCTCACGAGCCAGTCGGCGATATCTGTGACGAGGGCCGGCGCTTCGTCGGCGCTGCAATCAAGGCTCAGGTACGTGTAGACGTTCTCGCTCACGGGGTTCACGCTATCGTCGGCAACTCCTCCCGCACCGATTCGCGTTTCCCGACGGGATCGCGTCGGGAAATGCGAAACCGTGCGGGAGGAACGACGATCAGTCGATCAGGACCGTGGCGAACGTGCCTACCTGCTCGAAGCCGACGGCCTCGTACGCCCGTCGAGCACCCACGTTGAAGTCGTTCACATACAGGCTCGGGATCCGGCCGTGGGACCGAATGGCCGACGCGACGGCGGCGGTGCCCGCCTTACCCATACCGTTGGCGCGGCAATCGGGCGCCACCCACACGCCCTGAATCTGGCCGGCGGCATGCGATAGCGCGCCGATCTCCGCTTTGAAGACGACGCGCCCGCCGTCGAAACGCGCGAAGACTCGCTGCGCATCGATCAACCCGAGGAGCCGTTTGCGATACGCACGACCGCCGTCGAGTCCGCACGGATCGACGCCGATCTCGCTGGTGAACATGTCGACCGCGGCCGGAAAGTAAACGTCGAGGTCGTCGCGGGTGACCAGTCGCACCTCGGGGTCGACGGGCGCGAGCGGCTCGCCTTTCAGCGCCATCAACTGCTGCACCGGCCGCACCTCGCGGGCCGGTCCCCATGCGTCGGTCATCCGTTCCCATAGTCCCAGCGCCAGCGGCGCGGGTCCGACGATCGACGAGCATTCCCTCGGCCTCGTCAAGGCGGTCTCGGCGAAATAGTCCAGGTCCGCCTCGTCGCCGACGAGCGGGATCAGATTCGCGCCGGAGAAACACAGCGAGAACTCGGGATCGTCGGCCGACCACAGTTGACCGCCCAGCCAGCGCGGCTCGATGCCGTAGGACTCCACCCGGGCCGCGACCATGCAGCAGGCGACCGGATCGGCCGCCAGGGCGCGCGCGACGGCCAGCGCATCGCTGGTCTGCAGCGGCTGTCGACTCCTGGTCAGCATGAGCCGGACTCCTCCTCCGACGAGAGGCCCCCGTCAGGTCACGGTAACGACGGGGGTACCGCTCTCAGTGTCGCCCGATTCCTCGGCAATTCGCAGGGCTTCCTCGATTAACGTCTCCACGATCTGCGACTCGGGCACCGTCTTGATCACCTCACCCTTGACGAAGATCTGTCCCTTGCCGTTACCGGACGCAACACCGAGGTCGGCTTCGCGCGCCTCGCCGGGTCCGTTGACGACACAACCCATCACGGCCACCCGCAGGGGCACCTCCATGCCATCGAGACCGGCCGTCACTTCCTCGGCCAGCTTGTACACGTCGACCTGTGCTCGACCGCACGACGGGCAGGACACGATCTCCAGCTTGCGAGGTCGCAGATTCAGCGACTGCAGTATCGCGTCGCCGACCTTGATCTCCTCGACCGGCGGCGCCGACAGCGACACGCGGATGGTGTCGCCGATCCCCTCGGACAGCAAGGCGCCGAATGCCGTCGCGGACTTGATGGTGCCCTGAAACGCCGGACCAGCCTCGGTCACGCCGAGGTGCAGCGGGTAATCGCACTGGGCGGCCAGCTGCCGGTAGGCCTCAACCATGATCACCGGGTCGTTGTGCTTGACGGAGATCTTGATGTCGCCGAAACCGTGCTCCTCGAACAGCGACGCCTCCCACAGCGCCGACTCGACGAGGGCCTCCGGTGTCGCCTTGCCGTACTTCTCCATCATCCGCTTGTCGAGCGACCCGGCGTTGACGCCGATGCGAATCGGGATGCCCGCGTCGCCGGCGGCCTTGGCGACCTCCTTGACGCGTCCGTCGAACTCCTTGATGTTGCCCGGGTTGACGCGGACCGCCGCGCAGCCGGCATCGATCGCGGCGAAGATGTACTTGGGCTGGAAGTGGATGTCGGCGATCACCGGGATGTTGGCTTTACGCGCGATCTCCGGCAACGCCTCGGCGTCCTCCTGCCTCGGACAGGCGACGCGGACGATATCGCAACCCGACGCGGTCAGCTGGGCGATCTGCTGCAACGTGGCGTTGACGTCGTGGGTCTTGGTGGTCGTCATCGACTGGACCGAAATCGGGCTTTCACTGCCGACGCCGACGTTGCCGACGCGGATCTGGCGCGTCTTGCGGCGCGGCGCGAGAGTCGGCGGCGGCCCGGTGGGCAAACCGAGTCCGATGGGGATTGACGATGGGCTGGTCATGGCAAACCTCAGAACAGCTGGATCGGATTGATGATGTCGGCGGTGAGCGTCAGCACCATGAACGCGCCCATCACCGCGACGGCCGCATAGGTGACCGGCATCAGCTTCATGTAGTCGACCGGTCCAGCCGCCGTCTTACCGAAGCGTCGGCGGACCGTGTCGCGGATCTTTTCGTAGAGAACCACGGCCATGTGGCCGCCGTCGAGTGGGAGCAGCGGCACGAGGTTGAAGAGTCCCAGGAAGAAGTTGATGCTGATCAGCAGCCCCAGGAACAGCTCCCATACGCCGCGTTCCACGGCGTCGCCGCCGATGACCGAGGCACCCCACACGCTGATCGGCGTGTCCGGTGAGCGTTCACCGCCAGTCACCGCCGTCCAGAGGGCTCCGATCTTCGTCGGCAGCGAGAGCAATGCATCCCACGTGGCCTCGAACATCTGCCCGGTGAAGGCGACCGACGCGGGGATCGCAGACAGTACGTTGTGTTTGACCGGCGCGGGTGGCGCGGGGTACTTCAGGCCGACCATCTGGCGGTTCTGCGTGGTCGTGGTGCCGTTCGGCCCCGGACCGGTGATGGTCACCGGCGTCGGTGTGACAGTCAGGCTCAGCAACTGTCCGCCGCGCTCGACGCCGAGTTGGACGGGACCGGTTGCCTCGGCCAGCAGGGGGCTGAGTTCGGCAGCCGTCGTGACCGGCTTGCCGTTGGCGGACACGATCTTGTCGCCGGCACGAAGCCCGGCGGCGGCGGCGGGGCCCGCACCGGCGCAGGGCACCGCGTTCTCGCCCTTCTCGTTCAGTTGCGGCGCGACGCAGAAGGTCGACGCGACCACCGCCGGCGTCGGCTCCGGCTTGAGGTTGGGCAGCCCCCACCCGACCGCGAGCACGATGATCAGCACGAAGCCGAGAATGAAGTTCTGCAGCGGGCCGGCGAACAGCACGACCAACCGCTTCCACGGCTTCTGCTTGTACATCGCGCGCGGCTGCTCGCTGGGCGTCAGCTCGTCATACGGGGTCATCCCGGCGATGTCGCAGAAGCCGCCGAGGGGCAACGCTTTGAAGCCGTATTCGGTGTCGCCGCGCCTCGCCGACCACAGCGTCGGACCGAACCCGACGAAGAACCGGCGCACCTTCATGCCGGTGGCCTGCGCGGCCCACATGTGGCCGCACTCGTGCCATGCCACCGACAGCACCAATGCGATCGCGAACGCCGCGACCCCGAGGGCAAAACTCACTGGTTCAACTCCGTTGCTCTCGCCACCTGCGCGGCCCGGGCGCGGGCCCACCGGTCAGCGGCGAATACCTCTTCCACAGTACCCGGCTCGGCCCTCCACTCGTCAGCCGCGGCGAGTACGTCGACGATGGTCGGGACGATGCGGTCGAACCGCAACCGACCGTCGAGAAAGGCCTGCGCCGCGACCTCGTTGGCAGCGTTGTAGACCGCGGTCAGACTGCCGCCGGCCCGCCCGGCATCGCGGGCCACCTCGATCGCCGGAAAGACCTCGTTGTCGACGGGTTCGAACGTCCACTGCGACGAGGTCGAGAAGTCGCACGCCGCCGACGAACCGGGCACACGATCGGGCCAGCCCAAGGCGAGGGCGATGGGCAGCTTCATCGATGGAGGGGAAGCCTTGGCGATGGTGGCACCGTCGACGAAAGTGACCATCGAGTGCACGATCGACTGCGGGTGGACGGTGACGTCGATGCGGTCGTAGGGCACGTCGAACAGCAGATGTGCCTCGATGACCTCCAGCGCCTTGTTGACCAGCGTGGCCGAGTTGAGGGTGATCATCGGGCCCATTGACCAGGTCGGATGCTGACCCGCCTGCTCCGGGGTGACGTCGCGCAGCTGCTCCGCGCTCCAGCCGCGGAACGGGCCGCCCGACGCGGTCAGCACCAGGCGATCCACCTCGGCGGCACTCCCGCCGCGCAGACACTGGGCGATCGCCGAATGCTCGGAGTCGACCGGCACGATCTGCCCCGGCGATGCGGCATTGACCACAAGCGATCCGCCGGCCACCAGCGACTCCTTGTTGGCGAGCGCGAGCCGTGCCCCCGATGCGAGCACGGCCAGGCTGGGGGCGAGGCCGAGAGCACCGACGACGGCGTTGAGCACGATGTCAGCGGGCACCGACTCGACGAGATCGACCATCGCGTCGGCCCCGGAGAGCACCTGGTCCCCCAGGGCTTCGGACACCTCGCGGGCCGCCTGATCGTCCGCGACCGCGACCGCCGACGCCGGGATGCCGAACTCGCGCGCCTGAGTGATCAACGTCGCAGGATTTCCGCCGCCGGCACCGAGCCCGACGACGGTGAAGCGCTCGGGGTGCTCGGCGATCACCTCCAGGGCCTGGGTGCCGATCGAACCGGTCGACCCGAGGAGCAGTACTCGTGTGGTCACGCGGGTCATTCTCCCCCATCACGAGAAGTCGGACACACGGCGGTTATGATGACTGCCAACGCACCAGCACCGTCGAAGGAGTCGTCAAGTGGCTAGCACCGAGGTCGATCACCCCAGCGTGGATACCGGTTGGGTCCGCGAGCCGGTCGAGGCTCCGTCGGCGCGATTCGGCTGGCACGGCTTCGGCCGCAAGACCGGCTCGATCGCCGGATGGTTCGTAGTGATCGCCCTGCTGGGCATGCTTATCGGCAACCACACCGGCAAGGTCGAAGACATCTTCCTCGTGGCCACCGCAGCCGTCATCGCGTTCTTACTGATCAGGAACACCGTCTCCCCCGGGCGCAGCAAGTCCGCCTGACTGGGTACTCACCCAAAGCCCTCCCGGGCAGCTCCGCCGCCACGTTCGATCGGAGCGCAATGCCCAACTAATTGGGGTTTTCCCTTGCCTCAACGCGCGCGCGGCCGTACTATGAACATATGTTCGATTAGGGGCTGTTGCGGCTGATCAAAGGGGGTGAATCGCGTGCCCGGAGGGACCGAGCGCAGTGTGGACTACGACATTGCCGAGGGATTCGAGTTGCCCGAGACTCCACTCGCCCTGGCGCTACTAATTGATGCGGCTACGGCCAAACTCGCCGACGTCGCGATGGGATTGGCCTCCGATGCGGAGGTCATGGGCGCGCTCAAGGCAATCGAAACAGCTCGCCGCCGGAGCGCCGGGGTAGACGCAGCGTTACTCGTCGAGATTTCAGACCGCAATCTCTACCGAATCCAAGGCCATTCATCGGTACGGCGATTCCTGGCCCAGGACTTGCGGTTGGGCCCGACCGAAGCCAAGCGGCGCTATGAGACGGTACTGGCGATCGGCAAGTTCACTTCCCTGAGCGGGCAGCCATTGCCACCGAGCCGGGAACCGGTGGCCGCAGGCGTGGCCGAGGGCGAGATTTCCGCCGACCACATCCACGAGATCGAAGCAATCCTGGCCAAAGTGCCGTCATTGTGCCCAAATGCCGACACTGACCGTGCGGTCGACATACTTGCTACAGCCGCGCGCACGATGGCACCGCAGGACTTGAAGCCAATCGGGCAACGCCTGCTCGCCCATCTCGACCCGGACGGGAAGCTGACCGACGATACCGACCGGCAGCGCCAACGCGGATTGACGCTGTGCCGCCAAGACCGGCGGCTCATGAGCAAGATCACGGGGGAAATGACACCGGCACTGCGGGCCAAGTTCGAAGTGATCCTGCACAACTGGGCGGCCCCGGGCATGAATAACCCCGACGACGAGCACCCGGTGCGAGGCTCGATCGCCGACCTCGGCGAAAGCGAACGCGACGCACTGGCCGACGCCGTGAAACGCGATACTCGCACGCCGGCCCAGCGCAACCACGATGCTCTCGACACGTTGTGCGAATGGGTCCTGGGACACCAGGCGCTGGGCCGCCCGGACCGCATCCCCGCCCAACTCGTCGTGACAGCTGAGCTATCGCAGTTGACCTCGTTGGCCGCCGGTCACCCCAATGGGGCGGCACTGACCACCACGGGCACCCTGGTCCCAGTCGCCGACCTGATCGAGGTTGCCGCCGAAGCCAACCCGTGGCTCGAGGTGTTCGCCGACAAGACCCGCGAGATACTCGACTTCGGGCGCGGCAAACGGATCGCCACCTTCAGCCAACGCCTCGCCTTGTTCGGCCGCGACCGCGGCTGCACTCGGCCCGGCTGCACGGAACCGTTCATCCGCACCCAGGCGCACCACGCCGCAGCCGACTACGCCAAAGGCGGACGAACCGACGCGGCCGAGCTGACCGGCGCATGCGGGCCTGACAACCGCAACGTCGGCGACAAACCCGGCAACTGGGAGACCACGGTGATCACGTCCGGCCCCGAGGCCGGACGCATCGGCTGGCGAATGGCCGGTAGCGACCAGCCCTATCGCACGAACCCCGTCCACCACCCGGAAGCTTTCCTCAAACACCTGCCCAGCAACGGCGGCGCATCCACCGGCCCTGCCAGCCTTCGATCGACCAGCCCGCCCCGCTCGTCTCAGCCACCACAAGCGGAATGCCCCCGCGACGAGAGCGTTTCAGAGCAGCCACCCCCGGAGAACGCCACAACAAACAGGTCACGCGTCGAGTCCACGTTGACCGCGCTGCTCGACGCGGCGTGAAGGCGTACCCGTCTGCGCTGACAATGCGTACGTGCTGACGATCGCGACCTATCCCTCGGCAGCCAACTGCCCGCACGCCGCCGCGATCTCCTGACCCCGTGTGTCGCGGACGGTGCACGAGACGCCCTGGTCGCGTACGCGCGTCACGAATTCTCGCTCCACCGGCTTGGGGCTCGCGTCCCACTCCGAGCCCGGCGTCGGATTCAGCGGGATCAGATTCACGTGCACCAGCGATCCGAGCGCGTCGCGCAGCTTCTGCCCCAGCATGTCCGCCCGCCATGGCTGGTCGTTGACGTCGCGGATCAGCGCGTATTCGATCGACACTCGGCGCCCGGTCGTATCCGCGTAGTAGCGCGCGGCTTCCAAGACCTCCGCGACCGACCATCGATTGTTCACCGGGACCAGCGTGTCGCGCAGTTCGTCGTCGGGAGTGTGCAACGAGACGGCCAACGTGACGGACATGCCCTCGTCGGCCAGCCGCCGGATCGCCGGTGCCAAACCGACGGTGGAGACGGTGACCGACCGGGCGGAGATCCCCAGACCGTGCGGCGAGGGCGACGTGATCTTGCGGACCGCGTCCACCACCCGCTTGTAGTTGGCCAGCGGCTCCCCCATGCCCATGAACACGACGTTCGACAGCCGGCCGGGCGCGCCGAACTCGCCGTCACGCAGCGTGCGGGCGGCCGAACGAACCTGGTCGACGATCTCAGCGGTCGAGAGGTTGCGGTCCAGTCCCCCCTGTCCGGTCGCGCAGAAGGGGCATGCCATGCCGCAGCCCGCCTGCGACGAGATGCAGAGCGTGTTGCGGTCGGAATAGCGCATCAGCACGCTTTCCAGCAGCGTGCCGTCGTGCAGTCGCCACAGTGTCTTGCGCGTCGTGTGATCATCGGTGTCGATGGCGCGCACCGGCGTCATCAGCGACGGAAAGAGATGTTCACCGACATCGGCACGGACGGCAGCGGGAAGATCAGTCATCTCCGCGACGTCGGCCGACAGCCGGGCGTAGTAGTGGTTGGCCAGCTGCTTCGCCCGGAACTTCGGCAATCCCAGTCGCTCGACCGCGGCCGCGGCATCCTCTGGCGACAGATCGGCGAAGTGGGTCGGGGGCTTGCCGCGCTTGGGCGCGTCGAACACCAGCGGCAAGGAAGTCATAGTCAGATTCTCCCACGTCGGACGAGTGATGCACCAACCCGGCGCCGCGCACCGATTAGTGTCGTCTACGACCACACCAGCGAGGGGGAACGACTACCGATGAATGCGCCGACTCCAGGGGGAATGCCCGGCCCGCCGCAGCAGCCTTACCCCCAACAGCAGTTCGTCCGCCCTGCTTATCCGCCCCCGTACCCGCCTCAGAGTTTCGCGCCCGCTCCGAAGCCGCCGCTCAAGAACGTCGGGCTGACGCGCGTTCTCGGCGCGATCCCGATTATCGGATGGTTCGCGATCATCGTTGGCGGCTTCACCACCTTCACCACCGTCGTCGCCAACTCGACCGGCGCGTCGTCGACGATCAACGGCTTCGGCCGGTGGACGCATCAGGGCGAAGGGCTTCCACTGCGCTTCGGCGCGAGCGCGATGACCCTCGGCGGTGTGTATCCGACGCTGCTCGTCCTGCTCCCCGTGCTGATCCTCGCAATCCTCATCGTGTGCAATGTCGGCCGACGCCCGATCGCCATCATCAATACCGTGGTGGCAATCCTCGCAGCGCTGCTGGCCTTGACCTTCATCCTGCGACCCGACTTCACGACGATCACCTTCAACGAACGGTCCGGCCGCTACATCGACGCGAACTACACATTCAGCGCAGGGCCGTCGGCCTACTTCACCCTGGTGGTATGTCTAGTCATCGTTGCCGCCAGCGTCGCCGTGGCCATTGTGGGTGGGCGCGCGAAGGTCCCGCCGCCCTGATCACCTCCCGGCGACCGCTGTCACCATAACGGCCAACTGCTCGTCGAACCGTTGCTGGGCCGGCCGGAAACCATGGTGTCCGGCGGCCACCACCAGCGGGTGATCGGCCCCGACCGCGGCGTCCCGCTCAGGCAGCGAGTAGCGAGCCGCGTCCTGGCGATCCTGTTCCTCGATGACGAATCCGACGACGAATGCCGTAACGATGTCGTAAGCGTCGATGATCCGCTCCAGGGGGATGCCGCGCTCGGCCCAATGCCGCAGGGCGCCCTCTTGGCGGCGCAACACTTCGGGGTCGACGAGACGCGTACCGGCGAAGGTCCGCGCGCCGTCCCGGTGGGCCAGGTACTCCTCGCGCGCGACGGCGGCGTATGTGCGCAAGGCTTCGGCGAGTGAGTCGCCGTATGGCTCGGAATTCGCGCGTTCGGCGATTCGCCGGGCGACCTCGGTGCCCATCTCGTCGAGAAGCGCTTGTTTCGATTCGACATGCCAGTACAACGCCGGCGCTTTCACGCCGAGCTTCGTGGCCAGTGCTCGCACGGTCAGACCATCGATCCCCGCCGCGTCGAGGAGTTCGAAGGCGGCATCGACGATCGTCTCGCGACTGAGTTTTGCTGGCACCTTGACACCTTAACACTGTTAGGGAACCCTGGTTGACGTCCTTAACATCGTTAAATCAGGAGGTCACCATGAAGGCAGCGGTCATTTCCGGGCCCGATCAACAACCCCGATACGCCGATTTCGCCGAGCCGGTGGCCGGCGATGACCATCGCATCGTCGACTTGGTGGCGGCCGGCATCCACAACATCGTCCGGGCGCGGGCGACCGGACACCACTACAGTTCCGACGGCATCTGGCCCCTGATCCCCGGCGTCGACGCGGTGGCACGCACCGACGACGGGCGACTGATCTACACCGGCATGGTGGCGCAGCCATGGGGGACGATGGCGCAACGAATGGCCGTCCCAACAGCGTTCGGCCTACCGCTCCCCGACGGCGTCGACCCGCTCGCCGTGGCCGCCGGATGCAATCCCGGCCTGGCGTCGTGGTTGCCGTTGTCCATGCGTCACGCCGAGCTGACCGCGCGCGGCGCGGACCTCGGATCCGTACTCATCCTCGGCGCCACCGGAATGGCCGGGCGGATCGCTGTTGACAACGCACTCACCCTGGGCGCCAACGCCGTTGTCGCCGTCGGCCGCAACACCGATGCGCTCGCCCGTATCGCCACCGACGACAATGACCAGGTGCGCACCGTCGCGCTGACCGGCTCAGGGGACGCCGATCGCCTCGGCCGCGCACTCGACGGCATCGCGCCCTCTACAGTCATCGATTTCGTCTGGGGAACGGTCGCCGAGCTGACGTTCGACGCAATCGCCTCGCTGCCCGGAAACGCCGAGGTGACCCACATCGACATCGGCGAGTCCGCGGGCGCGACAGCGCGAGTCCCCGGTTCCCTGCTGCGCAGTCGCCCGTACACGATCGTCGGCAGCGGCCTGGGCAGCGTCGATCCCGCGACCATGTTCGATGCCGTCGCAGAATTCATCGGGCTGATTGACGCCGGCCGCGTTCGCATTCCGTACGCGAGCTATCGGTTGTCCGACGTCGCGCGGGCATGGACGGCGCACGGACCGCAGCGCGCGGTCGTCGTGCCCGACTAGGAGAACAGTGCGGGAGTCAGGCGCGTTTGCGACGACCCAGCTGTCAGAGCAGCGCGGAGAGCACGGCCCAGACGATGAACGCGGAGGGCAGCAGCGAATCGAGGCGGTCCATGATGCCGCCGTGGCCGGGCAGCAGTGAACCCATGTCCTTGATCTCGAGGTCGCGTTTGACCTGCGATTCCACCAGATCGCCGAGCGTGGCGCAGAGCACCAGGACAGCTCCGAGGATCACCCCGATCCACCAGTGGCTGTCCAGCAGGAAGACCACGCAGCACACGGCGCCGATGATGCCGAAGGTCAACGAGCCGACCAGGCCCTCCCACGACTTCTTCGGACTGATCGCCGGCACCATCGGATGCTTGCCGAACAGGACACCGGCCGCATAGCCGCCCACGTCGGAGCACACCACCACGATCATCAGCGTGAAGACGCGCTGGGGACCGTGGTCGTCGAGAACCATTGCGGCACCGAACGATGCGAGCACCGGAATCCACAGCAGGACCAGCACCGACGCTGCCAGATCTGGCAGATAGCCGACGGGGGCCGCCGACAGACCTTGGCTCAGCAGGCGCCACACCATCGTGACCAGAACCGTCGCAACGAGTGCGACCAGCACCCCGGCCGGGTTGCCGTCGGAGAACCAGGACGACGCGATGATCGCGGCACCGCCGACGAGCAGCGGTGCGACCGGCACCGCGAACCCGCCCTCGCGCAGGCGTTTGATGACCTCCCACGAAGCGACCACGACGGCCGCACCGACCAGCGCGTACCACCACTGCGGGGCGAACAGCAGAACGGCGATGCACAGACCGCCCAGGAAGCCCCCGACGCCGATCGCGGCGGGAAGATTGCGGCCCGCCTTCGACTTCTTGGCGTCGGCGGGTGGTGCGGGCAGTTGCTGAGATGTCATCGAGGTGTCTGCTCAGACTTCGAGCAGTTCGCCTTCCTTGTGCTTGACGATCTCGTCGACCTGCGCGACGTACGAGGCGGTCGTCTTGTCGAGTTCCTTCTCCGCGCGTACGACCTCGTCCTCGCCGGCTTCGCCGTCCTTCTGGATGCGCTTGAGCTCTTCCACCGCCTTGCGGCGCACGTTGCGGATGGCGACCTTCGCGTCCTCGCCCTTTGCCTTGGCCTGCTTGACGAGCTCCTTACGACGATCCTCGGTCAGCTGCGGGATCGAGACACGGATCAGGTTGCCGTCATTGGTCGGGTTGACACCCAGGTCGGAGTTGCGGATCGCGGTCTCGATGTCGCCCAGCGAGGACGGCTCGTACGGCTTGATGACCACGAGGCGCGCCTCAGGTGTGCTGATGCTGGCCACCTGGGTAACCGGAGTCGGAGAGCCGTAGTAGTCGATGACCACCCGGTTGAACATCGACGGGTTGGCCCGACCGGTGCGGATCGAGCCCATGTCGTCTTTCGCCTTGGAGACGGCCTTCTCCATCTTCTCCTCGGCGTCGAACAGCGCGTCGTCAATCATGAATCTACGTTCTCCTAGGTAGTGACGAGGGTGCCGATCCGCTCGCCGGCGATGGCGCGCGCGATGTTCCCCTCCGTCAACAGATTGAACACCAACATCGGCATCTTGTTGTCCATACAGAGGCTGAACGCGGTGGCGTCGGCGACCTTGAGCCCCTTCTCAAGCACTTCGCGGTGGCTGATCTCGGTAAACATGGTGGCCTCGGGGTCTTCCCGCGGGTCCGCCGTGTACACCCCGTCGACCGCCTTGGCCATCAGTACGACCTCGGCCTTGATCTCCAGTGCCCGCTGCGCCGCGGTGGTATCGGTCGAGAAGTACGGCATGCCCATGCCGGCGCCGAAGATGACGACCCTGCCCTTTTCCAGGTGACGCACCGCGCGCAGCGGCAAGTAGGGTTCGGCGACCTGACCCATCGTGATGGCGGTCTGCACACGCGTGGTGACACCGCGCTTCTCGAGGAAGTCTTGGAGCGCCAGGCAGTTCATCACGGTGCCGAGCATGCCCATGTAGTCCGAGCGTGCGCGGTCGAGACCGCGCTGCTGCAGCTCAGCGCCGCGGAAAAAGTTGCCACCGCCGATGACGACGGCGATCTGAGCACCGTCGCGGACAACTTCCGCGATCTGATCGGCGACGGCGGCCACGACGTCGGGGTCGAGGCCCACCTCACCCCCGCCGAACATCTCGCCGCCGAGCTTCAGCAGAACCCGCTTGTAGCCGTGCCTGGTAGAGGCGTCTTCCGACCCCGCCATGTGACTCCTCGCTCTCCCGACCCAGATGGGCCCGCTCTCCCGCGCCCGCGGCGCTTCGCGCACTCGTTTCATCTTAGGGTGCACAGCAGCGAGCCCCGCCCCCGACCTGTCCGGACGGGAAACGGGGCCCGCTGCGAGTTGGTGCTAGGCGGTCAGGACTGCCCGACCTCGAAGCGGGTGAATGCCTTCACCGAGGCACCGGCGTCGGACAGAACCGAGCCGACGGTCTTCTTCGAGTCCTTCACGAACGGCTGGTTCACCAGAACCGCGTCCTTGAGGAAGCCCTTCAGACGGCCCTCGACGATCTTCGGGAGAGCGGCCTCGGGCTTGCCCTCCTCCTTGGCGGTCTCCTCGGCGATGCGACGCTCGTTGGCCTTGACGTCCTCGGGGACGTCGGCCTCGGAGGCATAGGTCGCCTTGAGCGCGGCCACCTGCTGCGCCGCGTTGCGCGCGGCCTCAGCCGCGCCTTCGCCGTCGCCCTCGTAGGACACGAGAACACCGACGCCCGGAGGCAGGTCGGAAGCACGCTTGTGCAGGTAGATCGCGACGGGGCCGTCGTAGTAGACCACGCGACGCAGTTCCAGCTTCTCGCCGATCTTCGCCGAGAGCGCCGCGATCGCGTCGGCGACCGTGCCGTCACCCAGCTTGGCGGCCTTCAGCGCCTCGACATCGCTGGTCTTGGCCTCCAGCGCCGCGCCGAGCACCTCGTCGGCGAGCGTCTGGAATTCGTCGTTCTTGGCGACGAAGTCGGTCTCGCTGTTGAGCTCGATCATCGCGCCGCCACGGGCGGCGACCAGACCTTCGGCGGTGGAGCGCTCAGCGCGCTTGCCGACGTCCTTGGCGCCCTTGATGCGCAGTTCCTCGACGGCCTTGTCGAAGTCGCCGTCGTTGTTGGCCAGGGCGTTCTTGCAGTCGAGCATGCCCGAACCGGTTACCTCACGAAGCCGCTTCACATCGGCTGCGGTGTAGTTCGCCATGAGTGGCGAGCCTCCTTAATGGATTGGCTGGATGGTTTCTTTGCCGCGGCGCTACTCGGCGGCCGGGGCTTCGCCGTCGGCGGGAGCCTCGGTGGCCTTGGCCTCGTCGGCGGCGGCCTCGGGTGCGGCGGCGGTGGCCTCGGCCAGCAGCTCCTGCTCCCACTCGGCGAGCGGCTCGCCGGCACCGGCCTCTGGCTTGTCGTCGCCGCTGGCCTGGCCGGCCCGCGCCTGGACGCCCTCGGCGACGGCGGAGGCGACCACACGGGTCAGCAACGCGGCGCTGCGGATGGCGTCGTCGTTGCCCGGGATCGGGTAATCGACGAGGTCGGGATCGCAGTTGGTGTCCAGAATCGCGATCACCGGGATGTTCAGCTTGCGGGCCTCGCCGACGGCGATGTGCTCCTTGTTGGTGTCGACGACCCAGACGGCCGAGGGAACCTTGGCCATGTCGCGGATACCGCCGAGGGTGCGCTCCAGCTTGTTCTTCTCACGGGTCAGCATCAAGATTTCCTTCTTGGTGCGTCCCTCGAAGCCGCCGGTCTGCTCCATCGTCTCGAGTTCCTTCAGGCGCTGAAGGCGCTTGTGGACGGTCGAGAAGTTGGTGAGCATGCCACCGAGCCAGCGCTGGTTCACGTACGGCATGCCGACGCGGGTCGCCTCTTCGGCGATCGATTCCTGCGCCTGCTTCTTGGTGCCGACGAAGAGGATCGTGCCGCCGTGGGCAACCGTCTCCTTGACGAACTCGTAGGCGCGGTCGATGTAGGTCAGCGTCTGCTGCAGGTCAATGATGTAGATGCCGTTGCGGTCGGTGAAGATGAACCGCTTCATCTTCGGGTTCCACCGGCGGGTCTGATGCCCGAAATGTGCGCCGCTGTCCAGCAGCTGCTTCATGGTCACGACAGCCATCGTCGAGACTCCCATTCTTGTTGCAGTTGTCATCGCCCGCCGGGATTGGCGGGTAATCCTGACGTTCACCGCGACGGCGGACCCGGCTTTCCGGGACTGCCCGCGCCGCGCCGACCAGCGAAGATCGGTAGTGAGCGTGCGAAGTCACCTCACTCGGACAGACCGAGACGAAGTGCGTTGATAAGTCTAACGGCGCAGGTCGCGGCCACCAAATCGGCAATCCTTCCCGGTTTCGCGGATTCCGCATCGATCGGTGCGGGATTGGCGAAACCAGGTGGGAAACGGAACCGAGGCTGAGTCGACTGCGTCCTATGGGTGTGCGTACCTTGCTGATCCTCGTCACTGCCGCCCTCCTCGCTCCGCCGGGCGCCGCGACCGCTGCCCGCTACGCCTGGCCGCTGCAGCCGCGTCCGCGGGTCGTCACCGGATACGATCCGCCGGCGCAACGCTGGCTGACCGGGCACCGTGGCGTGGATCTGGCCGCCGCCGACGGGCAGCAGGTCCTGGCCGCGGGCGACGGCACGGTGACTTTCGCCGGGCGGGTCGGCGGGAAGCCGGTGGTGTCGATACGCCACTCGTCATCGTTGTGGACGACCTATGAGCCGGTCGACGCGCGCGTACGCGTCGGCGACGTCGTTCGCCGGGGCGAGGTGATCGGCGTGGTGACCGGTCTACACGAGGGATGCCCGGTGCCGAGGTGTCTGCACTGGGGCGCGCGGACCGGTGCCGGTCCCCGGGCGGGCTACCGCAACCCCTTGGGCCTCGTCGGCGCGCTTCGGGTCCGGCTGTATCCGGTGACCGCCGTCGAGCCGACGATCAGTTGACCGGTGCCTTCAGATGCGGCCGCGGAGTGCCCGAGCCCGGGCCGTCGTAGTGCCACCACTCCCCCTCGTACTGGGAGATGCCGCCCGATTCCATCGCACGGCGCAGCGTCGCACGGTGTTGCTGCGCCACCGCGCTGATGCCGGTGGCGTTCGCGTGTGACGCCGGCGTGAAGTCGTCGAATCCGGTGCCCATGTCGAGTCGGCGGGCATCCCGGTGCGCGAGCGTGACATCGACGGATCGTCCGGCCTCGTGGCTGGTCGCCTTCTCGCCCGGCTTGGCGACCCACGCGGGATTGGGTACGACCTGCCACATCTTCACCTGGGCCGCTTGCGGACGGTAGCAATCCCAGAACACGAGCCGCAGCCCCTTGCCGCGGAGTTGCCCGGCCGCCTTGGTCAGGCCGGGAACCAGCGACTTGTGCACGAGGCAACGGGCGTTCGCCGGGTAGAGCCGGACCTTCGTGAAGTTGTCGGCCGTCGCATAGCGGAGGTCGACGATCGCGTCGGGAACGGCGGAACGCACGTCGACGAGCCCGTCGGCCGCGGCGGCAGGACTGACCGGTGGCACCGCCTGCGCCGGCGGCGCGAAGACGGTGATCCCGACGGCAACCGCCGCCGCTCCGATGGCAGTTCGAATCGTCAGCTTCATCACGGCGACCACGCTACCGGCAGTCACTAAGCCCGCGGGTGCGCCTGCGCGTGCACCGCGCGGAGCCGCTCGACGCTGACGTGGGTGTAGAGCTGAGTCGTCGCGAGCGAGGCGTGTCCGAGTAGCTCCTGCACGACTCGCAGATCCGCTCCGCCCTCCAGGAGGTGGGTCGCGGCGCTGTGGCGCAGCCCGTGCGGCCCCATGGCCGGCCCTCCGACGGCCTCGACCGCCTTGGTGACGACGGTCCGCGCCATGCGCTGGTCGAGTCGGCCACCGCGCGCGCCCAGCAGCAGCGCTGACCCCGACGCCGCGGTCGCGAGTCCCGGGCGTCCGTCGCGCAGCCACTCGGCCAGCGCCTGCGACGCCGGGCGCCCGTACGGCACGGTCCGCTGCTTGTTTCCCTTGCCGATGACGCGCAGGACCTGGCGGGCATCGTCCACGTCGTCGAGATCCAGCCCGCACAGCTCGCCGACGCGGATCCCGCTGGCGTACAGCAACTCCACGATCGCTCGGTCCCGCAGCTGGATCGGGGTGGGGCTTTCGCCGATCGCCTGGTCGCCGGCGGCGACGGGCGCTGCGGCGACGGCCTCCGCCTGCTCCGGCGAAAGCACGTGCGGTAGCACCCGGTGCGCTTTGGGGGCTTGCAGACGCACGGTCGGGTCGGTGGTGAGAAACCCTTCGCGCGCGGCCCATGAGCCGAAGGTCTTCGCGCTGGAGACCTGTCGGGCGATCGTCGTGCGCGCGATTCCGCGGCGGGTCTGTTCGGCCAGCCAGGAGCGCAGCAGGGCAAGGTCGATGTCGGCGACGGCCGCGCCGCGCGCGCCGGCGAAGGTAATTAGGGAGCGCACGTCCCCGGTGTACGCGCGCACCGTGTGCTCGCTGCGCCCCTTCTCCAGGCGGAGGTAGGCGGCGAACTCGTCGATGACGCGGTTCTCGCTCATGCCGATCAGTCCACGCGTCATGCCGGCGCACCGCAATCCGGCGCGCCCGGTTGCGATCAGACCGTTACGCGGTCGCCTGCTCCTCGGCTTTGCGCAGGTCGGCCTTCCACCGGCGGAAGCCCTCTTCGGTGCGGCCACGCCGCCAGTATCCGGAGATCGACGCGTTGGCGGCACCGACCCCGCGCTCCTTGCGGATGTAGCCACGCAGATTGTGCATTACCGCTTGCGCCTCGCCGTGGATGAAGACCTGCGGCTCACCGTCCCACCACGGCGCGTCGCGCACCGCAGCGATCAACGGAGCGTTGTCGCCCGCCCGGTCGTCGTCCACCTCGCCCGCACCCCCGCCGCGATGGATCCAGGTGAGTCCGACACCGGCCGGTACCGTCAGCGGGAGCTCGTCCTCGGGCCCGGCGACTTCGACGAACGCTTGCCCACGGGCATCGTCGGGTAATGCGGCGAGGGCCGCCGCGACGGCGGGCAGCCCCGATTCATCACAGGCGAACAGATGCCAGGGAGCGTCGGCGCGCGGCTTGTAGCCGCTGCCCGGACCGAGGAACCGCACGGTCTCGCCCGGCTGCGCCCGCTGGGCCCACGGTCCGGCGATGCCTTCGTCGCCGTGGACCACGAAATCGATCGCGAGTTCCCGACGCACGGGGTCATAGCTGCGGATCGTGTAGGTGCGCAGCACGGGTTCGCCCGGCTCACCCGAACCGCCGCGCAGGTCAGCCGGGTCGACGTCGGCGGGCACGGCGCTCCCGTCGGGCATGAACACGATCTTCACGTACATGTCGGTGTCCCAGTCCTCGGTCACATCGTCGCGACCGCGAACCGGGAGGAAGTCGTCGAAACCCTCGCCGCCGAGATAGACGCGGACGAAATGCGGACTCAACCGCTCAGTCCGCAGCACCTGCATCGTGTTCAGCCGTTTGGCCATGCGCCCTCCCAAGAGTCAACGATCCCAGCCTACGCAAGGTTTACCTAAGTTCCACCGGCGGGCGCAGTCCAGCACAGGCCACCAATCTAGGATGTCCAGCTATGGCATCACCCCTCCCCGCAGGTCGCGACGATGAAGAGGACGAGATCAAGAGACGAGAACGGTCAGCCGCGAGCGGCGTACTTCTGGGTACATCCATAGGTTTGGCCGTGTCCGCACTCGTCATGTTGAACTGGCGCACGCCGAACTGGCATTTCGACACCGCTCCCTTTCCTGGGCAAGGGCTGGCCATCGACGCATTGCTGATGGCCAGCGCCGTGATGGTGCCCGTGTTACTTCTGCTCGTGACCGGTTTCTGGAGACCTCGATTCGTCGGGTGGGTTCTCCTGGCCGCGGCTGCGGCCGCTCTGGCGGCTGGAAGCTCGCTGTTCCTGCTGTGGCGTGCCGGAACCAACGGTCGGGCCGAGCGGCGACTGTTCGATACCCTGCCCGGAGTAGCGAGCCTGGATCGCGGACTCGCTTACACCGCAGCGGTCGGAGCCATCGTGCTGCTTGCCGTCCTCAGCCGTACGCGCATCGACCGCTGGATCGGACGTCCGGGCACCTTCGTGACGGTCGTGGCGGCCATCGTCGTCGCGGCCGGCGGTGCCCTCGTGGTTGCCCCGTCACACCGACACAGCCCGAATGTCACCACCTACGGCAGCCTCCAGCAGCCACATCACGTGGGCAACGCCATCGGCGCGGGAGCACTTCGCGTTCCAGACCCACCTCGACCGACCGCTGATGAGGAAGACAGCTCGCGACAATCCGGCTCGCATCGACGAGCAGTTCCGGTGATGTCTGGATTGGCCGTAGCCGACGGCTCCGTCCTCACGGCGTACGACACGGGCCTTAAGCGACACTGGACCGTCGACTTCCACTCGAGCATCGACGGGTTGTGGGCCCCCGTTCTCGACCACGATGCGAAACAAGTCCCTCTCGTCACGCAGGTCCACGACGAGGCCACGGCGAAGCGCATCGTCTACGGACTCGATGGGGCCACTGGGCGGGTCTTATGGACGAGCGCTGGGTTTGGACACGTGCTCGATACGGCTTTCGTGGACGGCTCCGCATTCCTATTGACTTCCCGCGACAAAGACCTGCGCATATCGGACACCGGTCAGTCCCTCTCCGCAAGCACCGATGTCCGCGAGGTCCAAGCCACCACAAGCGATCTGGTGCGTGTCGGCGCCGACGGAAAGGCCGTAGTCCTGTGGCGATTCCGGCCCAAAACATGTGCTGCACCGGACCGGTTGGCCGCCTTCGCCAAGAGACTAGCGATCGTCGAGCACTGCTCGTTCACCGGTCCACGGATCAGCGTCTTCGATCCAGAGTCCGGCTTCGCCGACGAGCACTACGCAGCGCAAGCGCTGGGCGGGAACATCACCGAGCAGGTGGACATCCTCGACGCATCGACGCCCATACTGATTGCCGCGGCACTGGAGAGCCCAGGACGACTCAGCGGGACCGCCGCCTTGGTGCCACCCGACTACCACGTGTCGCTTTCCGACGTGTCCCCGCCGGACGGACTCCAGATTCGGCAGATCCTCAGCCTGGAGAGCGCATCCGTCACCTTCGCTGCGGTGGACGGCCAAGGACTCCAGGTCATCGTGTATCGCACCACGGACGAAAAGGCGGCGGTGACGACGCTCGTCACACCCACCCGATCTACGCCGTCCGGACTCACCGGCGCGTGGGCACCGATTCCACAGACATTCGGTGCGGCCGCGGTCACCGCGGGCAGCTATCGACTTCCCACGAAGACCACGATCGGCCGTGCCGACCCGCAACGCTCTCCAACGACAGTCATAGGCGGCCCTGTCTACCGCGACGGCATTCGCGGCCCTCGCCCAGGTCGGGTCTCGCTGATCGCGAGTCCGTGCCGGCAGGAGACCGGCTCGGCGAATCGCGTTTTCCCACTCGGCGACGGTTCGATCTTGCTGTGGTGCCGAAGTGCGGGCTCGGTCGCGATCGACGAGATGTTCGTGATGCCCGCCTAGATCGGGTCACATCCGTTCGCGGACCTGCGCCGCGCAACGCGAGATGGTTGCGCTCCGCCACGTTATCGGCCCGCTCGGCGGCCTCGGCGAACAACCGTGCCGCCGCCGCAAGGTCTCCGGACCGTTCGTAGAGGTGCGCCGACACCGCCGCATACCGAGGCAGCGTCGGATCCAGTCGGTCGAGTTCGGCAAGTCCGGCTCGCGGGCCATCCGCTTCCCCGACGGCGACCGCCCGGTTGAGCCGCGCGATGGGGCTGTCGGTGAGTCGGACCAGCTCGTCGTACCACTCGACGATCTGCACCCAGTCGGTCTCCTCGGCGGACCGGGCATCGGCGTGCAACGCCGCGATAGCGGCCTGAGCCTGATACTCCCCCAGCCGGTCCCGCGACAACGCTGCCTGCAGAATGCTGACGCCTTCGGCGATCATGTCTGTGCGCCACTTACCGCGATCCTGGTCGGCGAGCGGTACCAACGCACCGTCGGGCCGCGTGCGGGCGTCCCGACGCGCGTGATGGAGCAGGAACAGCACGAGCAGTCCCAACACCTCCGGATCGTCGTTGGCGGCGGCGAGCTGGCGCGCGAGCCTGATCGCTTCGGCCGCGAGGTCGACGTCACCGCCGTAGCCCTCGTTGAACACCAGGTAGAGCACGCGCAGCACCGTGCCCAGATCTCCTGGCTGATCGAGGCGCACCTGGCCGACGGTCCGCTTGGCACGCGAGATCCGCTGGGCCATCGTGGATTTCGGCACCAGATACGCCTGAGCGATCTGTTTGGTGGTCAGCCCGCCGACCGCGCGCAGCGTCAGGGCCACCGCCGACGCCGGCGAGAGACTCGGGTGAGCGCACAGGAAGTAGAGCCACAAGGTGTCGTCGCCGGCCGGGACCGGTTCGGGGGTGGGCTCCGCGTCGATGAGATCCTCGCGCGCCCGTCGTGCCGAGTCGGAGCGGACTTGATCGAGGAAGCATCGCCACGACGTGGTGATCATCCAGCCTTTCGCGTCGGCTGGAGGATCCGCGGGCCACTTCTGCACCGCGCGCACCAGAGCGTCTTGCACCGCATCCTCGGCGGAGGCGAAGTCGGCTCCGCGGTGGACGAGTACGGCGATCACGCCGGGGATCAGTTCCCGCAGCGCCGCCCCGTCCACCGCGTGGCCGGCCATCAGTCGAGCACGGTCGGTTGGTACGACATCACCGGTCGCACCTCGAGCCACTCGCCGACCGGATCGCCGCCGGCCCCGGGCGCGGCGGACAGTTCCCCGGCGAGTTCGAGTGCCCGGTCGTAGGTGTCGACGTCGATGATCATGAATCCGGCGATCAGGTCCTTGGTCTCGGCGAACGGCCCGTCGGTGACCGGCGGCTTGCCCGGCCCATCGGACCGTACCCATGCACCCTCCGGCGGCAGGGCGTTGCTGTCGACGAACTCGCCGTTCTCCTGGAGACGCGCTGCGAAATCGTCCATGTACTTCATGTGCGCTTCCACCTCGGCCGCCGTCCACCGGTCCATCGGCACGTCGTTGACCGACGCCGGTGCACCTCGGTAATGCTTGAGCAGCAGATACTTGGCCATGACATTCTCCCTTCGTCGGCGACCCTAGTCAGTCGCTCATCCCTGGGACGGAGCCATAACTCGATTCTCGACATCGCCCGGCCGGATCGGACGCGATCGGCCCGATCTCACGTCGATTCCTAGGGTCGACGGTGCGACAGCAAGAAGGCGACGACCCGCCGGTCGAGCGCCGGGCCGTTGAGTGTGACTCCTCCCGGGCCGGTGGCGTGGCCAGCACCCAGCACCTCGGCGCGCACGATCTCCGAGCGTCCAGCGCCGAAACGGCTGATTCGCGTCGGGAACTTGTCGTCGCGGCTCGGTGGCACGACGATCGCGCCGCGCGGAGCCGCTCCTGCGATCCCGTTGGCGGTCCGCGCCGCCGACAGTTCCGCGGCACCCACGACCGGCACCGCGGTGTCGTCGCGGTCGCCGTGGATCAGGAAGGTCGGAACCGGTCGGCCGTCGCGCGCGGTCCGTACCGCTGAACCGCTCGGGTCACCGACGAAGGGAAACCCGGCGGACACGGCGATCGCCGCGAAGACATCCGAGTACACCGCGCCGAGCACGTGAACCGCGCCGCCGCCCGCGGAGTGTCCGACGGCGAATACCCGTCGGGCATCCGCGCGCTGTTCGCGGGCCGTCTTCCGAACGATGTCGGCCAGGATGGAAATCTCGCCCTGCCCGCGAGTCAGCCCGGCGGGTTCGAAGAAGTGCCACATCCCGGCCTGGTCGGCCCGCAAGGATTGCATCGGTGCTACCACCGAGAAGCCGAGCCGGTCGGCTTCGGTGAGCAAGGTGTTCGTCCGGCGCAACTCCATCGGGTCGCCGTTGCGCACCTTGCTGGTCCCGTGGACCCATGCGATCAGCGGTCGTCCGGGAGCGTGCCGCTTCGGGGTGTACACCTGATACGCGCGTGTCCCCGCGGCGTTGGTCAACGTCTTGGTCACGATCGTTCCCGTCGCGCGATCGACCGTTCTCGGCGCCGCGTCGGCCGAACCGGCCATCGCCGACAGCACCATCGCGAACGTGGCCGCGACGACTGAAGTCTTCCTCAGCATTCCCACCCCTCCATAGTTCGATACCAAAAGGTATCAGACCGGGTTGCTATAGGCACTCTCGCGCTATCGGTCGACCAGCGCGGTCAGGATCGCGACGAAGTGGCGCCGCACTTCACCCTCGTCCATGTCGAGCAGCAGCTGGTAGATCACGCCGTCGTAGACCGTCACGACGGCGCGCGCGAGCTGCGCCGGTGTCGGCAGCGATCCGGGCAGCGCCACGTCGGTCGCCGCGATGAACGTCGTCAGGGCGTCGACGACCTCCTCGCGGAGCTGTCGGCGATGCTCGGCGAGTTCGGCGGCCACATCCGGGTAGCGCGCTGCATAGGAGACGAAGTCGGTGTTGATCAGCAGCCAGTCGCGATCGATCCGAACGGTGGCCGCCCACGACGAGATCACGTCGACGATGTCGGGTGCCGATTCCGCGGCAGAGTCACCAACCGCCGCACCGGGGGTCACCGCCGCCAACGTCGTCGTCGCGGCGTACTCGGACTGACGGTCGTAGAGCGCGAAGAACAACTCCTCCAGCGTCGAGAAGTTCGAGTAGAAGGCGCCTTTCGTGTATCCGGCTGCCCGACAGACATCGTCGATCCGGGTGCGGCCGAATCCCTTTGCCACGAAGACCGTCATCGCCGCGTCCAACAGCCGCTCGCGTGTTTCGGCTCGACGTCTACTCAGCACGGGTGGTCTGACGGGCCGCTGGTCGTCCATGCCCTCCGAATCTAGGCGGGGTCACATCAAGGCCTGGAACCGGGCTACGCTGCCGATGATGATCGACTCGGTGCAGCCCGCTGACGACGCCCCTATCGCGGAGCGCCTCGAATCGCTGCGTATCCCGCTCACCGGATACTGCTACCGGATGCTGGGCGGTGCTGGCGAGACCGAAGACGCGGTGCAGGAGACACTGCTCCGTGCGTTTCGGCAATTCGATTCCTACGACGCTGACCGAGCACGGCTCACGACGTGGATCCACCGCATCGCGCACAACGTATGCGTCGATATCCTGCGGTCCGCTCAACGCCGGGCGTCACCGATGGATCTGAGCGTGCTGGGCGAAGGAGCGTCCGCCAACGCCTTCGATGATCCTGTCCCGCCCGGGACGTTCGTCGACCCCATGCCGAGCGCGCGGCTGCTCACCGGCTCCGATCCCGCCGCGCGCGTCGTCGCAAAGGAATCGATTCGCCTCGCGTTCGTCGCCGCGCTGCAGACCCTTACGCCGAGGCAGCGCGCGGTGCTCATCCTGCGCGACGTCCTGGCGTTCAGTGCGCTCGAAACGGCGCAGATCCTCGACGTGAGCACCGCGTCGGTCAACAGCGCGCTCCAACGCGCAAGGGCGGAACTCGCCGCGACGTCGACGTCCTCGCGCGGCCTGTCCGACGAGGAGATCGCATCACTGGCCGACCGCTATGCCCGAGCTTTCGAGACCCACGACGTCGACGGTCTGATCGCGGTGCTGCACGAGGACGCCACGACGTCGATGCCGCCGTTCCGCTGGTGGCTGCGAGGTGGAGTAACGATCGCCACCCTCATGGGGCGATCCGAGGCGTGTGCACACGACCGGCTTATCGGCATCGACGTCAACGGGCAGCCGGGCTTCGGGCAGTTCCGGCCGGATGACGACGGCGTGCTGCGACCGTTCGCGCTGATCGCACTCGAGTTCCGCGATGGACGGATCGGCCATTCGACGACATTCTTCGGCACCGAGGCCCGGTTCGCCGAATTCGGTCTTCCCGACCAGCTTTGACGCATCGCGATGATTCTGGGGCCGCCCCTTCGTACAAGTGATGAGCACGTGATCACCGAACTGAAAGGGCATGCGATGACGATGATCGAAGACCACCTGCGACAGGAGACGTTCGCCGAGCGCCGACGTTTGGCAGGCCTACTCGCCGACCTCACGCCCGAGCAGTGGGCGCACCCCTCGCTGTGTGAGGGCTGGCGGGTACGGGAGGTCGTCGCACACATCACGCTGGCCTACCGGCATTCCGGGCCGCGGGTGATCGCCGGGATCGTCGCAGCGCGCGGCAACTTCAACCGCTTCGCCGATCGCATCGCCCGCAAGGACACGGCGGCGACGTCGGACGCCGAGCTACCAGGATCGCTGCGCGTCAACGTCGAGCACCCGTGGAAGCCGCCGCGCGGTGGACAGGCCGGCGCCCTGGCGCACGACGTGCTGCACGGCCTCGACATCACCGAGCCGCTCGGGCTGCCGAGCGCGCCGCCGGACCGCATCGCGCTCGCGATCGGCGATCCCGATGACCGCCAGCTCGCCTACTTCGGGGTTCACGTCGACGGCATCTCCTTGCAGGCCACCGACGCCGGCCTGCGCATCGGCCACGGCACACCCATCGAGTTGAGCGCTGCCGAGATCGCACTCGTCGTCGGCGGGCGTGCACCGGTACCGCTCCCGCCGCGCTGACGCGAGTGCCCACTCGGTGCACGTGAGGTGCCCACTCGGCGCTGGTGAGGTGCCCAGTCGGCGTATCTCGGGTGCCCAGTCGGCGCAGGTGAGGTGCCCACTCGGCGGAATCGGCACCCGGCGAGCCGAGATGCCGGGGCGCCGACTCAACTAGCCCGTCGACAGCGCCCAGCCGTCGCCGACGGCGGTCACGAAGCCGTCGATCTCCAGCGTTGCCAGTGCCGACAGCACCGCGCCGGCGACGATGCCCGAACTGACGGCGATCTCGTCGACGGTGACGGCGCCTCGCCTCGGGATCGCCTCATAGACCCGCTGACGGTCGCCGGCGAGCGTGTCGGTGCTCCGCGCCGGTCCCCTGTCGGGACCTCCCTCGCCATCGGGGGCCGCGAAGGAGATCAGCGACTTCGCATCGGTGACGAGCGCCGCCTGCTCGTCGGCGATCATCCGGTTGCAGCCGACCGACATCGCCGACGTGACCGGACCCGGGACGGCGGCGAGCGGCCGTCCTAGTTTGCGGGCCCAGGCCGCCGTGTTGGCGGCGCCACTGCGCCGCCCGGCCTCCACGACCACAACCGCGGTCGACAGCGCCGCCACGAGCCGGTTGCGCGTCAGGAACCGATGTCGAGCCGCCGTCGTACCCGGCGGATATTCGCTGACGATCAGCCCGTCGCGCGCGATCGCGGAGAACAGCGCCGCATGGGACGCCGGGTAGTCGACGTCGATGCCGCATGCCATTACCGCGACGGTGCTTCCGCCACAGCCGAGTGCCGCACGGTGCGCGGTTCCGTCGATTCCGAACGCGCCACCGGAAATCACCGTCCACCCCTCGGCCGCGAGGCCGCCGACCAGTTGGCCGGTGACGTACTCCCCGTACGACGTCGAACCGCGCGCACCGATCACGCCCATGCCGGCGGTGACCTCGGCTGCGAGGTCTTTCGAGCCGCGCACCCACAGCGCCAGCGGCGGACCCCCTCGCTCGACCGTGTCCGCGGCGCGCAGGGACCACAGCTGCCATCCCGGCCACTCCTCGTCGTCGGGAGTGACGAGCCGAGCGCCGACCTGCGCCGCTCGTTCGAGGTCTTCGGCTGCCGAGTCGAGGTGGGCGCGCGCCGCCGTCGCACCGAGCACCTCGGCGTGACCGTCCGGCACCCTCCGCGACCGGATGGCGGCGGCCGCTTCACGGGGACCCACCGCTTCGACGAGCTCTCGCAGCGCCGTATGCGGCGGTTCGGCCACTCGCCCGAGGTAGGCCCACGCCCGCAACGTCGTTTCGTCCGGCCGCGTCACGCGAAGCCTCCCCGGTCGCGGTAGAGCAACGCCTGCGCGACGTCGTCCTGTGTCGGCACGTCGCCGCCGCGCAGATCGTTCAGCGTCCAGGCGAGTCGCAGCGCCCGATCAGCGCCACGAGCGGTCACCCGGCCGTCGCGCAGGAACAGTTCAACTGGTCGCATCGCTTCGGGCTCCAGCCGGAACTCGCCGCGCAACGCCGAACCGGGCACTTCGCCGTTGGTACGCCAACCGTGTTCGGACCAGCGATCTACCGCAGCCTCACGCGCGGCGACGACCCGGGCGCGCACCGCGGCACTCGACTCCCCCGATTCGGTGAGCAGCGCGGTATTGCCGGGCGGGTTCATCCGGACGCGGATGTCGATGCGGTCCATCAGCGGTCCGGAAAGCTTGCCCAGATAGCGGCGGCGCGCGACGACCGAGCAGACGCAGTCGACGTCGTGTGCGGGAGCGCACGGGCAGGGGTTGGCCGCCAGCACCAGCTGGATGCGGGCCGGGTAGGTCGCGACCCCGTCGCGCCGCGATATCCGCACCTCGCCCTCCTCCAACGGTTGTCGCAAGGCGTCGAGCGCCTTCGCACCCATCTCCGCGCATTCGTCGAGGAACAGCACTCCACGATGGGCCAGCGACACCGCGCCCGGCCCCGCGATGCCCGTACCTCCGCCGAGCAGCGCGGTTATCGACACCGAGTGGTGCGGCGCGATGAACGGCGGCTCGACGATGAGTGGCCGCGATCTCGGCAGTGTCCCGGCGATCGAGTGGACCGCGGTCACCTCCAGCGCCTCGTTCTCGTCGAGTGACGGCAGAATCCCCGGGAGGCGGCGCGCCAGCATCGTCTTGCCAATCCCGGGTGGACCGGTCATCAGGAGGTGGTGCATCCCCGCCGCGGCGATCTCCAGCGCACTGCGCGCCTGCGCCTGGCCGACGACGTCGGCCATGTCGGGGGTGAGACTGGGTATGTCGTCGATCTGCTGAACCGGGGTATCGAGCACGATCGCCCCGTCCAGCCAGCGACAGACCTCGTCGAACGTGGAAGCGCCAACGACCTCGGTATCACCCACCAGTCCGGCTTCCGCGATGTTGGCCAGTGGAACCACCGCTCGGGTGAACCCGGCGCGTCGCGCCTCGATCAGACTCGGGAGAACACCGCGTACCGGCCGGATCGCGCCGTCGAGACCGAGTTCACCGAGGAACACGGTCTCGCCCACCAAGGCGTCGGACACGTCGCCGGTGGCCGTTACGATGCTCACCGCCATCGCCAGGTCGTAGGCGGCACCCGACTTGGGCATGTTCGCCGGCGCCAGCGCGACGACCACCTTCAGGTCGGGAAAGGACTTGCCGGAGTTCACGATCGCGGGCCGCACACGGTCGCGCGCCTCGCGCAGCGCGGTATCGGCCAGTCCGGTGATCCAGAAGCCGGGCGTTCCGCGGCTCGTGTTGGCCTGGACCTCCACGACCCGCGCCGAGAACGCGTTGAGGCCGGCGGCGAACGCCCGTCCCAGCGCCACTACTCCACCAACCCGCGGTGATGGCGCAGGATCGGGGCACCGCGGCGGCCGTCGAGCCGGATGGAGATCACGTCGAAGCGCAGGGCGTCGAAGTAGTCGAGGCTGTCGTCTTCGCGTCGTTCCGCTATCCACATCCACGCCAGCTTCGCCATGCGCGCCAGCTTGTCGCCCGTGACCGCGGCGACAGGATCGTCGTACACGGCGCCGTCTCGACGGGTCTTCACCTCGACGATGACCAGATTGTCCGCGAGGCCGCTCGGGTTGGGCTCCCGTGCGATGACGTCGAGCTCTCCGTACCTGGTGCGCCAGTTACGCGCGCAGACGCGCCATCCGAGTGTCGTCAGATAGTCGACGGCGATGTCCTCGCCGAGCGCCCCGATCTGCTGCCGTGTCTCCCCCATGCCGGACATCGTGCTCGACCACGACGACGGATCAGCGTCGGCGACCGTGCCCGGCACACCATCCTGGGGACGGCGAGAAGATGTGGATTACTCCGGTAAGCGCAGCTCGGGCTGCTCAAGTTCCTCGATGTTGACGTCTTTGAACGTGATCACGCGGACCTGCTTGACGAAACGCGCCGGCCGGTAGAGATCCCACACCCACGCATCGGCGAGGCGCAGCTCGAAATAGACCTCGCCGTCGACGTTGCGGGGCGCGAGTTCGACCCCGTTCGCCAGGTAGAAGCGGCGATCGGTCTCGACCGCGTACGTGAACTGGCCGACGATGTCCTTGTACTCGCGGTACAGGGACAGCTCCATCTCTGCTTCGTACTTCTCGAGATCCTCGGCACTCATGGGTTCAGAGTATCGCGCACGATGTGCGCGGCGACGTTGCGATAGGACATGCGATGTTGCGGCGACGGGCCGAGGTCGGCGATGCGGGCCATGTGATGGCTGGTCGAGTAGCCCTTGTGCACGGCGAAGTCATAGCCGGGCAGCTCGTCGTCGAGCCTCGCCATGATGTCGTCGCGAGTCACCTTCGCGAGAATGCTCGCCGCCGCGATGCATGCCGCGTTGGCGTCACCGGCGATGATGGGCAGCGACGGAACGGGGAGCCCGGGAACGGCGAATCCGTCGGAGAGGACGTACCCGGGGGCCGTCGCGAGTGCGGCAACGGCGCGGCGCATCCCCTCGATGTTGGCGACGTGGATGCCGATCCGGTCGATCTCCTCGGCTTCGATGACGACCACCGAATGCGCGAGCGCGTGCTTGCGGATCGCGCCATAGAGGCGACGACGGGTCGGCGGCGGTACCTTCTTGGAATCGTTCAGATCGGCCAGCGACCGCAGCTGGTTTGGCTTGAGGACGCACGCCGCGACCACCAGGGGGCCGGCGCATGCGCCGCGGCCCGCCTCGTCGACCCCGGCCACCGGGCCCAGCCCGCTGTTATGCAGGGCGAACTCGTAGGTGCGCAGCGCCGCGGCCCGCCGCACCGGTGGGCGCGGCGGCCAACGCAACGAGGCTGACACGTGCCCGCCCCTACTTCTGCGGGTTCTCCGATCCGACCCCGCCGATGCGCGAGACCGGCCACATGATGAACCGGACCTTGCCGCGGATGTCGGCGCGCGGAATCGTTCCCTGGAATTCGTCGGAGATGTGGGCGCGCGAGTCGGCCGAATTGGTGCGGTTGTCGCCCATCACCCAGACGTTGCCCGCCGGAACCGTGACCGGCCCGAAGTCTTCGCCGAAACACGAACCCGAATCGGGCACCTGAATCGCCCGGTCGATATACGGCTCGGTCAACGGTTTGCCGTTGACCTTGACGCCGACATTCTCGTCGTTGCGGCACTCGACGGTCTGGCCGCCCGTCGCGATGACGCGCTTGACCAAGCTGTACTCGTTCGGCGGCGCATAGCCGAACCACGACAGCACGTTGAGGAACTTGCCCCCGATGGTGCTGGAGTCGCGCGGCGGCGCGCCACCGTCCCACGACTCGCTCGGCGCCTTGAAGACGATGACGTCGCCCGGGCTGGGGTCGCCGAACCGGTAGGCGAGCTTGTCGATGACGATGCGATCGTTGGAGCAGCCCGCGCATCCCGTCAGCGTCGACTCCATCGATTCCGACGGCACAACGTACTGACGGAAGAGGAAGGTCTGTCCGACCCAGCTGATCACCAGGACGATGCTGACAATGATCGCCAGCTCGCGGAAAAAGGACTTCTTGTCCTCGGGTTCGTCGTCCTTGGAGTGCCAGGGACGGTCTTCGGGATCGTTATCGTCGGACACGACTCCAAAGCCTAGCGGGTCAGCGCTTCTCTTTGATCTTGGCAGCCTTGCCGCGGAGGTCGCGCAGGTAGTAGAGCTTGGCGCGACGGACATCACCGCGGGTCACGACGTCGATCTTGGCGATGTTGGGGCTGTGCACGGGGAACGTGCGCTCCACGCCGACGCCGAAGGACACCTTGCGAACGGTGAAGGTCTCACGCACACCGCCACCCTGACGGCGGATCACGACGCCCTTGAAGACCTGGACGCGCTCTTTGGCGCCCTCGATGACCTTGACGTGCACGTCAAGGGTGTCGCCGGGGCCGAAGTCGGGCAGGTCGTCGCGGAGGGACTGCTTGTCGAGGAAGTCCAGGGTGTTCATGGTCGTTTTCCAATCTGGCGTGTGCGTGAGTAGAGGAACCTGGCGTCTGGCCCGCTATCGGGCTGGATCAACCGGTTCGTACTCCGAGCGTTTTGGTGTCCACGCGGGGCCGGCTCATGCCGTGACCTGCCGCGTGGCAACCGCTCTATTGTGTCAGGAGTGATCGGGTGGCAGCAAATCGGGCCGCCGTTGCGCGGTGCGGCGCAGCGCCTGCTCGTGCCGCCAGGCGGCCACTTTCGCATGATCGCCGGAAAGCAGCACCTCGGGAACGTCGAGTCCGCGCCAGCTGACCGGGCGTGTATAGCTGGGTCCTTCGAGCAATCCGTCGGAGAAGGAATCTTCCTGGTGCGAGACCGGGTTGCCCAGCACCCCGTCGATGAGGCGGGTCGTCGCCTCGACCATGGCCATCGTCGCGACCTCCCCGCCGATGAGGACGAAGTCGCCGATTGAGACTTCTTCGACCCGCATCCGTTTCGACGCGTCGTCGACGACGCGCTGATCGATTCCCTCATAACGTCCGCAGGCGAAGACGAGGTGCTCCTCGCGGCTCCAGCGCTGCGCCGTGGCTTGGGTGAACGGGACACCGGCCGGGGTGGGCACGACGAGGATCAGGCCACCGTCGTGGGCGACGTCGGTGCCGCACACCTCGTCGAGCGCCTCGCCCCACACCTGCGGCTTCATCACCATGCCGGGACCGCCGCCGTACGGCGCGTCGTCGACGCTGCGGTGGACGTCGTGGGTCCAGTCCCTCAGGTCGTGGACGTCGAGGGAGACGATTCCCTTCTCGATCGCCTTGCCGAGCAGCGCGCCGCGCAACGGCGCGACATAGTCCGGGAAGATCGTGATGATGCTGAGCCGCATCAGTCCGCCTCCAGCAAGCCGTCCGGCGGGTCGATGACGATGCCCTCAGCTCGCGACACCGTCGGCACGATGGCGGTGACGAACGGGATGAGGATCTCGCGGCCGTCGTCTGCGGCGGTCACCGCGAGCAGGTCCGAACTCGGCAGGTGGATCACGTCGGCCACCTGCCCGACGTCGGCACCGGTCACGGTGCGAACCGGTAGCCCGATCAATTCGTGGTCGTAGAACTCGTCCGGATCGTCCCCGGAGTCGACCTCGGCCGCGTCGATGACGAACAACACGCCGCGCAGTTCGTCCGCCGCAGTGCGGTCGGCGACTCCGTCGAGGGACACCAACAGCCGCCCGGAATGGTTCCGGGCGGCTGTGATGGTGAACTCTTGTTCCTTCGACCGATGGGCCCCCTTCGCCCGCGGCAGCAGGCCGCGCACGACGGCTCCGGCAGCGAACCGCTCGTCCGGAGCATCCGTGCGGATGTCGACGACGAGTTCCCCGCGGACGCCGTGGGGTTTGATCACGCGGCCGATCACCAGGTCCACGGTGGGTGGCCCCTGCCTATCAGCGGTCGGTGTCGACGATGTCGACGCGCAATCCGCGGCCGCCGATTCCGGAGACCAGGGTGCGCAGCGCGGTCGCGGTGCGGCCGTTGCGGCCGATGACCTTGCCCAGATCGTCGGGGTGAACGTGCACCTCGATCAACCGTCCGCCGCGACCGCCGGAAAGCAGTTCGACGCGGACGTCGTCGGGGTTGGCGACGATGCCGCGAACGAGGTGTTCGACGGCATCTGCGACGACGGCGCTCACGCCTTCTCTTCGGTCTCGGCGAGCACCTCCGGCACCGTCTCACCGTCGGCGGCCAGATCCTCCTTGACGGCCTCGGTCTCCGGCTCGGCGGTCTCCGGGGCCGCCGACGCGGTGGCCTCGTCCTGAGCTTCCTGCTCGGCCTCAGCCTTCTCGGCCTTCTTCTTGGTGGCCTTCTTCTTCGGCGTCGTGGCCTCGGCGGCGGGCTCGTTGTCGGCCGCGGCAAGCGCCGCGTTGAACAGGTCCTGCTTGCTCGGCTTCGGCTCGGCGACCTTCAGGGTGCCCTCGGCGCCCGGCAGCCCCTTGAACTTCTGCCAGTCGCCGGTGATCTTGAGGATCGCCGCGACAGGCTCGGTCGGCTGCGCGCCGACGCTCAGCCAGTACTGGGCGCGCTCGGAATCCACCTCGATGAACGAGGGGTCTTCCTTGGGGTGGTACTTGCCGATGGTCTCGATGACGCGGCCGTTGCGACGGGTGCGCGAGTCGGCGACGACGATGCGGTACTGCGGGTGGCGGATCTTGCCGAGACGGGCAAGCTTGATCTTGACAGCCATGTTTCCTTCAAGTGGTCACTGCGCAATTCAGCGACGCGCACCGATTGTGCGAGTCCGGTTTTGCGATTGATTTCGGTGTGACCGCCGGTCGGTGCGTAACCGGGTCCGGCGAACCGAGGATCCATTGTGCCACTCGTGGCGTCCGTACCCAAACTACCGGGCACAGTCGGCGGAAATCTGGGCACGCTCGGCGAGAAACTGGGCACGGTCGGCGAAAATGTGGGCACGCTCGGCGGAAATGTGGGCACGGTCGACGGAAATCTGGGCACGGTCGGCGGGAAGTCAGCCCGTGACGATGGGAATGCCCGAGCAGAGGATCTCGCGCGGGCGGCGCAGCGTCGTGAGGTCCTCGCGCGGGTCGGCGTCGAGGACAAGGACATCGGCACGATCACCGTCGTCGAAGACACCGGCTCCCAGCCATCGGCGCGCGCCCACGCTGGCCGCATCGAGCGCATCCCTCACAGGCATGCCCATCGCGACGAGGGCCTCGATCTCGTCGACGATCCGGCCGTGACCGACGAATCCGCCGGCATCGGTACCCGCGAAGATCCGGACACCGGCTTCCCGGGCGGCGGACATCACCCCGCCCGCCTGTGCGTGCAGCTTCCGCATGTTGGCCTGGTAGTCGGGAAACCGATCGGCCCCGTCGGCGATGGAGAGGAAGTTCTCGATCTGGATCATCGTCGGCACCAGCGCGATATCGCGCCGGACCATCTCGTCGAGCAGATCCGCCGTCAGACCGGTGCCGTGCTCGATGCAATCGAAGCCGGCGCCGATGAGGTCGGGCAGCGCGTCGTAGCCGAATACGTGCGCGGTGATCTTGGCGCCCGCATCGTGTGCCGCGACGACCGCGGCATCGAGCTGCGGCCTCGTCCACAGCGGCGCCAGGTCGCCCACGTCGCGGTCGATCCAGTCGCCGACGACCTGCACCCAGCCGTCGCCCGCGTGCGCCTGACGGGTCACTTCGGCGGCCAAGTCGTCGGGATTCTCCAGATCGACGCCGTAGTCGCGGAGATAGCGCTTCGGCCTGGCGATGTGTTTGCCCGCGCGGACGAACTGCGGGCAACGCGGATCGGCATCGAGCGGATGGGTGTCCACCGGCGAGCCGACCTCTCGGATGAGGGTCGTCCCCGCGGCGACGTCGGCGTACGCGAACGCGCGGGCCTGCTCGATGGTGACGCCCAGTCCGGGCGCGATGCCGACGTGATTGTGGGCGTCGACGAGGCCCGGCACCAGCCAACCGTCGTCGACAACGGTGACGGCCCCCGCCACCTTCTCGGTGACGAACCTGCCGTCGACGATCCAGCGATCGATCCGCTCGCCGGTCAGCGCGTCGCGCCCGCCGACGTGCAGTGCACCGGCCATCTCGCCCACGGCCGGCCCCTACTTCTTGTCCTTGCCGTTCGGATCGAACTGCGAGAAGTCGAGGTCGGCCAGTCCGGGCGGCAACTCGTCGAGGCCGGGCGGCATCGAGGACAGGTCCGGCATTCCGCCGGGCGGCATACCGGGGAATGCACCGGGCGGCATACCGGGGAAGCCGCCGCGCATCTTCGGCGGCGTCGGGCCCCGCCCGCGACCCTTCTTTCCCTTCTTGCCCTTCTTCCTGGTGTTCTTGCGCCCCCCGCCGGGGCCGGCCATGCGACCCGACATCGCGGCCATCTGTTTGCGCGCCTCGAAGAACCGGTCGACCAGCTGATTGACCTCCGACACGGCCACACCGGAGCCGTTGGCGATGCGCAGGCGGCGCGAACCGTTGATGATCTTCGGATCGGCCCGCTCGGCGGGCGTCATGCCCCGGATGATCGCCTGGACGCGGTCGAGTTGCGAATCGTCGACCTGGGCGAGTGCCTCTTTCATCTGACCCGCGCCGGGAAGCATCCCCAGCAGGTTCCCGATGGGACCCATCTTGCGGATCATCAGCATCTGCTGGAGGAAGTCCTCCAGCGTCAGCTCGCCATCCATGATCTTGGTGGCGGCCTGCTCGGCCTCCTTGGCGTCCCAATGCTGCTCGGCCTGCTCGATGAGCGAGAGCACATCGCCCATGCCGAGGATCCGGCTGGCCATTCGGTCGGGGTGGAAGACGTCGAAGTCCTCCAGTTTCTCACCCGTCGAAGCGAACAGGATCGGCTTGCCCGTCACTTCGCGCACGCTCAGTGCCGCACCGCCGCGAGCATCGCCGTCGAGCTTGGTGAGGACGACGCCGGTGAATCCGACGCCGTCGGCGAAGGCCTGTGCGGTCGTCACCGCATCCTGACCGATCATCGCGTCGACGACGAACAGGACCTCGTCGGGATCGGTCGCGGCGCGCACGTCTGAGGCCTGCTGCATCAACTCGTCGTCGACGCCCAGGCGTCCGGCGGTATCGATGATGACCGTGTCGAAATGGTTGTCCCGGGCGTGCGCGACGCCGCCCCGCGCGACCTCGACCGGGTCGCCGGCGGAGACGCCCATCTCGCCTTCGCCGCCGACGCTGGTGCCCGGATGGGGCGCGTACACCGGAACGCCGGCACGCTCGCCGACGATCTGGAGCTGGCTGACGGCACCGGGGCGCTGCAGGTCGCAGGCCACCAGGATGGGAGTGTGTCCTTGCTTCTCCAGCCATGACGCGAGCTTGCCGGCGAGCGTCGTCTTACCCGCACCCTGCAAGCCGGCGAGCATGATGACCGTCGGCGGCGTCTTGGCCAGCGCGATTCGGCGGGTCTCGCCGCCGAGGATCCCGACGAGCTCCTCGTTGACGATCTTCACGACCTGTTGCGCGGGGTTGAGCGCGCCGGAGACCTCCGCGCCCTTGGCGCGCGACTTGATCCGTTCGATGAACGTGCGGACGACCGGCAGCGAGACGTCGGCTTCGAGCAGCGCGAGGCGGATCTCTCGCGCGGTCGCATCGATATCGGCGTCGGTCAAACGCCCCTTGCCGCGCAGGTCTTTGAGGGCACCGGTCAACCGGTCAGACAGGGAGTCGAACATGGCGTCCAGTGTTCCATATCCGCCGATCGTCGCCGCGCGGACGGGGCACCGCCTATCACACGCTGGCGCAGGCCTCCCGCACCTGGTCGAGGATGCGATCGCGCCGGCGATCGTCGACCGACGATTCCCAGGTCAACGCGAACGTGTCGACGACGGTGCCGCCCATCGTGGTGACCGCCGCCCAGCGGATCGACCCGTTGTTGCGCTCGATCACCGAGGCCACCGCGGACAGAAGGCCCGGCCGATCGGTGGCGCGCACCTCGAGGGTCGCGACGTCGTCATGCACCCAGCGCGCAACCGGCGGGGCGAGTACCGCTTGTCCCGGCACGCCTTCGATCGGGGTGCGCGGCACCGACATGGTCCGCATCGCCGCCAGCCGGGCCGCGACGTCGACCGATCCGCTGCGCGCACCCATCAGGCGCTGGCGCAGCAATCCGGGCTCGGGAGGATCCCCGTAGAAGGGCGCCACCGTGAAGCTGTTGATGGCGGTGCCCTCCTCGGACCGCACCGTGGCCCGCAGCACCCGCAGATCGGAGAACGCGAGCACCCCGGCCATCTTCGCGAGCATGCCGGCGGAGTCCGGTGCGCTCATCGTCACCTCGAATCGGTGCGCCTGGTCGGTCGGCGCGATCTCGACGACCACCTCGTCGGCGCGGAACCTGGCCACCTCCTCGGCGGAGAGGGGCACGGGTTCGGCCACCCCTTCCCCGGTGATCAGCTTGGTCGTGTTGGCGACGAGCTTAGAGGTGAGGGTCTGCTTCCAATCGCTCCACACGCCCGGCCCGGTCGCCTTGGCATCGGCCTCGGCGAGCGCGCCGAGGATCTCGAGCAGTACCGCACTGCCTCCCACCTTGGTGGCGACGTACTCCGCGGTCTCCGGGTCGTCGACGTCGCGCCGGGCGATGGTCTGCGCCAACAGCAGATGCTGGGCGACGATCTCGGCCAGCACGTCCACATCGCCGGGCCATAAGCCGAGACGGGTCCCGATCACCCGGGCCATCCTGGCTCCGATCTCGCTGTGGTCACCTCCGCGCCCCTTGCCGATGTCGTGGACGAGGGCACCGAGCAGCAGGAGGTCGGGTCGGGAGACCTGAGTCGTGAGCGGAGCGGCGTGGGCGACCGCCTCGAGCAGGTGCCGGTCGACCGTCCAGGCATGCATCGCGTCGCGCGGTGGCAGGTCGCGCACGAAATCCCATTCCGGGAACAACCTGCCCCACAGCCCCATCCGGTCGAGGGCCTCGATCGGCTCCAGCATCGCCGGTCCGGTCGACAGCAGGTCGAGCAGACTGTCGCGGATGGCTCCCGGCCACGTTCCGCGGATTTCCGGGGAGTAGTCGGCGAGACGGTGCAGGGTGGAGCTGGAGATGGGCAGGCCCGATCGCGCGGCCGCGTTCGCCGCCCGCAGCACGAGCCCCGGGTCGTGGCTGGGGATCGCGTCGCGCGCCAGCACGACCTCGCCGCCGTGCTCGACGACGCCTTCGTCTAACGGTCGCCGGACGGGGAGCAATCCGCGCATCGACAGGCCGCGCCGCGGAGCGGCACCACGGGCCGTCCGCAGGCCCACCTCGACGGCATAGCTGATGGTGCGCGCTTCATCGGAGATGAGCCGGGACAAAGCGAAGCGGTCGCCCAGGTGCAATGCGGCGGCTATTTCGTCGGCGTCCTGCGCGCGCAACTGTTCGCGGCCGCGTCCGGCGACGCGGTGCAGCTCGGTACGCACGTCGAGCAGCCGGCGGTACGCGGTGCCCAGACCTCCGCCTGGCGCGTCGTCGGCGGCGAGGCGGAGCCCGTCGGTCAGCTGTGCCAGCGCGAGCGCGTTGAGCAACTGCACGTCACGCAGCCCGCCCCGGCCGTTCTTCACGTCCGGTTCGCTGCGATGGGCGACCTCGCCCGACCGGACCCACCGCTGTTCGGCGTGCTCGATCAGCTTCGGCAGGCGTCGCGGCGCCTGCATGCGCCACTGCTGCCTGATCTCGCCGATCAACAGGTCGGACAGATCCTCGTCGCCCGCGATGTGCCGCGCCTCGAGGAGCCCGAGCGCCGCCGACAGGTCTTCCCCGGCGACCCGCAGCGCATCGGGCACGGTGCGCACGCTGTGGTCGAGCCCGATATTGGCATCCCAGATCGGGTACCAGAGTTCGTCGGCGACGGCCTGCACGCGGTCGGGGCGGTCGCCGTCGTGCAGCAACACCAGATCGAGGTCGGAGTACGGCAGCATCTCGCCACGCGCCAGACCGCCGACGGCGAGGAGCGCGAAGCCGCTGCCCTTGGTCAGCCCGGCGCGGCCGGCGGCCCCGCTGAGCCAGAGTTCGAAGAGATCGCCGAGTGCCCGGCGCAGCGCGGCCGCGTCGGGCACTGGACGTTTGTCCGGGGTGAGCCGGGGGTTGCCGATGAGGGCGGCGCGGGCCCTGACGAGATCGGTCGCCGGATTGGTAGCCGGTCCCACACTCATTTGCTCGCGCCTCCCCCGCCGACCCCTGCCGAGGCCTAGAGTGCCTCCGGTCCGCGTTCGCCGGTGCGCACGCGCACCACCGAGTCGACCGGCGACACCCAGACCTTCCCGTCACCGATCTTGCCGGTGCGGGCGGCGTCGACGATGGTGTCCACCACCTGGTCGGCGATCGCGTCGTCGACGACGACCTCGATGCGCACCTTCGGCACGAAGTCGACGGAGTACTCCGCGCCACGGTAGACCTCGGTGTGGCCCTTCTGCCTGCCGTAGCCCTGGACTTCGCTGACGGTCATGCCGACGATCCCGGACTGTTCCAGCCCCGCCTTGATGTCCTCCAACGTGAACGGTTTCACGATTGCGGTGATCAGTTTCATCTGTGTTAGTCCCTCTCGGTCCGTTTTCAGCCTAGTTTCTGATCACGCCAAGTCGTAGGCGGTCTCAGCGTGTGCCGACTCGTCGATACCGGTCATCTCTTCCTCGGCACTGATCCGCCAGCCCAGCGGCTTCAGCACGAAGGCGATCAGCGCGGTCAACACGCCGGTGAAGACGACCGCCACCAACGCGATGACGATCTGAACCGCCAGCTGCTTGAGGTCGTGGCCGTAGAACAGGCCCGACTCCTTGGCCAGCAGACCGATCCCGACAGTGCCCCACAGTCCCGCGACGAGGTGGACGCCGACCACGTCGAGCGAGTCGTCGTAGCCCAGCTTCGTCTTCAGCGAGATGGCCAGCGCGGACAGGATGCCCGCGACCACGCCCAGGGCGATCGACCCGACCGGGGTAAGAGCGCCACAGGCCGGCGTGATGGCGACCAGGCCGGCCACGACACCCGATGCGGCACCCACGCTGGTGGGGTGACGGTCGCGGATCCACTCAACCCCGAGCCAGCCCATCATCGCGGCTGCGGTAGCAACGGTGGTGTTGACCCAGACCAGGCCCGCGGAACCGTTGGCGCCCAACGCCGAGCCGGCGTTGAACCCGAACCAGCCGAACCACAGCAGTGCTGCGCCGAGCATGACGAACGGAATGTTGTGGGGCCGGTAGGCCACCTTGCCGAAGCCGCTGCGGGCGCCGACCATGATCGCCAGGATCAGGGCCGCCATACCGGCGTTGATGTGGACGACGGTGCCGCCGGCGAAGTCGATCGGTGCCACCGCCGCGGCGTCACCCTCGTCGTTCAGGCCGAACATCTTGGCCGCGATGCCGTCGGTCGAGCCCGACAGCAGTCCGCCGCCCCACACCATGTGGGCCAAGGGGAAGTAGACCACCGTGGCCCACAGTCCGGCGAACACCAGCCAGGTGCCGAAGGACACGCGTTCGGCCAGCGCACCGCTGATCAGCGCGACGGAAATCACCGCGAAGGTCAGCTGGAAAGCGAGGAACACGATCGCAGGGATGGTGCTGCCCTCGCCGGCCAGCACGATATGCGTGGCGTCGCCGACTTCCTTGGTCGCCGCCAGTTGATCCGAGCCGAAGAGCGAGAACGGGTTCGCGAACAGGCCCGCGATGTCCGATCCGCCGTCGATCAGGTTGCCGAAGGACATCGAGAAGCCCCACAGCACGTAGATGATGCCGACCACGCCCATCGTCGCGAACGACATCATCATCATGTTCAGCACAGATTTCCCACGCGAAAGTCCGCCGTAGAAGAATGCCAGCGCCGGTGTCATCAACAACACCAACGACGCGCTGATCAAGATCCAAGCCGTATCTCCGCTATCGGGAACGCCGAACACATTGTCCGGCAGTGCCATCACGGTTTGTCCCACCACGGGCCGTCCTCCTTGCTCTCACACACCTGGGTGCTCCAGTGATGTGACAAAGACTGCTCGGCCGCTGTTACCCCGACGGTGCCCGCCGCGTTTCGGTGAGGTGAACGCTGACGAGGCTGGTGTTTCAGACGCGTAACACCACCGCCCGCTCGACGGCTATCGGCCACGATCGGCGAGGATCGCGGCCGCCGTCGCCGCGATCGTGGAGTCGTCGTCAGCCGCCAGACGTGCCAGCGCGCCGTCGCTACTCGCCCCGGGGATCTCGGCCAGCGCCTGCGCCACCCGCAGGCGGGCCGGCGGCGAATCCGACGGGCCGAGTGCCTCCTCCAGCGCGGCCACAACGGCTTCGGTGGGCACCGTCGCTTCCCCGAGCTTCCCGAGCGCCTCGGCGGCCTCGACGTCGCGCCGCCCGGCGACGACCATCGCGGCGAGGAGATCGGTGGCCGCGGGGACCAGCCGCTGCCCCAGTTCGAGCGCGGCCCGGTCGCGTACTCCCGCGTCCACGTCGTCGAGTGCGGCCAGCAAGAGTTCCGTGGCCGGTGGTGTCGGGATCGCGGCGGTCGCGACGACGGCTCGCCGGCGGACCTCGGCATCCGCCGATGCCATGCCGCGAGCGAGCCCCGGAACGGCGTCGTCACCGGCGCGGGCCAACGACCAGCGCAGCGCACCGGCAACGTTGAGGTCCTCCTCGGCGAGTACGGCCTCGACCAGCGCCTCGGTGGGCATGCCTCCCTCGCGCTGGGCGAGAACCGCCTGCTGGCGGTGCGAGCCCGACCCGGATTCCAGCGCCCGCAGCAGCCCGACGGTATCGATGACGTCCTCCCACTGCCCTGGAGCGGCCGCCTCGATCTGGGCCAGGCGATCCAGGACGCGCTGCTGTTCGGCCATTCGCGCCCTGGTGTGGTCGATGAGCGCCGACACCACGGCCGTCGGTTCGAATGCCGGGTCGTCCAGTGCGCGTTTCGCGTCCTGCAACGACAATCCGAGGCTTCGCAGGCATTCGACGTGGAACAGCCGCCGGAAATCGGCTGCCGAGTACTCCCGGTACCCGGAGCTGGCGCGGCCGGAGGGCCGCACCAGCCCGAGCGCGTCGTAGTGGCGCAGCATGCGCGTGCTGACTCCCGAGCGGCGCGACACTTCACCGATCAGCATTCGTCCTCCTCTGGCCCCGGGGCGGATTCGAGGTCGGCACCGGCCGCGGCGATCCGGCGGGCAAGTTCGACCGAGGGGGTGAACCCGCTGTCGGGGTCGAGACGCAGCCGCTCGGTGGCCTCGGCGTGGTCCCGCACGCGCGGATCGCCGTTGGCCGCCGCCGCGCGTAGCGCCGGTATGGCCGATTCGCCGAGTTCGGCAAGTGCCCGGCTCAGGCTGCGGTGCATATCGAGGTCGCCCCGCCCGAGCTGCGTCGCGAACGCGTCAGCCAATCGTTCCTCCTCGCCGGCCGGCACCGTCGCGACGGCGGCCCGCCAGGCGCTGCGCGCCACTTCGTCGTCGCCGTCGGCCAGCAGCTCCGACACTGCCGGCCAGGACGACGCGTCGCCGATCTTCGACAGCGTGTGCAGCGCCTGCGCGCGTGCTTGCGGCACCGGCGAGGAGAGCTCGGCGATCAGCCGCGGCACCACCATCGCCGGTGGCAGTCGGCACAGCGCCCACGTCAACATGTCGCGGACGAAGAAATCGGGTTCGACAGCGCAGCGCGTCACCAGCGTTTCGGTCAGCCGTTCGTCGGCGGAACGGCCGGCCTCCAGTGCCGCCCGCAGCCGCGTCGATGAGTCCCGTCCGGCGAGCGCGGCAATGATCGGTGTCGTCGTGGTCATCGTCAACCACCTCCTTCACCGCCCACCCAACAGCTTGACACGGTGTCAAGGTCAAGTGCTCCCGCGACCGCGCGCTTCTCCGACCGGTTGCCGCAGCAGCGTCCGCAGCTTCTCGGGGGCGACCTTGCGAAAGTCGCTGAAGTAGATCTCGTGGTGTTTTCCGTCGGGAACTAGCCCGTGTTCGGGGAGGAACTCGTGGTGCATCCGATCCAAGACCGGCCCCTCGTCGTCGAAGGAGCCGAGGTGAAGAGTCTGGACGCACCGGCCCTCGCTCAACGTCTGCAGTCGCACGTCACCCAGTCGAGCCGGCGGATTCTTGGCGCCGACCTGCGCTACCGCTCCGTCGACCATGTCGGTGCCGACCCAGTCGGGGACCATCAGCATCATCGTCCAGTCCCACCGCGTCTTGTCGCGCGACACGGTGAAGGCCGCCATGTCCGCGGCCCACCACAAACCCTCGAGCGGTGGGACGACGTAGTCGCGCCCGACTTCGCGCTTGCTGGCGAATTTGAGCTTGTAGGCCACCGGATACAGCGCTTCGAGTGCGGCGACATACTCCGGCGCGGTGTTGGGATCGCCGTGCCCGTCGACCATCAGATACCGCATCGGCGGCACGTCGACGATCCGGAAGCGACCGGCCTGCGCACGGTAGCAGTCCAGGCTCTTCTTGAAATCGACCTTGTCGCTCATCCGCTTGTGGACGACCGGTTGCCTACAGCAGTGCGTCGACGAAGGCGCCCGGGTCGAACGGTGCGAGGTCGTCGGCGCCTTCGCCGAGCCCCACGAGCTTGACTGGCACACCGAGTTCCTCTTGCACCGCGAACACGATGCCGCCCTTGGCCGTGCCGTCGAGCTTGGTCAATACGACGCCGGTGATGTCGACGACCTCGGCGAAGACCTTGGCCTGGGCGAGCCCGTTCTGTCCGATGGTCGCATCGAGAACCAGCAGCACCTCGTCGACGTCGGCCTTCTTCTCCACGACGCGCTTGACCTTGCCCAGCTCGTCCATCAGACCGGTTTTGGTGTGCAGGCGTCCGGCGGTGTCGACGATGACGACGTCGACACCATGGTCGATTCCCGTCGCGACGGCGTCGAAGGCCACCGAAGCGGGATCGGCGCCTTCGTTGCCGCGGACGGTGTCGGCGCCGACACGTTCGCCCCAGGTTTGCAGCTGGTCGGCGGCCGCCGCGCGGAAGGTGTCGGCCGCGCCGAGCAGCACCCGTCGGCCGTCGGCCACGAGAACTCTTGCCAGCTTGCCGGTCGTCGTGGTCTTGCCGGTGCCGTTGACGCCGACGACGAGGACGACGGCGGGCCGGCCGTCGTGCGGCAACGCCTTGACCGACCGGTCGAGTTCGGGATGCAACTGCTCGGTCAGGACCCGCTTGAGCAGCGTGCGCGCCTCCTCGGTGTCGCGCACGCTGCGCGCCGCCAGTTCGGCGCGCAACTTGTCGGTGATCGCGGTGGTGGCCGAGGTGCCGACGTCGGCCATCAACAGCGTGTCCTCGATCTCCTCCCACGAAGACTCGTCGAGGTCTCCGCCGCCGAGCAGGCCGAGCATGCTCTTGCCGATCGCCCCCTGCGAACGTGCCAGCCGACCCCGTAGACGTCCGAGTCGACCGGCGGTCGGGGCGATTTCGTCGAGCTGCGGCTCGGCAGGGGCGGGTTCGGCCTCGACACCGGCCTCCACGTCGGGACCGGGCTCTGCTGTTGCCCGCGTGTCCGGCTCGACGACCACGGGCGCTTCGGCGTCGGGTGTTTCGTCGACCGGCTCCAGGACCGCTGTCTCGTTGCCTTGGCTGAAGCTGAATCCCGACTGGGTCTCGTAGCCGCCCTTCTCGGGTGCCCCTTCCACAGCCTTGTCCTGCGCGGACCCGAGCGACACCCGGCGACGTCGCGCGAGCACCAATCCGAGCGTGACGAGCGCCAGCACCGCGATTACGGCGACGACGATTCCGATGATGACCGGAGTGTTCAACAGTGCTCCCCTATTCGGCGGTGACCGAGCCGGTGCTGACCAGGTTCTGACCGCGCAACCGCTGCGAGATCACCGTGGTGATCCCGTCGCCGCGCATACTGACACCGTAGAGGGCGTCAGCGACCTCCATCGTCGGCTTCTGGTGCGTGATGACGATCAGTTGCGAGCGTTCGCGCAGCTGCTCGAACAGCCCGATCAGCCGTTGCAGATTGGTGTCGTCGAGCGCGGCCTCGACCTCGTCCATCACGTAGAACGGTGACGGGCGGGCGCGGAAGATCGCGACGAGCATCGCGACGGCGGTCAAGGACTTCTCGCCGCCCGACAGGAGCGACAACCGCTTGACCTTCTTGCCCGGCGGGCGCGCCTCGACCTCGACGCCGGTGGTCAGCATGTCCGACGGATCGGTGAGCACGAGCCGGCCCTCGCCGCCGGGGAACAGCTTGCCGAACACCTCGGAGAATTCGCGCTCGACGTCGGCATAGGCCTGCGCGAACACCTCCAGGATGCGGGCATCGACGTCTTCGACGACCTGCAGCAGGTCGGCACGCGCGGCTTTCACATCCTCCAGCTGGGCGGAGAGGAAGTTGTACCTCTCCTCCAGCGCGGCGAACTCCTCCAGCGCGAGGGGGTTGACCTTGCCGAGCGTGTTGAGGTCCTTCTGTGCCTGCTTGGCGCGGCGTTCCTGGGTGGCGCGGTCGTAGGGCATCGGCGCCGGGGCGACGACGAGTTCGCCCCGCGCCTTGGCCTCCTCGTATTCGGCGATCTCGAGCGACGACGGCGGCATCGGTACCTCGGGGCCGTACTCGGCGATGAGGTCCTCGGGCGTGATCGCGAACTGGTCGGCGATCTGCTCCTCGAGCTGCTCGATGCGCATCTGTGCCTGTGCCTTGGCCATCTCGTCGCGATGGACGGCGTCGCGCAAACCGTCGAACTGCGTAGTCAGCTGGGCGACCTGGGTCTTCAGCTCGACAACGGTCTCGCTGTGGCTGGCGCGCACCTGATCGAGATGGTCGCGGGCGGATTGCGCGTTGGCGACGGCTTCGGTCAGGCGGGCAGCGACGAGCGCGCCGGACTCGGCGACCGCGGTGGCCACCGTCGCGGCATGGCGACGGGCGGCATCGGCGCGACGAGCCCGTTCGCGGGATTCGCGCTCCTGCCGCGCGGTGCGACGCAGAGCATCGGCCCGGCCGCGGGCCGATGCCAGCCGTTCCTCGGCGGTGCGCAGCGCCAGGCGGGCCTCCACTTCGGCCGAGCGGGCCTCGGAGACAGCCGTGGCCGCTTGGTCGCGCTTCCCGTCGTCGACGACGGCCATGTCGCCGTCCGCCGCGGGCTCCTCGCGCGCGATCCGCAATCGCTCGGACAGTTCGGCGAGCTTGGCGACCGTCTCGGCGTGGCCGCTCTCGGCGAGCTGGCGCTGGCGCGTCAACCGGTCGGCCTCGTCCTGCGCGGCGCGGATGTCTTGGCCGAGCCGGGCGAGCTGCTCGTAGGCTGCGCCCAACGACGAGTCCGACTCGTGCAGGGCGGCGAGGGCCTCCTCGGCGGCTTCACCGCGGTCGGACTGTTCGGTCAGCGCACCGGCCAGCGCCGCGCCGAGTTCTTCGGCCGTACGGTTCGCGCGGGCCAGTTCGGCGGTGGCGGCGTCGATGGCCGCCTGGACCTCCAGGCTCGACGTCCGGTGCGCCGTTCCACCCTCGACGGCGGCGGCCGAGATCCGGTCGCCTTCGGCTGTCGCGACGACGAGCTGCGGGTGTTCGGTCACCAGCCGGGTCGCGACGTCCGCGGCGTCCGCCACGTCGGCACCGAGCACCACCACGCCGTCGAGTAGCGTGTCGACCGCGCCGCGGATGGACGACGGGCAGGTGACCACCTCGCGCGCCCACCTGGCACCAGACGGCAGTTTCGCTCCGCTTGGCGCGGGCAGTGCGCGCAGCCCGCCGACGAGCAGGGCGGCCCGTCCGCCGTCGCCCGCTTTCAGGGAATGCAGTGCGCGCGCGGCCGCCAGTCCGTCCACGGTGGCGATCGCGTCGACGGCGGACCCGAGCGCACCCGCGACGGCGCTCTCGAATCCGGTCTCCACGGTGAGCAGGTCGGAGACCGGCGCCAAGAGGCCGTCGGTCGCCTGCTCCAGCAGCCAGGCGCCGCCGTCGTTGCGTTCGAGACCGACGGCGAGGGCGTCGATGCGCGCGGTGAGCGAGGCGATCTTCTGCTCGGCTTCGCGTTCTTGGGCGCGCAGCGAGTCGACCCGCTCGTCGGCGGCGGTCGCGGCGGCCGTGCACCGCTCGTGATGTTCGTCGAGCCCCTGCTCCGCGGACTCCAGTTCGGCTACCGACGCCGACACGGTGTCCATCTCGGCCTGCGCCTTGGCCGCACGTTCGGCGGCCGAGGCGATCGCCGCCGACAGGCGTGCCGTTTCCGCGTCGACGGAGTCGGCGCGCGTAGTCAGGTTGGCGACTTCGCCCTCCAGGCGCGCGAGGCCTTCGCGACGGTCGGCGACGGCGGCCACGGCCGCGGCGTGCGCGCGTTCCACGGCGCTGGCATGCTCCTCGGCCGCGGCCAGGCGGGCCTTCACCTCGTCGAGGGTGGCGCCGGCTTGTTCGACCTGGGCGGCGAGTTCCTGCTCTTGTTCCGCGGCCCGGGCAGCCTGGGCTTCCAACTCGTCGGGGTCGGGTCCGCTCGCGACCGTCGTCGGGGTCGCGAGGTGCTTGCTGCGTTCGGAGGCGACGCGAATCGTCGCGTCGACGCGCTCGGCCAGGGCCGACAGCCGGAACCATCCCTGCCCCGCGGTCTGCGCCGCCGGTTCGATCTCGGCGAGCTGCGCCTCGTGGCCGGCCAGCTTCGCGGTCGCGGCGTCCAGGGCGGTGGTGACTTCTGCTTGCTGGCGGCGGATGGTGTCCTCAAGGGCGGTCTGCTCGGCCATCTCGGCGCGCCGCGCGACGAGATCGTCGGCAGCCAGGCGCAGACGCGCATCGCGCAGGTCGGCCTGGACAGTCGCGGCGCGGCGCGCGACCTCGGCCTGCCTGCCCAGCGGCTTGAGCTGGCGGCGCAACTCGCCGGTGAGGTCGGTCAGGCGCGCCAGATTCGCCTGCATCGAATCCAGTTTGCGGACGGCCTTTTCCTTGCGCTTGCGGTGCTTGAGCACACCGGCGGCCTCTTCGATGAACGCGCGGCGGTCCTCCGGGCGCGATTCGAGGATCGCGGCGAGTCGTCCCTGACCGACGATCACGTGCATCTCGCGTCCGATGCCGGAGTCGCTGAGCAGTTCTTGCACATCCATCAGCCGGCAGGACTCGCCGTTGATCTCGTACTCCCCCGCGCCGTCGCGGAACATGCGCCGGGTGATGGAGACTTCGGAGTAGTCGATGGGCAACGCGCCGTCGGAGTTGTCGATCGTGAGGGTGACCTCGGCGCGGCCGAGCGGCGGCCGACCCGAGGTTCCGGCGAAGATGACGTCTTCCATCTTCCCGCCGCGCAACGTCTTCGCACCCTGCTCGCCCATCACCCACGCCAGCGCGTCGACGACGTTCGATTTCCCCGACCCGTTGGGGCCCACCACACAGGTGATCCCGGGCTCGAAGCGCAGCGTCGTGGCCGACGCGAACGACTTGAACCCTTTCAGGGTGAGGGATTTCAGATGCACGACGGTACAGACTACCTATCTACCGCTCGACAAATCCGCGCAGTTCGCCGCGCGCCGCTTCGAATCTTTCGACGACGGTGTCGACGCGCCCCGGCGTATCGGGACCCCGCAGGAAGGCCAGCAGCTGTTCGAGGTCGCCGCGCGGCCCCTCGGCGACCACGTGCACCCGGCCGTCGGCGAGGTTCGCGGCATAGCCGTCGAGTCCGAGTTCGAGTGCGCGCGACCGGGTTGACCAGCGAAATCCGACGCCCTGGACGTGCCCGTGCACGAAGGCGCTGAGCCGCTGTACCGGCGCGTCGGTCATCGTGGTCGTCAGTCCGTCTCGATCGCGAGGTTGACCTGGGTGCCGGCCTTCAAGGTGCGGCCGACCGTGCACGTCCGGTCGATCGCTCGCTGGGCGACGACGAGCAGGCGCTTGGCCGCGTCGGCGTCGAGTTCGGACAGGTCGAGTTCGAGGACCTCGTCGAGCACCGGATAGGTCTCCGACTCCCGGTCGGCGTCGCCGCTGACGCGCACGGTCGCGTCGTAGTTGTCGCCGAGACGCCGTGCCAGCGGCACGTCCGACGCCATGCCCGAGCACGCGGCCAGGGCGATCTTGAGCAGCTCGCCCGGCGTAAACACGCCCTCGACGTCGTCCGACCCGATCTGCACACTCGCCCCGCGCGAGCTCTGCCCCACATAGCGCCGGGATCCGGTCCGCTGCACCCACAGTTCAGTCATGGTTCCATTCAACACGGTCGACGTGCCCGTTGATTCCGCAGCCGCGGAAGCGCTTGACATCGCGGCCATTCGGTATCACCCGACGGTCGCTACAGAGAAACGCATGGTTGTGCTGCACGTGTTGGACCGTTGAGCCGTCAGTCGTGGCGAGCCGTCGGACGGCGCGTCGACCTGTCCACGCCGGAGTTCGGGTTCCTGGCTGCGCCGTACAACGGCAGGCACGAGGGCGGCGACGCCTGGCTGCACGAATACGAGAAGCGAGGGATACACGGACCCCGGCCGACCAAATCTCGGAAGTTTCGGCGAGAGCCTCTCGTGCACGCCGAAGCGGTATACCTCGCGCCCGTCGACATCAGGGCGCAAGCCCGACGACGGCCTCCAGGTCTTCAAGTCCGGCCAAGTGCGCGGCTAGTTCGCTGCGTTCGGCTTCGGTAATAGGTACAGCGCGGGCGCGGGTAAGGGCATCGACCGCGGCGGTGGTGTCGTCGGTACGCATGGCGAGTTCGGCGCGGTAGGCCAACGCCTCGACCAACTCGGCGGCCGGTGCGCGATCACGCTCTCGGGCCAGCGTGGCGTCCAGGATCTTCGCCGCCTGCTGATTGTCGCCCTTGGAGTCGCCAAGCACGACGGCATTGTCCAGTGCCCTGGCCAGCATGCCGACCGTGGGTGCACCGGCACCGCCCATACCCGGGGACGAGAAGATCCGGATCCAGTTCCCGCCGGGGTCGATGACCGTGAACCCGGAGTGGTTGTCGGCATTCTTGCGTTTCCGTGGGCGGGTCATTCGCGGGATGCCGGAGATCAGGAGCTTGCCGTGGACCGCGCGCATGCCCGCGGCGAACGCCTCGAAGAGCTGCTTGGTGTCGGGCACAAGGACCACACAGCTGCCGTAGGAGTCCTCGGGCCTGAAGTCCGGCATGCCGAAGAACTGCAGCTGGAGGTCTTCTCGCTGCAGGCCCACGCACGGGTTCGGACGAACCTGGTGGTAGGTCCGGGTGAAGCCGAGCATGGTGTAGAACTCGACGATCTCGTCGATGGATCCACACGGAAGCAGCGGAACGGTTATCTCGTTGGCCATGACATTGCTCCGTCTCGAAGGGGAAGGTTTCGCGGATGCCGCGGTCGCTACTCGGCCTGCTGTGCGGGGCTGCGGGTGGGGGAACCGGGCTCACCGGCCATGCAAAATGCGCCCTCTTCCAAGCGGTTGATCAGCCGCCTAGTCCACTGGGCGCCGGTGTCAGCGGTCGCCAGCCACAGCGAGATGACTTCGCCCACCGGACCCCAGGCGTCCAGCTCCGTGTCCGCGGGCAGGTGTGCAGTGATACTGGTGCGCCAGTCGCGCATTGCGTCGGCTCGGGTACGCAGGACCTGCAGGGCCTGTCCACGAGGCAAGTCTTCGATCAGGCCCACCGCAGCACACAGGACGTCCAGCCGCGGCTCGCGGTCGGCCAAAGCCTCGCGCAGAAGGCTGAGGTATTCCTGCTCCCCCTGGTCCGTCAGCTCGTATTCGATCCTCGGCGGGCCCCCGGCGACTGAAGGGTCCGCATCGGACGTCGCCGCCAGCAGGCCCTGTCCGGCCATGCTCTTGAGCGCGTGATACACCGAACCCGATGTGGCGGTGGACCACTCGTGTGCGCCCCAGGACTCCAAATCCGCGCGGATCTGGTAGCCGTGTGCGCGACCGCGCCTGCGCAGCGCTCCCAGGACCAGAAGTCGTACCGGCTTCATCGAACCCCCTCCGCGTGCAGTAGCCAAATTTGGCTACTGCACGAAAGCCTACTCCGAACCTCTGGGCTAGCCAAATTTGGTTACACCGCGTCCCATGCCGCTGGATCGTCAACGAAGTGGTCGAGGAAGTCGGCCCGCAGGACATCGTGTTGTAGTCCACCACTCCGGGTTGTCCGCCGCCGCGAATACGCGTCCATGTAAGGGCTGTGAAGGATGTGGCGAATACGTTCCTAAGTGGGGACTGTCCGGATTTCGGTGTAACTGGCATTTGGTGAAATTTTCAGATGTTCTCGGCGGCGGGCATGCGGTCGGCGAAGGTGACGGCGAATGCGTTGAGCGCGGGTTTCCACCGCATCGTCCATCGTGCCTGGCCGGTGCCTTTGGGGTCTAGGGACCTCACGACGAGGTAGAGCGTTTTCATCGCCGCCTGCTCGGTCGGGAAGTGGCCCTTGGCGGTGACCGCGCGGCGGAACCGGGCGTTGAGCGATTCGATCGCGTTGGTCGAACACAGCACTCGGCGGATCTCGACGTCGTAGTCCAGGAACGGGATGAACTGCTCCCAAGCATCGCGCCACAGCCGTGGTATCGCCGGATAGGGTTTGCCCCATTTCTCTTCGAACTCCTCAAACGCCGCCCACGCCGCCGCCGCACTGGGGGCGGTGTAGATCGGTTTGAGGTCCCGGGCGATGTGGTCCCAGTACTTGCGGGAGGCATACCGGAACGTGCCCCGGATCAGGTGAATGATGCAGGTTTGCACCTTCGCCAGGGGGAACACCGCGTTCGCCGAATCGGGGAGCCCTGTGAGACCATCGCACACCAGGAAGAACACATCGGCCACGCCACGGTTCTTGATCTCGGCCAGCACACTCATCCAGTACTTCGCTGACTCGCCGTGCCCATCGGTACCGGCCCAGATACCCAGCACGTCGCGCCGACCAGTCAGGTCGACCCCGATCGCGGCGTAGAACGGCCGGTTCCCGACCTGCCCGTCACGCACCTTGATGTAGATGGCGTCGATGAAGATCGCCGCATACACCGGCAGCAGTGGCCGGCTGGTCCAGTCAGCCATCTCCGCCACGACCCGGTCGGTGATCACACTGATGCGGTCCTTAGACAGCGAGGCACCGTAGACCTCGGCGAAGTGCGCCGAGATCTCCCCGGTCGACAGGCCCTTGGCATACAGCGACAACACGATCGTGTCGACCTCGCCCAGGCGGCGTTGACGCTTCTTGACGATCTGCGGGGCAAACGAACCGTCCCGATCGCGGGGCACCTCAATGCTCACCGGACCGGCATTGTCAGTGAGCACCGTCTTCGATCGCGTGCCGTTGCGCGAGTTACCACCGTTACGGCCGGCCACAGAATGTTTGTCATAACCGAGATGCTCGGTCATCTCCTCATCCAACGCCGTCTCCAGCACCGTCTTGGTGAGTTGCTTGAGGAGCCCGTCCGGGCCGGTCACATCATCCCCGCGGGCCCGCGCAGCGGCCACGAGCTGACGCAGTGCCGCCTCCTGATCGGCAGCACCAACCGCCGCCAGATCGTCGTTCTGCTGGCTGGACTTCTTCATCGACGAACCCATGCCCGTCAGTTTCTCGGCCATCATGACCTTCCCCGCCGATCCTCACCGGCGTGTCGGGCCAGTTACACCGTTCCCCGGACACTCCCAGGCAAGCCGGGTCGGCGAGGTGACGCAGCACGAAGCGGTCAAGCAAGCGAAGGGGCGCGGCTTCGAGTGCCCCGGTGTGGCGGACGCTGGCACTTCGGGCAGTAGAAGGAGCTGCGGTTCATAAACGATTCCCGCCGCAGCAGCGAACCACAGCGATAACACGGCTGGCCCTCGCGTCCGTACGCGTTCAGGGCGCGCGCGAAATAGCCCGATTCGCCGTTGACATTGACGTACAGCTCGTCGAAGGACGTTCCGCCGACTGCGAGCGCAGCATCCATCACGTCACGAGCATGCTGCAACAACTCGACCAGCTTGGCCCGACTGATCGAGTCGGTGAGGCGCGTTCCGCGCAGGCGGGCACGCCACAGCGCCTCGTCGGCGTAGATGTTGCCGATCCCCGACACGACGGTCTGGTCGAGCAGCACCCGCTTGACTTCGGTGTGCTTGCGCCGCATCACGGCCGCGACAAGGCCCGCGTCGTATACCTCGTCGAACGGGTCGGGGGCGATGTGCGCGACAACCGATGGCACGGATCGAGCGGTGTCGTGGACATCGGGCACCAGGTCATCGACCTGCCAGCCGCCGAAGGTGCGCTGGTCGACGAACAGGAACCCGCGGTCGCTCAGCCGAGCAGCAATCCGCAGATGCTTCCCGTCGGACGATTCGTCGTCGTCGACGATCCGCAACTGCCCGCTCATGCCGAGATGGATGACGAGCGCTTCGTCGACGGCGCCGGTCGCGTCGGCGAGATCGAGCCACAGATACTTGCCGCGCCGGCGGGCAGCTACCGCAGTCTTGCCACGCAGACGCCCGATCAGCTCCGGCGCGCCGCCGGTCTGCCGCCGCACCGCCCGGTCGTGGCGCACGGCGACGTCGGTGAAGGTCTGGCCGACGACATGTTTCTCGACGCCGAGACGGACGGTCTCGACCTCGGGGAGTTCAGGCACTCGTCTCCTCGCCCGCTCCCGCGCCCGACCGGGCATCGAGGGCCCGCCACGCCTCTTGGGCCGCCACCTGTTCGGCTTCCTTCTTGGAGCGGCCGATTCCGGTGCCCAACTCCTCGCCGCCGACGACCGCGGTCGCGGTGAACTCCTTGTCGTGGTCGGGGCCGGTGGAGCTGATCAGGTAGGCCGGGGGGCCCAGTGACCGCGCCGCGGACAACTCCTGCAGCGAGGTCTTCCAATCCAGTCCGGCACCAAGGCGTCCGGCATCGGCGACGGCGTCGCTGAACAGGCCTAGGATCACCGCCTCGGTCGGCTCGAACCCATGCTCCAGATAGACGGCACCCAGGAGGGCCTCCATCCCGTCCGCGAGAATGCTGTCCTTGTCTCGGCCCCCGGTCATCTCCTCGCCGCGGCCCAGGTACAGATGGCGGCCGAGCCCGCCCGGACTCAGGGTCCGCGCCAGCCTCGCGAGCGCCTGGCCGTTGACGACGCTGGCCCGGATCTTGGCCAGCTCACCCTCCGGGCGGTCCGGATAGTCGCGGTAAAGCTTTTCGGTGATCACCACGCCGAGGACCGAGTCGCCGAGGAACTCCAGCCGCTCGTTGGTCGGCAGGCCGCCGTTCTCATAGGCGTAGGAACGGTGCGTGAGCGCCAAGGTGAGCAGCTCGTCGTCGATCGTGGTGCCGAGCGCGGCGAGCAGCGCCTCGGCGTCGCGGTCGTCAGCCATTGTCGGGAGTCTCGTCCCGCAGGGCGCCGAGTTTGTCGGTCAACCCCGCCCAGCGGGGGTCGATCTTCTCGTGCGCGTGGCCTGGCTCGGCGACGGCCAGCACGACGCCGCAGTCCGGGCAGAGTCCGGGGCAGTCATCGCGGCACAACGGCGACATCGGCAGCTCCAGCCCGATCGCGTCGATCAAGGCCTGCTCCAGGTCGATCTGGTCGTCGGCGACGCGGTGGACCTCCTCGTCGGAGGTCGTCTTGTCGGTTTCGCTGTCCGGATAGGCGAACAGTTCGGTGAGAAAGACCGTGACCGTGCCCTCCAACGGCTCCAGGCAGCGCGAACACTGCCCTGCGGTTTCACCGCAGGCCGTGCCGGTCACGAGCACCCCTTCGGAGACCGCCTCCAGGCGCAGGTCGAGATCCATCTCGGTCTCCGGCTCGATCGCCACCATCTCGGTGCCGATCCGGATCGGGGTGACGATGGTGCGGTGCGCCTCGATCATGGAACCCGGCCGGCGTCCCAACGAACGGACGTCGAATACGAACGGAGTGTCAACTGCTTGGGCCACGTCCGTCACGATACGCCAGCATGTCAGCCGGCGAGCGGAGCCTCTCGCTCCTTTTCGTCAACCGCGCGGGGGTACTCGACATAGTCGTGCGTACCCGCACCGGTGCGCAGCTGCTGACGTCCGCGCCCGACCGAGCGCAGCGTGCCGGTGAGGATCTCCTCGAAGTCGGCGAGCTTCTTGTCGACGTAGATGTCGCACTCGCCGCGCAGCCGGTCGGCCTCCGCGTGAGCAGCGTCGATGATGCGCTGCGCCTCCGATTTCGCCGCGGCGACCACCTCGTCCTCGGCGACGAGGCGCTGCTGCTCGGCGATGCCGTCGGCAACCGAGCGCTCGTAGTGCGCGTTGGCGTTCTCGATGATCCGGGCCGCCTCCGACCGCGCGCGGCCGGTCAGCGACTCGTGCTCGCGGGCAGCGCTGGTCGTCAGACGGTGCGCTTCCTCGGTCGCGTCCTCGATCAACGTCCTGCTGTGGTTGGACGCGTCGTCGACCATCCGGTCGGCGGCCGTCTGCGCCTCGGCGACGAGCCGGTCGGCCTCCGCCTGTGCCGCCGCGACCATCGCGTCGGCGTCGGCCTTGGCCTGCGACACGGTCGTCTCGGCGTTCTGCCGGGCGTTGCCGACCAGCGAGTCCCGCTGGTCGAGCACGTCCTGCGCGTCGTCGAGCTCGGACGGGATGGAGTCTTTGATGTCGTCGAGCAGCTCGAGCACGTCGCCGCGCGGAACCATGCAGCCCGCGGTCATCGGCACGGCACGTGCCTCTTCGACGATGGCGACCAGCTCATCGAGGGCTTCGAATACGCGGTACACAGCAACACCCCTATCTCACAGTGGCTCGATGCCACCGATGTGGCTTCTGTGATCATTGTGCCGAATGTTGCTCATGTGATTTGGGAGGTAGTACGTGGTCGGCGTGTCGCCGAAGGTCCTAGACCGACATCTCGCCGTTGACCTTCGCCATCACCGCGCGATAGACGACCGGCGGGAGGAAGGGTTCGACATCGCCTCCGAGTTTGGCCACCTCTTTGACTAGAGAACTCGACACGTGGGTATAACGCGGGTCCGCCCACATGAACAGCGTCTCGACGTCGGCGAGCTCGCGGTTCATCTGCGCCATCGGCACCTCGTATTCGAAGTCGGTGCTCGAGCGCAGGCCCTTGATCATCGTCGTCACGCCCTCATTGCGCATGTAGTCGACGAGGAGTCCGCGCCAGCGGTCCACACGCACGTTGGGCAGATCGGAGCACGTCGCGGCAATCAGGTCGATGCGCTCGTCGACGGTGAACATCCCCTGTTTGTTCGGGTTGACCACGACGGTGACGATCACCTCGTCGAATCGGGCGGCCGCACGCTCGACGACGAAGCGGTGGCCGAGAGTGAACGGATCGAAAGAACCCGGGCACAGTGCGATGGTCATGGGCACGAACCTACCGTGTGCGCATCGGCCACGTGCATGGCCAGCTCGCAGAACATCGAGTCGGCCCAACTGAACCAGTCCCGGGTGTAGCGCGAATCGTCGTCGACGTGAAAGCTCTCGTGGACGTGCCCGGTGCCCGCGGTCGTGGCCGCGATCGTCCGCAACGCGGCCAACGACTCGGCACGATCCGGCGTGGTGAGCCCGGCGACGGCCAGCGCGATCGGCCAGACGTGATCGACGGGCGTGTGCGGACTGCCCGGTCCCGCGGCCGTCGTGCCCGCGTAGAAGTACGGGTTGTCCGGCGACAGCACGAAGCCACGGGTGCGCCGGTACCGCGGATCCACTGCGCTGACCCCGGCGACCAACGGCAGCGACAGCAGACTGGGCATGTTGGCGTCGTCGGCCAGCAGGACGCCGCCGAGCCCGTCGACCTCGTACGCCCAGATCTCCCCGTGGCGCGGATGCTCGACGACTCCATGCTCGGCGACACCGACCCGCAACCGGCTCGCGAGGGCAGTCGCCTTGTCGGCGAGCGCGTCCTCAGTACTCGCTACATCCGATGCCCGGCCACCCGCGCCCTCGGCCAACCGGAGCAACACCGCCATCCGCTCGAGCGTGTGCGCCGCCATCAGGTTGGCGGGTACGAGATAGCCGAACTCGCAGGCGTCGTCGGAGGGCCGGAAACCGGACCAGGTCATCCCGGTGACCGCGACCGGTGTCCCGCGCCCGTCGCGGGCCAGGGCGTCCTGCGCGCCGGTGTCGGGGCGGATGAACCGGTACGGCGAGGCGTTCTCGTGGTCGAGTTCGGTCGTCAACGTCTCGACCGCGGCGCGTGCCGCGCGCCGGAACGCCTCGTCCAGGTGATCGGTGCGCCCGGTGGCCGCGACGAGGTCGTCGGCGAGCTGGAACCCGAAACACAGCGAGTCGATCTCGTACTTGCGTTCCCACAGCCACGGATCGTCGCCCAGGTCGCGCGGCTCGTGGCAGTTCCCGTTGGGGGCGGCGTTGAACGCGTTGGCGTACGGATCGTGAGCGACAAAGGCGAACTGGCGACGCACCACCCCGCCGATCATCTCGGCGAGAAGATCCAGATGACCGCTGTCGTCAGCGGCCAGCAACCGCACGTACGGTCGCATCTGAGTCGAGGCGTCTCGCAGCCACATCGCGGGAATATCGCCGGTGATGACGAAAACGGTGCCGTCGTCGAGGCGGTACAGGGTCCGGGCCAGTGTCCGCCGCATCGCCGCCGCGAACAACGTCGCGCACTGCTCGCCAGCCGCCCCGGCCACCCGCTCGGTCCACATCCGCAACACCGATGGCGGGAGCAGCCGGTCGGGATCGGGGCGGGTACCCACCACGCGGTCGTCGACGATCATGCCACTGGCACCCGCACGAGACGCCGGTTCCCCAGGTCGGCGATATAGACGTTGCCCGTCGCATCGACGGCCACACCACGTGGCTGACGCAGGCCGTCCACCGGCAACACCTGCGTTTCCCCAGATCCCGATTCGAGCACGACAACGCGGCCGCGATCCGCGCCCTCGGTGACGTACACCGCGCCGGCCGCGTCCACGGCCACGTGCGACGGCCGGTGCACACCGAGGAACGGTAGTGCCTTCGCGGACTGCTCCCCCGGTGTCCATTCCCACACCGTGGTGCCGTCGACGACATAGACCGAGCCACGGCCGTCCACGGCGAGGCCGCTGGGAAACCGAACGTCGAACGGGAGGACGATGTGTTTGGGTTTGCCGAACCGTCGATTCCGCTCATCCACTTTCAGTACCCCGCCCTTCCCTTCGCCGCGGATGAATCCCGGCTGGTAGGCGACGTAGACCGCGCCGTCGGGACCGACAGCGACGTCGGCGAGCTTGCGGTCGTCGCCGATGCCGGGCAGCAACGTCGGTGCGGTGGTCCCCGCCGCCAGGACCACGACGGTAGCGAAGTTGTTGTCGGCGACGTAGACGTCGCCGCCGGCGTTGACGGCCACCCCGAAAGGACTGGCGAGCCCACCGATCGGGAGCGGCACCGGTGCGCTACCGTCGGCCGGCACCCGGCGCGCCCGCGCCCACTTGGTGACACCGAGCCCCGGCGGCGCGTTCGGATCGCGCTCGAAGTCGGTCACCACGAGATCGCCCGCCGCATCCACCGCCACACCCCACGGATCTCCGAGTCCGGCGAACGGTATGAGAAGAGGCCTGGAATAGTCGCGCATGCGGTCAGGCTACGGCTTCGTCTGGGACGGCTGGGCCCACGCCACGCGTGTGTCGCCGTACACCTTGTCCAGCACGGGACTCAGCGTCGGCGGCCAGGACGGCGGCTTCGAGCGCTTCGCGCGCTCCAGCACGAAGTAGCCGTCGCCGAGCATGGGCCCGGCCAGTGCCAGGATGTCGGTCAGGGCCGGGTCGGGCAGATCGTAGGGCGGGTCGCAAAAGATCATGTCGTACCTCTGGCCGGGCGCCGAGCGCAGAAACTCCGTCGCGTCGCGGCGGGCCACCGTGGACTTCTCCCCCGCGCCGCACGCCGCGATGTTGGCCCGCAGGCCGCCGACCGCGCGCCGGTCCTCGTCCACGAAGGTCGCCGACGCGGCGCCGCGCGAGAGCGCCTCCAGGCCCAGCGCGCCCGTACCCGCGAACAGGTCGAGGACGGTCATGCCGGTGAGGTCGACGCGCGCGTCGAGGGCCGCGAACAGCGCCTCGCGCACCCGATCAGATGTCGGGCGCGTCGCATCCGAGGCGACCACGAGACGCCGCCCGCCGTAGGCGCCGGCGATGATCCTCGGCATCAGAGCAGCGCGAGGTCGTCGGCGTGGACGAGTGGACCCTGCAGCTGAGCGGGGAGCGTCGACGTCCGGCGGCCCAGCATCTGCACCACCTCTTCGGCGCTGTATCCGGCCACGCCACGCGCGCATGGTTCCCCGTGCTGGTCGACGAGTTCGACGACATCACCGGCCGAGAACCCTCCGTGGGCTTCGAGGACACCGGCCGGCAGCAGCGATCGGCGTCGGCGCACGGCCGCGACGGCGCCGTCGTCGAGGACGACGCGCCCATGGGTCTCGGCGGCGTGACGCACCCAGAAACGCCTGGCCGACATCCGCTCGGCGCGCGGCGCGAACACCGTTCCCACCGACGCGTCGCGCAACGCCACATCGGCGTCGGCCGCCGCGGCGAGCAGCACCGGTACCCCGCCGTCCGCGGCCAACCGCGCCGCGGCGAGCTTCGACGCCATACCGCCCGTTCCCAGCGAACCACCGGAGCCGGCGATCACTCCGTCCAAGTCGTCGGGGCCGGCGACCTCCGGGATGAACCGGGCCGGGTCGTGCGCGGGCCGCTTGCGCGGATCACCGTCGTAGAGACCGTCGATGTCCGAGAGCAGCACGAGGGCCTCCGCGCCGGCCAGATGGGCGACGAGCGCGGCCAGCCGGTCGTTGTCGCCGAAGCGGATCTCGTTGGTCGCCACGGTGTCGTTCTCGTTGACGACCGCCACCGCGCCGAGGGAGCGCAGCCGGTCCAGTGTGCGCTGGGCGTTGGCATGGTGCGAGCGGCGCGAGATGTCGTGCGCGGTGAGCAGAACCTGGCCGACGACCCGGTCGTAACGCGCGAACGACGTCCCCCAGGCGTGGGCGAGCGCGAGCTGCCCGACGCTGGCGGCCGCCTGCTTGGTGGCGAGGTCGGCCGGCCGTTTGCGCAGCCGCAGTGGCGCGAGACCGGCGCCGATCGCGCCGGACGACACGACGATCACGTCGCTGCCCGACCGCATCCGGTGCTCGAGGGCATCGGCGAGCTTGTCCAGCCGTGCGGTGTCGAGGCCGTCGTCGAGGTCGGTGAGGGCCGCCGATCCGATCTTCACGACGACACTGCGCGCCCCCGCGATCGCATCGCGGGTCGGCGACGACAACGCTGACGGTGCACTCATTCGTCGTCCTCCTCGACGACGTCGAGGTGATCCCACTCCTCATGGTGTTCCCGGCGGAGCTTTCGCGCCGCCTTGCGTTCGGCGGCGCCGATGCGATCGGTGCGGTCGAGCCGGATGTCGGTTCCGCGGCCGGTCACCGGCACGTCGTCGCCCGTCGGGGTGGTCGGTTCCCAGTCGAAGGTGACGTCGCCGATCGTGACGGGCGCACCTGCCTCGGCGCCCAGGCGCACCAGTTCTTCCTCGACACCCAGACGGTTCAACCGGTCGGCGAGGTAACCGACCGCCTCGTCGTTGTCGAACTGGGTTTGGCGGATCCAGCGCTCCGGCCGCGAGCCGCGCACGACGAACCCACCGTCGATCTGCGGGTCGGGCTCGACGGTGAAGTCGGCTTCATCGACGGCCCGGGGCCTAATGATGGGGCGCCGCGCCTCTTCCTTCGGATTCGCCTCGCGGTACTCGCGCACCAGCTTGGCCAACGCGAAGGCCAGCTCCCGCAGTCCCTCGTGGCTCACCGCGGATACCCGGTAGATCGGCCAGCCGAACCGCTCCAGATCCGGCTCGACGATGTCGGCGAGCTCGGCGGCCTCGGGGATGTCGATCTTGTTGAGAATGATGATGCGGGGACGCTCGGCGAGATCTCCGAGCCCGTGGTCGGCATCGAGCGCGGGCTGATAGGCGGCGAGTTCCGCCTCCAGCGCCTCGATGTCGGAGACCGGATCGCGATCGGATTCCAGCGTGGCGCAGTCGACGACGTGGGCCAGCACCGCACAGCGTTCCAGGTGGCGCAGGAAATCCAGCCCCAAACCCCGGCCATCCGACGCGCCAGGGATCAGACCGGGGACGTCGGCGATGGTGAACGTGTCGATCGCACTTGAGCGTTCTCCGCCGCGCCCGGGTGCCGCCTGCACCACGCCGAGGTTCGGTGCCAGCGTCGTGAAGGGGTAGTCGGCGATCTTCGGCTTGGCCGCCGACAACACCGACACCAGCGACGACTTACCCGCCGACGGGAACCCGACGAGCCCCACGTCGGCCACCGACTTCAGCTCCAGGACGAGTTCGCGCTCCTGGCCCGGTTCCCCGAGCAACGCGAAGCCGGGCGCTTTGCGCGCCTTGGAGGCGAGGGCGGCGTTGCCCAGACCACCGCGGCCGCCCTGGGCGGCGACGAAGGTCGTGCCGGCGCCGACCATGTCGGCGAGGATGCGGCCCTGCTTGTCGAGGATCACCGTGCCGTCGGGTACCGCGAGCTCCAGGTCTTCTCCCTGCGCACCGTTGCGGTTGTCCCCCTGGCCGGGTTTACCGTTGCCACCGCGGGCATGCGGGCGGAAATGGAAGTCGAGCAGCGTGTGGACCTGCGAATCGACGACGAGCCGCACGTCGCCGCCGCGGCCGCCGTTGCCGCCGTCGGGTCCGCCCAGCGGCTTGAACTTCTCCCGGTGCACCGACGAGCACCCGTGGCCGCCGTTGCCGGCGGTCACGTGGATCGTCACCCGGTCGACGAAACGCGACATCGGTGCCTCCTGAATCGACTTCGAATACAAACAGGGCGGGCTGAGGGATCTCGGTGATCCCCGCCCGCCCTGTGAAGAGCTTAGTGCCGCCGGATCAGACCGAAGCGGTGTCCGGGACGATGTTGACGGTCTTGCGTCCGCGCTTGCTGCCGAACTCGACCGCGCCCGCCTCAAGTGCGAACAAGGTGTCGTCGCCGCCGCGGCCCACGTTTACACCCGGGTGGATGTGCGTGCCGCGCTGGCGGACCAGGATCTCTCCGGCGTTGACCTTCTGGCCGCCGAACCGCTTCACGCCGAGGCGCTTGGCGTTGGAATCGCGACCGTTGCGAGAGCTCGATGCGCCCTTCTTATGTGCCATGTCTGTCGTCCTCCTGCGGAAGCTGTTGGTCTGATTACTTGATGCCGGTGACCTTGAGCACCGTCAGCTGCTGACGGTGGCCCTGGCGCTTGTGGTAGCCGGTCTTGTTCTTGAACTTGTGGATCCGGATCTTCGGACCCTTGACGTGCTCGACGACCTCGGCGTTCACCGACACCTTGGCCAGCTTGTCGGCCTCGGTGGTGAGCTTGGCCCCGTCCACGACCAGGGCGACCGGGAGCTTGACGGTGCTGCCGGGCTCGCCCTCGAGCTTCTCGACCTTCACCACGTCGCCCTCGGCGACCTTGTACTGCTTACCGCCGGTCTTGACGATCGCGTACGTAGCCATCGGATTGTTCCTCAATCTTCGTTGTCACAAATAAAATGCCTGCCCGCGTTGCGCTGCAGGTAGGCGACTTTCCAAGGTTACGGGAGTGCCTCGTCGCGGGTCAAACCGGCATGCCGGTCGACCCACGTGAGCACGCTCACGCTTCGTGCTGCGGAGCCCCTGACGGCCGACTCGCGGCCCGGCGACGCGGGCGTCGGACGACGGCCACGGCCTCCACGTCGGATTGCTCCGCGATCGGTCCCGCGGTCGTCCTGCTCACCGCCGGCGTCTCGTCGTGTTCGTCCGATCCGATCACGATCGTGGTACCCGAACCGGTCGACACCGGTGCCCGCCGCACACGCCGGTGGCGCGGCTTCCGGACCGGCTGGTCCACCGGCTCCCGTTCCGACTCGGAGGCCGGCTCGGCGACCTCGGGCTCCGGTTCGACCGGCGCGACTTCGAGTTCCGGTTCGACCGGCGCGACTTCGAGTTCGGGTTCCGCCGTCGTCGCGATGGGCTCGGACACCGGGGTCGCAACGGACTCCGACGCCGTTTCGTCATCGAACTCCGGCGGTGCCGTGGACTCGGACGTCCCAGTCGCGGCGATGTCTAGGTCGGCCTCGTCTGCGTCGACCGTCTCGATCTCGTCGTTCTCGTGGATATGCGCGTGCATGGCCCGGAACAACGGGTGTTCGGCCGGATTGTGGGCTGGCGCCTTCGACTCGGCCACCGGCTCCGACTTGCGCCCCTTGCGCCTCGACCGCTTCGACGATCCGCCCTCACGGCCGGAATCCTCGGAACCACGGACTTCCACCGGGTCGGCGTGGACGATCACGCCTCGGCCCGCGCAGTGCGTGCACGTCGTCGAGAACGCCTCCAACAGCCCGGTGCCCAACCGCTTGCGCGTCATCTGGACCAGGCCGAGCGAGGTCACCTCCGACACCTGGTGACGCGTACGGTCGCGGGCCAGTGCCTCGGTGAGGCGACGCAGCACCAGGTCGCGGTTCGATTCGAGAACCATGTCGATGAAGTCGACGACGATCATGCCGCCGAGGTCGCGCAGCCGCATCTGACGGACGATCTCCTCGGCCGCCTCCAGGTTGTTGCGCGTAACGGTTTCCTCGAGGTTGCCGCCGGACCCGGTGAACTTGCCGGTGTTGACGTCGACCACCGTCATCGCCTCGGTGTGCTCGATGATCAGCGTGCCGCCCGAGGGCAGCCACACCTTGCGATCGAGCGCTTTGGCCAACTGCTCGTCGATGCGGTGCACGACAAAGGAGTCCGGCGCGTCGGGCCCGGGCTTCTCGAACTTCTCAACGCGGTCCATCAGATCGGGGGCGACGTCGGTGATGTAGCGCTCGACGAGGCTCCACGCCGTCTGCCCCTCGACGACCAGCTTGCGGAAGTCCTCATTGAACAGGTCGCGAACCACCCGGACCAGCAGGTCGGGCTCCTCGTAGAGCGCCTTGGGCGATACCGACTTGCCGGACTTGCCCGTCGCTCCTTGTGCGTCGGCGTCGATCTTGCGCCACTGCGCCTCCAGGCGCTTGATATCGGCTTCGAGATCGTCGGCGCTGATCCCCTCGGACGCGGTTCGAATGATGACGCCGGCACCGTCGGGGACGATCTTGGCCAGAATCGATTTCAGACGCTTGCGTTCCACGTCGGGGAGCTTGCGGCTGATCCCCGTCGACGATCCGCCCGGCACGTATACGAGGTAGCGGCCGGCCAGCGAGACCTGTGTGGTCAGGCGGGCACCCTTGTGACCCACCGGGTCCTTGGACACCTGCACCAGCACGTTGTCGCCGGGTTTGAGCGCCTGCTCGATCTTGCGGGAACCGCCGTCGAGGCCCGCGGCTTCCCAGTTGACCTCGCCGGCGTACAAGACGCCGTTGCGGCCGCGACCGATGTCGACGAAAGCCGCCTCCATGCCGGGCAGCACGTTCTGCACGCGACCGAGGTAGATGTTGCCGACCAGCGATGTCGAGTTGGCCGTCGTCACGAAGTGCTCGACGAGTACGCCGTCCTCAAGGACTGCCACCTGCGTGTAATCCTCGTGGGCGCCCGCGTCACGCTCGGCGCTGGTGTGCACCTTCTCGCGCACCACCATCACCCGTTCCACCGCTTCGCGTCGGGCCAGGAATTCCGACTCGCTCAGAATCGGCGGCCGTCGGCGACCCGCGTCACGACCGTCGCGACGACGCTGGCGCTTGGCCTCCAGGCGCGTCGAACCCGAGATGCCCTGCACCTCGTCGCGCGCGCGCTTGCTGCGCGGCTCCCGCTCATGCACCACGGTGTTCGGCGGATCGTCCGGCGATGCCTCCTCGCCTCCGTCCGCGCCGCCCTTGCGGCGGCGCCGACGACGGCGGCGCTTCGACGTGGCGGTCGCGCCGGAGCCCTCCCCGTCCGACTCCTCGCCGTCACCGTTCTCAGATTGTTCGCCTTCGGGCTTCTCACTATCCGACGTCGCCGTGTCGGTCGTCGACGACTCCGCCGTCTTGTCGGCGTCGACGGTGGCGTTGTCGTCGGCGTCACCGTTGGTGTCGTCGGCGTTCGTATCCTCGCCGTTGCCCTCGCCGCGCCCGCGGCCACGACCGCGCCGACCACGACGCCGGCGGCGGGATCGACCGGCTTGATCGTCGGACTCGTCGTCGGACGATTCGGTCTCGCTCGCGTCGCGATCCGCGTCCGCCTGTTCGATGTCGGCATCGTCGTCGGCCCGCGGCGCCGGCTCCGGAGCCTGAGGGGGCAGAAACAGCGGGTTCACGGCTTCCGGCGCCGCCGTCGTGATCGGGGCATCGGAAACTTCTGCCGCTGCCGAGAACAACGTCTCCGCAACAGGGGGCGCCGGGGCCGCCTCGGCTGTCTCGGGCGTCTCGGCTGACGGGAGTCCGCCGGCTCGGTCGATGACTCGCTCAGCGACGTCGCGGTCGATCGTCGCAGAAGCGCTGCGCACCGCCGATCCCAGTGCTTCGAGGTGCTCAAGCACGTCACGGCTCGTCGCCCCCATCAGGCGGGCAAGAGCGTGGACGCGCATCTTGTCGGGAAGTTCTGCTGCCGGTCCCGACGCGTTGGCGTCGGTCGGCGACCCGTTCTCGGTCACGTATTCTCCTTGCACCCCCGGGCGCGTCGAACATCAACGCGGCCACTCGGGGGCTCATGCGGTATGTGGTTGTGGGTCGCGCCGGGTTCACCGGTTGCGACCGCGTGAGCTGGTCTTTCGGTGCGATCGGTGTCTGACCGGAATCCCGGACGAGACAGGCGATGCGCTCCTCGTGGTGAGCGTCGGTCACAGACCTCGACGCCGCGGCGAACCCTTCAAGAGGATTCAAACGCCGTGGGGAGGGCCTGCACGCGACGCAGATGAAATCTCAGTCGCGGGCGGTGAACCGTCACCATGTGTTGCGGAGCCGACACGTGTGTGTCGGCGGCAACACAGGCCAGTATCCCACATGGGGATGGGATAAGGAGAATCCCGCGCCGACGGGCGCGGCTTCCAGCGGTCAGGCGTCGGCCAGCTCCGGGAACCAGAGGGCGATCTCGCGCTGCGCCGACTCCGGCGAATCGGATCCGTGCACGAGGTTGTTCTGAGTCTCCAGCGCGAAGTCACCGCGGATCGTGCCCGGCGTAGCCTTCTCCACCGGATCCGTGCCGCCCGCGATCTGTCGCCAGGCCGCGATCGCGCGCGGACCTTCGACAACGGCCGCGATCAACGGGCCGGACGTGATGAACTCGAGCAGGTCGCCGTAGAACGGTTTGCCTTCGTGCTCGGCGTAGTGACCGGCGGCCACCTCGCGCTCGGCGGTGCGCAGATCCAAGGCGACAAGGGCGAGGCCCTTCGCCTCGATGCGCCGGATGACTTCGCCGACGAGGCCGCGGGCCACGCCGTCGGGCTTGATGAGTACCAGGGTGCGTTCGGTCACGCGACGATAGTACTGAGGCACTTATCCACAATGTGAATCCGGGCGGTATTCGGCCGCGCCTCGCACGCGTACGCTGACCCCATGGAAGCGGCCGAGCAGGACCGGAAGTTCAACCGGATCGACAACGACATCAGCGCGATCTACGAGATCCTCACCGATCACGGCAAAGTCCTCGGTCAGCACACCGTGCGACTCGATACGCTGGAAACCAAGGTCGACCAGCTCGACACGAAGGTCGATCAGCTGGACACCAAGGTCGACCACCTCGGCACCAGAGTCGACCAGTTGGACACCAAAGTCGACGACCTCAGCACCAGAGTCGACACACTCGACACCAAGGTCGACCAGCTGGACACCAAGGTCGACCACATCGATATCAAAGTCGACCGGTTGGGAACCCAGGTCGAAGAGATGGGCGGAAAGCTCGATCTCGTCCTGGACCGCCTGGGCGATTAACCCTCGATCGGCTCCTGGCCCGGGAGTTGCCCATGAGCGATCCGCTGCTCGACGTCGCGCTTGATGTAGACGACGTAGGCCCATACCAGCGCGAAGATCAGCCCGATGACGGCGATCGACCAGTGGAAGACTCCGCCCACAATCGTGAGCAATGTCAGGGCGCAGTTCATCTGCAGCGCCCACGCGCGCGATTGCAGGCCGCACGCCAGGATCATTGCGACGATCAGCAGGCTCAAGTAGGCGATCGAGTACACGGTCAGTCCGTCGCCGATCTTCGCGACGACCGGAAACGCCAGTCCGACGACGATCGCCTGCAGAATCAGCAGCCCGGACATCACTCCGCGCAGCCCCTTCCACGGATCGGTGGCCGGGGCGGTGAATCTCGGGTGCTCGCTGGTCATGCGGGTTCCTTTCCGAACAGCGACCGGGCGGCGCCCGCGGTGACCACCGAACCGGTGATAACGACCCCGGTCCCCGACAACGGTGCTCCGTCGTCCTCTTCGGCAAGCGCGATGGCCTGCTCGACGGCATCCGGCAGGAACGGCTCCACGACGACGCGGTCCTCCCCGAAGACGGCCTCTGCGGCATCGGCCAGCACGCCGGTGTCCAGCGCGCGAGGGGAGCCGTTGTTGGTGATCACCACCTTGTCGAGTACCGGTTCGAGTGCTTCGAGCAGGCCGACGACATCCTTGTCCCCGAGTACCGAGATGACGCCGACGAGGCGCTGGAAGTCGAATTCTTCGGCGAGCGCCGCCGCGAGCGCCTGCGCACCGTGCGGGTTGTGGGCCGCGTCCAAGTACACCGTCGGCGCGCTGCGCACGCGCTCCAGCCGCCCGGGATTGATCACCGAAGCGAATCCGGTGCGCACCGCCTCGACGTCTAGTTGACGGTCGGGTCCGGCGCCGAAGAACGCCTCGACGGCCGCCAGTGCGAGTGCCGCATTCGCCGCCTGGTGTGCACCGTGCAGCGGTAGGAAGACTTCGGAGTAGACGCCACCGAGGCCCTGCAATTCGAGTAGCTGTCCGCCGACGGCGGTACGCGCGTCGAGAACGGCGAACTCGGAGTCCTGCCGGGCGACGATGGTTCCCGCCTCGACGGTGGCCCGCAGCAGCACCTCGGCCACTTCCGGAACCTGTGGCGCGACGATCGTCACCGGGTCGAGCGGGACCAACTGGTCGGGTGCAGCCCCCTTGATGATCCCTGCCTTCTCCCCCGCGACCGCGGCGAGCGTGTCACCGAGATAGTCGGCGTGGTCCATCGCGATCGGTGTGATGACGGCGACCTGCGACGAGATCACGTTCGTCGCATCCCAGCGCCCGCCCATGCCGGTCTCCACCACCGCGACGTCGACCGGAGCCTCGGCGAACACCGCGTAGGCCATGGCGGTGAGCACCTCGAACTTGCTCATTCTCGGTCCGCCCGCCGCCGTCGACGAGTCGTCGACCATGGTGATGAACGGTTCCAGTTCGCGGTAGGCGTCGACGTACATGCGCGGCGAGATCGGCGCGTTGTCGATCGAGATTCGCTCGGTGGCCAACTGCAGATGCGGGCTGGTGATGCGACCGGTCCGGCGGTGCAACGCGGTCAGCAGCGCGTCGATCATCCTCGTCACCGACGTCTTGCCATTGGTTCCGGCGACGTGAATCGACGGGTATGCCTCCTGCGGGGACCCGAGGAGATCGAGCAGCGCGCTGATCCGGGCCAACGACGGTTCTATCTTCGTCTCCGGCCAGCGCGTGTCGAGTTCGGCCTCGACCTCGGCAAGCTCGGCGAGATCGCCAGGATCGGAGGCGGCCGAGCCGGGGATGCTCACGCGCCGCCCAACGCAGCCAGCTTGGCCCCCAGACGGGCGATTTCATCCCGCGCGACTTCCTGGCGCGCCCGGATCTTCGCGACAACATCGTCCGGTGCCTTGGCGAGGAACTGTTCGTTGCCCAGCTTGGCCGTCGTCGTCGCCATCTCCTTCTCGGCCACCGCGAGATCCTTTGCGACTCGGCGCTTCTCGGCCTCGACGTCCACGGTTCCCGACGTGTCCAGATCGACCTGCACGGTCGCGGAGCTGAGCCGAACCTCGATAGATGCCGTCGCGGTGAACCCGTCGTCGGCGGGATCCAGCCGCGCCAGCGAGTCGAGATAGTGCCGCGACGACGCCAGACCCGCCTCGTCGATGCGGGTGAGCTGGGCGGCGACACGCTGACTCGGACGCAGTCCCTGGTCGCTGCGGAATCGCCGGACCTCGGTGATCAGTTTCTGCAGATCTTCGATTCGGGTGGCGGCCTCGACGTCACGAGGCGCGGCGGACGGCTTCGGCCACGGTGCGATCACTACCGAGTCGCCTCCGGTCAGCGCCTTCCACAGGGTTTCGGTGACGAACGGCATCACCGGCGACAACGCACGCAACAGTGGTTCCAGAACCGCACCGAGGACGCGGGCCGTCGCAGCCTTCCGCGCGTCGTCGGCCAGCTGGACCTTCGCCAGCTCCAGGTACCAGTCACAGACTTCGTCCCAGGCGAAGTGGTAGAGCGCCTCGCAGGCCTTGGAGAACTCGAAAGCCTCGAATCCCTCGTCAACGACGGCCAGCACCTCGTCGAGACGGTCCAGGATCCATCGGTCGGCATCGGTGAGCTGCTCGCGCGGCGGCAACTCACCCTCGCAGGTGGCCGAGTTCATCAACGCGAACTTGGTGGCGTTGAACAGTTTGGTGGCGAAGTTCCGCGAACTCTGCGCATGGTCCTCACCGACGGAGATGTCGCTGCCCGGGTTGGCGCCCCTCGCCAGCGTGAACCGCAGTGCGTCGGCGCCGAAGCGTTCCACCCAGTCGAGCGGGTCGATGCCGTTGCCACGCGATTTGCTCATCTTGCGGCCGTGCTCGTCGCGGACGAGACCGTGCAGGAACAGGTCAGTGAACGGCACTTTCGCCTCGCGCTCCGCGAGTCCCGCGGTGTCCTTCTCACCGACGAAGGTGCCGAACATCATCATCCGGGCGACCCAGAAGAACAGGATGTCGTAACCGGTGACGAGGACCGACGTCGGATAGAACTTGCGCAGATCGTCGGTGTCGTCGGGCCAGCCCATCGTCGAGAACGGCCACAGACCCGAGGAGAACCAGGTGTCGAGGACATCTGTCTCCTGGGTGTAGCC